>JBCAXJ010000155.1:0-509 GCA_038534135.1 Pseudomonadota bacterium | reverse complement strand
GTCGCGCTGGTCAGTGGCGGATCCTGGTTGTCCTGGACCTGGAAGCAGATCTCGGAGCCCAAAAGGCCGGACAGGCTGTCGATCACCTTGTCGATCGAGTCTGTGCCGCCCTTGAAGGTGACGTCGACATCGGCCGAGCCGGAGCCGCCATTGCCGTCCGTGACCGTGTAGGAGAACTGGTCCATCGCGGTTTCGTTGATCAGCAGATCGGAGTAGGCCGCTTCGCCGTCGACCTTGAAGATCGGGCCCGAGCCGTCGTCGACCAGGCTGATCAGGACACCCTTGTTGACGCCATCCTCGAGTTGGCCCAGATCGATTGATTGACCAACGGATATCGCCGCGCTGACATCGTCCGCCGTGCCCAGCACGCCGTCGGCGCCTGCGCCGGTGATCTCGACGATGTTGAGCGTGTCGGCATCCGCATCGCTGTCATTGGCCAGAACGTCGATCATCGCGACGTCGTCGTAGCAGATCTCGGCGCTGTCATCCTGCGGGTCAACAACGATCCC
>JBCAXJ010000154.1:0-528 GCA_038534135.1 Pseudomonadota bacterium | reverse complement strand
GCTGAAACCGGATGTGCGATGATACAGGGACCCGCCCGACCGCGGGTGGGCGATCAGACCAATGAGTTTAACCCCTTTATGGAAACCACACCTCCCTCAGTCTGAGCCCGGCGCCAGAGGCAACCAAATCGCCCGCCCGGGGGGCGGTCGGGCGAGGCCCGGCGGCGCTGCACGCCTTAATTCCGGGCCAGACGCACCGCGAGGTTTGGCACGCCAATCGGAGACATATCCATGAGCCGCAAGCGCCTGGGCCGCATCGATCCCGAAGCCGCGTCACGCGCGCGAGACGCCGCCGAGAAACTGGCCGAGCAGACCGCCGCGCGTCCCCAGGCCGGACCGCCGATCGCGCGCATGGCCGCCGGCGTCGGCCAGGAGATCGACGCCGAGATCCGCCGTCTGCGCGCCGAGGTCGAGACGCTGACCGGCAAGGGGGCCGCACACGATACCGCCGAGGCCGAGGGCAGGGTGATCGTCGCGGTGGACCTGGACCAGATCGATCTCGGCCATCTGACCCGCGACCGCCGGGCG
>JBCAXJ010000153.1:0-550 GCA_038534135.1 Pseudomonadota bacterium | reverse complement strand
AAGAGCGATCCGCCCGCCTTCTGAAGCGCATCCTTCGCTCCCGCTTCCTCCCAAACAGTCGACATCCGCTCGATCGTCATGGTCAGGATGACAAGCGGGAACAGAGAGATCGACAGGCCCAGCGGGATATTGAAGTTCTGGCCGATCAGCGCGATCGCCATCATCAGGAACGTCACAATGATGAGGACCGAAGCAAGGCGCGGCACAAGGAGCAGTTTGAGTTGAGCGAAGTACGCTCTCATCGCGAGGCCCGCGCCAACGATGATCGTGAACAGGAATATGCCAG
Source organism: Pseudomonadota bacterium (assembly GCA_038534135.1). GTDB lineage: Bacteria > Pseudomonadota > Alphaproteobacteria > Rhodobacterales > Rhodobacteraceae > Thermohalobaculum. The sequence continues at coordinate 264 of JBCAXJ010000153.1, read as the reverse complement.
TCAGAAGCTCGGTCTCGCGAAAAGCGAGGGCGATCAGGACTGGCATGAACGTGCCGAACGCCGGAATACCGATAACCTGTTTCAGGAGCACGATGATCAGTGCCGCCACAGGAATGAGAAACAGCACCCGAAAAACGAGCTGCAGGTCGATCGGCAATTGCAGTAGCGAAATTGCGGCAATGAACGGCGCGTCTTCTTCGCCGCGTTCCATGGCGCGGGAGAGGGCGGTCTCAAAGTTTCGCTGGATGGCAAAGCTTGTCTCGA
>JBCAXJ010000152.1:0-557 GCA_038534135.1 Pseudomonadota bacterium | reverse complement strand
CATCGTTAAGCCGTTCAAACTCGACGATGTGAAGGAGGCGCTTCACGAAGTTGGCCTGCAAGGCATGACGGTGGTCGAAGCCAAGGGTTTTGGTCGACAAAGAGGACACACCGAACTTTATCGGGGGGCCGAATACGTCGTGGACTTCCTGCCGAAACTCAAGATCGAGATCGTGATCGCTGACGGCTCGGTCGAGACCGCCGTGGAGGCCATCTCGAAAGCGGCCCATACCGGCAAGATCGGCGACGGCAAGATCTTTATCTCAGACATCTCGGAAGCGGTTCGTATCCGGACCGGCGAGAAAGGCGACAGCGCGCTATAACCGGCAGGCTCGCGGACGAACAATCAACAAACGCAAACACTGAAACAAGACAGCAAGGACTTATGGAGGGTATCCAATGTCAGACGAAATCCTGAAAATGATGAAAGAGCGCGACGTCGAGTTCGTCGATCTGCGCTTCACCGATCCGCGCGGCAAGATGCAGCACGTCACCTTTGACAAGGGCATGGTCGACAAGGACTTCTTTGAAGACGGCCAGATGTTCGACGGATCATCG
>JBCAXJ010000151.1:0-566 GCA_038534135.1 Pseudomonadota bacterium | reverse complement strand
GTGTGCCGATGAAGTACTCTTCGATCTCCCCAAGCTTGCGCCCGGCCCGCGCCACCTTGCGCTCGCCGTTTTTGCCACCCGCAAAACTCGCCAGCCGAATTTCCAGTTTCCGCGCCTCGACGATCGCGCCGACATTCATCCTGTGCTGCTGGATGTCTGCCTTGGTGCGCGCCACCCACAGGCCATCAGAGCGCCGGATGATCCGCTTGAACCGGTCATAGGTCTTCAGCGCGTAACCACCGGTCGCCACGAAATCGACGATCCGCTCCCATGTCTCCCAGTCCACATGGGCGTAGGGCGCGGCCCGGCGGACTTCCTCATAGAGCGCGTCCAGCCGAAACCCTTCGCCGCACGCCCGCCCCATTATGTGCTGCGCCAGTACATCGAGCGCGCCCTGGCGCACGCCTTCGCCATCCATCTCGCCGGCTTCAACGGCGGCTTCTGCAGCCCGGCATTCCAGCACTTCGAACCGGTTCGTCGGCACAAGCATGGCCCGGCTTGCCTCATCCATCCGGTGGTTGGCCCGGCCAATCCGCTGGACCAGACGCGCCGCGCCTTTTGGTGCC
>JBCAXJ010000150.1:0-579 GCA_038534135.1 Pseudomonadota bacterium | reverse complement strand
ATGACGGCCGCGGTGCCCGTGGCGCCCAAAATCAAAAGCACCCGAGAAGGAATTACACGGTGAGGTGATGCGATCATCAGGAGACAGATTTTTGGCATCTTTGCCGCCCGAAGTGTTGAGCGCGGTGTCGACGGTGAAAGTGGTGACTCGGGTGCTTTTGATTTTGGGCGCCACGGGCACCGCGGCCGTCATGGCGCTGTTGATCCTGGGACTCGTAGGTCCGTTCGACAAGTCGCTCGCGCGAGCTTGCGTCGAGCGGTACGTTGTGGGAGGATGGGTGGAGGCGGTGATCGGAGGTCCCTGCTTTCCGTGCGGAAATTTGTTTCTTCGTCTCTCTGGCGAACTGCCTCGATCCGATCACGCGGCGGCGATCCTGTTGTGCAACCACCAGCTCGATACCGACTGGCTCTTCGCCTGGGAGGTGCTCAGGGTGGTCCAAGCTCATCATTTGTTGAAAATTGTGCTGTTGGACGAAATGAGAAAAGTTCCTATCGTCGGTTGGGCTATGGAGATGGCTGGATTCGTTTTTCTGACCGGAAGAGGCGGCGATGCCGAGAAGATCAGGGCTGCCGCTTGCGC
>JBCAXJ010000149.1:0-591 GCA_038534135.1 Pseudomonadota bacterium | reverse complement strand
TCGACGGTGAGAACGACACGCCCGACGCGGTGGATGACGCGTTCACCTTCGCCGAGCAGGGGATCGACGTTGGCAACCTGCTGCTGAACGACAGCGATATCGACGCCACGGACATGCTGCAGATCACCGCGGCGGGCGGCACGCCGATCGACCCGAACCTGGGCGGCGCGACCCTGTTCAACGTCACCTCGACCGGGAACCGGATTGCCGAGATCGTCGTGACCGAGAACTTCGGCTTCAACCTTGCGTTCAATCCGAAGGAGGCCTTCCAGGACCTCGATGGGGGCGAGACCGATACGGTCGTCTTCACCTACGACATCACCGACGGCAACGGCGGCACCGACACCGCTACCGTCACCATCACGGTGGACGGTGAGAACGATACGCCCGACGCCATGGACGATGCGTTCACGATCGGCGAGAGCGATGTGCTGATCGACGACATCCTGGTCAACGACTCGGATGTCGACACCTCGGACGCGGTCACCATCCTGTCGGCCGCGGGCCAGGACCCGGGCACGCTGCTCGACCTGACTTCGGCCGGGGGCCGGGCAGCGGCGGGGCTCGTCGCCCCCTCGGGCGATCCGAACC
>JBCAXJ010000148.1:0-597 GCA_038534135.1 Pseudomonadota bacterium | reverse complement strand
GTTGACGGACTGTCCGTTTACCTCGGTTCGGTTGAACGTGATGCCACCTTCACCATCGTCGACAATGGTTGCAACATCATCGTTCTGTAGATCGGTGTCGGAGAGATCCGTGTTTTGCTGGAAGTTGACCTGAACCCGGTCATCGCCCTCGCCGCCATTCAGCAGGTCAGAGCCATCGCCATTGTTCCAGATCAGAAGGTCATCGCCCTCTTCACCAAACACGGTGTCATCGCCGAGATTACCCAGCAGCGTGTCGTTTCCGTCGCCGCCATTGATCGTGTCATCACCGCCGAGGCCGTTGATCACGTTGGCAATGTCATCGCCGATGATGACATCGCCAGCCACAGACGAGCCGTTGATGTTCTCGATGTTGATGAAGGTGTTGAGCGTTGCGCCATCCGCGATGCCGTCGCCGGTCTCATTCGCAACGCTCAACACCTTTATCAATATCGAGAACATCAACGGCTCGTCTGTGGCTGGCGATGTCATCATCGGCGATGACATCGCCAACGTGATCAACGGCCTCGGCGGTGATGACACGATCAATGGTGGCGACGGAAACGACACGCTGCTGGGTAATCTCGGCGATGACACCGT
>JBCAXJ010000147.1:0-605 GCA_038534135.1 Pseudomonadota bacterium | reverse complement strand
ATGGAGCGCGGCATTGGTGGAGCCGCCCGTCGCGGCCACGACCACGGCGGCGTTCTCGAACGCTTCCCGGGTGCAGATGTCGCGCGGGCGGAGGTTCATCTCGATCAGCCGCATCACCGCTTCGCCGGACTCGACGGCATACTCGTCGCGGTTCTTGTAAGGCGCGGGCAATGCAGACGAGAGCGGCACAGCAAGACCAATTGCCTCTGAGACGCAGGCCATCGTGTTCGCCGTGAACTGGCCACCGCAGGCCCCATCGCCGGGGCACGCGATTTTCTCCAGCGCCGTCAGCTTTTCTTCCGTCATGTCATTGCTACCCGCCGCATGGGCCCCGACCGCCTCGAAGACATCCAGCACGGTGACGTCCTTGCCTTCGAACTGGCCCGGCAGGATCGATCCACCATAGAGGAACACGGACGGGACATTGAGGCGCAGCATCGCCATCATCATGCCTGGCAGGGACTTGTCGCATCCGGCAACGCCAACCAGCGCGTCATAGGAATGCCCGCGAATGGTGAGCTCGACCGAGTCCGCAATGGTCTCGCGGCTGACAAGGGAGGAGCGCATGCCTTCGTGGCCCATGGCGATGCCGTCGGTGACGGTAA
>JBCAXJ010000146.1:0-622 GCA_038534135.1 Pseudomonadota bacterium | reverse complement strand
GCTTCATAGGTGAAGCTCTGATTGCCGATGTAGTCGGTTTGCGTGAGCACCACAGCCAGCGAATTGTCCGGATTTACAGTGACATTGCCGTGTTCGAGGTTCGACACGATCCGCACGGATACGGCATTGTCGGGCGCCTCGAGCGTGTGGCTCCGCGATGTGATCAGTTCGACCTGATCGTCAAGGTCCAGCGGATCGGTTTCCGCGCCAGGACCGCCATCGCCACTTTGGTCCGGGCCTTCGGGCTCCTCCACGATGATTGGATCGGGCGGGTCTGCGGGTTCGTCAGCAGGCTCTTCGACAGGTTCCTCAACCGGTTCCTCGACGGGCCTGCTGACGAACCCGCAGACCCGCCCGATCCAATCATCGTGGAGGAGCCCGAAGGCCCGGACCAAAGTGGCGATGGCGGTCCTGGCGCGGAAACCGATCCGCTGGACCTTGACGATCAGGTCGAACTGATCACATCGCGGAGCCACACGCTCGAGGCGCCCGACAATGCCGTATCCGTGCGGATCGTGTCGAACCTCGAACACGGCAATGTCACTGTAAATCCGGACAATTCGCTGGCTGTGGTGCTCACGCAAACCGACTACATCGGCAATCAGAGCTTCACCTATGAAGC
>JBCAXJ010000145.1:0-888 GCA_038534135.1 Pseudomonadota bacterium | reverse complement strand
TCGGACGGCGAATGGTCGGCAGGTGCTCGGCACAATGGCTGCGCAATTGGTCGATCAGCGTCGCCCGATCTAATGCCGGGTCAGACGGCTCGACCACGGCAAGGATGACTTCGCCCATGTCCGTATCAGGCGTCCCAATGGCGGCAGCGTCCGTGACGCCCGGATGCTGAACCAACGTATCCTCGGTCAATTGAGGATAAATGTTCGTTCCGCCCGAGATGATCAGGTTCACATCTCGGTCCGTCAGGAACAAAAACCCATCGTCGTTGACGTAGCCTATATCGCCTAGGGTCGACATCTCGCCCAGATAGGCGCCCGCAGTCTTCTCGGGCTCCTTGTGGTAGGCGAACTTCATGCCACCGGTGAAGAAGACACGCCCCGGCTGGCCGGGTGGGAGCGGCTGATCATCCGGTCCGATGATGTGGATGACACCAAGTGCGGCCTGCCCGACCGTGCCGGGATTGGCGAGCCAGTCCTCGCAGCGCGCATAGGTGAGGCCGTTCGACTCCGTCCCGCCGTAGTATTCGTCGACAATGGGTCCCCACCAGTCGATGAACTGTTTCTTCGCCTCGGCAGGCATCGGAGCCGCCGCATGGACGATCCGGCGGATCGAGGAGATGTCCGCCGCCGCGCGCACCGCTTCCGGCAGCTTCAGGAGCCGGATCATCATGGTCGGCACGAACTGGATGTGCGTCACGCGGTGCTCGGTCACGAGATCGAGACAAGCCTCGGCATCGAAGCGCTCCATGTTGATCACGCGCCCACCACGGCGCAGGACCCCGATGGTCCAACGCAGGGGTGCGGCGTGGTACAACGGCGCCGGGTTCAGATAGACCGTGTCCTTGTCCAGTCCGTTGAGATTGAAGATCGGCCTCGCGTTGTCCGGAT
>JBCAXJ010000144.1:0-1221 GCA_038534135.1 Pseudomonadota bacterium | reverse complement strand
CTCAAGCTCGACAGGCGCGATCTCGGCATTCGAGATCGATCCTTCGAACGGACTGTCGTACCCAGCCTCGCCGGTTTGGCTGTCCTCACCGCGTGCGCCCCACTGGACGTACTCGGTGTTCTGGCTGAGATCGACCATCAGCAGACTGCTGTCCACTTCGACGCCATTGACCGAAAGCTGTGCGCCATCCGGACCGAATGTCACCGCGACATCATAATTCACGCCGGCGCGGACACCCTCGTAGGTCAGGAACTCGCTGCTGGAACCATCCTGAAGGCGAACGGTCAGGGTCGTGCCTTCGAGCGACACGAGCAGGTGGTTGCCACCACCATCGAAGAACTTCGCGTCTTTCGAGAAGAGGCCCTGAGATCCGTCCGTATCTGCCGCGTTGAACGTGAACCCGACAAAGCCCTGATCCAGCTCGTACTCGATTCGGTGCGAAAGCTCGACAACCGTGGCCGCCGTTCCATCGAACACCATTGTACCCGGGTCCGGCGCAATTGATCGCGCAGCAGCGATGCTTGTCTGTGCCGTCTGCGCGCCAGCGTCCTCGCTCTCTTCTTCGGCTGGCGGTAGTGCCGTCAGCGAGAAGGAGGATGGCGCAAGCTGCGTGCTGAACGAGGCCGGCGCGGAGGCTCCACCTGCTGCAAGCGATGCAATCTGCCCGGAGGAAAGCTCACCATCGTAGATCTGCTTGTTGGCGATGACACCCTCGAACACGGCGTCGAATCCGGCTTCTCCCGTCTGGCTGCCCCAACCGCGGGCACCCCACTGGATGAATTCGACATTGTCGCTCCAGTTCGTGACGATGCTGTCGCTGTCGACCTGGTTTCCATCTACCCAGAGCGTCGCGCCGCCCGGACCGAAGGTGACCGCCACATCGTAGAACGTGCCTGCCTGGATGCCGTCGAACCGGAGGATTTCGCTGTCGATTCCGTTCTGAACTCGAACGAGCAGATCGTCCCCTTTCAGGTAGACAAGCATGTGATTGCCGCCGCCTTGGAAGTTCTTGGCATCCTTGGTGAAGAGGCCCTGCTGGCCGGACGTGTTGTCCGCATTGAACGAGAACGCGATTGTACCGGTATCGATCTCGTAAGCCGACTGATGCGGCAGCTCGATCGCAGACCCGGTAGACCCATCGAACACAGACGCGCTTGGATCGTTGAAGACAAGCGATGGTCCACCTGTATTGTCGTCCTCGATCGTCAGCGCGAACGTGTC
>JBCAXJ010000143.1:0-1413 GCA_038534135.1 Pseudomonadota bacterium | reverse complement strand
CCATTTGCTGGGTCGAGACGGATGGCTCAAGCTCGACAGGCGCGATCTCGGCATTCGAGATCGATCCTTCGAACGGACTGTCAAACCCTGCCTCGCCGGTTTGGCTGTCTTCACCGCGTGCGCCCCACTGGACGTACTCGGTGTTCTGGCCGAGATCGACCATCAGCAGGCTGTTGTCCACTTCGACGCCGTTGACCGAAAGCTGTGCGCCATCCGGACCGAAGGTCACCGCGACGTCATAGTTCACGCCGGCGCGGACACCTTCGTAGGTCAGGAACTCGCTGCTGGAGCCATCCTGAAGGCGAACGGTCAGCGTCGTGCCCTCCAGCGATACGAGCAGGTGGTTGCCACCGCCATCAAAGAACTTCGCGTCCTTCGAGAAGAGGCCCTGAGATCCATCCGTATCGGCCGCATTGAACGTGAACGCCACAAGCCCTTGATCCAGCTCGTACTCCGGTCGGTGCGAAAGCTCCACAACGGTGGCTGCCGTTCCATCGAACACCATTGTGCCTGCGTCCGGTGCAAATGACCGCGCCGCGGCGATGCTCGTCTGAGCCGTCGACACGCTTGCGCCCTCGATCTCTTCCTCGGCTGGCGGCGGTGCCGTCAGCGAGAAGGAGGACGGAGCAAGCTGCGTGCTGAACGAGGCCGGCGCGGAGGCTCCACCGGCTGCAAGCGATGCGATCTGTCCGGCGGAAAGTTCGCCATCATAGATCTGCTTGTTGGCGATGACACCCTCGAACACGGCGTCGAACCCGGCTTCTCCAGTCTGGCTGCCCCAACCGCGGGCACCCCACTGGATGAATTCGACATTGTCGCTCCAGTTCGTGACGATGCTGTCGCTGTCGACCTGGTTTCCATCAACCCAGAGCGTTGCGCCGCTCGGACCGAAGGTGACCGCCACATCATAGAATGTGCCTGCCTGGATACCGTCGAACCGGAGGACTTCGCTGTCGGTTCCGTTCTGAACCCGGACAAGCAGATCATCCCCTTTCAGGTAGACCAGCATGTGATTGCCACCGCCCTGGAAGTTCTTGGCATCCTTGGTGAAGAGGCCCTGCTGGCCGGACGTATTGTCCGCATTGAACGAGAACGCGATTGTGCCGGTATCGATCTCGTAAGCCGACTGATGAGGCAGCTCGATTGCCGAACCGGTAGACCCATCGAACACAGACGCGCTTGGATCGTTGAAGACGAGCGAGGGTCCACCTGGATTGTCGTCCTCGATCGTCAGCGCGAACGTGTCGGTCTCGCTGAACTCTCCATCGCTGGCCGTCACTGTCACGGTGAACGTGCCAGTTTCTGCCGGCGTACCCGCCAGAATGCCATTCAGGCCAGGCTGCGGAATGCCAGCAGGCAGGCCGCTCACCACATCGGTCAGGTCATCGCCTTCAGCATCATCGAAGGCTGAGT
>JBCAXJ010000142.1:0-1790 GCA_038534135.1 Pseudomonadota bacterium | reverse complement strand
GTCGCGCTCTGCTGCGAGGCCTGGAACAGGCTCACCGACGACCCAGACCGCATCACGTCCATCGGATGGCGAAACTGACCCAATGGGTTCTGATCAATGAGCTTTAGTATGAACCCTCAAAGGGCGGGATCTCTGTGAGACCACCGCACATGGCAACACACTCGGCCCGGTTGGAGAGTTCGTCGAGCGTCCTGCAACACTGGATCAGCGAATGTGCGCGCACCCCATTTGAGCGCAAGCACCTCAGAAGAACGAGAACGCCATGAACGCGACAAGCAGCGCTGCCATGTAGAGCGCCATGGACCCCGATGGCCGGGTGCGCGCGAGCCGGCCTGTCGGTCCGTGCTCGTAGTACAACGTGCGGGCCAACCGCGCTCCGGCCTCTGCGGTCTTCGCCGTCAGGCCGCTCAGAAAGTTCAGAAGCGCCATGTGCAAGCAGCCTGCGATCCAGGCGACGGGTTTTCGCCAGATCCAGTCGACATCCAGATTGATCGCGCGCTGCATCGAGGGGAGCTGCCCCATCCGAAGGAACACGACAAACACCGCTGCGGCAAAGACCAGGATCTGCATCTGCGTGACGATGTGTTCCAGCGTGTAGGCCTCGTACTTCACAGGGCTCGGAAGCAGCGCGTAAAGCACACCGGGCAACACGCCGATCCCGATGCACAGGAAGGCCGCAATCCCCATCGCAGCCAGCATGTTCTTCGGAGCCTCTTGCGGTCTCAACCCGGAGTCGCGGCCAAAGAAGACAAAGAACGGAACCCTGAATCCGGAATGCAGGAAAGCGCCCGCGCTGGCGAACAGCAGGACCATCCAGGTGACGAAGTACTCGCCCTTCAGCGACGCCGAGATGATCAGCGACTTTGACACGAACCCGGAGAACAGCGGGAACGCCGAGATCGACGCCGCGCCAACGCAACAGAACGCCGCCGTTAATGGCATTGACCGGTAGAGCCCGCCAAGCTCCGACCCCTTGGCCGTGCCGGTGCGCATCAGCACAGCACCCATGCTCATGAAGAGCAGCCCCTGATAGAGCACGCTACAGACCGCATGCGCCGCCGTGCCGGCCAGCGAAAGCTCTGTGCCGATGCCGATGCCGACCACCATGAACCCAAGCTGAGAGTTCAGCGAATAGGCGAGCACCCGTCGGAAATCGTTCTCCATCAGAGCGAACACGATCGGGAAGGCCGCCATGACCGTTCCAATCGGGATAAGGATCTCCGTCCCTGCGAAACCGCGCGCGAGCGCATAGATCGCCAGTTTGGTGGTGAAGGCCGACAGGATCACGGCGCCGGTCACCGTTGCCTGCGGATAGGCATCTTTCAGCCAGAAATGCAGAAGTGGGAACGCGGCCTTGATCCCGAACGCGAGGAAGATCAGCAGACCAGCCAGCGAGGTCACGTCGAAGCTCTCGAACGCGATCGAGCTGGTCTGCCCATGGTGGATCATCGTTCCGGCCAGCAGGATCATACCTGACGTGATCTGGATCAGCACATAGCGCTGCCCGGCTGCCAGCGCTTGCGGCGTGCCAGCGGCCCAGATCAGGAAAACCGACGAGATCGCGGTTCCTTCCCAGAACAGGAACAAGGTCACCAGGTCCCCGGCGAAGATAGCGCCCGTGGCCGATCCCGCGTAGATGAGGGTCGCGACCTGCTCCAGCCAGCCCTTCACGTGAAGCTGATAGACCACGCCAAGGAACGTCGCGATCAGGAAGATGTATCCGAAGATCAGGCTCAGCCGATCGACTCTGAGCGTTGTCAGCTCCAGATCGAACAGGATCATGCGTCCCA
>JBCAXJ010000141.1:0-2118 GCA_038534135.1 Pseudomonadota bacterium | reverse complement strand
GAATCGTCCAAGGACTTGAACGGAACGGGAACGATGACGGACGAGGACAGTGCCGTGATGGAGCAATCGTCGATGCAGGTTTCGATGCAGCGCGCGTCGATCAACGACGCCCTGCAAACGGCCTTCGATGGTGATCCTGATACTGCCGCGCAAGAGAGTGGTATCTCGACCCTCGTCGATGATGACGGATTGATCTAACGATCGGTCCGTCTACGGATGGACAAAAGAATGCCGGCGCAGTTTACCAACTGCGCCGGCATTTTTCGTTTAATCGTGGGTGCCAAATTCCGACGACTGGACGGCTCGAACGCGACTAGCGCTCGGTGGAGAGAATGTTGCGGTCCGTACCAACCGGCGTCTGCTCCCGCCGTTCGATATGGGCGTACATTCCATTGCCATGCTTGCCGTTGGAGTGCATCGGGCTCGGCGTTGAGGCGAGAGTGGGCTGCCACGCCTTTCGCAGATCAGCGCCGAATGCATCCAGGTTCGTGTGTTTGTCGAACTGGCTAAGGATTGATGTCTTCATCTGATGGTCAAACACCATCCGGTCGAATTTGCGAGCAAAGCGAGCGATGTCGCGGTGATTGTACGCATCTTCTTCGATTTCGAAGCGAACGATGGCCTCCAGCATGCCTTGCGGGCTCTGGCGGTCGAAGAAGAGACCTGTTTCACCGGGCACGACATAATCGCGCGCACCGCCGCGTCCGAACGCGAGAACGGGCGCGCCTGCGGCCATGGCTTCAACGGGTACAATCCCGAAATCCTCTTCGGCTGGAAACAAGAGCGCCTTGCATTTCGCATAATGGTCTGCCAGCGCCGTATCGGGAACACGGCCGAGGAATTCGATCGTCGGTCCAGCCTTGGCTTTCAGCGCGCTCATCTCTGGCCCGTCTCCGATGACGATCAGGCGCTTGCCCAGCATGGTGCAGGCATCGACGGCAATGTCGACGCGCTTGTAAGGGACGAGTTCGCCGACGTGCAGGTAGAAATCGTCGCGATCGAGACGGGCATTGAACTTCGCGGTTTCGACCGGCGGCGCAATAACTTCCGCAGACCGGCGCCAGTACTTTTCAATCCTTGAGGCTACCGCATGAGAGTTTGCGATGAAGTGATCGACGCGCGCGGCGGATGTCACGTCCCATTGGCGCAGGCCGCCGCTCAGCATCGTCATGCCGAGGCGCGAAAGCATGCCGGCCCCTTGATAATACTGATGATACTGGTCCCAGAGATACCGCATGGGCGTGTGGCAATAGCAGACGTGCAAGGCGTCCGGGCGCACGATGACGCCCTTGGCCGGGCCGGACTCGCTGGAAATGACTAGATCGTATTCAGTCAGATCCAGCCGCTCCAGTGCACCCGGCATCAGCGGCATGTATTGTTTATAGAGGCGGCGCGAAAATGGCAGGCCCTGGATGAAAGACGTCTTTACTGAATGTTGCTTGATGGTCGCGGATATCTTTCGCGGATCGTAGACATGGGTGAAGATGTCCGCGTCAGGGAACAGCTCACACAGCGCCTCAACGACCTTTTCGCCGCCGCGCATCCCCACAAGCCAGTAGTGGACAATCGCCGTCTTCATGACCGGGGTCCTGACAGGATTGCCGTGGAGGAGGGGAAAGTGTGCTGCATCAGACCGCGCCCCGGCCGAAGAGGACGGCGGGAACCGTCTTCACCAGCAAAAGGGCATCACTCCAGAATGTGCGTCGCAGCGCATATGTCTTGTCGAGTTGAACGCGCTTTTCATAGGTCGAGTTCGAACGCCCGCTGACCTGCCAAGGCCCGGTCACGCCCGGACGAACAAGTAAGTAGTGAATGGCGTTGAGATCGTAGCGCGTGAGTTCGCCGCGGGTCACGGGCCGTGGGCCAACCAGACTCATCTCGCCTCGGATGACATTCACAAGCTGCGGCAATTCATCAATACTGGACTTTCTGAGGAACCGCCCGATTGCCGTTATCCGTGGATCGTTGCGCAATTTTTGCGTTTCGGCCCATTCCCGGGCCGCGTCCGGGTCGCTTGCAAGGAGCGCGTCGAGCCGCTCGTCGGCGTCCACGACCATTGAGCGAAACTTCCAGCACTTGAATGACTTGCCGTGCAGTCCGATCCGCGGACTGCCGAAG
>JBCAXJ010000140.1:0-2128 GCA_038534135.1 Pseudomonadota bacterium | reverse complement strand
TTTGCTTTCGTGCGGGAGACAGAGCTCGTCCGCCGTGTCGGTCCGCCTCTTGCCATAGCGGGCGCATTGAACGTGCTCTGGATGCTCAGCGCGCAACTGATCGCCAGCCAGCTCCTCAACACGCTCTTGCTGTTCCCGATCGCGTGGTGCGCGTGGCGTGCGGCGCGGGAATTTGACCAGATGCGCGGGCTCGGCGGCGACGCGTCGAAACTGGTGGCCGATGCCACGACCGGGCTCCTGTCGGGATGGATCACGGTGGCCGTCGCTATCTCCGCGCCGCTCACCGTGCGCACGCTGACCGGTCTCGGAGCCAGCGATGCGCCCTGGCAGATGCTGTTCCTGACCCTCGCGGTCGCTGCCGGCGGAGCATACGCGTTCGCCAGCCGCGTCAGTCGCAGTCTCTGGTACTTCGTTGCCCTCGGATGGGGCGTCGCCTGTATCGCGCTCAACAACTGGTTCGTAACCGGCATGAACCCGATGGCCGTGATCGCCGCGTTGGCCGGTGCCGCGATCATCAGATTCCGGCTGACGGGTGCGCCGAACGGTTCTATGGCGTGAAATCATGGAATTTCTGACACGCTTGGGCATCGACCCTGAAACCCTTCCGACATGGCTCGCGGCCAGTTTACCAACGATCTTGCAGGGCCTTCAGGTGCTTGGCGCGGTCATTCTGGTGTGGACCATATCGGTACTCATCAAGAGCATTGTGCGCCGTCTCGGTCGCCGGTTCCATCATGGCGAAACCGATTTCGACGGGTCGTCATGGGACATCGGAGCGATCATCAGCCAACTCGCGACGGTCATCATGTTGGCACCGCTGCCACTGACCCTCGCTGGCCTCGATGCGTTTTCCTTCTTCGAGACCTATGCCAGCGGCGCGATCGCGGCGGCGACGACCATTGCACTGGCGATTGTCCTGTCGAGTTGGCTGTCTGGCTCGATCCGAAAGTTTGGCGCGAAGGCCAATCAGCGCACCGGGGCTGACGATACGCTCTTCGGCTTCATCGCCTCCATGGTGAAGTATGCCATCTTCGCTGTCGCGCTTGTTCTGGCGCTGACCCAACTCGGATTTGACGCCACCTCCCTCGTGGCACTTGTTGGCGCCGCCGGGCTCGCAATCGGCCTTGCCCTGCAGGACACGCTGAAGGCCGTCGCTGGTGGTGTGATGCTCGCGGTCTTTCGGCCATTGCACAAAGGCGATTGGGTCAACCTTTCCGGCCATGAAGGCGAAGTGTTCGAGGTCACCCCGTTCCAGACGGCAATCCGCGCCGTGGACAACCGCGTCATTACGTTCACCAATGACCGGGTCTGGAGTGAACCGCTCGTCAATTACACCCGCGAGAAACAACGCCGGCTCGATCTTTATTTCGGCGTCTCCTATGACGATGATCTTGATCAAGCGCTCGGCGTGCTGATGCGGTTGGTGAACGACCATCCGAGCGTGATCCGCAAGGACGCCAACTGGGCCGGGGTTCATGCTTTGGGGGACTCCTCAGTCGATCTGCGCCTGCGCGCATGGGTGCCCACCAGCGAGTTCCTGCAAACCCGGGCCGATCTCACCAAATCCGTGAAAGAGGCTTTCGACGCCGCAGGGATAACCATTCCGTATCCCCATCAGGTCGAGATCCAGTATCAGGGCAAAGCGCTCACCTCATCCGCCGAGGCGGTCATACCGCCTGCCGAACGCATGTCAGAAGATGGTGGCGGCGACTGACAGGGCACACTCGCTCAAGGCCACCGAACCCGTTAGTCTTCAGACATGTCTGACACTGACAGCGATCTGGAACCGATTGAGCCCGACGCGCCGCCGGAAACGCCGCGCAAGGCGAAAAAGGTCAAGCCACCACCGCGGCCCATCCTGATCCGCCTCTTCGGCGTGTCTCTCTGGGGCGCGTTCAAGCTCGCCTTGCTCTGCGTGGTGGTCGGCTTCTTCGTTCTCGCCAGCCAGTTCGACCCCCGCGATCCAGACGTAGACATGGGGTCTATGATTGCCGGCATGGCCCGGTCGGCCTGGGAAGCGGCGGGATGGTCTGTCCGCAATTTCTGGAAACCGGCGCTGGCAGGCGCTGGCCTCGTCCTGCCAGTCTGGGTGCTGTGGCGCTTGCTTAGCCTGCCGTTTCGGAAATAG
>JBCAXJ010000139.1:0-2352 GCA_038534135.1 Pseudomonadota bacterium | reverse complement strand
GGCAACCAACCCAACGCGGTCGGCGCCATCGGTCATGTCGAGGTCTACCCGAACAGCCGCAACATCATTCCGGGCAAAGTAGTTTTCACAGTCGATTTCCGCAGCCACATCTTGGAGACGCTGGAGAAGATGGTCGAACAGTGCACCGAAGAGGCCAAGGCGATCTGCGCCGACATCGGCTGCATGGTCGAACACAAGATCGTTGGTGCGTTCGATCCTCCGGCCTTCGACGAGGGCTGCGTGACCGCTGTGCGCAACGCGGCCGAGCGGCTGGGCTACAGCCATATGAACCTCGTTTCGGGCGCGGGCCACGACGCATGCTGGATCAACAAGCTGTACCCAACCAGCATGATCATGTGCCCCTGCGTCGATGGCCTGAGCCACAATGAAGCTGAAGAGATTACACCGGAATGGGCAGCCAAGGGCACTAATGTGCTGTTCCACGCGGTCGTCGAGACTGCGGAGATTGTGGAATAGAGATGAAACGCTTAGTAATCTTGATTTTGTTCTTATCTACGAGTGCCCAAGCCCAGTATTTTCAAAGCTGTAACGAACCCTTTGAGCCGTCGGTTCCGAGTGGGTTGTACGAAGCGAAGTGGGAAATGGAGAATGCTCAGGATGGGGTCGAGCAGTATCTGAGAGATATAGAAGAGTTTCGGGATTGCATTCGCGCAAACTACGACGAAGCTTCTGAGAGCGCTCAACGTGTGATCTCAGCTTGGGAAGATGCAGTGCAAAACTATCAACTCCAATAGTAACGGGGCCAAAAAGATGTCCAAAGTCATCAAAGGCGGCACGGTCGTCACGGCGGACCGCACCTGGGAAGCGGATGTCCTGATCGAGGACGAGAAGATCGCCGCCATCGGGCCGGATCTCAAGGGCGACGAGACCATCGACGCCTCGGACGCCTACGTCATCCCTGGCGGCATCGATCCGCACACGCACCTCGAGATGCCCTTCATGGGCACGACCGCCGCCGAGACCTTCGAGTCCGGCACCTGGGCGGCGGCGACCGGCGGGACGACCATGCTGGTGGATTTCTGTCTGCCGGGCGAGGACGGCTCGCTGCTGACCGCCATCGATAGCTGGGACGCCAAGTCGAAAGACCAGATCTGCACCGACATCTCCTATCACATGGCGATCGTCGACTGGAATGAGCAGATCCATTCCGAGATGGCCGAGGTCGTCAAGCGCGGCGTGAACACCTTCAAGCACTTCATGGCCTACAAGGGTGCCTTGATGGTGCAGGACGACGAGATGTTCGCTTCGTTCCAGCGTTGTGCTGCCCTGGGCGCAATGCCGCTGGTCCACGCCGAAAACGGCGATGTCGTGGCCGCACTTCAGGAAAAGTACATGGCCGAGGGTATGACCGGCCCCGAAGGCCATGCCTTCTCCCGCCCGCCCGAAGTCGAGGGCGAGGCAGCCAACCGCGCCATCATGATCGCCGATGCGGCGGGCGTGCCGCTCTACATCGTCCACGTCTCTTGCGAACAGGCTCACGAAGCCATCCGCCGTGCCCGCCAGAAGGGCATGCGCGTCTACGGCGAACCGTTGGTCCAGCACCTGACGTTGGATGAATCCGAGTACTTCGACAAGGACTGGGACTATGCCGCGCGTCGCGTGATGTCGCCGCCGTTCCGCGGCAAGGAGCATCAGGACGGGCTCTGGGCCGGTCTCGCCGCCGGCTCGCTCCAGGTAGTGGCCACCGACCACGCGGCCTTCACGACGGACCAGAAGCGCATGGGGCTGGCAGGCTTCCCGATGATCCCGAACGGCACGGGCGGGCTTGAGGACCGGATGCCTGTCCTGTGGACCAAGGGCGTTGAAACCGGCCGCCTGACCATGAACGAGTTCGTTGCCTGCACCGCCACGAACATCGCGAAGATCTTGAATATCTACCCGAAGAAAGGCGCAATCGTCGAAGGCGCGGACGCCGATGTGGTGGTCTGGGATCCGAAGATCTCGAAGACGATCTCGGCGACGACGCAGAAATCCATCATCGACTACAACGTGTTCGAGGGTATCGAGGTCACGGCACAGGCCCGTTACACGTTGTCCCGAGGTGAGGTGATCTGGGAGCACGGCAAGAACTCGCAACCCCGCCCGGGTCGCGGCAGGTTTGTGAAACGGCCAGCCTTTCCGGCGGTCAACGAGGCATTGGCCCGGTGGAAGGAACTGACGGCTCCGCGCAAGGTGCAACGCGATCCGACGAATATCCCCAGCGGGGTCTGATGCGATTGTCTCAGTTCGCTCACGATTTGCAGTCTCAGATTGAGGCGGAGTACGCAGCAAGTGGCAATGGATTGGGCTGGAGGCTCCTATACAGTCCAATGCGCGTTCTTGACCGCGCAC
>JBCAXJ010000138.1:0-3067 GCA_038534135.1 Pseudomonadota bacterium | reverse complement strand
CGTGCAGCCGGTTCTCGGCTTCGTCGAAGACCAGCGATCGCGGGCCATCGAAGACCTCGGACGCCATCCCCCAGATCGGCCAGCGCATTGGGCGTGATTTCCCGTTCGGTGCCGTCCGCGCCGCGCACCGCCACGCGGTAGAGATCACGCTCTACATCGCTCGGCTCGTCGCCGTTCTCGAGCACGACACCGCTCGCCCAGACCACCCGCACCGCTTGCGCGATACCTTCGGATGGGCAGTCGTCGCCGTCGGTGCGGCGCTGGCCAAGACCGAGGTCCCGTGCAGTCGGATCGACGATTTCCGCCATGACAAGGCTCGGACCGAGCGCCAAGGGGGTTACGTCAACCCGCGCCCCGCTGAAGTCCAATTCGCCATCGATCGAATGAAGGTGACCGACCACTTCGACCGACACCGGCGGGTCGGTTTCGGCATCGCCGAATTCGCCCACCAACAAGACCGTGCGCAACTCGCCGCCATCCGTCGCCGGGAGGAGCGTGACACACTGCGTTTTTCCCGCGGCGCCAAACGCGGTTGTGACCCGGAAATCGCCCGCCTGCAGGGTCGTGTGGTCGATCTCGGTCGAGAAGATCACCGGCATCCCATCCTTGCGGGGCGCGCCCCGGCAGATCAGCCGGGAGAGCCACGGCAGGGCGTTGTCGAGCCCGAAGAAGGCAGACAGAAGCTCGGCGGATTGGCCGCCGCTCTCGCGCGGGAGGCTCGCGTCAGCGGTCGTATCGGTCAGATCAAGGCTGGTGACGTCCGCCAAGCTTGTCGATGCACCGGCCATCGTACATAACAGCACTGCGAACAGACGCCGACAGAGTGTACCGTCGGCGCGGCCTTCGGTTTGGACGTCAATTTGGGATATGCGTCGCATACACCCCTCCCTACGTTCTGCGCGCGCAGCATATACGGCGAGGTGTGCTTCCTTCGACTGCAGGTCAGGATCACCTGCGGCCAGAGGGCATTCTTTTTCGGCCAGCGTCGTCCTGTTGCTGCGCCTGTTCCCGGAACGCTTTTGGAGTGAGGCCCGTCCAGCGCTTGAAACTGCGGACGAAATTTGAAGACGAGTCGAAACCAAGCGCGCCTGCGTCGCCTGGATGTGTGCATGCGGCCGGATCGGAGCTTCCGTGCGCGCTGTTCGCGGATCGATCCACCAGCTTTCGATATGACGTGCCAGACCGATCCAACGGCCGACGCAGACCGCGCTCGGAACATCCCAACTCTTTCGCTCCATCCGAGAGCGACACCGTCAAGGACGGTGCGCCTTCCAGGATCGCCATGACCTGAGAACCTGTGTCGCCACGAACGCCATCTCCGCTGCAAACTGCTCGCAAAGCCCCAAGAGCCGGGCATGTTTGATCGGATCGGCGCTGGGCAGTGGTCGATCCTACAGAACCTCCAGAAAGAGTATCTGGGATTCAAAGGCCGCGAAACGGCAGGGCAACCCGATCTTGGCTTCGATTGCGGGGCGGTTCTCCGGTCGCCTGACAGTCATCTCGGCGCGGGTGACCGCTAGGGTCGTTCAGGGCACCAACAATAGGCCTCCCCCACCTTGAACTGGGCAGCAGGGTCACCGGCATTGGCCATGTCAAGAGAGCTCGCCCCCCGTGTTCTTACCACTCTACTGCCGCCGCAGGTTCAAATTGCGCACGAACTGACCTGACCAGGCATCGAAGGCTTTTCTGACATCGCCCCAGGCGCTGAACGTACCGCCGCCGAGGGCTTTGGTGCCGGCCCGGCGATCGACGCCGGCGGCCAGCAGCACATTGGATTGGGCGTCAAGGACTTCCGCCTCGGCGCTCGCCTCGCCTACGAAGCCCGCCGTATCGGACCCAAGCGACAGAACGGATTGAACCAGCCGTGCCTGTGGGATGTAGGTCGAAATCGTATCAATGACGGGGGCGGATTCCTGCGCATCCGTCAGGGCCACCCGGATGCGCATGGTCCGAGGCCCGGGCTGATCGGTGATACGAAAGGCCGGCTGAAGGGCCGCCACGATCGAGGAATGAAACTCGTTTGCCAATTTCTGGCGTTCCTCGGGATCCACTTCTTTCATGGGCGACCCGTTGCCCAGCCAAACCGTCACAGACTCAATCAAAACCGAATCATAGACGCTGAGATCGACCGCGTCGTTCCAATACACCAGGGCGGCTTGCCCTTCATCGCCACGCTCCAAAATGCTGTAATCGCTCAAGAACCCTGACGACTCTACATTATCGACGCGGACGGTATCGTCGCCCACAAGTTGTTGTCCGGCGCACCCGGATAAAAGCGCGGCGACAAAGACACAGATAGAAATTCGGTTTCGGGTCATTGATGATGCTCCAGTTGTCCGACATTCCGCGTTATGGGCTTTGTGCAGGCAGAAAGAGGGGCATCCCCCGTCTCTGAGGCTGCTTCGAATTTGTCTGACAGCACCCGCACGACAGCACTGCGAAGAGGCGCCGACGGACTGCGCCGGCGGCGCCACTTTCGGTCCGGATATCAACTTGGGATATGCGTGGCATGCGCCCCTCCGCGTCGTCTGCATCAGCCGCGTATACCGTGAGGGGGGGCATGCTTCGACCGCAGTTAGGGATCACCTGCGGCCAGTGGGCATTCATTTTCGGCCAGCGTCGTCCTGGTGCTGCGCCTGTTCTCGGAACGCTTTTGGAGTGAGGCCCGTCCAGCGCTTGAAGCTTCGGGCGAAATTTGAAGACGACTCGAAACCAAGCACACCCGCAATCGCCTTGATGGGCTGCGTGCTGCCGGACAGAATGTTCCGGGCGCGCTGCTCGCGGACCTGATCCACCAGTTTTCGATACGAGGTGCCCGACCGCTCCAGCTGCCGTCGCAAACCGCGCTCGGAATATCCCAACTCTGCCGCAACATCCGAGAGCGAGACCGTCAAGGACTGCGCACCTTCGAGGATCGCCATGACCTGAGTCACTGGCGTCGTCTCGAAAGCCATCTCCGCCGCAAACTGCTCGCAAAGGCCCAAGAACCGGGCATGATTGATCGGATCAGCTCCGGGGAGTGATCGATCCAACAGGTCCTCGGGAAAGATGATCAGGTTTTCAGAGG
>JBCAXJ010000137.1:0-3101 GCA_038534135.1 Pseudomonadota bacterium | reverse complement strand
GAGCCTGCTGAAACGCCGACTTGAGACAATGGACCCGGAGGATGAACTCGTCGAGGGTGCCTTGACGCCGCGCGATTATGTTCTGGGATACCTCGAACAGGCCTTCCCGATTCATGCGCAAAAGCTGGTCGAGATCGACGGCAACATGGTGGCGGAACCTTTGCGGGATGAGACCGGCGCGCTCGTTGTCTCGCGCGAGGCGCTCGCCCTGCGCGATGCGGCCATGATGGAGTTGATGACGCTGGCCCCGATCCCCTCGGCGCTCGACCAGATCCTCTGGGCCTTTGGCGACGAGGCCGTGGCAGAAGTCACGGGGCGGTCCATCCGGCCCCTCAAGGCCGAGGACGGCCATCTCTTCATCGAGAAACGCAGCGCCAGCAGCAATTCCTCCGAAACCCAAGCCTTCATGGACGGTGAGAAGGACATCCTTATCTTCTCCGATGCGGGCGGTACGGGCCGGTCCTATCATGCGGCGCAAACGGCGAAGAACCAGAAACGGCGGCGGCACTACCTGCTGGAGCACGGCTGGCGCGCCGATGCGGCCATCCAGGGGCTCGGCCGCACGCATCGCTCTGCCCAGGTCAGCGCGCCCTTCTTTCGGGTCTGCACCTCCGATGTGCATGGCGAGAAACGCTTCACGTCGACTATAGCCAAACGCCTCGACCAGCTGGGGGCCCTGACCAAGGGTCAGCGCGAGACCGGCTCGCAAGGCATGTTCCGCGAGGAGGACAATCTCGAAAGCCCGATCGCGCGGGCGGCGCTGCGCGGCTACTACGCCGATCTTGCCGCCGGACGCGCCGCCGCGATGAGCTACGAGAGCTTCACCGACTGGACAGCCCTGCGGCTGATCGACAAGGACGGCTTTCTGCTCGAAGAACTTCCCCCCATCCAGCGCTTCCTCAACCGGGTGCTGGCATTGCCGATCCACATGCAGAACGCGCTCTTTGCGGAGTTCATGAGGCGGATCGCCGATCAGACCGAACGGGCGCGCGCGGCAGGCACCCTCGATCTCGGCGTCGAAACCCTGCGTGGCGAAAAGATCGAACAGGTCTCCACCGAGGATCTCTGGACCTGCCCGAAATCCGGCGCCGTAACGCGGATCATCGGGCTCGAGGTGACGGACCCGGTGCATGTGCTGTCCGCGGATGAAGCGCTCTCGCGCAATCCGGACAAACAGCCGATGGTCAACGGCGCGTCCGGCCGCGCGGCGCTCATCTCGGCGCGGCCCATTCAGATGTATGACGAGGATATCGTCACCCTGATGCGCAAGGCGGTGCGGCCCAATGGGTCCAGCTATCTCGAGGAGACCCGGTTTGAAGCCTCCGCCTGGGAAGAGATCGGGAAGTCCGAATTCATCCGGCTCTGGGATGATGAAGCAGCTGCTCTGCCAAAAACCACCACGACCAAGCTCTACCTGCTGACCGGGCTGCTCTTGCCGATCTGGAAGGACATCCCGACCACCAATGAGCGCATCTACCGGGTCACGCCCGACGGCGGAACCAGCATGATCGGCCGCACGCTGAGCGAAGAGGGCGCGGCAGCGTTACGCGCGCGCTTCCTCGTCTCCAATCCACAGACGCCGGCGGAGATACTGACCGCGGCCCTGGGCACCACTGCCCAGGTCGATCTGGGCCGCGGCCTGACCCTGACCCGCCGCCGGGTGGCAGGCGAGGTGCGCCTCGAGCTGGGCGGTGCGGACAAGGGAATGATCGACGGCCTCAAGGCAATGGGGTGTTTCACGGAGATCATCGCCTTCCAGCTTCGTGTGTTCCTGCCGCATGGGGACGGTGTCGACACATTGGGCATCCTCTCCCGGATTGTTGGAACCGGACCAGACGCCGCGCAGGACGTGGCTTCAGTGGCAGCGGAATAGGTGAAGGGGCGATCATGACACTCGAAGAGATCAAAGCCGCCATCGATGCAGGTCAGACCGTACATTGGGCCAACACCGGCTACCGCGTGCACAAGGACAGCCTCGGCCAGTACCTGATCACGTTTGAGCCGAACGGCAGCACCATCGGGCTGACCGACCACAGCGGGCAGCGGCTGAACGGAGATGAGGCAGAGTTCTTCATCGCGAAATCGGAGGAGGGCGACGAGAAGAGCCAAGACAGCCATCTGAGACCAGACGGGCAGGGGAGGGGCGTCGTACCCGGCGGGGAGGTGGCACAATCTCTCAGGCGCCAGCGCTGAACTGAAGGTTGGGGAGAAAGGAAAGCGAGCTTTCTGGTTTGTGATCCCAGGAGGGGTCGAAAAAGAAATCCCGGATGCGCTGGCAAGGACGTCAGGCACCGGACATATCAGAAGGAACCATCCCATGTTCGCAGGAACCCTGACCCGCAATGCCGAGACCGCAGCCGCTCAATACTCTGGCATGATCCATTCGACGCGTTTCGATATCGCCATCCAGCTTGAAACCCGCCCGAAGATGTCCGAGCGCAGCCCGGATTACGACGTGACCGCGGTCAACAAGTCTGGCCGCAAGGTGCGCATCGGAACCGCATGGAACGAGACCGGCAATACAAGCGGCAACCCCTACGTCTCGATGCAGATCGATGTCGGTCTCGGCCCGTTCCGCGTCAACGCCGTGCAGACGAAAGAAGCGCGCGCAGCCAAGAGCGGCGAATTCGAGATCATCCCGATGGTCTCCAACGGCCTCATGAAATCCGGCTCGATCTCGGGCGAGCTGACCGCGATGGACGCTGACAACGCCTTCGCAGGCTACATCGCAAACATGATGTTCGACCTCGACTTCATGCTGATCGAGAACGAGTTCAAATCCGAGGACACCCACCCCGACTACCGCATCGAGGTCAGTTCGCCCCGCGGCAAGCCGATCCGTGTGGGCTCGGCCTGGATGGCCAAGAGCAGCCGCACCGGCAACGACTACCTGTCGCTGCTGATCAACACGCCCGATGGCGACCTGCGCGTCAACGCCGTGCAGAACGAAGAGCAGCGCGGCGGCCAGACCTTCTCGATCATTCCGTTCATCGACAGCGGGGAACAGCCGCAGGATGCAGGCACGGGCCTGTCGCTGGTTGCCTGATCAGCGCGCGAGGCTTGAACATCTGAACAGCAAGGGGAGCCGTGGGATCACGGTT
>JBCAXJ010000136.1:0-3260 GCA_038534135.1 Pseudomonadota bacterium | reverse complement strand
GGCCACAGCCGGGGAACGCACGGCCGCGCCTGTTCCGGCTGTGGCCGCGGCGTCACGGCGCCGATCTCGCAGAACCCGAACCCCGTCAGCAGAACAGCATCCACCGCAATCGCGTTCTTGTCGAAACCTGCCGCGACACCGACCGGATTGGGAAAGTCGATCCCTGCCACAGTGGTTTTCAACCGATCCGAGGTGATCGCGCCCGTCCCCCCGGCCAAACCGGCAGTCAGAGCTTTCAAGGCGAGGACATGCGCGGTCTCGGGGTCGAGACCACGCAGCAGTCGCAGCCCGACTTGCTCGATCAGACTCATGTCATCTCAACCGGGAAAACATGTCCATCGTCGCCCAAGGACAAAGGCTTCGACCAAACGACATCCGCCAACAGCAACGGCGCATAGAGATGCGGGAAAAGCGCACCGCCGCGCGAAGGCTCCCACTTCAACGCTTCACCCAGCGCGTCGGCCTCAAGCGCGAGAAGCCACAATCCGTCCTGCCCCGCGAAATGCTTCGCCGCCGTTTCGGCCGCTTGCGTCGCCGTCGAGAAGTGCACGAAACCGTCGGACACATCGATCGGAGCCCCCGAGGTTTCACCTTTTACTTTCAGGTCATACCACTGGTCCGCCGTCAGGATCTTGAAGATAAGCATGCCCGGGCGCTACCCCTGCGACCCGGGCATGGCAAGCGTCTACGATGCCACACTACTTCAGCAACTCGCCCGGATAGAACAGCCGTCCTTCGCGGGACATGTTGCCATCCTTGAACACCCGGCGTTGGCCACAGCGATCCCGGACGTGCCCCATGGTCTGCGTCGAGCCGACGAAGCCCCAATAGCCGTTGTTCATGTTGATCCAGTAATTTCCGGGATAGATCGGACCGCAGGAATAGTTCGCGAGCCAGGCGACCTCGGTCGGATTGAGTTGCTTGCCGTTGATCCAGACGCCTGTGGCCGCGGCCATGTTTGGCGCCAGTGACATGCCCAGGAAAGCAAGGGCGGTCAGAAAAGTCTTCATCTTCGCCTCCAAGACTGCTGTCTTCGATGGAGGCAGGGTACCGGCAGTGCCAGGACCGCTCAGTACCGGATGTTACAAACGTCACAGACGGGGCCGCGAAACCCCTCAGATGGCCCTAGGCGACATGACCCTCGGATTTCGCCCAGTGCAGCGTCGCGTCAAGACACGTTTCCATCGGCTCGAACAGCGCATCGATCTGCTCTTCCGTGATGATCATCGGCGGGCAGAAGGCCAGCGTGTCGCCGATGGCGCGCAGGATCACACCGTGGTTCAGCAACTCCATCATCAGCTTCGGCCCGACCTTGCCCGGTGTCGCGAACCCGCGCGGGTCGCCATGGGCAGGCGCGACCTCGATCGCCCCCATCAGGCCCGCGCCGCGCGTCTCGCCGACCAGCGGGTGATCGCGGTACTGCGACAGCTTCTCCTGGAAATACGGTGCCACGTTGCGGACGTGACCGAGAATGTCGCGCTTCTTGTAGATGTCGAGTGCTGCACATCCGACCGCGCAGCCCAGCGGGTGTCCCCCATAGGTGTACCCGTGGCCAAGCGCCGGGTGGCGGGACGACTCGGCCTCGATCGCATCGGCCATCTCGGCATTCAACGCGACGGCGGACAGCGGCGCGTAAGCTCCGGTCAATTGCTTGGCCATCGAGGCCGAGGTCGCAGGCACGTTGAACGTCTCGGTCCCGAACCAGTTGCCCGTGCGGCCGAACCCGCAGATCACCTCGTCGGCAATACAGAGCACATCGTACTTTTTCAGAACCTCTCCGATCGCCTCGAAATAGCCCTTCGGCGGGACGATCACGCCACCCGCACCCATCACCGGCTCTGCGATAAAGGCCGCAACCGTGTCCGGTCCCTCGGCCAGGATCAGTTCTTCCAGATCAACCGCGCAGCGCTTGGCGAAGTCTTCCTCGGTCTCACCGTCCCGTCCCTCGCGCCAATAATGCGGCGTCGTCGTATGCTTCACAAAATCCATCGGCAGATCGAACGAGCCATGATTCAGCGGCAGGCCTGTCATCGAAGCCGATACCAGCGTCACGCCATGGTAACCCTTCTTGCGCGAGATGATCTTCTTCTTCTCCGGCTTGCCCAAAGCATTCATCATGTACCAGGTCAGCTTGACCTGCGTGTCATTCGCCTCGGACCCGGACGAGCAATAGAACACGCGCGACATCGGCACCGGGTAGAGATCCTTGATCTTCTCGGCCAGTTCGATTGCCGGTTCATGGGTGCGCCCGCCGAACAGGTGGTAATACGGCAGACGGTCCAGCTGAGCCTTCGCGGCATCGATCAGTTCGGCATCGCCAAAGCCAAGCCCGGCGCACCACAGGCCCGCCATGCCTTCGATGAACTTCGTTCCGCGCTCGTCGTAAACATAGACGCCTTCGCCACGGTCGATCAGATGCGCACCGACCTGACGGTGGGTCGCAGCGTTCGTGTACGGGTGAATCAGCGCTTCGATATCGCGGGTCTGGGAGTTTGTCAGCTGCGTGTCATGAGGCATGGGGGACTCCTGCGGATGTTCAGCTTTATCGATACCGCATATCCGACGGCAGAACCAGCGTTGCTCGAACGCGCCAGGTCATCCCGAGCCAGCTCACCCCGAGCAACGTCACCCCGAGCAAGGTCACCCCGCGCCGCTTCGCATTGTGGCTCAATCTGGGCAAGTGCGGCGCGATTCTCACAATGCGCGCGCAATCCTTCATTTTTCTGTCCCATTGTGGCGGCACAATTCCCCCATCTTGAAGGGGAGCGATTGATATGATGGCATCAGGCGCCGGCCTGCGTGTTCTGACTAAACGAAATCCTTACTTTGCTGAAGATCCGCAGATCGTTGTGTTTCAGCTCGATCCGGTGAACATGATCTTCAAAGAGGTTCATGGCAGCCCCGAAGCCTTGCTCGGCTACCCGGCAGAGCGATGGCTCGAACCCGGGTTCTGGCCTTCAAGACTGCACCCCGATGACCGGGAAGATGCGCTGATGTTCTGCGCACAGTGCACCGAGACCGGGCAGGATCATGAGCTTGAATACCGCGTCATTCACGCCGACGGGCGGATCATCTGGGTCCACGAGATCATGGAGGTCGCATCCGGGCGAAACAGCAACGGGTTACTGACCGGGTACTTGATGGACATAACCCACCGTGTGGCACACGAACGCGATGTCCACGAAGCCCTCGACCTGAAGGAGGAATTGCTGCGCGTGATCAGTCAGGAACTCAGCCAGCCGGTCAGCAATATCACCGAC
>JBCAXJ010000135.1:0-3303 GCA_038534135.1 Pseudomonadota bacterium | reverse complement strand
GTTGTAGCGTACGGTGTTCCGCTCACTTCGGTGCAGCGATGGCTGGGTCACACGAGGCTCGAGACAACGGCAACCTATCTGCAGGTCGTTGGGCCCAAGTGGAGAGCCCCGATCGAGTGGCCCATACGATTTGTTAGTGCACGACTGGTTTCTGGTCCATCGGGATGATGCTTTCCGGGAAGAACTTCTAGGTCTGCATTGGAAATTCCATCGGGGATTTTGACCCACATGTGGCAGGTCTGAGCGCTTCAAAAGTCATCGAACTGGGATGGCCTTTCGTACTTTCGCGAAGGCACTCGATTCATGTTTACACTGCCATAGACCTGAGGCAGAAAGCTTCTAACGCAGACTTAGCTAGCACTCGCGAGCTGATTTTATTCAGAACGGGAGCTAGCCATGGGTCGAATAACTTCACGCACAATTCAGGGTGTCCTGCTGGGCGATCAGCGGACGGATCAGGTTCTGCTGCTACAGGACTTAAACGGCGACGGCGATAGCCAGGATGCCGGCGAGATCGGTGTCTTCTTCGACGAGACGAACGCTGCGGGGCTGGCATCTCCGACAGGGAACGTCCTCAACGTCCATCAGGCCTCGGACAAGTCTGTCTACGTCGGCGACGGCAACACCGACGCTGTCTACCGACTCGAGGATATCAGCAATGACGGCGACGCGAACGATGCTGACGAGGCCACGATCTGGTTTTCGGCGGCGAACGCCGGTGGCCTGACTCTTCCGACGCCAAACGGCGTCCACGAGGGGAGCGACGGCGCTATCTATATTGTGAACGCAGGCACCGGCTCGTTACCGACCGATGCGATCTACCGGACTGTGGATCTGAACGGTGACGAGGATGCTGAGGATGCGGGCGAGGCGACGCTTTGGCTCGATCTGGCCTCGATCATTCCGACTTCCTCAGCCTTCGATATCGTCTTCGACGGTGACGTCGCCTACGTGAATGACACGGCGGGCGGCGAGGACAATGTCGTGTTGCGCATCGAGGATGTCGACGGAAGCGGTTCGATAACCGCCGAAGAGCTCACCGTCTTCCTGAGCGAGAGCAACGCCTTTGGAGCGCCGGTCGGCTTTGCAAACGCCTTAGCTCCGGACGGCGCCCTGCTGACCCTCACGGATATTGCCAACCCGGGCCCAGCGGTGATCTATCGGCTGGAAGATCTGGACGGCTCGGGCAGCATCGACTCCGCCGAGGAAGCCATCGAGATCTGGAACGCCACGACACTCGATCTCGCTTTCCAAACCTTCGTAGCTTTCTCGCTCGCCGCGGACGAGGACGGCACGCTAGCGCTCACTTCGGATGACAGTGTCATCACGCTGACCGACGTCAACGGCGATGGCGACTATCTGGATGACGGCGAGACGGTGATCTCCGCCTCGGAAGATCTCGGCGATCCGATCGACCGGCCACGCGCACTTGCGTTCTACGAAGGCGCGCCGCAGCCGGTGGCCAGCCTCGTGGGCACGGGAAATCAGTTCTCGGCCTTCCTCCATACCGATACGAACACGCTCTACACGACGGGGGCGAACTTCTTCGGGCAACTCGGTAACGGAGCTGAGGGCTTCAACATCGAGCAGCCGCGCCCGGTAACACTTCCCGAGGGCTTCGCTGAGACCATCACCTCGGTTGCTGTCGGCCAGATCCACTCGACCTTCCTGACGGAGACCGGAGACGTCTACGCGTGGGGCTTCAACAACAACGGCTCGCTGGGCCTTGGCGACGAAGAAAACCGTACGGTGCCGGAGAAGGTGACGACGCTGGATGATGTCAACGTCGTGGCAGTCGAGACCGGAAACGGCGTCTCCTACGCGATCACGGACACCGGCGCGCTTTACGGTTGGGGTTTCAACACCAACGGACAGTTGGGCCTCGGCGATCGCGACGAGCGGTTGGTGCCGACACTGGTCGAGGCGCTCTCGGACGAGACCGTTGTTGCAGTGTCCAGCGGCACATCCTACACGCTGGTTCTGACCGCAGACGGTCAGGTCTACGGGTTCGGCTCGAACCGCGACGGTCAGCTTGGTTCGCCGGACGGATTGGAGCCCGATGGCTCGACCATGACGCGCGTGCTCTCTCCGGTGCTGGCCGACGGTCTGCCAAGCGACATCGTGGCGATCACCGCGGACACGAACACCTCCTATGCCGTAACCTCTGATGGCCGGGTATTCGGTTGGGGTGAATCCAGGTTCGGACAATTGCTGCAAGGGACCGACCAGGGTGATGGCACATTCGATCCAGATACCACCGATGTGCTGGTTCCGATCGAACTGACCGCCCTGCCGCCTGGCGTGATCGATGTGAAGGGCGGTGCAAGATGGGGCGCTGCGCTAACCGAAGAGAGCGACGTCTACCTCTGGGGTCCGAATGATGAGGGTCCCACGGGCGGTCTTGACGGCGACCCGGCGATCGAGAGCGATTTCAGTTTCTTCCCGGTCAAGATTGCGGAGTTGGACGACCCGAAGATCGTGGAGATCCAGACCGGGCCGAACGCGATCGTGGCGCGCGCCGAGGATGGCAGCATCTTCACATGGGGCATCAACGGTGATGGGCGGTTGGGCTTCGACAGTAACGGCGAAACGGTCTATTTCCCGCAGGAGATCGATCTGGAAGCAGACATCGCCCCGTGGCTGATTTCGGCGGACCCAGGGGACAATGGCCGTGACATCTCGAACGATACAAGTCTGACGTTCAATTTTACCGAAACGGTGATCGCTGGCGAGGGGGCAATCAGGCTCGTCAATCGTGATACTGGCGAGGCGACCGAAATTGATGTCGACGACCATCTGCTCGTCGATTTCGACGGTGCTACGGTGACCGTCACACCGCCGGAGCATCTTGTGGCGGACGCCCGTTATGCGGTCGAAATCGACGCCAGTGCTTTCGTTGGGGAGGACGGTGATCCATATGCCGGGATCGACACAGGAGACACCAGTACATTCAACTTCACCGCGGCCGAGACCGCCGCCGCGTCGCCGGATGACCTGCGTGGTACGTTCCGCGATGATCTTTTGCGTGGCGGCGCTGACAACGACCACATCAACGGCAAGTTCGGTGATGATCTGATCTCGGGCGCAGGTGGCAACGATCGTCTGCGTGGTGGACTTGGCGATGACCAGATACTGGGTGGCGAGGGTAACGATGATATGCGTGGCGGCTTCGGACGAGACGACCTGGAAGGCGGCGCGGGTGACGATAACCTTCGCGGCGGGCTTGGCAGGGACCGGCTAGACGGCGGTGCGGGCAACGATGAGATACGGGGTGGCTTCGGTCATGACACGTTCGTCTTCAAC
>JBCAXJ010000134.1:0-3388 GCA_038534135.1 Pseudomonadota bacterium | reverse complement strand
GGTAGAAAAACGCAAGAAAGAGTGCGGGAGCGCATTTGGGTTTGAGGCGAGAGCAGTCTTTGAGGTGATGCCTGGTTTGTCTACGCGGGTGTTGTTTGCACTTGCGCGAGGAGGCTTGCGTGTTTTTGCAGGTTTCCGGCTGACCGGGCTCCGGAGAGAGAGAGCATGGCGGACGCGGTGACTGGTCCTGAACTGGGCGGACTTGAGACGGGTATCGGGGGATTGACGGGCGAGGATCCGGGCACGCCGGGATCCGACGGGACGGCGGGCACGATCGCTGCGGCTGCGGCTGATTCGGGCGAAAGCCCGGTGTTCCAGGCCGCCGATCCTCTGGCCAATGACAGCGATACGCGTGGTGATGCGGGCGGCGATGCGCTGGCCATCACGGGTGTCGGCGAGGCAGGGGACGAGTCGGGGGGCGCGACGGGGGACGAGTCGGGCCAGGGCCCGGCGATGCCCGGCGCCGACGGTATGGTCGATGCGGGCACGGTCCAGAAGGGTCCTGTCGAGACGGGTGTGCAGCCGAGCTATGCGATGGCCCAGGCCCAGGCCGAGGGCGCGGCAGAGCAGGCCGAGATGAGCCAGTCCATGGCGCATGACGAGGCCATGATGGCCGAGCACATGGCGATGCTCGACCTGCTGAAGCCCGAGGACGCGACGCATGTGGCGATCAAGTCGGGCGACTGGTCGGACGCGGCCACCTGGGAGGGCGGGCGCATTCCGGACCAGGACGCGGATGTGTTCATCCCGATGGGCGTCGAGGTCGTCTACGATGTCTCGAGCGAGGCCGAGCTGCATTATGTGCGCGTCGACGGCTGCCTGCATTTCGCGACCGATATCAACACGAAGCTGGTGCTCGACACACTCGTGACGAACCATGCCTCGACGCTGACCATCGGCACGGCCGATCAGCCCGTCGAGGCCGGTGTCTCGGCCCAGATCATCATCGCCGCCGACGGGCCGATCGATCTTGCCGATGACCCGACCCAGATCAGCCGCGGGGTCATCACCCACGGCACCGTCCGGATCGTGGGCGAGGAGAAGGCGGATTTCCTGAAGGCAGCCGTGGCGCCGCAGGCCGGCGACAGCGCGCTGATCTTCACGGAGGCGCCGCAAGGCTGGCAGGTCGGCGACAAGCTGGTGGTTGCCGCGGCGTCGAATCAGATGGACCAGAGATCGCAGCAGATCGAGACCTACGAGGACGAGGTCGTCACGATCCGCTCGATTACGGCCAATGGCGACGGGACCTACACGGTAGCGCTCGACCAGACCTTGCAATATGACCACGTGCCGCCCCAGCACCAGTCGGACGCGGTGCTGCAGATCCCGGTCGCGAACTACACACGCAACGTCTTCATTGGCAGTCAGACCGATGGCGACCAGTATCTCGGTGACGGCAATTCCGTGCCCATCGAGGAACGCGGCCATGTCATGTTCATGCATAACGACGATGTCGTGGTGCAGAACGCCGAGTTCTTCGAGCTGGGCCGCACCGACAAGTCGATCCTGACCTCCAAGGCCGTCGACATCCTGCGCGAGAAGCTGGCCGCCGGCGAGATTCGGGACAATTTCGAAGGTGACGTGCGGGACTTCCTGGCCACCGAGGCAGCAGCCAGCGAGGCCAATGTGGCCGGACGCTACGCGCTGCACTTCCACCGCACAGGCACGGACGATCTGGACAATCCGGCGATCGCTGAGGGCAACGCCATCTGGGGGTCGCCCGGCTGGGGCATGGTCCATCACGACGCCAATGTGAACATGATCTCGAACGCCGTCTTCGGCACCGTCGGCGCCGGCATGGTGGCCGAGGCGGGCAACGAGACCGGCATATGGGCGGACAACATCGTCATACAGACCACCGGCAAAGTGGACACGTTCAACGCGGAATCGAGCGGGGATCCCTTCCATCCCGATTATGTCTCGGACACGCTGGACGACACGTTCCGCCAGGGCGAGGCTTACGCGATGAAGTCGCGCCTGCTGGAGATCGGCGACAATGTCGCCGCGAGCGCGAACGGCGCCGGCTTCTCCTTCTGGCCGCAGGGCGTCTACGGCCCGTCGCATATCCAGTCCGGCGGGGATGCCTTTAACGACGCGCAAGGCTTCGATCCGTTCTACGGTCAGACCGATGTGGACCCCGCTGTGGTGCCCACCCGCGATTTCTCGGGCAACGAGGTGATCGGGTCACGCCACGCCCTCAACACGTCGTCGAACAAGACCGACCACGAACATGACATGGATGTGGTGATCGAGGATCTGCTGGCCTGGAATGTCGATCAGGCGATCATGTCGTTCTACCAGCACAATTACATCATCAAGGACAGCATCTTCATCAAGGGCACCGGCAATGCCGAGCAGTTCGAGTTTGGTGGGTTCATCGGCGAGAATGGGGCGGCGACGCATATCCATGATCCGACCGACTTCAAGCTGGTCAACAACCACTGGGAAGGCTGGGACGTCGTTACCCGCGAGCCGATCGAGATCATCGTCGGCAATACGGTGGTCGGCTCGACCCTCTCGGCTGAGACCGGACCCGGCGGGATCTATCGCGAAGGCTTCACCGCCGATAACGACACCATCGACTATCTCGACAACGCGTCCGGCTGGACCGCGCGCCTGCCCAACCCGATCGGGACGATCACCGGCCAGGTGAATGTCGCCAAGTCCGATCTCGTGATGACAAAATGGTTCGATCCGTTCCTCGTCTATGTCGAGCGGACCGACACGATCGGGGACCAGACCGCCAAGTTCGGATCCGGCAGGGATGCTGGTTTCCGCGGCGCCGGCCAGTCGACCTGGTGGGAAGAGAACGCCCTGAACAAGGGCTATTACGAACGCGACGGCAAGATCTTCCTGGTCATCGAGTTGGCACTCGGGGACCGGGTCACCGGCTCGATCGGCGTGATCGACGTGGCGATCGAGCTGCGCTTCCTCGAGAGCGAACCGGGCCGCATGCCCAACGGGGCCGTCAGCAATGGCGCCCTGCCCGGGTATTTCGACGCAAACGGCGTCGGGGGATTCCGCCTGGTCGACAAGCGCGTGCTTGACGCGCCGGGCAACCAGTTGACCCGGCCCACGGAGGATCCCGCCGATCCGCCCGCCGACGATCCATCGGACCCGCCCGCCGACGATCCCGCGCCGAATACGGCGCCTGTGGCGGGTGATGACGGTCCGTTCACGGTCGAGGCGGGTGCGAGCATCGACATCGCGGTTGCGGCCCTCCTGGCCAATGACCAGGACGCCGATGGCGATGCCCTTGTCCTCGGCACCGTCAGCGCCTCAGGCGGCACCGTCGAGCGCCTCGATGTCGGCGGCACGGACACCCTGCGCTTCACCGCGGATGCGGGCACGGGTGCCGGCACGGCATCGCTCACCTACACCGTCTCGG
>JBCAXJ010000133.1:0-3569 GCA_038534135.1 Pseudomonadota bacterium | reverse complement strand
TGACCACTTTCTTCGTCGTTTTGCCGATAGCCTTGCTCAATTCCTCGACGGTCTTTTCATCCGATGGAGTGAGGTAGAGTTTCACGCCCGCGTTGCCCTGCAGGGCGCGGCGGGTGTTCTCGCCATAGATTTCATCGAGGGCGGGAATGGTTTGGGTGACCACGGCCAGGTGACCACGATAGGTGCGCAGGGTCTCGATGCTCTCGACCACGATGGGCATCTTGCCGAGGCGATTGAACTCGTCGAGCATGATCATCACCGGCCACGGCTCATCCGGCCCGGGATCCTTTTCCTGCATGGCGGAGAGAAGATCGGAGAAGAAGAGCCGGATCAGCGGCGCCAGCGGCTTCACCATGAGGGGCTGGACCACGAGATAGACCGAAAAGGGCTTCTTGCGGATCGTCCGGAAATCAAAGTCCGAGACCGCCGTCGCCTCATCAATCGCCGGGTTCTGCCATTGATCGAGCCCCGAGGTCATCAGGAGCGAGACATAGGAGGTCAGCGTGTCATTGTTGGTCGAGGCCAGCCGCGTGAAGATCAGCTTGGCGGCCCGGTTGTCGACCTCATGGCCCCGCGCAAAATACTCCTTCTGCTTGTTCCCACCAGAGGCCGCGATGCGGTAGATCTCACCCAAGGTGGGGCGCTTGCGCTGGAAGGCCAAAAGCCCCGCCGCCACGAAGAGATCGATCCCGCCTTTCAGAAGGCCCTGCACCCGGTCGTTGTCGCTTTGCAGGAAGAGCGTCGCCAGGAGCTGCAATTCCATCTGCTGGCGCGCGGGATCTTTCAGCTCAAAGATGCGCAGGAGCGGGTTGTAGCGATGCGTGCGCCTGCCCTCCCAATCGGTTGGCGCAAAGCGATAGACCTTGTCGCCCTGGGCTGCACGGTGGCGGGCCGTGGCCTCGAAACACTCTCCCTTTACATCGAGCGTCACGGCGGAGCCTTGCCAGGTGAGCAGGTTCGGAATGACAAAGCCCGTGGTCTTGCCACGGCCGGTGGGGGCCACGATCAGCGCATGCGGGAAAACCTTTGAGCAGATGTAATTGGCGCGGGAGCCCGGCGGCCCCAGCTTGCCGAGAATGAACCCGGTCCCAGGCGCCCCAAAGAAGCCATTGGCCTTCATCTCGCGCGCGGTCTGCCAATGCGTCTGGCCAAAGCGTGTCAGGGCCGATCCCGAAAGAGCAAGGCTCAGCATCATGCCAGCGGCGGCAAAGCTGCCGATGATCAGGTGAATAAGCTGGGCATCTTCCGGGCGACGGTCGAGGATCGCCGCATAGTTCTGCGCGATATAGGCAAAGTCGATCTCGGCCCCGAAGCCGATATCCTGGTAGGTCAGCACCGCCGAGGCGATGGTATAGCCCATGGCCCCGGTCACCAGCGTTACCAGCAAGACCCCTGTTGCGATCCGCGCTTTGCCCATCGCGGCGCTCAATGGACCTGTCCCCGCTCAGTCTCGCCATCCACGTCTGTGGCGCGGTGTTTTTCATACTCGGCGTCGGCGAGATCATCGACCACCTGGCGCAGGGCCTCGGTATTGGCCGTGGCGGCATCGGATTGAAGGTAGACCTTGGCGACATAAAGCCGGTCGAGACGGTCCTCGAGAACCTTGTCCAGCGCATCGGCATCGCCGGATGTGAGCCGCTCAAGTTGGCGATCATCAAGAACCCGCGCGATCTCGGTTCGGAAAGCGTCTCGCTCCGCCTCGGTCTCGAAGGGCGCGGACAACTCCCCGGCCCGCTCATGGTCCAGGACACGCGCAATCTCGCCTGCCAGGCGGTCGGTACGGTCAAACTGCGCCGTCGTTTCATCGCCGGTTGCGAGGAATTCGTCGCGCGTGCCAGATCTGAGCCCGTCGCGCATCTCGATTTCGCGGCGGACCTGATTGATAACCTCCGTGTCGCGTATCTCGACGACGGCCGCGTAGGTCGCGCCGAGCCCACGGGCGAGGTGGGACGGCATGTCCGGATAGCGCGCGCGCAAGTCATCTGCGACAGCATCCGCAACGGACGTGCGGAGGTCGCGTCCCTCCATGATCCGGTCGACCTCGCGGGTCATCTCGCTGGCGCGGGAAGCATCGGTGATGGCCTCCCTGTAGGGCTCGGACCGGTCGATAACATCGCCCGGGCGTGCGAGCAGATCCGGGTGTGCCTCGAGATACGCGCGCTGCTCGGTCTCGATCCGGCGCTCTGCCCGCGAAACGACCTCCCGCTCCCGGTCCTCGATCTGCTGCACTGTCAGACCTTCGGCGCGCATCTCCTGACGGATTGTCCCTTCCATCGCCCGCACTGCGTCCTCCTGATAGTGGAACCGCTCGCTGACTGCTTCCTCCTCCACGACCCCATCCCGGCGCAGCACGTTTTCCCGTTCCAACAGCGTGCCAAGTGCCACGTGCACATCGTTCAGGATGTCCCGCGCCTGTTCCAGATCAGCGCGGCGCTCGAGGTTCAGATCGCGCGCCTCGGCCACCTTGGAGAGATCATCGGCGATCCATTGATGCTCGAGCGCTGCATTTGAGGCGCCCGTCTCGATCCGGGCCACCACTTCCGATGTGCTGATCCCGGTGCCGCGCAGGGCCGCGTCGATCCGTGAGCGCAGGCCTGGCTCGGCAAGACGTTCTAGCTGGTTGGTGTCGATATTCGCCTCTGAGTAGACCCCGCCCTCCGAAGGCACCTCAGACAGCGTGCTCGAACGCAATCCGAGAGGCTGCATATGCTGGACCTGCGTCTGGATCTCGATGAGGCGTTTTTCCAGCACGGGACGTTCCGCGTCGGACTTCTCGGCGATCATGCCCTGCACCCGCGCGAGCTTCTCCGCATAAAGGCTTCTCAGATCCTCGAAGCTTTGATCCTCGGCCATATACACATCTCCTGTTCGGTCCACCTGCCCGCCACGCGCCAGCACCTCGCCCGCGCGAAAGAGTGCCGCAGCAATGTCTTCGCGGGCTTCGCGCGAAGCCTCTGCGGCAAGCGAGTGGTAGACGGTTCTGGTATTGGCGATCTCTGCCAGCGTCCGGGTCAGGTCGGAGCCCACGCGTTCGCGCTCGCGGGGTGCCCGACCCTCTTCTTTCGCCGCATAGACCTCGCGGGTAGGGGCTGGGTAATGCACAACCCCGCGATCCACCCGGCGCGTGGCCTCCAGGCGCACGCCGTACTTTTCCGCCTCCTCGACCATGGCGAGGCGGAAATCGTCATAGTTGAAGCGATGGTTGCGCCCGAGGAAAAAGAACTCGCCTTCTTGCGACCGGCGGTTCAACACCAGATGCGCATGCGGGTGATCGCGGTCCTCATGCACCGCGATGATGTAGTCGAAATGGCCCTCGTCGGCCTGGAAGAACCGCTCCGCCACATCCGTCGCGATGTCGCGCACATCCTCGCCCCGCGTGCCGATCGGGAAGGACATGAGCATGTGGGTGGTCTGCCCGAGCTTGGGCTTGAAGCCCGCATCCCACCGCTTGGCAAAGCGCTCGGTCAGGTCCTTGACGTCCTTGGCCTCGAGCTTCGCCTTGCCATCCAGAAACCCGCTACTGTCGACGATATGGGTGGACTTGGTGGTGAGATAATCGAGCTGGTTTG
>JBCAXJ010000132.1:0-3618 GCA_038534135.1 Pseudomonadota bacterium | reverse complement strand
ATCGGGATCATCATCTGGGCGGTGATCGCGGTCCTGGTCATCCCGCTCGTCGGGATCCCGGGTCTCGGCTATGACTTCGCGATGAAGGCGATCATCCTGCCGACGCTGATCTTCACCATCACGGCACTGGGCCTGAACATTCTGGTCGGATTTGCCGGGCAGATCTCGCTTGGCACGGGTGCGTTCATGGGCGTCGGCGCCTATGCCTGCCTGAAGCTGACCACCTACTTCCCGGATGTCAGCATCCTGATCCACTTCGTGCTGTCAGGTTTCATCGCGGCCGCCGTGGGCATGTTCTTCGGCCTGCCCTCGCTCAGGATCAAGGGCTTCTACCTTGTCGTCGCAACGCTGGGCGCGCAGTTCTTCCTGGAATGGGCGTTTGGCCGGATCGACTGGCTCTACAACTACGCCGACTCCGGCGCCATCGAGGTACCGACCCGCACGCTGTTCGGCGTGCCAATCACCGGGGCCTCGGCGGATGTCGTGGCGCAATACTTCGTCGTGCTCGCCTTCCTGGTCATCATGACCTGGGTCGCCTCGAACATCATTCGCGGGCACATTGGCCGGTCCTGGATGATGATCCGCGACATGGACATCGCCGCCGAACTGATCGGTGTGCGCCCGATGTGGACCAAGCTGTCGGCTTTCGCCGTCTCGTCGTTCTATTGCGGCGTCTCGGGTGCCTTGATGGTCTTTATCTGGCTGGGTGCTGCCGAGGTCGAGAGCTTCGACATCAACCACTCGTTCCTCTACCTCTTCATGGTGATCATCGGCGGGTTGGGCTCGATCATCGGCTCGTACATGGGGGCCGCGTTCATCTGGATCTTCCCGATTTTGCTCAAGGAAATCGGCAAGAGCCTCGGCTACAATGCCACCCTCATGGAGAACATCTCGTTGGTTGCAATCGGCGTGATGATCGTCATCATTCTGATCAAAGAGCCGCACGGTCTGGCCCGTCTCTGGCAGATCTCGAAACAGAAGCTCCGATTATGGCCATTCCCGCATTAGCGGGTCTGGCAGACTTGGGTGGGGGCAGCTGAAACCAGGCCCTCAATCGCACTGCTCATGGTTTCACTTGTGTGGCTTCGGCTGCAACAACAGGGAGGAAGCATAATGCTCAAGAAACTCACAGTGGGGGCCGCGGCGATCGCCATGGCAGCCACGATGATTGCCGAGACCACGGCCCAGGCCGCGGACGAACTCTACATTCCGCTGACGACGTACCGGACCGGCCCGTTCGCCGCGAACGGCACGGCCAACGCGAACGGCATCGCCGACTACTTCGAGATGCTCAACCAGCGCGATGGCGGCATCGGTGGCGCCAAGCTGGTCGTCGAGGAGTGCGAGACCGGCTACAACGCGCAAAAGGGCGTCGAGTGCTACGAGTCAACCAAGGGCAAGGGCGCGCTGGTCTACAACCCGAACTCGACCGGCATCACGCTGCAGCTGATCGCCAAGGCACCTGTCGACAAGATCCCGGTGCTTTCGATGGGCTATGGTCTGTCGGCTGCTGCCATCGGCGAGACGTTCCCGTGGGTGTTCAACTACCCGGCGTCCTACTGGTCGCAGATGTCCTCGATCCTCAGCTACATCGACAGCCAGGGCGGCCTCGACGGCAAGAAGATCGGCTTCATCTATCTCGACGTGGGCTATGGACGTGAGCCGATCCCGCTGCTGGAAGACCTGGCACCGAAGCTGGGCTTTGAAGTCAAGCTCTACCCGGTGGGCGTCAAGGAAATGCAGGCCCAGTCAGCCCAGTGGCTGAACGTCCGCAAGGATCGTCCGGACTGGATGGTCATGTGGGGCTGGGGTGCTATGAACCCGACCGCGATCAAGGAAGCCGTCAAGATCCGCTACCCGATGGACCGCTTCATCGGCAACTGGTGGTCAGCAAGCCACGTCGACCTGATCCCGGTGGGCGAGTCGGCCAAGGGCTACCTGGGTTCGAATTTCACCGCGGCTGGTACCAGCTTCCCGCTGATTCAGGACATCATGAAGCACGTCATCGACAACGATGCCGCCTCGACGCAGACCGAGAAAGAGAACGTCGGGCACGTGCTCTACAATCGTGCCGTCTTCAACGGTGTTCTGGTCGCCGAAGCAATCCGTGCCGCGCAGGCGCATTTCGGCAAGCCAGGCGTGAATGCCGAGGAAGTCCGTTGGGGCTTTGAGAACATCAACCTGACGGAGGCACGCCTGAAAGAGATCGGTCTCGAAGGCTTCACCGCACCGCTGTCAGGGTCGTGTTCTGATCACGAAGGCGGCGGCTCGATCTTCGTGCACCAGTGGAACGGCACGGACTTCGAGCGGGTCACCGACCTGATCCCGCCGATGACCGACATCGTGCGTCCAATGCTGAAAGACGCTGCGGCGAAGTACATTGCCGACAAGCCGGACTGGCAGGGCCAGACCTGCGGCTAAGGCCATCGCCCTCCGGCGGCTTCGCCGGGGGGCACCCCAGACCCGAAGTTCCAACCGAGGCGTTCTGCAATGCTCGATGCATCCAATTCCAAGGTTCAGTCCGGTGAGGACCTTCTGCTCGATGTCTCGAACATCGAGGTGATCTACAACCACGTCATCCTGGTGCTGAAGGGCGTCAGCCTGAAGGTGCAGAATGGCGGGATCACGGCACTTCTGGGCGGCAATGGTGCCGGTAAAACCACGACGCTGAAGGCCGTTTCGAACCTGCTGCACTCGGAACGCGGCGAGGTCACCAAGGGCCAGATCACCTATCGCGGCGAGTCGGTGGCCGAGCTTGACCCGGCAACGCTGGTCCAGAAGGGCGTGATCCAGGTCATGGAGGGGCGCCACTGCTTCGGCCACCTGACCATCGAAGAAAACCTGCTGACCGGTGCCTACACCCGCAAGGATGGCTACAAGGCGACCCGCGACAGCCTGGAGCTGGTCTATAATTATTTTCCCCGCCTGAAGGAGCGCCGCAAATCGCTGGCTGGCTATACCTCGGGCGGAGAACAACAGATGTGCGCCATCGGCCGTGCGCTGATGTCGAACCCGGAGACGATTCTGCTGGACGAACCCTCGATGGGTCTGGCGCCGCAGCTTGTCGAGCAGATCTTCGACATCGTGAAGCGTCTGAACGAGGAGCAGGGCGTCAGCTTCCTGCTGGCCGAGCAGAACACCAACGTGGCGCTGCGCTATGCCCATTACGGCTACATTCTGGAGTCGGGCCGCGTCGTGATGGACGGCCCGGCGTCGGAACTGGCCGAGAACCCGGACGTCAAGGAGTTCTATCTCGGCATGTCCGAGAAGGGCCGGAAATCGTTCCGCGATGTCCGCTCGTACCGCCGCCGCAAGCGCTGGCTCTGAGGCCCGGGACTCGCACAAGCGTGTAAGCGCCTCAGGTGAGCATTCGCCGCCCGCCGGCGGAGTATATGCCGCGTGACTTTCTTCACGTAATTTTCCGTTAACCGGATATCGCGGGGCTTGGCGCGGGATCCGGTGGCGACCCGCCGGACCTTTGACCGATCGCACGCGCACCCGTAGACTCGTCCCGCTTTGGGTCAGGCGCCGGGGGGACGCGCGTGGAATTTTTATTCAGCTTGCTCGGCACGTCCACGCCGTTTCTGGCGGTGTTCACGCCGACCCTGGCGCTGGCGT
>JBCAXJ010000131.1:0-3754 GCA_038534135.1 Pseudomonadota bacterium | reverse complement strand
AGGGCTGCTCGTCAGAGACCTCGAAGGTCTCCATGTTCTGAACGATCGGATCAGGGGATGGCCTGGCGAACGTCATGCCAAGGAATTCGGCGCGGCGAAATGCGTCAAGGATGATGTACTTCACCCGGCGCTGGTCGCCTGTGAACAGCGTTTCCTTGGTGCGCACCGCGATTGGCAGGACGGGGCGCAGCCTGACCTCCACCTCGAATTCCTCGCGCAGGCGGAACAGGTCCGGCGTGACGAGATAGGAGTATGGGCTGCGGAACGACCAGTAGACATCGATTGAATGGGTCATGGCGGGTTTCCCTGGTGTCTCAGTTCTGGGCGAGGGCAATGGCAGTGTCGGGATTGAGGTCTTCCCGCGGGTCGGTCACGTGACCTGCGGGGAAGAAGACGGACGTGATCGTGTCAGTGGTGCCCAGGCAGAGCAGATGGTTGTTGTCGCCATCCTTGAGGTCGGCCAGCGCGAAGGGCGCGATGTCGCCGGCCGTGCCATCGGCGGCGCGCGTCGAGACCCGATAGAGCGCGCCCTCATCAGCGTCTGCCGGATCACCGCCCGGCTTGGTAATGCCGCCATTCCAGGTCACGCGCACGACCTGCGCTGTGCCCATCGGACAGCGATTGCCGCCGCCCCAGGGCGAGGGGGTGGCCTTGCCGCCAAGCTCCCACTGGCTTTCCGGGACGATCTCGGCCCAGACAAGGGACGGGCCAGCCTCCAGTGGCGTGACATCCACGCTGGCGCCTTTGAAATTCACGGTGCCGTCGAGGGAGAGCACATTGCCGATAATCTGGACCGTTGCCGGCTCATCCTCGGCGCTGCCATACTCACCGGCCAGCAAGGCCGTGCGCAATTCGCCCGAGTCATCGGCTGGCGCGAGCGTAAGACATGTCGCTTTGTGCACGGCACCGGATTGGGTCGTAATCTGGATATCCCCCGGCTCGAGCGTCGCAATGTCCACTTCATGGGAAAATATTACCGGCATGCCGTCCGCGCCGCCGGCCCCCTCGCACGCGACACGGTCCGTGAGCCGTTCCGGCAGACCATTATCGAGCCCGAAGAAGGCCGATATCAGGTGCGCTTCGCGCCCATCTGCGTGCTGCGTGTTCGCGACGTCCGTCACGGTCGTATCGGTCTGCGAATAGGTGTCAAAGGTACGCTCGTAGCCAGCAATGGCCATCGCCAAACCCAGATTCTGGCAGCCGCCGAGCATGGCCACGCACACCGCCGTGAGTGCGGCCGCGCCGTTATATGGTTTATGTATGAGCATCTGTGTTGCGACTTCCCATCTGATTTCGAGGTCGACTGCCTTACTCCGAAAGACCGGCAACACTCTGTCCAAGCGTAATGATGACAGCGCCAGCCTGTTCGCCGATCGAGGTGCGCTCTTCCGTCAGCCCTTCGTCGTCTGCGAGAGTCTCACGGGCGAGGTCCACCATTTCGCCGCTTTCAGCGAATTTCGTGTGCCCCATTCTGCCTCCGCCTTCCAACGAGGACAGATCGACAAAGGTCACCCCAGGCGTGGCTTCAATTCTTGATCGATAGGGTTCCTGCGACGGATCAATGGCGCCGAGCCGCTGGACCCCGCGCCCGAGCACCTTGGACATGTTGAGCGCCCGGTCGTCTGTCGATACCAGGAATGTGAAGTGCGGACGCTGGGCTCCAAGCCTCTGAAACTGCGTCTGGAAGACGTCGATGTCGAGGTCAGGCGCGGCAAGGACCACATCGGTGATCTTCTCAGACAGTTCGCCGTCGCGGATGCTCATCTGGCGAAGGGTCTCCATCGTGATCCAGCTTCCCATGGAATGGGCGAGAATGGAGACCTGGGAGACGTTCTCGTTTTCCACAGCCTGCGTGATGACGGACTCAAACGCATCGCGGGAATAATTGGCGCTTTCGCGGTCATAATAGAAGCCGGCCAGCTCACCGCCCGACGGCCATGAGAACAGGACTGGCGCGGCCCTGATCGAGAGATCCTCGGCGATCTGTGCCAGGCGGAACACGGCATCGGCGAATTGCACATTGTAGCCATGGACAAAAATCAGGACGCGCCCATCGGTATCCTGTTCGTCGAACCAGCGCCACACATCGCTCGGCTCTGCCGGTTGCAGATCGACTACGGCAAACTCGTTCTCGGGATCAGGCACATCGCCGCTCGGCCACTCCATACGCCCGACCTGGTGGTTCGGCGGTACCGAGACCTTGAAGGCATGTCCGGAAAGCTGACCGCGCTGAGACCCGTAAACCTGCCCGGGAAGGTCAGAGGGCGCGCGGGTGGTGATCGCAAGAAGGTCAACGACCGACGCATTCTCTGGCGACGCCTCAATCGGCACCAGAAGAGAGGGTTTGTTCGACACGCAGCCAGCCAGCACAAAGCCAGCCAAGACGGAGGCAACCAGTCCATTGACGCGGCGCGGCGAGATCGTAGCCGGATGTGTGCTCACAGGTTTGGTTTGCATTTGCTCGTCTCAGTCCTGTTCGGGTTGCTCGATACCACAGGTTTGCTGGATCTCTTCGATCCTCGCGGAAAGCTCATCTTCCGTCCGGCCAGTGAGGACGGCTGCCCTGTCCCTGTAGGATCCCCTTACGACACCGCTGGCGGCACCGATCGGCGTGACCGACTGAACGACTGACAAGGCCCGTTCCCTTCGTGAAGGCATGGCCGCCTCCAGGTCAGCGATATCCTGTTCGGCCACGGCGCAGTCGACCGGTTCAGCCAGGAGAGACTCCCGCTCATCGTAGATCGCCGTGGAAGCGCAGCCAGCCAGGGCGAACGCGGAAAGGGCGGCAAAAAGGGCTCGGTTCATTTGAATTCCTTTCAGAGACAGAAGGGTGCAGGCGATCAGAGGCCCGTCATCGGGGCGTTGCCAGCCTGTGGGAGAGAAAAAATAGACCAGCGAGGACGACCCATTCCACCGCGATCATTCGGGTGGCCAGGGCCGCATCGTGGACAGCCCAGGCCAACAATCGACCAATGGTTGCCAGCGTGAGAAGCATGATAGCGGGATAGAGCCAGAACCGGTTGTTGGTGGAGATTCCGATCAGGATGCATGCGCCGAGCGTCAGGAAGAATGAAGCGACATCCCCGATCTGGCTGCTCAACCCGACACCGCCCAGTAAGGTCATCCCGAGCTGGGCCGACGCGAAGTCCGGAACCACCCACCAGGACAGGCCCAGGAGGACAAACGCAATCGCCGGAAGGCCGGCCGCCACTTTCAGTGCGATATCCATTTGCGCCTCCGCGTCACCCTTTGCCGCCCAAAGGCGGGTTTCAGAATGCGATGTCTACGCCGAGAAACGGCCCGGAGACTTCAACCGTGGCGGTCACAAGTTCATCGCCATGCTCGACCGAATAGTGACGGTAGCCGCCCACCATCGACCACGTGTCGTTGAATTCGTATCCGAGACCCGCAGAGACCTGCCAGGTCAGTTCCGAAGAGTCCCCTATGCCAAAACCGCCGACGTCCGCATAACCGGTGCCGTACCATTTATCGCTGAACTGACTGCGGACCCGCGCTGCAAGCAAAAGGTCCGTCCAGCCACCATCGTCTTCGAAGGACGGGCCGCTTGTCCCACTCTCTTCCACGAGTTGGGCCTCGACTGAAGAACCATTAAAGCGAAGGCCGCCACCGACATCGAAACGCAAATCACCGCTGTCGACCAGCGCATGGGTTCCATAATCCTGGCGACGTTGTTGAATACCCAGCTGAGATGCCAGTGATGGCGGACGGTGGCCGCTCACCACTGGCATCTCAG
>JBCAXJ010000130.1:0-3777 GCA_038534135.1 Pseudomonadota bacterium | reverse complement strand
CCGACCGAGGGCGGCGGCGATGGCACCGACTGGACAACGACACCGCCAGATGGCTGGACCCGCGACCTGGGCGCCACGCCTGCCGGCGTGCCAGAATTCGAACCCTGGGCGTTCCTGGACAAGACGTCTTGGGTTGCGACGGCTGGCAACCAGGCACGCGACACGTTCACGCGCGGCCAGGGCACCGTGGCCGTGGCCGATGGGGACGAATACACGGACGCAGGCGGTGTCGGTGCGAACGAGGTCAACGCCTTCTTCGAGACGCCGGAGATCGACCTGACCGGCCTCGACACCTCGACGCTGCAACTGAGCTTCGACTCGTCCTTCCGCCCCTACGCTGACCAGACCGGCACCGTGGACGTGTCCTTCGACGGGGGCACGACCTTCTCGACCCTGCTGACCCTGGACAACTCCGAGGGCAACAGCGTGCTGACCCGCGCCAACGAGGCAGTCGTGCTTGATCTCGACCCGGCCGGCGAGGACAGCGTGATCGTGCGCTGGGGCTACAACGATGCGGACAACGACTGGTGGTGGGCGATCGACAATGTCGCGCTCTCGACCGAGGAGACGGTGACGACCCCGCTTCTGGCCGAGGACTTCGACGCGCTCGCCGACCAGTTGCAGTCGGCGGTTGACGAGAACATTGCGCCTGAGGTTCTGGGGTGGACCGATACGCCACCCGAAGGCTGGACCCGCGAGAACGCCGACACCATGCCACAGGGCACGACCGAGTGGCAGGGTTGGTCCTTCGCCACGCCCGAATTCTGGCTGTCGGCAGACGGGCAGAACCGCTCGGACTTCACGCTTGGCACTGGCGTCGTGGCGATCGCGGATCCGGACGAGTGGGACGATTTCAACGACGGCTCCATCGATGGCGATGACTTCGATTCGACGCTCGCCACGCCGCTGATCGACATCACCGGGATCGGCGGTGGTCAGACCGCTGGGGGCGCGGCGGGCATCGTCCGCATCCCCGCACTGACCGGTGACGAGGGCTTGCTGCTGACCCCCACTGCGTCC
Source organism: Pseudomonadota bacterium (assembly GCA_038534135.1). GTDB lineage: Bacteria > Pseudomonadota > Alphaproteobacteria > Rhodobacterales > Rhodobacteraceae > Thermohalobaculum. The sequence continues at coordinate 2,757 of JBCAXJ010000130.1, read as the reverse complement.
TCAGGCCAGATCGACAGCTATTCCATCGTCTTCGACATTCTTGTGAGCGAGACCGACCAGACCTTTACGGCGCTCTTCCAGACGGATGTGACCAACTCGGACGATGCGGATATCTATCTGCGCAATGACGGCGGCACCTACTCCCTCGGGATCTCGGGCGACTACGACGGGGCGGCGGCGTATGGCGAGTGGGCCCGTATCGCGCTGACGTTCGAGACCGACGGGGCCGGGCAGCAGGTCCTGACCAAGTATCTGGATGGCGTGTTGCTGGACACGCAGGTGGTGGATGCCGACGTGTCGGACGGTTCACGCTGGAGCATCAATGCCGATGACGGGTTGTTGCTGTTCTCGGAACCGAACGGCTTCACCTCCGAGGTGTATGTCAACGCGCTGCACTTCACGCCGGATGTGCTGGATGCGGACACTATTGCATCGCTGGGTGGCGCAGATGTCGATGGTCCGGCGGCGAGCGCCCCGAATGCGGAGGCGTTCCAGCTCAACTTTGATCCCGCGCTGGACAGCCTGGATTACGGCACGGCCACGCTGGACCCCGTCAACCTCGCAGGGGCCGATGCGACATCCTACATCGTCAAGGGCTCGATCTTCGGGAACCCCGATGGCGAGGGGAAAGCCGCGCTGTACCAGCAATCCAACGGCGGCAACGAGCGGCTGATCTGGCTGGGCGACGGGGCCGAGACCTGGTCCGGTTATGTCTTCGACATGGTCATCGAACCAGCTGACAACGACACTGTTGGCGCGCTCTTCTATTACACGGACGAGGAGAACCACTATCGCCTCACCATGGACCAGCAGAATGACCTGCGCGAACTGGTCAAGGTTGCTGGCGGGGTCGAGACGGTGCTGGCGTCCGAGACCGCCTCTTACCGTCACTATGCCAAGCAGGACCTCCGGATCGCGGTGATTGGTGACCAGATTGTGATCACGCTGGACGACGAGGCGTTGTTTGGTGGCCCCGTGACGGACGATGCGCCGCTGGCCGGTGGCTCGGTCGGGATCCTGACGGCGGGCATGGACCGCGTGGAGTTCGACAACATTGCGGTCAATCCCGTGAGCTTGGCCGCGCGCGTGCTGAACGTGGACAAGGACGGGCGCTATCTTGTGGATCTGGACGGTGACGGCACAGCCGTGGGCGCATTCACAGCCCATACGAGCCTGTCGGCGGCGGGGATCGACAGCTACGAGTGGTTGGTGGACGACGCTGTCGTGGCAACCGGGAGCTCGGCAGCGATTGATCTGGACCCTGGCGAGACGATTGTCACGCTTCGGGTCACGGACGGGGACGGCAACAACTCGACCGACCAGATGACCGTCACCGTGGCCGACAACCGGGCGATCCTGGTTGCGGATGATTTCGAGGATGGGAACTTCGCTGGTTGGACGATCGTGGACGAGGGCGACATCAACGGCCCGTCGGATTGGCAGGTCGTGGACGGCGCACTGGTGCAGGTCTCGGACATCCAGTCCGCCCAGCAGGGCACGGGCTCGACCGCATTCTCGGTCGCCGGTGACGGGCCGTTCATCCTGCGCGACGGCACCTATGCGCTCTGGGAAGATCCGGAGGCCTTGGCGTGGACAGATTATGCGTTCCAGGCCACCATCACGCCGAACGACGATGACGGCATCGGCCTGCTGTTCCGCTACACGGATCCGGACAACTTCTACAAGCTGGAGGCTGATGCTCAGACCGGGCTGGTGATGTTGACCCGTCAATTCGAGGGGCGCGAGACGATCCTCGCCCGCGGTTATGGCGAGTACACACCGGGCGAAGCGCAGGACTGGCGCGTCGAGATCGAGGGCAGCACCATTCGCACCTTCATCGACGGCAAGGCCGTGTTTGGGACCGAGGTCGACGACCGCACCCTGACGGAGGGGACTGTCGGGCTGTATGGCTGGGGATCGGAAAACCTGACCTTCGACGACGTGGTGGTCACCGATCTCGGCTTCGTGCCACCGCCGCCTGCCGACCTGCTGGTACAGCTGATTGATGCAGACAGTGACACGGTGATCGCCGAACTGGGCCGGGACGGAACGGAAATCCTCGCCAGCCAGATCGTCGGCAAGGATCTGACGATCGCTGCCTTCGTGCCAGATGACAGCGAGTATGCTGGCGATGTCGAGAGTATTCGCCTCGACCTTAACAATGGCGAGCGGACGCGGTTGGAGAACTTCGAGCCCTACTCTCTGTTCAGCGATTTCTTCACGCGCGGGCGCGAGGATTATCGTGGCCGGGAAGGCATCCTCGACGCGGAGAACCAGATTTCGTTCGACCTCTTCACGGGAAACAAGGGCCGCGGTGATTTGCTCGATACCATCACCCGCAGCTTCACGGTCATCGACGACGTGGTCCCGACCGAGCACGATCTGCGGATCGTTCTTGTAGACGCCCGGCGCAACACCGAGATCGCCGAGCTGACGGATGGGGCCGAGATCGCACTCAGCGACATCCAAGGCAAGAAGTTGAGCGTTGCAGCGTTCGTCGAGGACCAATTCCAGTTCGACGTGGACAGCGCCCGCGTGACGCTGAACGACGACTACACCAAGGTGGAGAACTTCGAGCCCTACAGCCTGTTCGGAGACTGGTCCCGATTTGGCTGGGAAAACTACTCAGGCCGCCGGAACATTTTTGATGAGGGCGAAAACACGATCGAGTTCGATCTCTACACCGACAACCATCTGCGGGGCGACAACCTTGGGACGGTTTCGGTAGATTTCACCGTCGTCGATGACATCGGCTAG
>JBCAXJ010000129.1:0-4071 GCA_038534135.1 Pseudomonadota bacterium | reverse complement strand
CGCCCAATCCAGGCCCAGGACCAACCCCGGCACCTCGCGCGTGCCGCGATAGTGCCACGACCACATGCCGAAGCGCCTGTACGCATCTGGGCGAACTCGGCATCCACGACGCCGGTCTCGAGACGCTCGCCGATCTGGTTCGCGCAAGGGCAACCGCGTGACCGAGACAGATGATCCGCGGCTGTTGCGCTACGCAGCCGGAATCGACCGTCAGGTTGGCGCGCTGGCTTGGATGCCGGAAGATGCAGACCTGAGGTTCTGGATTGTCACATCCCGCCGGACCGGGCGGTGGGTGTTGCCGAAGGGCAGCGTCGATCCCGGAATGACACCGTCGGAAGCGGCAGCACAGGAAGCGTTCGAGGAGGTTGGTCTTACGGGCGAGATCGATCACGCACCTATCGGCGGATACCGTATCCCCAAGATTCGTCCGCCATTGATCTGGACCGTAGATGTCGAGATCTATGCGCTGCGCGTCACGCACGTTGCCGAAACCTGGTTGGAGCAAGACGAACGTCAGCGCCGTCTCGTCACCCTGACCGAGGCGCATCAGTTGATTGAAGACGAGGAGATCCTGCGCACTCTCCGCGCGTCGATCCGAAAGCTGCCGGTTCCGGGAACTGTATCCTGACAGGCGCGGGTCACCGGGAACTCCCGGCGCAGACCCAAGGCAGCCTCAGGGCTTTCCCCTGCGTGCGAAATCAGGCGAAAACGATGTCCAAACGGATCGTCAGGTGTTTCCGGTCTCGTCCACCACACGCAGTGTCAGGTTGATGCGTCCCCTACCGGTCAGCGGGTTGGGCGGTCCATCGGTAAACACCCGGTCGATGCCGTGATACGCCAAGCGCGCGGCACCACCCATCACGACCACGTCCCCGGAATTCAGGATGGTCGATGTCGTCGCAAGCTTTCTCTCGGTTCCACCCATCCGGAAACGCGCCGGATCTCCCAGCGAGATCGAGACGACAGGCGCCGCAAAATCTCCCTCGTCCTTGTCCTGATGCAGCCCCATCTTCGCGTCCGGATCGTACCAGTTCATAAGGCAGCTATCAGGGTCGTCTGGCCAATCCGCGAAGCGCCGCCAAACATCCAGCACCGCGTCGGGGATATCGGGCCAGCGCGCGCCAGTTGACGGGTGCCGATCCGTGTACCTGTATCGGCCACGTTCGATGACCCAGCCAAGCCGTCCCGCGGAAGTCATCTTCACGCTCATCCACTTTCCCCAGGCCGTGAGCGGGCGGACAAGCGGTGCCGCACCGCAAATACCTCGGCAAACCTCGACCAGTTCCCGCTGTTCGCCAATGTCCAGCGCGCCGCGATGAATTCTGAACCCGGCGATGTCCTCGGTCAGTGCAATCAACCACATATCCCCTTTGTGATCGCTTTTGGCCGGATTCGATCGGAACAGTCGCTTCCGAATCCGGGGGCTGCGACAGAATCCACCGAAGCTCGTGTTGCAGCCCAGAAGTACTGCCCCTATATCGCGAGCGGAAAGCTTTTTCACAGTTCGGTGACTGTTGATTAAGCATCAAAGCCAAAAGGGATGGGCTGCGGGGGCCGCGACAGGACCCACGGCCCGCAATCGCCAAAAGGAGCAGACAATGTCGAAAGTCATCGGTATCGACCTCGGCACCACGAACTCGTGCGTTGCAATCATGGACGGCGCGAACCCGAAAGTCGTCGAGAACGCTGAAGGTGCCCGCACCACTCCGTCGATGGTCGCGTTCACAAACGACGACGAACGCCTCGTGGGCCAACCCGCAAAACGCCAGGCTGTCACCAACCCGGACAACACCCTCTTTGCCGTCAAGCGCCTGATCGGGCGCCGCTTCGACGACCCGATGGTCGAGAAGGACAAGGCGATGGTCCCGTTCAACATCGTCGAAGGCAAGAACGGCGATGCATGGGTTGAAGCGCGCGGTGAGAAATACTCGCCCAGCCAGATCTCGGCCTTCATCCTGCAGAAGATGAAAGAAACCGCCGAATCCTATCTCGGCGAAACTGTCGACAAGGCCGTCATCACGGTACCTGCCTACTTCAATGACGCTCAGCGTCAAGCCACCAAGGACGCGGGCAAGATCGCGGGCCTGGAAGTGCTGCGCATCATCAACGAGCCGACGGCAGCCGCACTGGCCTATGGTCTCGACAAGGACACGTCGAAGACAATCGCGGTCTATGACCTTGGCGGCGGTACGTTCGACATCTCGATCCTGGAAATCGACGAAGGCCTGTTCGAGGTCAAGTCGACCAATGGCGACACCTTCCTGGGTGGCGAAGACTTCGACATGCGCCTGGTCGAATATCTGGCCGACGAGTTCAAGAAAGAGAATTCGATGGACCTGCGCCAGGACAAGCTGGCCCTGCAGCGCCTGAAGGAAGCCGCAGAAAAGGCGAAGATCGAGCTGTCGTCGAGCGCGCAGACCGAGATCAACCTGCCCTACATCACCGCAGACGCGACCGGTCCGAAGCACCTGACGCTGAAGCTGACCCGCGCCAAGCTGGAAAGCCTGGTCGACGACCTGATCAAGCGTACGATCGACCCGTGCAAGGCCGCGCTGAAGGATGCCGGTCTCTCGGCCTCGGACATTGACGAGGTTGTCATGGTCGGCGGCATGTCGCGCATGCCGAAGGTCATCGACGAGGTGAAGGGCTTCTTCGGCAAGGAACCGCACAAGGGTGTGAACCCGGACGAAGTGGTCGCCATGGGTGCCGCGATCCAGGCCGGTGTCCTGCAGGGCGACGTCAAGGACGTGGTGCTGCTGGATGTCACGCCGCTGTCGCTCGGCATCGAGACGAAGGGCGGCATCTTCGACCGCCTGATCGACCGCAACACGACGATCCCGACCAAGAAGTCCAAGATCTACTCGACCGCCGAGAACAACCAGTCGGCCGTGACGATCAGGGTCTTCCAGGGCGAACGCGATATCGCCGAGCACAACAAGATGCTGGGTCAGTTCAACCTCGAAGGGATCCCACCGGCCCCGATGGGGATGCCACAGATCGAGGTGACCTTCGACATCGACGCCAATGGCATCGTGAACGTGTCCGCCCAGGACAAGGGCACCGGCAAGCAGATGCAGATCACCATCCAGGCCTCGGGCGGATTGTCCGACGAGGAAATCGACCGGATGATGAAGGAAGCCGAGGAAAATGCCGAGGCCGACAAGCAGCGCCGCGAACTGGTCGAGGCGAAGAACCAGGCCGAGGGTCTGATCCACGCCACCGAGAAATCGGTCGAAGAGCACGGCGACAAGGTCGACGACGCCACCAAAGACGGCATCACGGCGGCGATCGCAGCGTTGAAGGAAGTGCTCGACGGTGAAGATGTCGAAGCGATCCAGCAAAAGAGCCAGGCCTTGGCCGAGGCGTCAATGAAGCTGGGCGAAGCGATCTACAAGGAACAGCAGGAGGCAGCCGAGGCAGCCGACGGTGAGCCCGAAGACGTCGACGTCACCGCACAGAAAGAAGACGACGGCGTGGTGGACGCCGAGTTCACCGACGTCACGGACGACGACCGCAAGGCCTCTTGACCATGACCGGCGCCCAACGGGCGCAGGCAGTTACCTCCGACGCGGGTCTGTCCGATGACAGGGCCGCGTTCGGTGCCTATGCACTGCCTTCCGCGCTCGAAAGCCTGCGCCAGTTCGGCCAGGGGCTCGGACGCGGGCCGGTCGCACGGCGCGCGTGTTCGATCATCCGGCGTGTCGTGTCGGCGGGCCGTGCCGGTCCCTTCGACATCGAACCCTTTCCCGGTCAGGCCGCGCGGCTCTACCCGCGGGATAACCTGTCCGAGAAGCGTGTCTTCGGCGGAGCCCAGTTCTGGGACTGGGCCGAGCGGGCGGCGCTGGGCCGGGCGGTCAGAGCATCGGACGAACCGGTCTACTTCGTCGACGCGGGCGCGAATGCCGGGCTCTACACCCTCGCGGTGCGGTCAGAGGCACGCGGCAAACCGCTGAAGGTTCTGGCGATCGAACCCGATCCCGAGAACCTGAAGCGCCTTGCGTTCAACGTGCGGGCCTCCGGCGCCCAGGACGATGTCACGATCGCCGAGGTTGCACTTGGTGATCGCGAAGG
>JBCAXJ010000128.1:0-4253 GCA_038534135.1 Pseudomonadota bacterium | reverse complement strand
GGCGAGAGCCATCGGCAACGGATGCCGATGAATGCGGCCGACGTCGCGCGCTTGCTGATCTCGCATGGGGCGAGCATTGCGGCGGAGGCTGAGATGTATGGCGGCGGCCAGACCCCGTACGCGTTGGCGAGCACCAGTGCTCATCCGCATGGGGCGGGAATAGCTGAGGATCTCAATCTCGTGCTAAGTGGCGGGTAGGGTGCCGGGCGCCTGCAGAAGCGGGAGGCTGAGAGGTGACTTGGGGGCCGCGTAGGCGCGGTGGTATCGCGGCACGTTCAAGGCGCGGTTCTCCCGTTGGCGGAGGGGCGGTCCATGCCGCGCGCTGACTGGTTCCATTGAGGATAGGCGTTTCGCAGCCACGCGATCCGGTCATGCCGCCCACCGGGTTCGCGCGGATCGTCCCGAGCACGCATCCGGTATTCTGCGATCCTGCGGGTTGCCGGGCTTACTCGAGCCTGGCGGCGATTGCTCCGAGGCTTTCGAGAACGCTTGAATAGGTCTCACCAAGATCTGACTGGAGTTCCGCGTAGATCGCCTCGGTCTCGGCGGCGGCGGCATGGAAGACGGCCCAGCCCTCCGGGGTCATGGTGACGGTGCGCTGGCGGCGGTCGGTGGTCGAGACCACGCGGGCCGTCCAGCCGCGCTGTTGCAGACCGGCTAACATCCGGGACAGCGAGGCGGGCTGGATGTGGGTGGCCTGGGCAAGATCTCCGAAATCGGTGATCCCGGCGGCGACGGCGCGCAGCACCCGCCATTGCTGGTCGGTCATGCGGAACCGGTGCAGCATCGGGCGGAAGTAGGCCATCACCAGATCATGGACCTTGAGCAATTGGATCGGCAGCGACTGATCCAGCGGGCGGATCGGCGGCAGCTGTGCCTTGACATGCGCATCGTCTTTCATGTTCATTCACATATCAATGAATAGGATTGGGCGGCAAGCCCGTTCGGGAGGTCGACCATGGATTACGCAGCCGTACGCGCCGATGACAAACGCCCGTTCACCGGGGCGGAGTATCTGGAAAGCCTGCGCGACGGGCGCGAAGTCTATGTCTATGGTGAGCGCGTGGACGACGTGACCACGCACCCGGCGTTCCGAAACTCGGCGCGATCGACGGCGCAGCTCTACGATGCGCTGCACGCCAACGAGACCAAGGATTTGCTTTGCGCGCCGACCGACACGGGCAATGGCGGGTACACGCACAAGTTCTTCAAAGTCGCGCGTTCGGCCGAGGACCTGTTCGCACAGCGCGACGCCATCGCCGGGTGGTCGCGGCTGAGCTATGGCTGGATGGGCCGTTCGCCTGATTACAAGGCGGCGCTGATGAACACGCTGGGCGCCAATGCCGAGTTCTATGGCGATTTCGCCGACAACGCGCGGGCCTGGCACAAGAAATGCCAGGAAGCCGTGTTCTACCTGAACCATGCGATCGTGAACCCGCCGATTGACCGGGACAAGCCGTCTTCGGAGGTGCGGGACGTCTACCTGAGCTGCGAGGGAGAGACGGATGCCGGGATCATTGTCTCGGGTGCCAAGGTCGTGGCGACGAACTCGGCCCTGACGCACTACAACTTCCTGGCGCAGAACATGTCCGGTGAAATCGATCACGAGGACTTTGCTTGCATGTTCATCGCGGCCATGGACAGCCCCGGGGTCAAGCTGTTCTGCCGGGCGAGCTATGAGAAGGTGGCCGCGGAGACCGGGACACCGTTCGACTATCCGCTGTCCAGCCGGTTCGACGAGAACGACGCGATCATCGTTTTCGACAAGGTTCTGATCCCGTGGGAGAATGTGCTGGTCTACAAGGACCTGGACAAGCTCAAGGCATTCTACCCGCGCTCGGGCTTTTTCAATGGGTTCACGTTTCAGGCCTGCACACGGCTGGCTGTGAAGCTGGATTTCATGGCAGGGCTCTTGCACCGGGCGCTGGAGGCTTCCGGGACCATGGGGTTCCGGGGCGTGCAGACCCAGTTGGGCGAGGTGATCAACTGGCGCAACACGTTCTGGGCGCTGTCGGATTCGATGGCCGGGACACCGCAGCCCTGGGTCAACGGCGCCGTGCTGCCGAACGGGCAGACCTCTTCAGCATATCGGATGCTGGCGACCGAGGCGTGGCCGCGCGTGAAGGAGATCGTGCAGCAGGTTGTGGCCTCGGGCCTGATCTATCTGCCGTCCTCGGCCAAGGACTTCGCCAACCCGGATATCGACCGCTATCTCAAGCAGTATGTCCGTGGCTCAAACGGCATCGACTACAAGGAGCGGATCAAGATCATGAAGCTTCTCTGGGATGCGATCGGGTCAGAGTTTGGCGGGCGGCACGAGCTTTACGAGCGCAATTATGCCGGAAGCAACGAGATGGTCCGGTTTCAGGCGCTGTTCCAGGCGCAAGGGTCGGGATCGCTGGCGAAGATGACCGACTTCGCCAACCAGTGCATGGCCGACTACAACGAGACTGGCTGGCTTGTTGACGGATACCAGACGTCCCATTGATGTCCGTTCTTTAGGTGTTTTTGGATCGCGGTAGCGACGAACGCAAGCGATCCCGAATCTCACTGAAAGCAGAAATGTGCACGGAGCGTGCGAGCGTGAACGCTGTGCAATGGTGATTGTATCGGCAGGCCCCAGGGCGCGATCCACGCAAAGTTGCGCTTTGTGTTCATTGTGGCCTCGCAATGGCGCGTCACGGATTTCAGAACCGTCGTGACATTTACCCTCAGATGGTCATCAAAGATCCTAGGTAAGTTGTGAGTGGAATTCACAAGTCAGGGTTGTGCTTGATCACGCGCGAAGGTGTTCATTCGAAGTTCAGATGACCGTTGTCATTTACTCTGTTGTTGAGCGCGAGTATCGTAAGTGAGTGAGCCTATTTGGCTCAACTAATGCGGTACTTATGCTTGGGATTTTCAATCCTATAAATTCTATCAACGAAATCGGAAGTTTGATAGGATCGTCACGGATCATCTGAGCGGTTTCGCGAGGATGGACGGGGTGACTGTTCCGAGAAAAGGAAACGCCGGTGCCGGAAGGCCGGGCTCGTGCGACGCACAAGTGGCCTTGGCGGGCGTAGAGTGGGAGGCGGGTGTGGCTATATTCACGGGTGATTCAGGCAACGATACGCTTGTCGGTCTTGCAGAGGACGACACGATCAACGGGCTGGGCGGAAACGACTCGCTCTCCGGCCTGGGCGGTGTGGATGTCATCAACGGTGGCACGGGCAACGACACGATCCAGGGTGGTCCGGGCAGCGACTCGATCTTGGCCGGTGCGGACAATGACACCGTCATCCATGTCTTTGCAGACAATACCGGGACGACCGACGCCTACGATGGCGAGGGCGGGACCGACATGCTGCGCTTCGAGCTCACCTCGTCCGAGCTGAATGCGCTGATCTCCGATCTTCGGGATCTGGATGCTCAGATGTCGAGCAGTCCCGGAACAGAATTCAGCTTCTCCGCTGTCAGCCTGATTGTCGATAACTTCGAGGCGATAGACGTTTTCGTGGACGGAAACGCCGTCGACCTGTCCACGTTGCCATCCATCATCGACGATGCCGTAACGGTCACGGAAAGCGAAACTGCCGGCGACGTGGATATCAACGTCTCGAGCAACGATGAGGCCGCGCCGGTAACGCAGGTCGCCGGGGCGACCGGAAATGTCGGGGTCGCCATCGCGGGCTCGGGCGGTGGCCTCTTCACCATCAACGCCGATGGGACAGCCGATTTTGATGCGAATGACGCGTTCGAAAGCCTGGCCGTAGGCGAATCTGCGGTCACCGATGTCACGTACGGCGTCGAGGTGAGCGGTGTCACGGGCAGGTACGACATCATCCTGACCCAGGATCTGTCCGGGTCTTTTTCGGATGACCTTCCAAATGTACTGACGTCCTTTGGCAGCCTCTTCGACGATCTGACGGCGAATGGTGACGATGTCGGGTTCGGGGTGGCGAGTTTCATCGACAAACCGATCAGCCCGTTCGGCTCCGCCACTTTCGGCGATTTTCCCTACAACACGGATCAGGCGGTTTCGACCGATAAGGCGACGACGCAGAGCACGCTTGGCGGCCTGATCACCCGGTCCGGCGTCGACTCGGCAGAGTCGCAACTGATTGCGTTGCAGCAGATTGCACTGCGCGCCGAAACAGAGATTGGCTTTCGTGACGGCGCGCAGCGCTTCGTCGTCCTGCAGACCGACGCCGATCCACATGTCGCAGGCGACTTCGCTTCGGTGCCAGCCGATGACGGTGACACCGATGACA
>JBCAXJ010000127.1:0-4291 GCA_038534135.1 Pseudomonadota bacterium | reverse complement strand
CCATACTGCCGAGAATGATCCTCGGGTTCGGCCATAACGACACCGTCCGCATGGGCAGTGCGAAAAGCCTCCCAACTCTCAAGGAGCGCGGGGATCGGAGCCAGCTTCGCCCCAGTCATGAAGCCCGCGATCGCCTCACCCGTGAACTGCTGCCACCAGCTTTCGGTTTGACGGTCATACATGATCATGTCCGAATGACGCAGCAAACCGGAGACGCCAAGCTCGATCTCCATATGCCCCTCGATCGACGGCAGGCGCAGATCGAAGACCAGACCGGAATTGCAGAGCGGGCAGAAGGTGACGGCGATAGGCACATCGCGGATACGATCGTTCACGATTTCATGCCACATCAGGTAGCGGATCGGATAAGCGCGGGCTGGCATCCCCTCGGCCTCGACACTCATGACCGGCTCGCGCGGGTCCAGTTCGGCCTCGGACGCAACCGGGATCATCTTTGGGTCCGTGATAGACGGGACGCCGTCCTTTGGCGGGCCACCCGAGAAAACCTCGGACACATCGATGGAGATCCTGCTGAAATCAGTGTTCGGCCAGGCGCGCTTCCAATGTTCGGGAACTTCGCCCGCAAACAAAGGCCCTGCCGCGAACAAAGCCAGCAAAAGCGTCGGAATGCGCATGGGTACCTCCCGTCAGTGTTTGTCGGAAAGCATAGAGCGCGCCGCTTGGACGCGCTCTGGGATTTGACTCACGATGTCGCGAGGGCGCGGTTCACTCTGCCGAGACGGTGACCTTCACCATCCGGTCGGGCTCGGTCACGCTGCCACTGCCACCAGCGCCGCGCTTGATGTTGTCGACAAGCTCCATGCCATCGACCACCCGGCCCCAGACCGTGTAGTTGTTGTTCAGGAAATGGCCATCCTCGAACATGATGAAGAACTGCGAGTTCGCTGAATTCGGTGACTGCGCCCGTGCCATGCCGACAACGCCGCGATCGAAAGGCAGACTGGAGAACTCGGCTTCGACATTGCCGAGATCTGATCCACCGGTCCCCGCGCGTGAGGAAACCGAACCATCATCAGCAACCTTGCCGTGCTCTACATCGCCGGTCTGGGCCATGAAGCCATCAATCACCCGGTGAAAGGCAATCCCGTCGTAGTCGCCGCGCTTCGCCAGCGTCGTTATCTGTTCGACATGTTTCGGTGCCACGTCAGGCAACATCTCGATCTTCACGGTTCCGTTTTCCAGCTCGATGAGCAGGTATTTCTCGTCCACTGCTTTAGCCTCCAGCGTCGCGGAGAACATGAGCGCGAGTGCGAAGATCATCGATCGAAACATGCCTGTTCCCCAGCTTTCTTTTCGGTGCAGACACCTAGCCCGGGGGTTGGCCGTGGTCAAACAGAACGGCGATGAGCATTACAGATTTCTCACAGTCCCTATCGCGCCGTGATCCGATCCAGATTCAAGCCGCATCGGCGCCATGCCCGGCCCGGGAAAAGTAGCGTTTTCGATCGTCGCACGGGCACCTGATCCTTCAATCCGATCTCTGCGTTTGCGTAACGTTGGAACAAAGAGTCAGAGGACACCGCAACGCAGTGGGCTGACAACGTTGGCCGGATCTACACAGAGCGTTCGCAACCTGAAGTGTAGCATCCGATACAGACCAGTTCGATTCGCAAGGCTATGGTCTCCTCAAGTCAAACAGGAGAACCGCCATGACGGATGCAAAGGACATCGAAACCATTCGCCAGAGCCTGAAGGTTCTGCTTACGCGGGTTGAGACGATCGAAGGTTATGCCCGCCGCCATGGTCCCGAAATTCACGAAGTGCTGCGGCAAGCCCGCGAGGCCGGACGCCGCCAAGGGCTGTCCTGGTTCCGGATTTTTCAGAACGCAGTGGTCGCGTTCTTTCATTCCACCAGCGCGATTTCACAAATGCTTCGGCATCTCAGCGCTGTGCAAAGCATGGGATCACGCAAGGTCGTAGCAGTCGCCTGAGGGGGTGGACCGGGCGCGTCAACGGGCGCGCCCGGTAGTTTCATCTGTTCCGACGCCGAAGTCTTCAGTTTAGCTTTACATCTTGCGCCAGTCGCCCGCGGCTTCGAACGCGCCAGCAGCCCGGTAGATCGTACTCTCCTCATACCGGCGGCCCACAAGCATCAGGCTGACCGGAAGACCGTCTGACATCCCGCAGGGAATGGCCATCGCCGGGTGACCGGTGACATCAAACGGTGCCGTATTGTTCAGCATCTCGAAGGCGCGCTGACACCACAACTCCAACGGAGCGTCAGATGGCGGAATGGGCGGCGCTTTCATCGGCGTGGTCGGCATCAGAAGCAGATCATAGGACGCCAGGACCTTGTTATATTCATCGCGCAACTGCCGGGCCAGGTTCTGCGACTTGGCGTAATAGTGGCCTCGGTGGTGCTTCAAGTAGTATTGCCCGATGAACATGCAGATCTTTAGCGTATCGCTGAGTTCATCCGCGCGCTGGCGCCAGTTTGAGTGAAAGTCCAGCAGCGAGGTCGTGTACATCCCCTCCCAACCGGTGCCCATGCCATTGCCGTGCATCATCTGGTTGGTCAGGCCCTCGACCGCAATCGGCGTCCAGATCGCTGGGCCTTTCAGGTGCCATGGGATCGAGATTTCATCGACGCTCGCACCCATCTGACGGAACGTGTCAGCGGCCGCGCGGTTCTTTGAATCCACGTCCGCTTCGGACTCGTCGCGCCCAAAGCCTTCCTTCACAACGCCGATTTTCAATCCAGACACACCGCGTGTCACGGCAGCCGTATAGTTATCGGTCACGACGTCGTACTGGCGTGGGTCGAGCCCATCCGGCCCGGCCAGAACCTCCAGCATCAGCGCATTGTCCATCACCGTCTGTGTCATCGGACCAGTGTGATCGATCGTCGCCTCGATCGGCATGACGCCAGTATAGGGAACCAGCCCGTGTGTGGGCTTCATGCCGTAGCAGCCGCAGAACGACGCAGGCATTCGGATCGAACCGCCCTGATCGCCACCGATTGCCATGTCGACCACGCCGCCACCGATCAGCGCACCTGAGCCCGAGGACGAACCGCCTGCAGAGTACCCATGCTTGTGCGGGTTGTGGACAGGTCCCGTGGCGTTGGTGTGCGATCCGCCGGACAGGCAGAAGTACTCGCAATGCGCCTTTCCCATGATCGTCGCGCCTTCATCCAGAAGACGCGTCACGATCGTGGCATCGATATCCGGCGTGTACCCTTTCAGGGTCGATGCGCCGTTCATCATCGGCACGCCTGCGAGGCAAACGTTGTCCTTCAGTGCCACCGTCTTGCCGTGCAGCTTTCCGCGTGGCGCACCCCGGATTTCTGTCTTCACATACCAGGCGTTGAGCGGGTTCTCCTCCTCGGTCGGACGATGCCCCGATGTGCGCGGATAAAGCACCGGCGGCAGGTAATCCGGCATCGCATCGACGACATCATAGGCATCCAGCGTACCTTGCATCACCTCATGAAATTCGCGGATCCGGCTATCCGACAGGCTCATCCCCAATTCCATGGTGATGTCCTTCAACTGCGCAAGGGTCGGTCGCTGAGCGGTCATGTAGCTGATCCTTCCGTTGAGCACGGTAGTCGGTGCTTTGCGGTCTGTCGCGGTCTCTGCAGGTTTGTGGGTGGTGGATTCGGACTTTGAAACCAAGTTCGGACGTGCGCCATTGCCACCGCCAAAGCCGGTGAACTCGTCAATCAAAGCAGGATCAGCGGCATCCGACCCCGACATCTCGCCCGTGATTGCGCCCTTTTGCAGCAGCAGCACGCGATCTGACAGTTCGTGAATAAAATCGAGGTTCTGTTCGACCAGGACGATCGAGAGACCTCGCTTGCGATTCAGGTCCTTCAGAAGCTCGATGATCTCGTCGATGATGCTCGGCTGGATGCCCTCGGTCGGCTCGTCCAACAGGATCAGTTCGGGTTCCGAAATCAGGGCACGGGCAATCGCCAGCAATTGCTGCTCGCCGCCGGACAGGGCCCCGCCCTCACGATCCAACAGCCGTTCAAGACGCGGAAACTCGAGCAGAATACGTCGGACCGCGTCCTCCTCGTCCGCATGGTGCGAGGCAATTCCCATGCGGATGTTGTCGAACACACTGAGGTTCGGAAAAATCCCGCGCCCCTGCGGAACGTAGCCGATGCCTAGGCGCGCACGCTCTGGTGTGCGTTCGGCGCCAAGGTCCAATCCAGCGAATGTCACGACGCCTCCGGTCGACGGGATGAGCCCCATCAGCGTCTTCAGAAGCGTCGTCTTGCCCATGCCGTTATGGCCCAGGATGCCGACGATCTCTCCGTCATCCA
>JBCAXJ010000126.1:0-4786 GCA_038534135.1 Pseudomonadota bacterium | reverse complement strand
CTGGTGGATCGACAAGGAGGAAATCGAGAAGCTTCTTGCCAAAGGCGAGGGCTGGCTAGCGGACCACCCCGCGAAAGAACTGATCACGCGGCGTGCGCTGAAACATAGGCGTGGACTTGTGTACCAGGCGCTGGAGCGGCTGGCGGAGGATGCTGTTCCGGACGCCGAGGACGAAGATACGCCCGCCCCAGAACCGGAAGCGGAACTGGAAATACCGATCCGGCTGCACGACCTTCGGCTGGACACCGTTGCAGGCGTTTTGAAAGAGGGAGGGGCCGCGAGTGTGCTCGATCTCGGTTGTGGCGAGGGCAAGCTGATACGCCGCTTGGTCAAGGAACGCGGGATCGACCGGATCGTCGGCGTGGACCCCTCGCTGCGGACTTTGGAGGTTGCGTGGCGCCGCCTGCATTTGGACCAAGCCGGAGACAGGATGCGCGAACGCGTGCAGCTTCAGATGGGTAGCCTGACCTATGGCGACCGGCGCTGGCAGGGTTTCGATGCCGCGACCCTGGTGGAGGTCATCGAACACATAGACCCGCCGCGCTTGTCTGCCTTGGAGCTTTCCCTATTCGGGGACGCCAAGCCTCGGCTGGTGGTAGTGACCACGCCCAATCGGGAATACAATGCTCTGTTCGAAGGGATGGAGGAAGGCACAACCCGCCATCCCGATCATCGCTTCGAATGGACCCGGGTCGAGTTCGAAACCTGGGGTGCTCGGATCGCGGAGGATTATGGGTACGCTGTGCGGTACGAACCGCTGGGACCCGTGGAAGACACCCACGGTGCACCATCTCAGATGGCCGTGTTCACGCGGGGGGCCGAGACATGACCCTGCCCGAATTCCATCCCAGCGTCGCGCCGGAGATGCGTGAAGAGATCATGGCCAAGCTTGCCGAGATCGAGCGCGATTTCGGTGTGCGCATCCTCTTCGCTATCGAAAGCGGCAGCCGTGCCTGGGGGTTCCCGTCGCCAGACAGCGACTATGATGTACGCTTTGTCTACTTGCATCCGATGGACTGGTATCTCAGCCTGACACCGGGGCGGGACGTGATCGAACTGCCAATCAAGGATGATCTCGACATCGGTGGATGGGACCTGCGCAAGGCGCTGAACCTGCTGTTGAAGCCGAACCCGGTACTGCTGGAGTGGCTGTCAAGTCCGATCCGGTACATGTGGCACGACACCGATGCGTCACGACTAATCTCGCTGGCCGAGAAAACCGCGCACGCATCAGCGTGCCTGCATCACCATCTCCACCTTGGCGAAGGCCAGTGGCAGCGCCATGTCGCCGACCGGGCGCAGGTGAACTACAAGAAATACTTCTATGTGCTGCGGCCCGCCTTGGCGATCCGTTGGGTGCGGCTCAATCCCGATGACGGGCCGCCGATGAACATCCAGGCGATGAGCAGACGGTTGGACCTCGATGCAGAGACCATCGCGGATATCGCTCGGCTTCTCGAATTGAAGGCCAAAGCTCGCGAGACCGGCGATGGCGACCGCATTCCCCGGATCGACAGTTTGATTGAAACGGAGTTCGAATGGGTGCGTACCGCCCCACCGCAGAAGGAGCGTTGGGATTTGGTTGCGGAAGCCGACGATCTGTTTCGTGCGTTGGTGAGGGGGCACCAATGAGCCTTGAAGGTCTTGATGACATCGATTGGGCTGGCTTGACACATGCATACGGCAGCGCCGCTGACGTTCCCGCGCAGCTTCGAGCAGTCGCGACCGGATCGAAGACCGAACGGGAGAAGGCTTGGTACGACCTATACGGCAACATCTGGCATCAGGGAACGGTGTACGAAGCAACCGCACATGCTGTTCCATTCTTTGTACGTCTGGCGAATGATCAGACCAGAGACGATCTCGGGGAAATTTTGGAGTATCTGTCTGAACTGGCTGACGGCGCATCGTACCTCGATGTTCACCAGCACACATCGCTTTGGAGCGAGGAACAGCGGCAGACGCAGAAGCACAAGGAGCAACTTGCAAAGGAGCTTGACTGGGTATCTAGAACCAGGTCGGCAGTGAGGGCGGGGCAAGAGGCTTATGCTCGGCTGAGAGTTCACCCCGATGAGTCAGTTCAAGAAGCAGCAGCGGCATTGATGGCGGTGATTGATGATGAGTAGTCCGTCCAAAATCGCCATCCCCGACTTTTCGCTCGTCGTTCTGATCGGCCCAACGGGGTCGGGCAAATCGAGCTTTGCGGCCAAGCATTTTTTGCCGACCGAGGTCGTGTCGTCGGACCATTGCCGTGCACTGGTCTCGGATGATGAGACCAGCCACGAGGCAACGGGCGATGCTTTCGATCTGTTGCACTACACGGCAAGTGTTCGGCTGCGGCGTCGCAAGCTGACGGTGATTGATGCGACTTCGGTTAAGCGAGAGGACCGCGCAGCCTTGGTCGCGTTGGCCAGAAAGTACCACGCGCTGCCTGTGGCGCTGGTGCTCGATATCGATCCCGGGACTTGCCACGCGCGCAATCAAACTCGGGAGAATAGGGACTTCGGGCCGCATGTTGCCCGGAACCACTCGAAGGCTTTGCGCCGGGGGCTGCGAGGGCTCCAGAAGGAAGGCTTCCGGCAGGTCCATGTGATGCGCTCCCCGGAGGAGGTGGACGCGCTGGAAATAATCCGCGAGCCGCTCTGGACCGACCGGCGGCAGGACCATGGCCCGTTCGACATTATCGGCGATATCCACGGCTGTTTCGACGAAGTGGCGGAACTGCTGGGCCAACTTGGCTATCAGATCGATCCGTTCGAACCCGGCGAAGACCTGATCCGGGCCCGTCATCCAGGGGGTCGCATCGCATTCTTCGTCGGCGACATCACCGACCGGGGGTCGCGCAATGTCGATTGCCTGCGGCTGGTCATGGGCATGTGCGAGGACGGCTCGGGTCGTTGCGTGGTCGGCAATCATGACTTCAAACTGAACAAGTGGCTCAAGGGCCGCCAGGTCCAGTTGAACCATGGGCTTGATCTGACGGTCGCCGAACTTGAAAAGACCTCCGAGGCGTTCCGGAAGCAGGTTTCGGAGTTCATCTATGATTTGCGCTCCCACTCCTGGTTGGCGGGCGGTGGTCTGGTCATCGCCCATGCCGGGTTGAAGGAGGAGATGCACGGGCGCGGTTCCGGTGCCGTGCGGAATTTCGCGATGTTTGGTGAGACCACCGGGGAGATCGACGAATTCGGCCTGCCGGTTCGCCTGGAATGGGCACGCGAGTACCGGGGTGAGGCTGATGTCGTCTACGGCCACACGCCGGTGCTGGAAGCCGAGTGGCTGAACTCGACCATGGATATCGACACGGGCTGCGTCTTCGGCGGAAAGCTGACCGCGCTCAGATGGCCCGAACGGGAAACCGTGTCCGTGCCCGCTGCCCGGCAATACGCAGAACCCGCAAAGCCCTTGGATCATGGTCAGGGCCGAACCGCGCAACAGGATCATGACCGCCTGCTTTACTTCGATGACTACGCACAGAAGCAACGCATCGAGACGCGGTTGGGAGGCACGGTGCTGATCCCGGAGGAGAACGCGCTGGCAGCCTTGGAGGTCATGAGCCGTTTCGCCGTAGACCCGCGTTGGCTGATCTATGTACCGCCGACGATGGCTGCATGCCCTACGGCCCCAGATGGCCCGTACCTAGAACATCCCGTTCAGGCGCTGGATTGGTTCGCCGAGCGTGGTGTTACCGAGTTGGTGGCGGAAGAAAAGCACATGGGTTCCCGGGCGCTGCTGATCGTCGCCAAGGACGCGGATGCCGCGAAGGCCCGGTTCGGCACCGAGGATGGCAAACAGGGCGTGATCTACACCCGCACCGGGCGTCCGTTCTTCAAGGACGAAGCGGAGGAGGCAGCGGTCATCTCCCGCTTGGCGTTGGCCATGGACGCTGCCGGATTGTGGGCAGACCTCGCCACTGATTGGGTGTTGCTGGACGGAGAACTGATGCCTTGGTCGGCCAAGGCGCAGGACCTGCTTCGCAAACAGTACCTGCCAACGGTCACTGCGGCGCGTACATCCGCCGAGGCGCTGCTGGAGACCCTGGCCAAGGCAAGCCATGTCGAAGGGTTGGAGACTCAGCGCATCGCGACCGAGGCACGCCGTGACAACGCAATACGCATGGGTCAAACCATCGACGGCTATTGCTGGCAGGCGCACAGCATCGACGATCTGCGGATCGCGCCGTTCCATCTGCTTACTGCCGAGGGGCAGGTGTTCTCCAACAAGCCACATGCCTGGCATATGGAAATCCTGACCCGACTGGCTGAACATGACCCGATCCTACAGACCACAGGCTGGCGGCAGATCGATGCGACCAACGCCGAGGATCGGGAGGCCGTAATCGTCTGGTGGAAAGAACACACGTCCAAGGGCGGCGAAGGTATGGTGCTGAAGCCTGCAAGCTTCATCGCACGGGGCGAGAAGGGCTTAATTCAACCGGCCATGAAGGTACGGGGGCGGGACTACCTGCGGATCATCTATGGTCCCGACTACGACCTATCCGAGAACATCGAACGGCTGCGCCAACGCGGGCTTGGGCGGAAGTTCTCCTTGGCCGACCGGGAATTTCGACTGGGCCTGGAGGGGCTGCACCGCTTCGTCGAGAAATCACCGCTGTCCAAGGTCCATGAATGCGCCCTTGGCGTCCTGGCGCTGGAGAGCGAGCCTGTCGATCCGAGGCTGTAAGAATGCGCGGATGTCTGAAGATGTGTAGCTTTCTCGGACGCGTCTCGGGGCGCCGGTGTGTCGAGCTCAAGCTTCCTTGCGTCCGAGAAGCCGCAATGCACGAAAT
>JBCAXJ010000125.1:0-5171 GCA_038534135.1 Pseudomonadota bacterium | reverse complement strand
TCGGACAGCCGTGCCCTGAACATCGATGGCGAAGGTCTGACTGTCGTCAACGAAGGCCAGATCCTCGGCACAGGCGACCAGCGCAATGGCACCGTCTACGTCGATGGCACCGGCGACCAGTACACCTTCACCAACGCAGGTGTCGTGGACGCCGGTCTGGGCAACAACGGTTCGGCCTTGTCGATCCAGAACGGTGATGCCGATGGTGACATCGTCTCGGCAGCTGTGTTCAACACGGGCCTCCTTCAGGGCCAAGGCGACGCCACGGAAGGCAACACGATCGGTGACGGTCTGCGCGTCTTCTCGAATGCCGAGGACACTGGTTTCGCAGGGATCATCCAGAACGAAGGCGCCATTGCCGGGTCCGAGGACTCGGACGTTGCAGCCGGTATCCGGATCGATGGCGGCGTCAATCTGCTGGGCGCGATCCTGAACGAAGGCCAGATCACCGGTTCCGTGAACGCCATCGATGCGCGTGAAGCGGGAGACGTGACCGTCGTGAACGACGACGAAGGTGTCGTGAACGGCAACGTGCTGTTGGGTGCTGGAGAAGACATCCTGGTCGACCTCGGGGTTATCAACGGTGTCATCGACGGCGGCGCAGGCGATGACGCCCTGATCGCTGGCGACGGCGACAACGTCCTTGTCGGTGGATTGGGCAACGACTTCTTGGACGGCGGCGCAGGCAACGATACCGCTGATTTCTCCGATCAGGATGTCGCTGTGAACGTCAACCTCGGCGCTAACGGCAACGGGACTGCGACCCGCGAGACCGGGTTCTCGGTCACGGTCGAGGATGCGGTCGTCGGTGCATCTCTTCAGGATACAGCCAACATCAACGATGCGGCTGGGTTCGTATCCGAGGCGGTTGCCGGCAACCTCTACTACAACATCCACACGTCCGACTTCCCGGGTGGCGAGATCCGCGGACAGCTTTTGGTCGACAGCGATGTCACCGAAGGCAACCTCCGTACGATCGAACTGAGCGGTGGTCTGGATGCCGCGCAGGAACCTGGGCCGACCTCCGACAGTGAGGCCACGGGTCAGGCAACCCTGACAGTCGTGCAGAACCTCGAGACCGGCGAGGTCACTTACTCGAGCGTGCTGAGCGTGACCGGCTTGAACGAGGCCGATCTGCAAACGCCCGTTCCGGGTGCCGTGTCGGCCATCCACCTGCACAACGCACCAGCCGGGATCAACGGCCCGATCGCGCAGGACACGCTGGTCGACGCCGGGGCGACACTGGATGCCGAGGCACCAATCTCGAACACCGGTGTGGTGGGTGAAGACGTCATCGACAATGTCACCGAGACCGACGTCCTGCTCTCGATCGAGAACGTCATCGGTTCTGACGATGCCGATGTCATCGTCGGTAGCGATCAGGTGAACAGCCTGAATGGCGGCGACGGCGACGACGTGATCCGCGGTGAGGGTGGCGACGACATCCTGACCGGCGGCGCGGGCGCCGATATCTTCGAAATCGGTGCGGATGACGGCGTCGACATCATCACCGACTTCCAGGTCGGCATCGATGAGATCCGGTTGTCGGATTTCGGGTCGGACTTTGACCTGTCGAGCGCGCTGTCTTCGGCCCAGCAGGACGGAGCAGATGCCGTGCTCTCCTTCGGGTCCGATGCCACCGTCCGTCTGGCGAACGTCGATACGACGCTGCTGGATGAAGACGATTTCGTCGTCTGATCGATCAGCCAGGGTGGCGGTTTGTTCGCCACCCCATTCCCTGTCCCAACCTGATCAAAGGCTTGGATCATGCTCCGCAAACCCACCCCAATTCGCAAGGCCTGGGCCTCGCTGCGTGCCGGTTTCATCGCAGTCACACTGTTCAGCCTGGCACTCAACCTCTTCATGCTGGCCGGGCCGCTCTACATGTTGCAGGTCTATGACCGCGTTCTCACCAGCCAGAATTCCGACACGCTCATCGCACTGACTGTTCTGTTGCTGGGCGTCTTTGTCGTCACCGGAATGCTCGACCTTTTCCGGATGCGCATCCTGGCCCGGCTTGGCGCCCGTTTTGAGCTCCGCGTTGGTGTCCCAGTGCTCAAAGCCGCTCTACGGCGCAAGATCACCGGCCAGGCAGACACAAGCGACAACCTGGTCGAAGACATCAACGGGTTCCGTGACTTCGTGTCCGGCAGCACGCTTGTTGCGTTTTTCGATGCCCCGTGGATCCCGATCTACCTGATCGTGCTCTACGCACTGCATCCTTACCTCGGCCTGCTCGGTCTGGCCGGTGCGTTCACATTGTTGGTTCTCGCTCTGATCAACAATGCGCGCAACCATCGCCCGATGCAGGCAGTTGGATTCACCAAGGCCCGCAGCGATGCGCTGTTCCGGACCAGCGAGACTAACGCTGAACTTGTGCAGGCGATGGGCATGGGGGGCGATCTGGCGAGCCGCTGGGGCTATCTGCAAAACGTCGCAAATCTTGCAAAGACCCGGCTCGCTGATCGGAATGCAACGTTCTCGATCACCTCGAAGACCATCCGCATGGGACTGCAGTCCGGTATCCTCGGCCTTGGTGCAGCGCTTGCCATCATCGGAGAGTCTACCGCCGGTGCCATGATCGCGGCGACCATCGTGCTGAGCCGGGCGCTTGCGCCGATCGATCAGGTCATCGGGCAATGGCGAACGTTTCTGGCGGCACGCGGATCGTACAAGAAAATCGACGAACTGACCCACGAGCACCCCGAACCGCGCGAGCGGATTAAGCTGCCAAAGGCACGTCAGGCGCTCAATGTGCAGATCCGTCAGGCTGGCCCTCCACAGGCACTGAATGCAACACTGTCTGGTGTTTCGTTCACACTCGCTGCCGGTGACACTGTTGCCGTGATCGGACCCAGCGGATCCGGCAAATCGACGCTGGCCAAGATGCTCGCCGGTGTCTGGACGCCGCAGCGAGGAGATGTCGAACTGGATGGTGCAGCCATGCAGAAATGGGACGCACAGGATCTGGGTCAGAATATCGGATACCTGCCTCAGGACGTCGTCCTGTTCGATGGCACAATCCGCGAGAACATCGCCCGGTTCGCGTCCGAAATCGATGATACGATGGTTCTGCAAGCTGCTTTGACGGCCGGAGTTCACGAGATGATCTCGGGCCTCGAGGATGGCTACAACACCGAGATCGGAAACGGCTTCTTCCTGTCGGGCGGTCAGCGACAGCGGATTGCCCTGGCCCGCGCGCTTTATGGAGATCCGTTCCTGCTGGTGCTGGATGAACCCAACTCAGACCTCGACACCGACGGTGAGATGGCTCTGCGCAATGCCATCCTGGCGGCCTCGCAGCGCGGCGCAATCATTGTGGTCATGACCCATCGGCCCAGCACGCTACAAGCCGTCAGCAAAGTCCTGATGCTGAAGGCAGGTCACCAGATCGCCTTCGGCGACAAGGAGCAGGTGCTGCAAGAGACGCGGCGCGACGTGCTCAACCGCGCGGCGGTCAAATCGAAGACTGCTGTTTCCGCCAACAATGTCATCGAAAGGGCAGTCTCATGAGCAACGTTCAAAACTATCGTGGCCGCCACGAAATGATCGACGGCGTCAGCTACGAGCGCGCCGAACTCGCCACGCCAGAACCGCGTATTCAAGGCTTCGTGGTGCTTGGCTTGCTCTGTCTGGTCTTCTTTTTCGGAGGGGCTGTCTATTGGGCTTACAAGGCCAAGCTGGACGGCGCTGTCTTTGCCGAAGCCTCACTCGTCGTCGAAGGGAACCGCAAGTCCGTTCAGCACCTTGATGGCGGGATCGTTCGCGCGCTTCTGGTCGCCGATGGTGACTCGGTGATCGTAGGCCAGACGCTCCTGACCCTCGACAGCACCGAACTTGACGTCACGCTCGACGTGCTCAGCAGCCAAGCCGGTGAACTCACGATCCGCCGCGCCCGGCTCCTGGCCCAGATCGACGACGCCGAGTCTTTTCAACGCCCCGATGTGACGTCGCTCCTCGGCGGCGCGTTGCCCGAGAAATACTGGCTGAGGGCATTTCTGACCCAAAAGGACCTGTTCGACTCGGAACTGCGGGCGCGGAAAGTCGAAGAGGAACTTCTCGCTCAGCGCATGGAAAACTTGCGCCAAGAAATCGCGGGACTGCAGGAGCAGCGGGACTCCAACAGCCGTCAGGCGCAGATCTCGGAGGATGAACTCGAGAGCCTGGACCGGCTGTTCCGCAAAGGTCTGGTGACCGGCAATCGGGTCAGCGCGATCAAGTCCGAGATCGAGCGGCTGCGTGGTATCGATGCCTCACTGAAGACCGCACAAGCGCGTGCGCGCAACGAGATCGGCCAGATCAAGCTGACAGGCCTCAGCCAGAAACGTCTGCGCACCGAGGCCATCGTGACCGAGCTTGCCGGGATCGAGGCGCAACTGACCGAGATCGGACCGCAGCTTTCCGGCGCTCTGGAACGGCGCAATCGGGTCGAGGTCAAGGCGCCCGTCAGTGGCCGGGTCGTAAATCTCGAGGTCTTCACCACGGGCGGTGTGGTCAGGCCAGGGCAATCCATCCTCGAGATTGTTCCGGACGGCGAGGACCTGATCGTCGAAGCACAGGTCAAAACCTCCGACATCGAGAGCCTCGAGGTCGGTCAGACTGCCCGCCTGCAGCTTACGGCCTTCCAGCAGGAGGATGTTCCAGAGGCGACCGGTCGTATCGCGCAAATCTCGGCCGACAGCCTTAAGGACGACCGCACCGGTGACGAGTTCTTCATGGTTAGGGTCCATTTGGACGAGCGGCAGTCACCTAAGGTCGCCACCCTGGACCTCTTGCCAGGGATGCCTGTCGGGCTTTTCGTGAACACCGGTGCGCGCACGGCGTTGAGTTATCTCACCCAGCCGCTGCGTGACCGGCTGCGACGTACGTTTATTGAGTAGCGTAGGGACCGGTTTTGTATTGGGTGAGATGGTCCCGGCGGGGCCTGGAGAGGTTTATCGGTTTGCGCCTCCCAGGCCCCGACTTGATCTGTGGCAAGAGACTACGAAGGTTTCTCGCGCTCTCCGAACGTCGATCCGAGTGCTTTGAGTGCACCCAGTTTGCATAGCGCACTGATGCAGCCAAACGCGAAGATCGATGGCACAGCGCGTGACCACCTAGGCAGCCGACTCATAAAACTCGACCCACAACCTGAACGATGCCAGTTTGATCATGGAGAGGAAGTTTCGTGA
>JBCAXJ010000124.1:0-5393 GCA_038534135.1 Pseudomonadota bacterium | reverse complement strand
TGTTCCCGCAGTTCGGGAACGCTCATCTCGTGCCCGAAATCTCATGGTTAAAATCGCATTTACGGATGTGCGTTACCCTAAGGTTGCCCGGTTCATCCGTACGCCAAGTAACCCGGTTCCCAGGTTCGAACAGACAAGGCACGCCGCCATGAATTTTGATGTCGCCCCTACCCTCGCCCACCTGCACGAAGAACTCGACAGGTCCAGCAAATGGCTGCGCGACGTCGAGGACCAGCGCTACAAGGCCCAGCGCCGTGTCGAGCATCTGCGCGAGGCGATCCGCAATCTCGCCGAGATCATGGCCCCGCACGAGCGTGACGGGCACTTGCTCAAGCTGCTCGAACGCGCACCGCGTGTCCGCCGGCCCGGCCCACCTGTCGGCCGCACCGAGCGCTCATCGGCGCTCATGCACCTCCTGGCAACCCACCCGACCGAGCGTATTCGCACCACCGAAGTTCAACGCTATCTCGTTGAAAACGCGTTGGAATCCAACAGTCGTGCCGCCTCCCGCGCGCTGATCAAGAAAATGGCCCAGGGCATCGTCACCCGCGTCGCTCACGGCGAATACCGGATCAATATCGACCACCCGGATCTGGTGCGAGTGCGACGGGAGTTGCAAAAGGAGCGTCTTTCTGATCCTGAATTGCGCCAAACGTGCAGAATAGCTAGGTGAAAGCATAAATCATCGATCTCAGCAGCGAGAGATAAGCATCCAAAAAATATTTGGATTACCAGAAATTCTATCAAAATGGCCATGTTTGAAACCATCAACACAAGGCTTCAAGACTTCTCAATCAAAAACCCAGACTGAGGCAATATGGAAGAATTCAACGGGATACACAGATTTTGAGCGCGTGAAGATTCATTCAGACCAAACCCAGTAAACATTCTATCTGTAAACCACAATTCCTGCTCTAATTAAAGTAGGGTGCGCAATGCGCACCCTACGATAGCGTAGCGACGCGTTATCACAGCGCCTTGTCGGTGATTACATGCGTCCAGGCGCCTTCCGGCTTCTTGGTGATCACCGGATCCGAGCCGCCCTTCATCAGGGTCTCGACCGTACGCTCGAAGTCGGCCGGGTCCAGCGCACCGTTCGACCCTGCCGTCAGCTTGGCGATCTCGCCCATCATGCGCTTCTGGTGCTTTTCGGTCTGTGCACCGGTGGCGTCGTTGTCCAGTACAATCTCGGCGGCCTCGTCCGGGTTCTCCTCGGCATACTTCCAACCCTTCATGCTGGCGCGCACAAAGCGGACCATCTTGTCGGCGAAGGCCGGGTCTTCCAGCTTGTCTTCAAGCACATAGATCCCGTCTTCCAGCGTGCTAACCCCTTGATCTTCGTACTTGAAGACGACCAGATCGTCCGGCGTCAAGCCGGCGTCGATGATCTGCCAGTACTCGTTATAGGTCATGGTGCTGACGCAATCCGCCTGCTTGTTCAGGATCGGATCGACGTTGAAGCCCTGTTTCAGGACCGTGACACCTGCATCGCCGCCATCGGTCGGGATGCCGAGCTGGCTCATCCAGGACAGGAACGGATACTCGTTGCCGAAGAACCAGACGCCGAGCGTCTTCCCCTTGAAATCGGCAGGCGAGGTGATGCCTGTGTCCTTGCGGCAGGTCAGCATCATGCCGCTGGATTTGAACGGCTGGGCGATGTTGACGATCGGCAGGCCCTTCTCGCGGCTGGCCAGCGCCGACGGCATCCAGTCCAGGATCACATCCGCGCCGCCACCTGCAAGCACCTGACCAGGCGCGATGTCGGGACCGCCGGGCTTGATCTCGACCTCCAGACCTTCTTCGCCGTAGAACCCTTTCTCCGCCGCAACGTAGTATCCGGCGAACTGAGCCTGGGTCACCCACTTCAGCTGCAGCACCACATTATCCGCGGCGTGCGCAGCCCCAACGGTTAAGGTGATCGCCCCGGCGAAGGCGAATTTTATCAGTGTTTTCATGACTCTCTCCTTTCTTGGTTAAATTCTGATTGATGGGTGCCAGAACGTCACCGCCCGTTCCGCGAGCACAACCAACCCATAGAACAGCGATCCCGTGAGTGCTGCAACCGCGATTTCGGCCCAGACCATGTCCAGCGCCATACGCCCGATTTCCGTCGAGATGCGGAAGCCCATGCCGACGATCGGCGTGCCGAAGAACTCCGCCACGATCGCGCCGATCAAAGCCAGCGTGGTACAGATTTTCAGGCCGTTGAAGATGAACGGCGCCGCAGCGGGCAGGCGCAGCTTGAGCAAGCTCTGGCCATAGCGCGCGGCATAGGTGCGCATCAGATCGCGCTGCATCTTCTCCGACGCCTGCAGCCCCTCCATCGTGTTGACCAGCATCGGGAAGAAGCACATGACGACGACCACGGCGGCCTTGGACTGCCAGTCGAAGCCGAACCACATGACCATGATCGGGGCGATGCCGATGATGGGGAGTGCTGCGGCGAGGTTGCCGATCGGAAGAAGCCCGCGCTGGAGGAATGGCGAGCGGTCGATCGCGATGGCGGTCAGGAAGGCGGCCCCGCAACCCATGACATAGCCGGGAATGACGGATTTCAGCACCGTCTGGACAAAGTCGGCCCAGAGGGTCGGGATGCTTTCTGTGAGCGTGTTCCAGATGACTGACGGCGCAGGCAGGATGACCAGCGGAACATCCAAGCCGCGCACGAGGCCTTCCCACAGGACCAGAAGCGCGATCCCGAAAATCACCGGAACGACCAGTGCTGCGGTCCCGGTGTTTTGACGGGCCAGCCAGACGTTCAACGCCCATGCGCCGAACCAAAGCGCCAATGCCAGTACGATCCACATCATCGCGCGATCCCCATCCGGCCCAGAACGACCCTCTGCACCAATCCGATGATGCCCACCATCAGGCCCGCGCAGACCGCGGCTCCGATCAGTGCAGACCAGATGATCAGGACTTGCCCGTAATAGCTACCGTTCAGCATGCGCGACCCGAACCCGCCCTGCGCCCCGGTGGGAAGCTCTCCAATGATGGCTCCAACCAGAGCGATGGCGATGGCGATCTTTAAGCTCGTGAACAGGTACGGCAGCGAGGATGGCCAGCGCAGCTTCCAGAAGACCTGCGAGGCGCTGGCGTTGTAGGTGCGCATAAGATCCAACTGTATCCGGTCCGGCGAGCGCAGGCCCTTCACCATACCGACAACCACCGGAAAGAAACTCAGATAGGCCGAGATCGACGCCTTCGCGATCAGGCCCGATATGCCGATGTTGTAGAGCACGACAATGATCATCGGCGCGATCGCCAGGATCGGGATGGTCTGGGATGCGATCACCCAGGGCATGACGCTGAGGTCCATCGCCCGGTTGTGCACGATCCCAACGGCCAGCAGGACACCCAGGCAAACGCCCATGGCGAAGCCCAGCAGCGTCGCCGACAGTGTGATCCAGCCATGATAGATGAGGCTGCGTTTCGACGTGATGCGCTTCTCGACCGTCGTCTGCCAAATCTCGAGCGCAACTTGATGCGGCGCCGGCAACATGGGGCGTTCCTGCGCCATCGTGGCCGGGAGGATCTGCGCCCAGCTGATCTCGGTCCCGGCACGCTCTGCCTGATCCCGTTCCCACTGCGCGTTCAGGAGCACCGCGCCGAGATACCAGATCGCGACGATGACTGTGCAGACCGTTGTGATGGACAAGATCGAGCGCATGATCTAGGTGCCGCGATGTCCCGGGCGCAGACCCGGGACCGCTCGGATCGTCCGGTCGAGATCCGGGCTCAAGGCCGGAAAAGCCAGGCGCTGGAGGTTCACCAAGGCCCCTCGTCCAGTTCGGTCCAGCCCAGCTCCTGGTCCAGCGCGCGGCCCCATAAGATCAGCATCAGGATCGGCAGACCGAGCGTCAGAAGAAACGCGGCGACCGCCAGCGGTGCGAAGACGCCTATGGTCACGGAAACAGCAACAGTGGCGCCGACGAACTTCGCCCAGAAGCCAATCAGCGCACGGGCCTGTTTCAAGAAGCCCTCGAAGGGCTCGGACGGGGGGCGCAGTCTAATCGTCATAGCTGTGTCCTGCTCTCAGGCCCGCACGGACACGGGCGGCGATCTCGAGAAACTCTGGCGTATCACGGATTTCGAGCGGTCGTTCTGCCGGAAGGGTGCTTTCGATGACGTCAATGATCCGGCCCGGGCGCGGCGACATGACAACGATGCGGGTCGAGAGATACACCGCCTCGGGGATCGAGTGGGTCACGAAGCAGATCGTCTTGTTGGTGCGCGCCCAAAGATCGAGGAGTTGTTCGTTCAGGTGGTCGCGGACGATCTCGTCCAACGCACCGAAGGGTTCGTCCATCAGAAGAAGATCGGCATCGAAAGCCAGCGCCCGCGCGATCGAGGCGCGCTGCTGCATCCCGCCGGACAGTTGCCAGGGGAACTTCTTGCCGAAGTTCTTCAGGTCAACAAGATCCAGAACGCGGGCGGTCCGCGCGGCCATCTCCTCGCGGGAGTAGCCCATGATCTCCAGCGGCAAGCGGATGTTCTTCTCGATCGTTCGCCACGGGTAGAGCCCCGCCGCCTGGAACACATAGCCATAGGCGCGGCTAAGGCGCGCCTGCTCCGGAGTCATCCCATTGACGGTGATCGCGCCGCCGGTGGGCTGTTCGAGGTCTGCTATGACGCGCAGAAATGTGGTCTTGCCGCAGCCGGACGGGCCAATGAACGAGACGAAATCGCCTTGGGTGATCTCCAGGTTGACGGCAGACAGTGCATGCACCGGGCCGTCATTTGTCTGGAAGGTGAGGTTGAGGTCGCTGGCCGCAATCGTAGCAGTCATAGTGTCTTCCAGAAAGGCTGGAATAGCTCGTTCAGCCCAGCCTGAGACTGTTTGCGGGTAACGACACGATAGCGCGAAAGATGCGGCAGGCCGACATGCAACCCATTTGCATATTGCGACCGGATGCCCGTTACCCTTCCCCAACACAAATCGATCCGCTTGACGCCATTGCAGTTCAGCACCCGATTGATGGAGGTAGTCACCTCACGCCCCATAGTCACGACGATCTCAGGCTGTGCACGTGTTAGGATCTTCGTCCAAAGAAACTCTCCGAAACAAAGGGAAGTCCGGCGGTTTCTGAGACGTCTGAAGTCCGGCGAACGAAAAGGCACGAGATTTCCTGCGAGAACGTCTGCTGGCGGAACGTCTAGATGCTCAAACAGGGCACGTACTTGACACTGAAGGGGGTTCGTACCCGACGGTGCACCTACCCAACTCTCGAGCACGTACGCGCTGCCGGAGGGCATAGCGAACTGAGCATGATCCTCTGGGAGGATCGTCCCTCCCGGATTAAGTCCGACAAATGCAACCCGTGCGCGGTCAAGAACGCAGCAAGTGGCAATGGATTGGGCTGGAGGCTCCTATACAGTCCAATGCGCGTTCT
>JBCAXJ010000123.1:0-5402 GCA_038534135.1 Pseudomonadota bacterium | reverse complement strand
CCCAGGGTATCGTGATGACCATCGTGCTGGTGTTCGTGCTGACCAATTTCGTGATCGACCTTCTGTATGCGTGGCTCGACCCGCGCATCCGCTATAGCTGAGGAGTGCTCCGATGACCGACGCAGTCTCCGTCGACGACGAAATTGGTCAGCACGAACACCAGCACGATGGTCATCACGATACCCTGGGTCATGGTGTAGTCGTTGAACGTCACGCTATCGACCAGAAGACGTCCTAACCCGTTGAGATTAAAGACTTGTTCCGTGACGACCAGCCCTCCCATCAGGAAGGCAAATTCGATACCGATCACGGTCACGACCGGCAACATCGCGTTCTTCAGCGCGTGCCGGTTGACGATGACCTTCTCGACCATGCCCTTGGCACGGGCGGTGCGGACATAGTCCTCGCGCAAGACCTCGAGCAGTGACGACCGGGTCATACGGGTCGCAACGGCCGAGTATCGGTAGCCGGTCGCGATGGCAGGCCAGAGCAGCATCGACAGGTTGTATACCGGGTCTTCCCACAGCGGTCTGTAGTCCAGCGGTGGCAGCCATCTACTGCCGGTGAAGACCTCCGAGATACTCAGGATCGCCAGAATGATCAGGATCCCGAGCCAGAAACTCGGCACCGCGATCCCGGCGATGGAAACCGTTCGAACGACATAGTCGATCCAGGTGTTCTGGTAGACGGCACTCAGCGTGCCCAGCGGAATCGCGATGACGATCGAGACGATGGTCGCCATGATCGCGACCTGCAGGGAAAGCTCGAAGCGCTTGGACATCTCCTCGAGCACGGGGCGTCCGGTCCACATCGAGTCGCCCAGATCGAAGGTCGCAAGGCCGACCACGAAGTCGCTGAACTGGACGACCAGCGGCTGGTCGAGACCAAGGTTCTGCTGGCAGATCTTGATCTGCTCCTCGTCGTAGTAAGCGCCCTCGCCACCGAGCTTCAGTTCGCAGACGTCTCCCGGTAGGGCGCGCAGCAGAAAGAAGATCAGGAACGCCGCACCGATCACGGTCGGGAT
This sequence comes from Pseudomonadota bacterium, assembly GCA_038534135.1. Lineage (GTDB taxonomy): Bacteria > Pseudomonadota > Alphaproteobacteria > Rhodobacterales > Rhodobacteraceae > Thermohalobaculum. The sequence continues at coordinate 4,378 of JBCAXJ010000123.1, read as the reverse complement.
CATCAGAAGCAGGCGTTTCAGGATGTACTGCCACATGGCGTGTCCGGTCCCCGTCGGATTGTCCGCTTATCATGGGCGGGGCGCGCCTTGCGCACCCCGCGATCTCACAGGCGTCGGACGGGTTTCAGCCCGTCCCTGCCGACTCAGCCCTTGTCGAGCCAGATGTGGTCGAGCTGCTGGCCCAGGTAATGGGACGGCGCGATCTTCCAACCCTTCACATAGTTCCAGTGCGGGTTGATCTTGTACCACCACAGCGTGATGAACTGGGTTGCCTTCTCGGACAGCACGGCTTTCTCCAGCTTGCGCATGATCGCCCGCTGTTCGTCTTCCGTCCCCGCCCGCAGCAGGTCCTGGTACATTGCCTCAAGCTCCGGGTCCTCGTTCTGGGTGTAGTTGTTACCCGAGGACGGAATGAACTTGGAGACGTCCGCGATCGGGTTGATCACCGACTGGCAGTTGAAGTCGATCGACACATCGAATTCGTACTTCTTGCGCAGGATATCGTAGAACACCGGCGATGGGTTCACCTGCTGGTCGAAATTGATGCCAACTTTCTTCCACTGGTCGATCAGCCACGTGCCGACAACCTTGTAGGGCTGGTCGACGCCGCGGTTGTTGAAGCGGTACGTCTTCGAGAAGTCGAAACCGGCTTCCTCGAGCAGACGCTTGGCTTCGGCACGGTTCGCTTCCATGTCGTCGCCATAGCCTGCCAGGGCCTTGAGTTCCTCTTGCGACGCCGCCAACGGGTGGTTCGGGAACACGATGCCGCCGACCGTTTTCACGATCGCAATCTTCGACAGGTATTTCGAGCCGCCCCAGCGGTCGATTGCCAACGACAGCGCCTTGCGGACGCGGACATCATCGAACGGCGGAGACTTGTGGTTCGGCGTTGCCAGCAGCACGCAGTTCCAGTCCGATTCCTGCACGACGATCTTGTCGCCCAGAGCACCGACCAGCGCGTCACGCTGCTTTGGCGGGAAGCCGCGGAACTCGATTGCGGCCCGGTTGCCCTCGATGGCCTGCACGCGGGCCGACAGCTTCGGCGCCGAAAGTGCCTTGAACCCATCCAGATACGGGCGGCCTTCGAAGTGATAGTTCTCGAACTTCTCACCCGACACGAAAGCGCCCGGCTGGTGTTCGATGAACTTGAACGGGCCCGAGCCGTTGATGTTCTGCTGGTGCCAGGTCAGACCATGCTCGGCGAGGTCCTCGTCGGCATAGATGAAGTTGAACGGCGAAGCCATCGACGGCAGGTAAGCGCCCGACGGGAATTTCAGCTTCATCTCGTAGGTATGGCTGTCCACGACACGGTGGCTGTCGACCATCGCGTAGAATGCCTTGCGCGAGGATGCGATGCCCTCGGGCGGATTGATGATCTTCTCGTAAGTCGCATAGACGTCGTTCGCATCCAGCGGCTTGCCGTCGTGGAACGTCAGGCCCTTGCGGATCTTGTAGGTGAACGTCAGCCCATCTTCCGAGGCCTCGAAGCTCTCGCAGACGTCACACTCGAAGTCGTTCTCGGCCGGGTTGTTCGGGTTGACGCGGATCAGCAGGCTGTAGAACGGCGCAATCGGATGGATCATGCCGAACGTCGTCTCCTGGTGGGCGTCATAGGACGGGATCTTTGACCCGACCACGAAGTCCAGCACCCCGCCTGATTTTGGCTCGGCGGCCACAGCCCCGGTGGCGATCGCGGCCATCGCCGTCGCGCCAATCGCGGCTTTCCATAATTTGGTGCGCATGTAGGTACCTCCCTGAATTGCTCACCAGACGTGGGGAACTTTGCGCGTCCCCTGTAACGCTCCCCCGGTGAACCCGGGTGTTTCGTTGATCATTCGTTGGCGACCAGGTGGCCGGGCTCTACTTCGCGGAACGTCAGCGGTTCCGGTTTGTAGCTCAGCGGGCGCACGGCCGAGGGGATTTCGTCCACCATCAGTTTGCGCTTGGCCCGATCGGCCGTCGGATCGGCGATCGGCACCGCACCCAGAAGTTTCTGGGTGTACGAGTGCTGCGGGTTGTCGAACACCGCGCGGCGCGGTCCCATTTCGACGATCCGGCCCAAATACATCACCGCGACCCGGTGGCTGATCCGTTCGACCACCGCCATGTCGTGGCTGATGAACAGCAAGCTCAAGCCGAACTCGTCCTGCAGGTCCATGAAGAGATTGATCACCTGCGCCTGAATGGTCACGTCCAGGGCCGACACGGCCTCGTCCGCGATGATCATGCGCGGGTTCAGGCCCAGGGCGCGGGCAATACAGATGCGCTGGCGCTGGCCGCCCGAGAACTCGTGCGGATAGCGGTCGAAATGCGCGGGCTGCAGGCCGACCTTGCGCAACAGGCCGACAACGTGGTCGCGTACGTCATTTGCTGGCATGACCTTGTGCACCAGCATCGGCTCCGAGATTGACTTGCCGACCGACTGGCGTGGATTGAGCGACGAGTACGGATCCTGGAAGATCATCTGCATCTGCGTGACCGCAGCCCGGCGCTCCAACCGGCTCATCTTCGTCAGATCCTTGCCGTCGAATTCGATCTTCCCGGCCGTCGACTTCTCCAGTCCGATCAGCGTCCGTCCGGTCGTCGACTTGCCGCAACCGGACTCGCCGACCATCGCCAGGGTCTCGCCCGGCTTGATGTGAAAGCTGATATCTTCGACGGCATGGACCCGCGCGGTGGCGCGCCCAAGAATGCCGCCTGTGATATCAAACCGCGTCGTCATCCCCTCGACATTCAGGATCGTCGCCTGATCGGCAGCCAGGTCCAGCGCCATTACGTGCCCCCCGCTTCGGCCATCTCGGCGAACGTGCCCTTCATCTCGACACCCTGGAACTTCTCAGGCTTGTCCTTGCCCTTCATCGAACCCAGACGCGGCACTGCATTCAGAAGCGCCTGCGTGTAAGGGTGCTGCGGGCGGTGGAAGAGATCTGCGGCGGGGCCTTCTTCGACCTTGCGACCCTGCAGCATCACCATGACACGGTCGGCGACCTCGGCCACCACGCCCATGTCGTGGGTGATGAACAGAACAGCCATGCCGATCTCTTCCTGCAGCATCTTGATCAGGTCGAGGATTTGCGCCTGGATCGTCACGTCAAGCGCTGTCGTCGGCTCGTCGGCGATCAGCAGCGACGGCCTACACGACAACGCCATCGCGATCATCACACGCTGTCGCATCCCGCCCGAAAGCTGGTGCGGATATTGCTCGAAGCGCTTGATGGATTCTGGAATGCGGACCAAGTCGAACAACTCCAGCGCCCGACGCTTGGCTTCTTCCTCGGTGACCGACTGATGGCGCATGATCGCCTCGGTCACCTGAAATCCGTTCTTCAGAACCGGGTTCAGCGATGTCATCGGCTCTTGAAAGATCATGCTGATGTGGCGCCCGCGCACATCCTGCATGCCGGTCAGCGACTGTGCGGTGATGTCGATCGTCTGCTCGCCCGATGGCGTGAACGAGATTTTGCCCTCCGGGATGATCCCGTGCGCATTCTCGTTCAACCGCATCACCGACATCGACGTCACCGATTTGCCCGAGCCGGACTCACCGACAATCGCAAGCGTCTCGCCACGATCCACATGGAACGACACGCCCCGCACCGCTTTGACGACCTTGCCAAATTCCATTGGGAAATGGACATGGAGGTTCTCGACCTCCAACACGCGTTGGCTCACCCCCGGTGCCTCCCTTGGTACCTCTCCGCCGCGCCAATCGCTCGTCCGCCGTCTGTGGGCTGGTTCTCGATTGGCGTCTCGCTCTTACTGGACAAATAGCGCCGTGTTGGCAAGGGTCTAGGAGCGACTTTCACAGCGTGGAATGTGGTGTACCAGTACGGCACAAGCGCTGCCATGTCGGTGATCGATCCAATCTGATCGCAGTTGAAGAGGCAAGAATGACCCAATCCGAAGAGCTAACCGTCTCTGTCAGCGTCGATGCGCGCGGGATCGCAACCGTGATGCTGGATCGTCCGCACCGCAATAACGCCTATAACGGCCAGATGATTGACGAGTTGCTGGCTGGCTTGCCAGCGCTGGCGGAAGATCCGGCGGTGCGGGTCGTGGTGCTGCGCGGCAATGGCAAGCACTTCCAGGCGGGCGCGGATCTGGCATGGATCCAGCAGGTGCGCGAACTGGACGAGGCGGGCAACGTCGATGTTTCGCGCAGAACCACGCGGGCCGTGCACGGGTTGACGATGCTTGGCAAGCCGACCGTGGCTTTGGTGCATGGTGGCTGTTTTGGCGGTGGGACGGGGATCATCGCGGCCTGCGATGTTGTCATCGCGGACCGCTCGGCTCTGTTCTCGATCACCGAGGCACGCTGGGGCCTGATCGCCACGCCGATCGTGCCGCAACTCCTCAGCCGGATCGGGCCGGGGCGCCT
>JBCAXJ010000122.1:0-5547 GCA_038534135.1 Pseudomonadota bacterium | reverse complement strand
CTTGGGTCGTTTGTTCGCCATTTCTGGTCCTCCGTTCTCCTAAACATAGCGTCGGACCAGTTCAAAGGGGAGGCTCAGGTGTGCACCATCATTGGACGTAATTGTTGCTGTCGTATTCAGGGTGACTTCTCGGTTGCGCTGTAACTCAGGGACCTTGATCGGTAGGATCCTGATCGCCAAGGCAAACCGTCACAAAAGTCAATCACTACTGTCACAAAACTCAACTAGCGTTTCATCATGTGCGCGTGGACCCTGCGCGTGATTCCAATTCAAGAGGGGGAAGTTAGATGAGAAGCTCTGCAATTATTGGCGCGTCGCTAATCGCGATTGCCGCCGGTCTGAGCACGACCGGCGCCGACGCTGCCGAGTGCCCGGCGATCACCGTCGCGAATGATCAGGGTATCACCGGTGCGTTCCCTCAGCAGTTCGAGTTGGCCGAGTTCCAGACGGCGGGAAGCTGCGAGATGGGCTTTCAGGAGAACCCGGCGATCGGTGACCTGAACGCCAAGATCCAGGGCAATCCTGCACTGGCGCCACTGGCCGAGCGTCTGCCGGAAGAGCCACTGGTCGTTGTTCCCTACGACTCGATCGGCCAGTACGGCGGTCAACTTGATGCTCTGTCGAACGCAACCGAAGCTGGCACATCGGATTTCCTGTCGATCCGGCATGTCAACTTCGTGCGTTTCTCGGATGACCTCCAGACCATCGTGCCCAACATTGCCAAGGGCTGGGAGTGGAACGACGATTTCACGCAGCTGACCTTCTTCCTGCGCAGGGGCCACAAATGGTCAGATGGAGCACCGTTCACGGCAGACGATGTCAAGTTCTGGTACGACAACCTGAATTTCGACACCAATGTCATCGGCAAGCCAAAGGACTTCTTGCTGTCGGGCGGCGAGAAGATGAACGTCGTGGTTGTTGATCCGCAGACTGTGCGCTTCGAGATGGCCGCACCCAAGCCGGGCTTCCTGGCGCACTTCGCCAACAGCTATGCCCAGCCGTTCCAGCCCAAGCACTTCCTTGGCAAATACCACCCCGCAATCAATGCGGATGCGGATGCCGAGGCAAAGAAGATCGGGTTCGAGACCGGCTATGAGGTGGTGAATTTCTACCATGGCCAGTCTGACTGGACCGACACGCCGTCGCCGATGCTGCGGGATGCGGCCAAGGCGGCGACCCTGCCCTATGCCACGCAGCCGACGCTGGAGGCGTACATCTATACCGCGGACACGACAGAGGGACGTCACCTCGTTGCCAACCCGTATTTCCACCAGGTCGATACGGCGGGCAACCAGTTGCCTTACATCAACGAGCAGGACGAGATCTACATCAATGAGAACGAAGTCCGCATCCTGAAGATTGCTGCGGGTGAGGTCGACTACAAGTCGCAATCTTTGCAACTGCCCTCGGGTCCGCAACTTCTGGAAGGCCAGGAGAAGGGTGACTACACCGTCCACCTGAAGCCGACCATCGCGCAGGTCGTATTCGGCGTTAACGTTACCCACGAGGACGAGGCGAAGCGTGCCGTCTTCTCGGATCTGCGGTTCCGCAAGGCAATGAGCCACGCAATCAACCGCCCGGAGATGAACGAGACGACCTATTTCGGTCTGGGTACGCCCTCGGCCTATATCGGTTTCTCGCCGGTGCCGGACTTCGTCGACCCCAAGTGGGCAACCTATGCGACGGAATTCGATCCGGACGCCGCCAAGGCTGCGTTTGACGAACTCGGTCTCAAGGATGTCGACGGGGACGGTCTGCGCGAATTGCCAAATGGCGATCCGCTGACGCTCAACCTGCAGTTCGCCACCCAGGGCGGCCCCGCGGCGGTGATGGAGTTCGTGGCTCAGAACTGGAAGGACGTAGGCATCAACACGACCGTCAAGGAGGTCACACCGGACGAGTATCGCTCGGCTCAGTCGGCAAACAAGCTGGACGTGATCACCTGGGGCAAGGGCCAGCCGGTCGCGATCGTGTTGGGCAATAACGAACTGTGGGTGCCGCCGTACGAGAACTATTTCGGCTCGCGCAACGCCATGCTGTGGTCGAAGTGGATCGATACAGAGGGTGCCGAAGGTATCGAGCCGCCGCAATGGGCAAAGGATATGGTGCAGGACATCGAATCCTTCCAGCAGCAGGCTCCCGGCTCGGCCGAGGCAGCTCAGATCGGTGCCAAGCTGGCCGCGACCATGGCCGAGCAGCTGTTGTTCATCGGCACGGTGTCGGCGCCGAACCCGATCGTCCACTCGAACAAGCTGAAGAACTTCACCGAGTTCAAGACATGGTCCTACGAGTATTATCGAACCTATCCATACCGCGCGACGCAGTGGTGGCTGGACGAGTGACACGGCGGCCCCGACCGGGCCTTTCGTTTCGCACCTGCGAAACAATGCTTTGACTTTGCTCCGGACGAAGGACCACTTTGTCCGGAGCAGACCGTGAGGGGGTCACGTGCGGTTCATCCAGTTTACGATCATGCGGGCTCTGATGGCGGTCATTACGCTGCTGGCCGTATCGCTGATTGTCTTCACGCTGATGGAATGGGTGCCCGCCGATTGCGCCGAACGGTACGTCGCTTTCAAGGCCACGACCGGGCAGAACATCACGCAGGCCGACATTCAGGCCGAACGTGTGCGCCTGGGTCTGGATCAGCCGTTTCTGATACGTTGGGGATCCTGGATCGGTGATGTCTTTCTGAAGGGCGAGTTCGGGCAGAGCTGTATTCTGCGCCAGTCGATCAACGACCTTTTGAAGGACAAGTTCTGGATCAGCCTTGGCATCGTCGTCGCTTCACTGATCGTGGCCTATGCCATTGCCGTACCGGTCGGCATTTACGCAGCGGCCTCGAACAACGTCTTCTTCAACAGCTCGCTGCGGTTCTTCAGCTATCTGGGCCTGGCGATCCCGAACTTCCTGCTTGCACTGGTCGTCGTGCTGCTCTGGGCGCTGCTGTTCGATGATCTGCTGTTTGGTCTGTTCTCGAACGAGTATCGCGATGCACCCTGGTCGTGGGATAAGTTCGTCGATTTCATGAGCCGCGGCTGGCTGCCCATTCTGGTGCTGGGCTGGTCGGCGACCGCATTCGCACTGCAAACCGTGCGGGCACTGATGCTGGACGAACAGGGCAAGCTCTACGTTACCGCCGCCTCCGCACGCGGCGTTTCCGGACAGAAGCTGTTGTGGCGCTACCCGGCGCGCCATGCGCTGGGGCCGGTCGTGAATTCGTTGGGGTTCGACATGAACCGCATCTTCAACGAACTGCCCGTGGTGGCGATCATCCTGGTGCTTTACGAATCCGGTTTCCTGCTGTTCGAGGCGCTGGGCAGATCCAATGACCAACAGCTTGCGGGGGCGATCATCTTTCTGCTGACGGCCTCGATCGTGTTCGTGAATTTTCTGACCGATATTGCGCTGGCCCTGATCGACCCGCGTGTGCGTCGCGGACTCTTGGGATAGTGACATGGCCAACATCACCGTAGACGCCGCCAAGGAAGCTTACTTTACCGCCAGCCAGTCGCAGCTGATCTGGGCCAGGTTCCGCAAGAACCGCACCGCCATGATCGCGGGCTGGTTTCTGGTGCTGATCGTACTAGCCGGCTTCTTTGCACCCTTCCTGTCGCCGTATGACCCCACGGTTGCGGGCCGGGACAGGGATTACTTGAACGGTGCGCCGCAGATTCCACAGTTTTGCGATTCCAATGGGTGTTCCTGGACCCCCTTCATCCATCCAGTCGAGATGAAGCTGGACATGGCCACCCTGCGCCGCACGCCCACGGTCAACGAGGACAAGCGGCTCTATGTCCAGTTCTTCGTGCAGGATTGGGAGTACAGCTTCATCGACTGGTCCTGGGACCTGCCGGGACAGGCGCTGGATGGCAGGGTCAAGGCGCTCAGCTTTACGACGCATCTGTTCGGGCTCGAGGACGGTAAGATCCACCTCTTCGGCACGGATGGCGAGGGCAAGGACCTGTTCGGCCGGACGCTGCACGCGGTCTGGACGTCGATGGCGGTGGGCACGATTGGCGTCCTGATCGCCTTCGTCATGGCGTTGGTCATTGGCGGCGTCGCTGGCTATTTCGGCGGTTGGATCGATAGCGTGATCCAGATGATAACCGATACGGTGCGCACCATTCCCTCGATCCCGCTGTTCATGGCGATTTCGGCGATCCTTTTCGAGTACTATCCTGAAATGTCGTCCGAAACGCGGTTCTTTGTGATCGCCTGCATCCTCGGTCTGATTGGCTGGCCCACGCTGGCCCGGCGCATTCGGACGCACCTGCTGGCGGAACGCAGCCAGGAATATGTGCTGGCGGCACAGCTTTGTGGGGCTTCTTCGGGACACATCATCCGCCGCCACCTGTTGCCGAGTTTCACGTCCTATATTCTGGTCGATCTGATCATCTCGTTCCCCTACATGGTGCTGTCCGAAACCGCGCTGTCGTTCATCGGGCTGGGGCTGAAAGACCCGGTGAACTCGCTGGGCGTGATGTTGAAGAACGTCTCGGAAGCGGATGTGCTGCGGAATTATCAATGGGAAGCAATCCCGGCGATCTTCTTCGTCTTTCTGGTCCTTGCGTTCGTTTTCGTCGGAGACGGTCTGCGCGATGCGGCCGATCCGTATTCGGGGACAAAGAAGTGAGCCTGCTCAACGTCCGGAACCTGAAGCTGCAGTTCAAGACAGACGAAGGGCTGATCACCGCGGTTGATGACGTCTCGTTCACGCTGGAGCCCGGCGAGATCATGGGGCTTGTCGGTGAAAGCGGGTCGGGCAAGTCGGTGACCGCCAAGTCGATCATGAAGCTGAATCCGGGCAATGCGGTCTACGAGTCCGGATCACAGATCCTGCTGGATCTCGATGACCGACAGATCGACGTTCTCAACCTGGGAAAATCCAGTGACATGAAACTGGTGCGCGGCGGCGCGGTCTCGATGATCTTTCAGGAACCCATGGCCAGTTTCGCGCCGGCCATCACCATCGGCGATCAGATGGTCGAACAACTCATGCTGCACAAGTCGGTGTCCAGAAAAGACGCCGCCACAACCTCGGTCGAGATGCTCGAGCGGGTTGGCATTTCGGATGCGTCCAAACGCTTCAATCAGTACGCGTTCGAGCTGAGCGGCGGCATGCGCCAGCGCGCGATGATCGCGATGGCGCTGTCAACCCGGCCGAAACTGCTGATCGCCGATGAGCCGACCACGGCGTTGGACGTGACCATTCAGGCGCAGGTGATCGACCTGATGAAGGATCTGGTGGCCGAGTTTGGCATGGGCATCATTTTCATCACGCATGACCTGGGGGTGATCGCTCAGACCGCGGACAAGGTCGCGGTGATGTATCTGGGTCGAATGGTCGAGCAGGGGCCAGTGCGCGAGGTTATCCGGGAACCGATCCATCCCTACACTCAGGGCCTGCTGAATGCGTTGCCAAGTCTGGACGATCTTGATGCACCGCTGATCCCGGTGCCGGGGGACATTCCCAGCCCGCTCGATCGTCCAACAGGCTGCGTGTTCAACACGCGGTGTTCCAAGGCCGATCCGCGATGCAGCACT
>JBCAXJ010000121.1:0-6016 GCA_038534135.1 Pseudomonadota bacterium | reverse complement strand
GGAAGCTTGAGCTCGACACACCGGCGCCCCGAGACGCGTCCGAGAAAGCTACACAGATCCGAGCGTATACCATACACCCACCCTGTGGTTCGCGGACGACCGTCGACGGTCAGCCCAAGCAGGTGGATCATGCGCCAACGTCTACTTGAGGCTTAATCGTTGGATCCGGGAGTACAGAGTCGTCTGTTTGACCCCAAGCTTCTCGGCGGCACCGCCCGGCCCTGAGACCTTGCCACCAGAGGCCAGAAGGGCAGCGCGAATGTTTGAGACATCGCGGGCTCTGCGAGCCTCATCTGTCTCGATCACTGTCGTCCCGGCGGAAGCGGGCATCAACAGATCGGGAAACCGGCTCGCCGACGGCGCGGCAGGCAACTCGAACGACAGCTTTCGGCCCTGGGACAGGATCAGCGCGCGTTCGATCACATTCGCCAGCTCCCGCGCGTTGCCAGGCCAGGAATAGCCCGTGAGCGTTTCGACATTGGATCGGGACAGCAAGGGCTCCGGCAGGTTCAACATCCGGGCAGAGAGCTTGGAGAAATGCACTGCAAGCGGTGGAATATCTTCAGGTCGGTCGCGCAATGCCGTCAGATGGATCGGGAAGACATTTAGGCGAAAGTAGAGGTCCTCACGGAAATCGCCATCGGCCACCGCGCTGGCCAGATCGCGGTTGGTGGCGGCTATGATGCGGACATCGGTCTCGTGGGTTTCCGCTTCTCAGTGGCGTTCGAACGTGCGCTCCTGCAGGACGCGGAGTAGTTTGCCCTGCAGTTCCAGCGGGATCTCACCAACCTCGTCCAGGAAGATCGTGCCGCCATTGGCGAGTTCGAACCGTCCGACGCGATCACGCACGGCCCCGGTGAACGCACCCTTCACGTGGCCGAAGAATTCGCTCTCGAACAACTCCCGCGGTATCGCGGCACAGTTTACGCGGATGAGCGGCCGGTCCGCGCGGGCGCTGTCCGCATGGATGGCCTGGGCGACAAGCTCCTTGCCGGTGCCGCTTTCCCCGATGATCAGGACGTTGGCATCAGTGGGGGCGACGAGCTCGATCTGTTTCAGGGTCTCGACGATCGCGGGGCTGACACCGATGATCTCGTGGTGCTTGCGGCTGTCGCGGACTTCCTCCTGCAAATAGGCGTTCTCCTGCTCAAGGCGTTCTTTCAGGCGCTCGACCTCGGCCAGAGCATCGCGCAGGCGTCGTTCGTTCTCTTTCCGCTCAGTAATGTCGCGAAAGATGATGACCGCGCCGATAACCTCGTTGCCATCGGTTATCGGGGTCGAGGAGTATTCCACCCGAATGGGCGGACCATCCTTGCGCCAGAAGATCTCATCTTCGACCAGGTTGACCTTGGCGTGTCGAAAGGCGTTATAGATCGGACAGTCCTCGGCGGGATAGGGCGTGCCATCGGCATGGTGGTGATGGATCAGTTCGTGCATGTTGCGCCCGATTAGATCACTCGCAGACCAGCCCAGCATCGCCTCCGCGGCGGGATTGGCGATACTGCACTGCAAGATCTCAACCGGGCTTGGGTGTTTACAATGGGCCAACCATAACGATGGATCCGTCAGTGGCTCGGTAGGATGTTGCGGTGCATCCGATGTTCGCTGCGAGACCAATCTTCCAGATGCTGCAATGCGAACGAATTTCGGATACGGTGATACTGTAGGCTTGGTTACAGATGAGATGAACGGGCAAAGCCATTGGAATTGTATCGAAAGAACTGAAAGGACAGGTCCTCTGGCGCGCCATAACCGACGGCTCTCGGATGGATCACAGGGCCGATTCCAAGTTTGTCATGTCTTTCCGTGTCTCAGGTGATCAATGCGCAACCTGCATCATTCGCCCTTGATCAGCTTGCGGCGCAGCCAGCCCGAGATCGTGTCCATCAGCATCACCATCAGAACGATCAGCACGATGTAGTAGCTGACCTCCTCCCAATCCTTCTGCGTGATGATCGCTTGCGTGAGCAATAGACCGATTCCACCGCCGGTGATCGCACCGATAATTGTTGCCGAGCGGGTGTTGGATTCAAGGTAGTACAGCAACTGCGAGAGCAAGACCGGAGTGATCTGGGGGATCACCCCGAAGCGATACCTCTGCAACGGCTTGGCTCCGGTCGACTGCACACCCTCGATCTGCTTGTTATCGACGTTTTCCAAAGCTTCCGAGAACATCTTCCCGAAGGTACCTGTATCGGTCAGCAGGATCGCCAGCGAGCCTGTCAGTGGCCCGGGGCCGAAAGCGCGAGAAAGGATGATTGTCCAGATCAGCCCGTCCACGCCGCGCAGGAAGTCGAAGAGACGGCGGAGTGTCTGACGCACGGCGGCGAATGGCGTGAAGTTTTGCGCTGCCATGAACGCTATTGGCAGTGCGACGATCGCCGCGCCGAAGGTGCCAAGGAATGCCATCAGGATGGTCTCGAAGATCGCCCATGCGACTTCATTGTGGCGCCACATGGCGTTGTACCAGAAGTCCTCCCACATCGCGCGGAAGTTGGATTGCTCGCCCGCGATGTGCTCTGGCGAAAGCGCAAGGTCGATCAGTTCGAGCGGCCCCTTGCCGTAGAACGGGCTGTCGAGCGTGAACCAGAACAGCTCCCACCCGAAATCGTACTTGTAGACTTCAGTCTTGGATTTAGTCACGGCGACACGACCTGCCGGGGTCGTGATTGTGACACGCGTCTTGGAGGCGTTGACCCAGTCTGGTTCCGGACCCGGCAGTGTCAACTCGACGCCGCGGCGCGAGGGCAGCGCTTCGATCACACCGTAGTCCGGGACGGTCATCCGCATCAGCGGTCCGTCCCATTCGACGCTGTAACCGTCCCCTAGATCGGCGCGGGCATCCTCGCCGTCGAAGGTCACCCAGTCGGGCTTCATGCCTTCGGGATAGGTGCCCTTTCGCTCGCCCTCGATCGCCAGCGTGTAACCGCCCGGACCCCGGTTCGAACGGCTGACATGGGTCTTGTGGCTGTAGCTATCGGCGACCAGCGTCACCGCGTTCTGCAGCTTCGCACGCTCGGCAAGTCCCGGCACATCGAAGGCGAAGAAGACGTAGATGAAATATAGGATCACCAGCGCGGGAGCACTGAAGGCGATCATCCTCTTGGTGCCGAAAGTCTTCTCGGCGGTCGCATACAGCACTGCAGTCGTGGGTGAGGTCGCCATGCTCATTCGCTCCCGACCAGACGGTTGCGGCCATAGCTGGAAAGCTGATCGACCAGAACGATGGTGAGGAACAGCAACAGGAAGATCGCCGCGGCCTCATCATAGCGGCCCTTGCCCCAGCTCATCGCGTTGCGAAGGTCGTAGCCGATGCCGCCCGCGCCGACGAAGCCGAGGATCGCCGAGGCGCGCACATTGATCTCGAACCGCAGCAGTGCATAGCTGAGATAGTTCGGTAGGACTTGCGGGATCACGCCCAGCCACATCCGCTGGAACCAGCTCGCGCCGACCGATTCCAGACCCTCGACTGGCTTGAGGTCGGCGTTCTCGTTGACCTCGGAGAACAGTTTGCCGAGTGCACCGATCGTGTGGAGAGCGATGGCGATCATCGCGGGCACCGGGCCGACGCTGAGGATGAAGATCAGAACCAGCGCGATAACAATCTCGGGGATCGCGCGCAGGATGTCGAGAAAGCGGCGGAAGACGCCGACCATGCGCGGCCAGCGCGCCAGACCACGTGTCGACAATAGCGAAAAGAGCACTGCCAGCAGCGCGCCGATCAGCGTCGAGGCCGCGGCGATGTTGATCGTCTCGATCAGGCTCGGCAGGAACTGGACAAGAAGGCCCGGCAGCCGGTCGATTTTTTCCAGCGCCTCGGCCAAAACCTCGGCCGGGAAGTCGAAGACGTTCAGGATGCCGTCCCAGAAACCGCCCGCGTTGCGGTCATCTGCCAGCCGGAAACCACCGACCAGCAGCACGACGAAGACCAGCAGCATGATGAAGGTGTAGACCCGGCGGCGCTGGACAAGAGCCATGTAGTGATCGCGCATCTCTGTCGTCGTCGGGGTCTGCAGCGCAGTTTCGGCCAAGGCGGTGTCCAGTGCGGGAATGGTCAAACAAAAAAAGATCCCGGCGCAGGGCCGGGATCTCAGGTCATATCGTCAGATTACTGCGACTTCAGCTTGCGTGCTTCAATGATCACCTCGTAGGCAGCGTGGGTAATCGGCTGGAAGCCCTGCGCGTCACCGGCCATCACGCCGTAGGCGCAATCCGGGTCCGACGTCTTCAGCGATGCCATCAGGCCGGTCATCAGCGACTTGGTGTAGTCCGGCAGCTCCTTGCGCAGAACGATCGGACCTTCCGGGATCGGCTTCGAGCGCCAGATTTCGACCAGGTCGTTCATGTCGACGAGGCCAGCGTCAACGGCCTTGCGCAACGCGCCCGAGTTGAAGCCGTCTTCCCAGTTGCCAAGGCCATCCGCCCAGGTCACGCCAGCGTCGATGTCGCCGTTATTGACTGCGACGATGGTCTGCTCGTGGCCGCCGGTGAACTTGACCTCGCCGAAGTAGTCGCCCGAGTCCATAGTCGCACCGGTCGCCGATGGGATCTCGATCGACGGGATCAGGTATCCGCTGGTCGAGTTCGGGTCGCCGAAGCCGAAGACCTTGCCCTTCATGTCCGTCAGCGAACCGACGTTCTTGTCCTTGCGGGCAAAGCCGACCGAGAAATAACCATAGCCGCCGTCGACGTTAACCTTGACCAGAACCGGCTCAACGGCTTCCGGATCGGTCAGCCAGACCTTCGCGTAGCCCGAAGCACCGAGCCACGCCATGTCGATCGTGCCGCCCAGCAGGCCCTGGATCACGCCGTTGTAGTCGGCAGGTGCGAACAGCTTGGTGGGCACGCCCAGCAGTTCTTCGGTCTTGGCGCGCAGGCACTCGTTCGAGTTCAGGCGGTCCTGAGCGTTTTCGCCGCCGAGGATGCCGATGCGGAATTCCTTGATGTCTTCGGCGACAGCCGCGCCGCCCAGGGCGACTGTTGCCAGCAAAGTTGCGAGCAGTTTTTTCATGGGTCTCTCTCCAGTCGAAAAGAAGCCCGGGCCGTGACGGTCCGGGCGGGTCAACTCAGGCGGTCAGGCAACCGTCTCGAGTGTTGGCTTGGCGCGATCGAGCGTCTCGATGGACGTCGACGTGGCTGCTTCGTCAAAGTCCGCGTCGGCGCCGTAGATGTCTCGCGCAGCATCGGTGGTCAGGTTCTCGGGCGGGCCGTCGAAGACGATCATACCCGCACGCATCCCGATCACCCGGTCGCAGAAGCGCCGGGCGGTGTCGAGCGTGTGCAGATTACAGATGACCATGCGGCCGTCTTCCTCGTGGATGCGGCGCAATGCCTTCATCACGATCTCCGCGTTCATCGGGTCAAGCGACGCGATGGGTTCGTCGGCGAGCACGATCTCCGGATCCTGCATCAGAGCGCGGGCGATCGCGACGCGCTGCTGCTGCCCCCCTGAAAGAGCCTCGGCGCGCTTGGCGGCGTGCTCCGCGATGCCGAGCCGCTCGAGGATGTCGATCGCCCGGTGGATGTCGGACTTCGGGTAGAGACTGAACATGGTCGCAAGCGTACCGTGCCGGTTCAGCGTGCCGTGCAGGACATTCGAGACAACGTCGAGGCGGGGGACAAGATTGAACTGCTGGAAGATCATTGCGCAGTCGGATTGCCAGCGGCGCATCTCGGCACCTTTCAAGGAAGTGACCTCGCGATCGCCATACAGGACCTTGCCGGATGTAGCCGGGGTGAGCCGGTTCATCATGCGCAGGAGCGTCGATTTGCCAGCGCCTGACCGGCCGATTATCCCAATCATACGGGCGCCGGAGACCTCGAAGGATACGGAGTCAACCGCACGCATAGCGCCGAAATCTTTCGTCAGTCCCTGGATCTTCAGTGACATACGTCCCCCATGCCAAACCCGCGACGAGGTAGTTCGGCAACGCAACGCTTACTTGTCAGTTCGATGAAGGATTGATGACTGGCCTGGCCGCGAAGTTGTCCGCGTTGTCTGATGTGCACGCGCTCG
>JBCAXJ010000120.1:0-6192 GCA_038534135.1 Pseudomonadota bacterium | reverse complement strand
CCGAACCAGGTCTGGTGCGCCAACATCACCTTCGTACCGGTGCGCAATGGTTTCCTGTACCTTGTGGCGATCATGGATTGGGCATCGCGCAAGGTTCTGAGCTGGCAGCTCAGCAACACGATGCACGCGGAGTTCTGTGTGGATGCCCTGAACGAGTCTTTCGCCAGGCACGGCCCGCCCGAGATCATGAACACCGACCAGGGCAGCCAATTTAGCGGATCGGCATGGATCACGATGCTGACCGAAGCGGGCGTGCGCATCTCGATGGACGGGCGGGGATGCTACCTCGACAGCATCGATCGGATGCTGGCATTCTCTAGCTAGTGCTGGCACGTCGATGAGGTCTTCGTGAAGATCAACGGCGAACGGCATTACTTATCGCGCGCCATTGATCACGAGGGCGAAGTGCTCGAGGCTTTTCGAGCCTCGAAAGGAGATCTTTTCGAACGACTCTGGATATCTGATCCATCAGATCGCAAGTTGTTCAAGATGCCAAAGAAACGGGAAGATAATTTTTGGTCGCTGCCCCAGGCTTCGGTCCGGGTCAGATTTGGGTCCAATCGAATTGTTGCACAGTTCGCTGACTGCAGCGTTCAGGAATGGATGGCGTTTCAGCTATACGGATTGGACGACGTCGAACACGAGGAAGTCGGATCTTCGAGAGAACTGTTCGATGCTCTGGAAGATGGGCGGCTGATAGCCTTTGGTAGAAGAGCGAATGGTGGCTCTGCGATGGAGGAAATCCCAGCCGTCGAATTGCACGACCTGATACCAGACGAAGCTAGTCCATATCTGCGATCACCGAGCGGTGCGAAGGTCCTTCCGTGGCTGAGCATCTGTATCCGACGCGCTGATGTCGAGCGGCTTTGGCGCAGTTCGACCGAGACCGAGGCGCGCAGCAAGTTCGACTGGAAGTCGATCCGAAAGATCTTTTATGAGGTTCGCGAGCTCAATCCGAAGTTTTCAAAGAACGAATTGATCCAGGAAGCGCAGTTGCAGTTTCAGAAGTCGACCAAACGGGAACCTCCGTCCCGCAGTTCATTCCAACGACACATGAAGGACTGGTAGAACAGGCCCATGAACAGGCCCATGAACAGGCCCATTTTCGTGGGCCAATCGCGGGCTGACAGGCCGCCTTCTGACTTGGTCTTCTATGCACATGGATGCACAGGAAAGACCAGCGGCCGTGGCGCTGCCAACGCAAGATCGAGGCCCAGATGGCGCTGACTTTGCAGCGCTCCACTCACTTGCGCGTCTCCTCGCAAAGCAGGCTGCGAATGAAGCCCTGAGTGCATCCTCTGCGACGCAGGATGGCACCGACGAA
Source organism: Pseudomonadota bacterium (assembly GCA_038534135.1). Lineage (GTDB taxonomy): Bacteria > Pseudomonadota > Alphaproteobacteria > Rhodobacterales > Rhodobacteraceae > Thermohalobaculum. The sequence continues at coordinate 4,868 of JBCAXJ010000120.1, read as the reverse complement.
TGCAATCTGGACGAGGAGGAAGGCCGTGACTGAGTACTCACCTCGACCCGGGAAACTGCTGACGATATCGGACGTTGCCCAATTCTGCGACGTCTCGGAAAAGACTGTCCGGCGGTGGATCGAGCGTGGAGAGTTGCCGGCGGCGCAGCTCGGGAACCAGTGGAGGATACGTCCGCGAGACCTCGATCTCTTCGTTCACGAGCGGGTCCAGAGATGACCCGTCATGTCCACAGGAGTCCAGTGATTACAGAGGGTTACACCTGTTTCGGGACAACGGTCCCGCGCAATCGCTGCCGGATTATTGTGCTACGATGTCCCGAACTTGAAGCCATGTCCACCCGTTTCCACCCGAGGATGCGCGTGACGAGTCAAGAGGTGTCCCGATGACCAAAACCACGGAGGATGACAGCCTCGGCCCATTCGTGGATCCGAACAGCTTGATGATGTCGGACGCGCTGGAACAGCTGGATACCATGGATCTTGCAAAGACACGGAGACGAGATCTACGCTCCGCTATCAGATCGCTCTGCCGGTTACTCGATCGCGAAGCCGGCGAGGTGCCCGCCAACATCAACTGGTTGCATGTCCGACTTCGCCGCGTCCATCCCGTAGCGGCAGGCATCAGCGAGAAGCGCTTCAAGAACATCAGGAGCGGCGTGCTTGCGGCCCTGGAACTCTGCGGTGCATCCCGGAAACTTTCCGACTGGTTAAAGTCGCCATCGCCACCCTGGGAGCAGCTTCTGGCAAGCGTCCCGGACAAGCGCGATGGCTGGAAACTCACGCAGATTGCGCAGTTCTGCACGGCAATCGACGTTGCCCCCGCCGACGTCACCAACGATCACATGCGTCAGCTTCTGCATGCCTTGGAGCAGGAAACGTTCATGGACAAGCCTGCGTCAAAGCTCGGCGCTGCCATTTCCACGTGGAACCGGCTCCACGACAGCATTCCGGACTGGCCCGAACAGCCGCTCGTCTTTCCTCGGGCCAGGGAACCCTGGACGATCCCGATCGAACAATTTCCCGAGACCTTCCGTGCAGATGTCGCGCGGTGGCTTGAGCGCCTGAGCAATCCGGACATCCTCAGTGACGAAGGACCCGCAAAGCCCTTGTGACCGGCGACGCTCAAGCATCGACGGTTCCAGATCCAGGAGATCGCCTCGGCGATCGTCAGGAGCGGTGTCGGCATCAACGAGGTGATCGATCTCGGCGTGGTCACCGACATCGCGCATCTCAAGGCAGGGTTGCGCTTCATGATGGCGCGGTTCGAGAACAAGCCGACCGAAGCAATTCACGGTGTCGCCACCTCGGTCATTGCGATTGCGAAGCACCATGTGAAGGTCGATGACCATCACCTTAAAGAACTGAAGGGCATCGGGAGACGCCTCAATCTGGAGGTCGACGGACTGCGCGAGAAGAACCAGGAACGTCTGGCCCAACTCGATGACGATGCCAACCTGGCTCGGCTGCTGCACCTTCCCGAAAAGCTCGAGACCGTCGCACGGAGCTCGAGCCTGCGCGACCACAGGCGTGCCCTCGTCATCCAGGCCGCACTCGCCATCGAGATTCTGCTGCATGCCCCGATGCGGGTCGGAAATTTGTGCCAGCTTAACCTCGATCGGCACATCAAACGGATCACGTTGAAGGGTACACCGGTGCTTCTCATTTCAATCCCGGCTGACGAAGTAAAGAACAGCAAACCACTGACCTTCGAGCTGACTGGCGATACGCTGCGATTGTTCGATCTCTATATGACTGAGTATCGACCGATCTTACTTCGATCACCGTCCGACTAACTGTTCCCGGCACAAAACGGTGGCCACAGGGCGCCCCATGGCCTCTCGGAACTCATCAAGCAGACGATTCTGAAGCACACCGGGCTCGTCATTCACACCCACCTGTTTCGCAGTATCGCCGGAAAGATCCATTGCATGATTCACCCGGGGGACTTCCTGACGCTCGGGCACGCGATCGGCGACTCGCTTCAGACCGCGATGAAGTCCTATGCGCAGTTCGAGCAACAGAACGCCGTTCGACACTACCAATCCTCAGTGGAAGAGGCGCGGCAGCGCACGAGACGGCTAGAAGATGCCTGAGTTGCACCCGTGCGAGGATCCACGCAGACGGTGCCTGACCGTGGATCTCTGGCCCGAAGGCGATCGCGTTGCCTGGGAGCGCGCGATGGCGCCGGGCGATGTTCTCGACGGTACCGTCGGACCAGGGTTTCATTGGCGGGACCAGACCCGCGAGAAGTATCGCAAGGGCTACGGGCGCTGGCTGACCTTCCTGGTGATGCAGGGATGGCTCGAGCCCGACGTTTGCGCTGCCGATCGTATCACGCCGGAACGTGTCCGGCTCTATTGCGACGAACTGATCTCTCAGGACGTCGGATCTTGGACACTCTGGGGTCGCCTGGCAGAACTCCTGGCGGCATTGAAGGCGATGGCGCCGGAGTACGACTTCAACTGGCTGCGCAAGATCGTGCCACGTCTCGAGGCGAACACCGTAGACAAACGCAACAAGCTCGAACGCCTGCAACCCGCCGATCGGCTACTTGACTGGGCGATCACGCGCCTGGACAATCTTCTGGAGCCGCCGCCGATGCGTGACTCGCACGTGGCATTCCGGGACGCGTTGATGGTCGGGTTGCTCAGCTGTTGTCCGGTCCGGCTCGGCAATCTCTCGATGATCGAGATCGACAATCAACTTCGGCGAACCGAGCAAGGATTTCTCCTACGCTTCACGTCTGACGAGACAAAGACAAGTCATCCCATGACCATGCCAGTAGCCCAGAGCCTGACCAGTTATCTGGATCACTATCTCGACGCAGTCCGCCCGCAGTTTCTGATCACCGGTAAAACCGAACGGCTTTGGATCACCCGATATGGTTTACCGATGCGGGACAACGCCATGCATGCCGCGATAACGCGCACAACTGAACGGGCGTTTGGCAAACCGATCAATCCACATCTCTTCCGGGATTGTGCGGCCACGTTCGTTGCCCTTGAGGATCCGGAACATGTGCGCCTCACAGCGCCGCTGCTGGGTCACATCGATCCAAGGGCGACCGAGCGGCATTACATCCAGGCCAACCAGATCGTCGCCGGGCGTCGCATTCGTGCATCCGTCGCTCAATTGCGATCAAAACTGACGCCCAATTCGAGGACCCGACCATGAGCCGTGCTGCCATCTATGCCCGCTATTCCTCGGACCTGCAGTCGGCATCTTCCATCGACGATCAGGTGCGTCTCTGCCGCGAACGGCTGGACCAGGAGGGACATACGGCCGTCGACGTCTTCTCCGACTACGCCATCAGCGGCGGGTCGCTGAAGGCGCGCGCCGGCATGCAGGCGCTTCTGACTGCGGCCCAGGCCGGCCGGATCGACGTAGTCTACGCTGAGGCGCTGGACCGCGTCAGCCGCGATCAGGAGGACATCGCCGCGATCTACAAGCGCCTCGCCCATGCCGATGTGCATCTCATCACTCTGGCCGAGGGCGAGATCTCGGAACTCCACATTGGGCTCAAGGGCACGATGAACGCGCTCTTCTTGAAGGATCTCGCCCAGAAGACCAAGCGCGGCCAACGTGGCCGCGTCGAGGCCGGCAAGATCGCCGGCGGCAACTCCTATGGCTACCGGGTGGTCCATAAGCTGCTGGCCGATGGAACACCGGTCACGGGAGAACGCGAGATCGATCCTGCACAGGCGACGATCGTTCGCCGCATCTTCGATGAATACGCCTCCGGCCTGCCACCGCGCCGGATCGTGACAGCTCTCAATGCCGAGGGGATTCCCGGTCCGCGCGGTGGCGCCTGGAACGCCTCGACGATCAATGGCAGTCGCCAGAGGCGGAAAGGCATCCTGAACAACGAGCTCTACCTCGGGCGCGTCGTCTGGAACCGCCAACGCTTCCTGAAGGACCCCGAGACCGGCAAGCGCGTCTCGCGACCAAATCCGGAAAGCGCCTGGATCACCGCTGATGTCCCCGAGCTTCAGATCATCGATGACGATCTCTGGAACCGGCTGCGCTACGTCAAGGATCCGGAGACCGGCAGGCGTGTCTCCCGCCTCAATCTGGAAGCCGACTGGATCATCCGTGATGTCCCGGATCTGCGCATCATACCCCAAGACCTGTGGGACCGGGTGAAGACCCGGCAGGCGGCAGCCGCCCTGCCCCAGCGATCGAACCGAGGTGCAGCCATGGGCCGGGTCCGCCGTGCGCGCTATCTCTTCTCCGGCATGCCGACGTGCGGTGTCTGTGGCGGTGGCATGTCGGTCATCTTGGCTACCCATGTCGGCTGTTCAGCCGCGCGAAACAAGGGCACCTGTGCCAACCGCAAGACCATCGCACGCCGCGAGATCGAGGACCGGGTACTCGGGGCGCTTGAACACCGGCTGATGGACCCGAAACTCTTCACCGTCTTCTGCGAAGCATTTACCGACGAGATGAACCGGTTGCGGCGCGCAACAGGCGATCAACGGGAAACACATGAGAAAGAACTGGCAAAGATCGATCGGGATCTGGAACGGCTGGTGCAGGCGTTGATGGACGGCATTCCAGCCGCGGCAGTCAAAGCGAAAATGGAGACGCTCGAAGCGCGCAAGGCCGAGATCGAGACAAACCTCAAGAGCGCCCCTGAGCACAAACCTGCCCTGCACCCGGCAATGGCGGAGATTTACCGGACCAAGGTCGAGCGTCTCTCCGTATCGCTGAGCGCGCCGGATTTGCGCGCAGAAGCCGTCGAAATCCTGCGCGGGCTGGTGGAGACCATCACCCTGACACCCGAGGAAGATCGTAACCGGCCGTTCTGGGCCGCCTTGCGTGTTCGTGATTTGATCTGGCACGAGCATCTCAATTGACGTCGTTACCGA
>JBCAXJ010000119.1:0-6195 GCA_038534135.1 Pseudomonadota bacterium | reverse complement strand
CGGCTGACGAGATCATCCGCCCGTTTGGCGGCGCGACCGACTTGGCCGCAGGCGGTGGCGGCTCGGACACGTTCGAGTTTGGTGACGAGACCAGCAACGGTGTGCGGGAGATCACCTATCTCCTGGACTTCGGGGATGATGACTTCCTGGACCTGAACGGAACGGGCTTCACCGAGTTCAACGTCTTCGGGCGGACCTATCTGGTGTTTGAAGGGGATGGCGACATCGCGCTGCTCCTGAATACGCCTGATTTCGATGAGACAACGCAACTGATCTAAAGTATACTGGGAAGGTCCCGGCGAGTGAGGGTTCTCCGGGTCTACTCAGGGGTGCAGAGGCCGCAGGGGAAGCGGCATATGTGGGAGAGTTCAATGTTTAAACGTACAATTGCAATGATGGCCGGGGTGCTGCTGCTTGCCACCGGGGCAACGGAAAGCCGTGCTGCTGGCTTGGATCTTAATTCGCTCGGCTTTGAAGCTGGCGCGCAACTGTTCGCTCCGATTGATCCTGTCAACGTTGTGAACCTTGGCTTGTTCACAGTGGATGGGAATGCCTCGACTGGCGATTTAGTAACTATCAACCAAACGGCGACTGGTTTCGACCTCACAATCGGTCCGTTCGGTGGAGCTAATAAGATCTTCGGCAGCTCGACCGGAACTGCGGGTACCGACTTTGCAACCATGGATGGGGCGACCAGTGATCTGATCGAGATCCTTTTCTCACTCAGCACAAATGATGGGTCGCTGACGACTTCCAGTCTTGTCCTGGCAAGTTTGACGGGTGACTTTTTCTCGACCGATCCGATCTCAGGGTTGCCGATTAACGCGCTGACCGATTTTGGGTTCTTTGGCTCGGGTGCGCTGACTCTGACCGCAGTCAATCAGGTTCCACTACCTGCGGGCATTGTGTTGCTCCTGACGGCTCTGGGTGGGCTGGTCCTGGTACGGCGCCGAAGCGCGGTGTAACCGGCTAAAAAACGCCGATCACTGGCGCGAAGAAACAAGCGCGCTGCTTAGGTTGAACCTGGGCAGCGCGCTTTGTGCTTTCGTGAACGCTGAAGAGTGCTGAGGCCACTTGCTCTGTTTCACCAAGCTGTAGGCTTGTGTGATCAAGGAGTGGAGCTGGATCGCATCCCCCGCCATTAGTGAAATGACGGTCGACATCCTGATCATCGGCGCGAAATGCGTAGTCGAAGGGGCTTCGACCCGGATCGCGTTGACACCGCGATTCCCGACGTGCTGGCGATCTGCCCCAGCACCGTCCGAGAACCGATCAATCGCCTACCAGTGCTCGGTTCCCGCAGCGCCCTTTGGCGATCCTGTCAGGTTTGGTGTCCACCATCCGCCATAGAAATCCCCGGCCTGCGGGATCACCTCTACGCCAGCCACTCGGCAGCTATCCATCATGGATGGATAGATCGCCAGCATCCCGGCAAGGTCGCGGAAACCTTCGGTCGGTGTCTCATATGTCCAGGCTGCGCGGGACGCGGTTTGGTCGCCAACCCGGATGTCGAAATAGGTCGCGGCTCCCTTCCACTCACAAAAGCTTCGCCCGGCAACCTGAACCAACTCTGCTGTGACGTCAGCGCGTGGCAGGTAATAGGTCGGTGGATGATGCGTTTCCAAGACGCGCCAGGCGCCCTGGGTATCGACGATGGTCTGCCCGCCAAAGGTGACCTCGATCCGGTATGGTGCCGGTTCAAGGGCTGGCGGCCGAGGATAGGACTGAACGTTCTCGGTTGGCAAAGACATCGGGAGATCCTCAGACAAAGCGCGCCAGCACGTAGGCCGCAGCGGCGATGTGCGCGAGCGTGATGACGACCGACACCGCGTGCAAAATCTGGAAGCGCCGTTTTGCGCCGGCATCGGTGGCGGCGTTGATCGCGGGCATCAGGATCTGACGCGTCGGCGCCGTTGTGAGCGCGACCAACCCCAGCATGATCGCTGCGGTGGTGTCGGTCTGGATCACCAGAAGTGCGCCGAGCGCCGAGGCCGCCATGACGAAGACATAGAAATGCGGGAAGGCGCGGCGAATGGTTGGTCCTGCCACGTCGGCGGGTAGGGCCGTGAAGACGAAGGCCGCGAAGCCGAACGAATACAGGACCATACCGCCGAACAGCAGTGCTGTGACCAGGAGTGCTGCGATCTCCATCAGGTATCCTCCGGTTTGCATGCTACACGCGGGGCTGATCTGCGCGTTCCGATCTTCCAGACCCGCGGGAGGACATAGGGCACGTCGGCGCGATAGCGATGGAACCGGTCGCCGTATCGGGCGGCAAATCGGCGCTCCTTCAGACGCGGTGCGAGCAGGCAATATGCCGTGTAGCTGATGGCGATGGCCAACTGATCCGGCGTCCAGACCGGCACGGTCCACAGCGTGAGCGCGAAGGCGACATAGATCGGCTGACGAACGATGCGGAACAAACCTTCGGTCGGCATGTCTGGAAAGACCGGGCGAATGCGGGCCGCCAGAGACATCCACCCCAGCGCGCCGGACTGAACTTCAGCGCCAGCATCGAAGCTTGCCTTGCCGAGGAGCATCCAGGCGGCAGCATAGGCCGCGCAGATCAACCAGAACGTGGCACCTTCGGCTTGCCACCAGATCACACCCGACGGCGTCCAGAGCGCGAAGAGCGCCAGGAGTTGCAGCGAAGCGATGACGGCATAAGTGGTCGTCGCCAGCGTCTGCCCGTGCGGCCCCGGAACCAAGGAGGTCAAGAAGCGGCCTCCCGCACCGGTCAGGAGCAACGAGTGCGCGAGCGGGAACTGCACGATCAGGGCTGCGTTCGCGACGAGCGCCCAGGGCCAGGGCACGCTACCAAGGCTCTGGCTCATCCCAAAGAACATCGCCCCGATCATCGACAGCACCGCCAGTGCGAAGACGACATGACACAAGATGCCCATCGTCATGGCCAGCGCGATCCGCGCGGCCCCGGGCGGTGACCTGAGAACCGCGCGCGCCAGCGTCATAAGGCGGTCGATCCTCGGGTCGTCTGTCAATCTCAGGCGCATTCCAGCTCGTGCAGGATCTTCGGGATCTGCTGTTTGACTTTGAAGAAGCCTGCGGTGGCGTGGCGCCAGACAGCGGTGTCCCAGTCGCGTCGCCATTCGGCGAGTGTGAGTCCAGCGGCTGCCAGATCCGGCTCGGCGCAGCGCAACCAATCCCGCAATGGGCCTTCGGGAACATAGGCTGTGACGATCTGCTTGGCACCTGCGTGTTCGGCCCAGCGGACGAGATCGCCGGGGGATCCTGCCCGCAGCACTGTCGCGTCCAAACTCAATCGCGTCGCCGTATCGGCCAGCGCGCCATCTTCGAACGACGTGACATGATCTGCCACCGATCGGTCGGACCGAAGGTGGCTCGCTGCGAGCGTCGCAGACGCACGGATGTCCAAGGCCATTGGATTGAGATCCTCGGGACTGCAGTCTTCCTCGGTGATCACAAACGCGGTCGGCAATGCCGGGTCAGGCGGCGTTATGTCCCGCGCCGGCGTTGTCGGCGGCAGGCCATCTGGTTCGGTGTTGTCCAAGGGCTCTATCCCCGTCGCCAGGTCCGCGTCCCGGGGCGCAAAGCGCTGTCCGGTGTACTTCGCGATGTTCCATGCCTTCGCCTCGTAAGCCTTGCCGCGCGTGTGGAGCCCTGCGACCCAGCGCCAGCCCAAGGTGTTCGAGGCTGGATCTCCGTCGAGCAGGTGGCGATAGAAGAAATCCGCGCCGATGCGCCATGGCAGGCCGAGTGTGAAGATCCAGATCGACGCAAACCACATCCGCGCGTGATTGTGCAGATAGCCGGTTTCGACCAGTTCCTCGGCCCAGGCATCGAAGCAAGCGATCCCTGTGGCGCCGTTCTCTGCCGTGTCGATCCGCTTGCGCAGGCGCCGGTCGGTGTCGAGCGCTGCGAGGTCTTCTATAAGACCATCGCGGTACGCCGCCCAGATTGTTGGCCGACGTTCGAGCCAGCCCTTGAAGTAGCTTCGCCAGACGACTTCCTGCACGAACTTCTCGGCGCCTTCGAGCCCGTGATGTGCGACGGCGATGGCGGTCAGTTCTTCCTCAGTGATCAGGCGCCGCCTGATAAAGGGCGACAAACCCGACACCGCTTTGTGTGCGCCAGGCCCGTGATCGTAGTTTCGGCCCGAAGCGTAGCGTCGTCCCATGCGCGGAGCGAACGCCTCCATGACCTTGAGCGCGTGCTGACGCGTTGGCGGTGCGAAATCCATGATAGCCTCACGGTTGTGTGGAGGCGAAGATGGACCGCAGCGGCCGGGTGTCCACGGCCTGCGGCGGCATGGCCGACGCGATTTGCCGTGCGGGACGACGTTAGCGGCGCGCCATCTCGTCCAGCGCGATCTGGAAGCCGAGATACTTTGAGTAGATCCGGCATTGCGAGAACGCACCGGCCGTGAACCATAGCCCGGGCTGCCCAGTGCGGGTCCACATGTTTGCCATCTCACCGTCTTCACGGAAGCCCCAGACCTGGCCCGCGCGGTCGGAGATCTCTTGACCGAACCATTGGCGGATCAGCGCGCCCTGGCCCTCGTAGCCTGTTGCCATGACGACCAGTTCGGCGGGACGCTCGGTCCCATCCTTCATGCGCACGCCGGTCGGGGTGTAGGCGTCAATGTCGCGATGCTGGATCAGGTCGATCTCGCCGTCGATGATCAGTTCGGAGCAGCCGATGTTGAAATAGTATCCGCCGCCGCGCGTGCGGTACTTCATCGGCCAGCCGGTGTTGTCCTCGCCGTAGTCCAGCTCAAATCCTGCGCGTTCCAGACCCTCGAGCGTTTCGCGGTCGATCTGTTTGACTTCGTCGGTCAGGATCTGGTGGCTGCGCTTGATCAGGTCCAGCGCGAAAGAGGCGTTTAGCAGGTCACGTTCGTCCAAAGTCGGCCCAGTATCCCAGTCGCCCAGGTAAAGCCCGTCATAAAGCTGCGCAGACGGTTCAACGTTGACCACCATGGTCGGAGAGCGCTGCACCATCGTCACCTTCGCCCCGTGCGCGTGCAGGTGTTGCGAGATGTCGTGACTGGAGGTGCCTGTGCCCAGCACCATCACGGGCTTGTTTGTCCACTCCGATCCGATCTCGAATTCGGAGGAATGAACCGTGATGCCCTCAAAATTCGCCAGCGAAGGAATGTCGGGCAGTTTCTTCACCGCGCTGACAGAGGCCGCCATGACGATGTGATGCGGATGCATCTCGCGCGTTGAGCCATCGGCAAGCGTCAGCCGGGCATTCCAGCGTTGGTTGGCCTCGTCCCAGTCGGCGCCGTCGAAGTTGGTTTCGGTCCAGAAATTGATCTCCATGATCTCGACATAGGCTTCGAGCCAGTTGGCGATCATGTCCTTCGGAATGTAGCGTGGCCAGGTCTTCGGGAACGGCAGATACGGCATGTGGTTCACGCCGATCTGATTGTGGAGCTTGAGGTTGTGATAGCGCAGGCGCCAGTTGTCGCCGATGCGCTTCTCGCGATCGACGACCAATGTGTCGATGCCATGCTCGCGCATCCGCGCTGCGATCGTCAGCCCGGCATGGCCCCCGCCGACGACCAGCACCGCCGGGTCGCGGTCGGCAAATGCGCGCTCGGCGTCGCGATTGTCCAGCCAGTTCGGTGCGCGCACGTCCTTGGCATAGGCGGGCTCAGGCGGCCGTTCAGGCACGCGCAACGCGTCGATGGCTGTCGACAGGGTCCAGGCGCGGCCATCCGGGTGCAGCCGCAGGATGCCGGTGCAGGAAGCCTTGTCGGTGTCGAATGCGATGGCCGCTTCGATCACATCCACGCCCGCGCGCGATGCCTGTTGCGGAGCGACCATATTCGGATGCAGCGTCATACGGGCGGCATTGGCGGCGGTGAGGCATTTGGCCAGGTGGTCCGGCCCCTCCGGCCCGCTGATGGTCCCGATCTCCCCGGTCAGCGCGACCAAATCGCGCCAGTGACAATCCTCGGCAAAGAGCTGGCGGACGTCGCCCGTGTCGCGCGCCGTTGCAAACCGGTCGAGCCAATTCTGCACCAGGTTATGTGCATCGGTGTCCTGTCCATCGAGCATTGCCGTCTCCCGTGACCTGCGAGGCAAGACTATGAAGCTCCCAATCCGACGGCAAGGCCGGGTCGCTGCACCTTATTCCGCTGCGTGATAAGTGATGCTTGGACGGGTGGTGTTCAGATGTCTCTGTGACCGCCAGCAAGAGGTCGAGTTT
>JBCAXJ010000118.1:0-6513 GCA_038534135.1 Pseudomonadota bacterium | reverse complement strand
AAGTCACGTTGGATGCCGCCATCGAGGATCTGGCGCATGAACTCGCCGATGCGAAGGCGCTGACGGTCACCGCGGGCGTTCGGCAGTCCGAGGGTGAGATCAGTTTCAACATCAACGGTGACGGAGAGGCGCTGCGCCTGGACCGGATCACGCCGGATCTGCTGCCGGACGTCAGGATCACCTCGACCGGGGTCCTGATCGAAGACCAGTTGACGCTCGACGCCCTGCGTCTGAACTCTCCACTGCTCGAGGCCTCGCTTCAGGGCGATCTCAACATCGCGACAGGCAAAGGCGATCTGCGGTATCGCGCGACCACGCCGGACGTCAGCCGGGTCAGCGAACTCTATGATGTCCCCCTTGGTGGGGTCGTGGCTGCGCAGGGCGACGTCATGCTCCCGGAACGTGACGCCGATGGCGCGCCCCGTCTGGACGGCAGTGTCACCGTCTCGTCGCTCGCCTGGGATGGGCAAAGCTACGGAGATCTGACACTCGGCCATGATGTGCTGGCCTCGCCATCGCCGTCGGGAACGATCGACCTGAAAAACACCAAAGGTCCCTATGCGCCCGCCCGCGTGCAAACGGGCTTTGCGTTCGAAGATCCCAGCCTGAGTCTGACGGGTCTGGACCTGGCAGCACTTGGGGTGACGGCGAAAGCGCGCGACCGAATCGAGATCTGGACCGATGGCCCATCCGTCGACGGGACGATCAACATCTCTGCCAGCGATCTGAGGCGCCTGCGTGCCTTCACCGGCAGCGCGATTGGCGGAGCGCTGAACGGGACGGTCGCGCTCTCCAACGCGTCTGGCCGCCAGGAGGCACGAGTCGATATCAAGCTCCGTAACCTGACGGCCGAGGGTACAAAGGTCGGCGCGGCCGCTCTCAAAGGAAGCGCCCGCGATCTGCTTGGCAAACCGAACCTGGATCTGACGCTGAATGCGGCAGCCGTCTCGGCGGGGGCGGCGCAGGTCAGTGAAGCGAACCTGACGGCAAAGGGCGCGCTCTCCGCGCTCGATCTGATCGCCTCGGCCAAGGGCGCCGTCGATGATCGCGTAATATCCGTCAGCTCGACGGTGCGCGCAAACGTCTCCGGCCCGAACATCCGTGCGCGTGTCGGCACGTTCGAAGCCCTGCTGGACGAAGAGCGTTTCGCGCTGACCCAGCCGATGCAGGTCGCACTCTCCGGATCGACTGTTGCCCTGCGGGACCTCGACCTTTCAATGCCCGACGGCGCAAGCCTGCGCGGCGCGCTGACCAGTTATGGCGGGCCGGTTGCCGCAGACATCAGACTCACCGCGCCGAAGCTCGGATTTCTGAAACGGCTTGCGGACGTGCCGCTCGCCTCCGGCAGCCTCGACGTGCAGGCCACGTTCGATACCCGGCGCGGACGTGAAAGCGGGTCCGGTGCGTTCTCGGCGCAAAGCCTGGTCTTCGATGGGGTCGAGATCGAAGGCGGCCTGACAGCACAGGGCGGTTTCGACCTCGCGCCGGGCAAAGCGGGCCTGAACGCCGAGATCACGGGACCGTTCGGTCAACCACTGCGCATGACGGCGTCCGTGCCCGTGGTCGGCGGCGGACCTGTCCCCGCACTCGCGAAACGCGGCGCAGTCGAGGCAAAGATCGATTGGACCGGCAAGATCGATGATCTCTGGGCGCTGGTTCCTGCTCCGGGTCATGTGTTGTCCGGCGAGACCGTGATCGACCTCGGTGTCTCCGGCGACATCTCGGACCCAAAGATCAGCGGTGGCATCCGCGTCCGCGAAGGCGGTTACCAGAATCTCGATCTGGGCACGATCCTGACGGATCTGAAGATCGACACAGACCTGTTGCCCGATGGTGGGCTCGGGCTGACGGTTTCGGCCTCGGATGGCGCCAAGGGCACGGTTCGAACCGAGGGGCGCGTCGGCCTCGACCAAAGCGGGCTCGAGATCAACACCACGATCGACAGTGCAATCCTGATGCGGCGCGAGGACATCACGGCCCGGACGAATGGAACGGTGTCGGTGAAGGGACCGATGACCGGCCTGAACGTCACCGGCGCTATCGTGATCCAGGAAGCCGAGGTTCGGCTGGTCAACAACAACCCGCCGTCTATCGTCGAGCTGGAAGAGGTATTGATCAAGGGCCAACCAGAGCCGGAAGAGGACGATAACAGTAGCTCGGTCACACTGAACCTCGACATTTCCTCGCCGGGACGAATGTTCGTGCGCGGACGTGGGCTCGATAGCGAATGGAAGATGGCGCTGGCCGTGCGCGGTGACGCGGCCAAGCCTCGAATCAGCGGCAGCATCGACAAGATCCGCGGCACGCTCGACCTGATTGGCAAGGCGTTCGATCTGGAGCGCGGCAGGATCTTCTTTGATGGTGGCGCCAAGATCGATCCGATCATCGACGTCATGCTGACGCGTGAGACGCGCGACCTGACGGGCCGTGTGGTTGTGGACGGCTCGGCCAGCGATCCGCAGCTCAGTTTCCGGTCGACGCCCTCACTGCCCGAGGACGAGGTTCTGCCGCGCACGCTGTTCGGCAAATCCAGTCAGGCGCTGACGGGGTCACAGGCAATCTCGTTGGGTCTCGGCCTGGCGACCCTGATGGATGGGTCGGGCGGGACTTTGGATACGGTGCGAGGTACCGTCGGGCTCGACTCGCTTCGGATCGATCAGGACGAGGATGGCAACACCTCCGTTGCGGCAGGCAAGGAGGTCGCCGAGGGCGTCTGGGTCGGCACCAAACAGCCATTGGGCGAAGGTGGCACTTCGGTCGTCGTCGAGGTCGAGGTGTTCGAGGACATCCTTCTCGACACCGAAGTTGAAGGTGGTGGCGATGCCAGTGTCGGGGTCGAATGGAAGACGGATTTCTAGGCAAGGTCTCGGCAGTGACGACTTGACCTGAACGTCAAGTGAGTCCTGATGTTTGCGCACGTGAACATCGACTTGAATAAGTTTTATCCACGTCGTTGTCGACCTTGGCCAAGGTGGATATCCACCTTGCATATCAGCTTCCGGCAACCAGGGGTGCTGTCATCCGTTGCAGACAGGCAATCACAGACAAAGCCGTCACTTTCCCGGTTCGTGGGTTCTCTGCCGAGGGGATGTTGCGGATGCCCATCGTGATCTCGCCAGAGTCCGAGACGACCCGCACTGTCTGCATATTGCGGTCGATTGTCGGGTCGGCCCAGACCTCGACCGTGGTGCGGTCCGGCCCGATCCCGGCCAGCGACAATGCCGCGGCCACGTTCACATTCGCTGGAAATCCGATCGCGGCCTGACGGGCAGATCCGGCGAAAACCTGTTTCGGTTCAGTCAGTTGATCCACCGAGATTTCGTTCTCGACCAGATGTGGGGCGCCTGCGAGCCCTGCCGGCGGCTTGCGCGTCTCCAGCGTCACCGACTGGATCTCACCCACCGCCATGGCTCGGACGGCATCGAGGCCGAGGATTGCGCCTGTCGGCACGACAATCCGCCCCAAATGCGTTTGGGCCAGATCAATCAGGTCAGGATGCTCGAGCAACTGCCCGCATGAGAGCGGCATGAAGATCCGCCCGGCCTTCAGGACGGCCTCCGCAAGTGGCCGGAACACCGGTTTTGGCGCGCACTCGATCACGATGTCGGCGTGATCCGCCAGCGCCGCTGCTTCGACAACACTGGGCGGAATCTCGAAATGCGCGACCCGCTCCTTGGCTCGAGCGAGGTTCCCAGCAGACACGGCGGCCAGCTTCATGCCAGCGATCTCATTGGTATCCAGAGCGCTGGCGACTCGCATTCCAATTGCGCCAAGTCCGGCTATGCCAACGGTAAGCATCTGATTCTCCTCAGTAGTTGCCACTCAGTAGCACACGGGCTGCAAGGTAGATGCCGATCACGAACAGAGCGATGAAGAAGAGCTTGCGGTAGAAGCCTTCGGAAATTCGGTGGCGGATCTTCTGCCCCAGCCAGATGCCGATACCGACCGGGATTAGCCCAATTGTCGACAGGATCACATGGTCCCAGGACACGAGGCCATGCCCCGTCATCGAGATGGCCAGCGTCGACGAGATCGTGATGAAAGTCAGGCCCAGCGCCTGTACGAACATGTCCCGTTTGAAGCCGAGCGTTTCGAGATAGAGCAATCCAGGCACGATGAACGTTCCGGTCATGCCGAACATGATCCCGCCAAGCCCTCCCGCCACAGGCGACATCCAGACCTCGTGCCGACCGGGGCCGGACAGGCGCGCGCGGGTCAGCGACCAGATCGAGTAACTGCAAAGAAGGGCTGCAAGCACCAGGATCATCACGTCCGAGCGCGTGGCGGCCAACACACCGACACCGATCCAGATGAAAATCACCGCCGCCAAAAGAAAGCTCCACATCCTGCGGAACAGCGGGATGATCCACGCGCCGCTGGTGGCTTGCCAGATGTTCGAGATGACGCCGGGTATCAGGAACACGGCCAGCGCATCCCGGATCGGCATCACAAGCACCAGAGATGTCAGCACAATCTGCGGCAGCCCCATGCCGATGGCGCCCTTGACGAAGCCACCCAACAGAAATGTCGCGATCACCAGCGCGATCGTGGCTGGGTCTAGCATAACGGGGCCCGATGGCAGGTTGGGGACCGCAGGGACATGATATCTCCGGACGAATTGCGCCGAACGCCGGGCGCCGATAGACAGCGCGCTTGACGTGACGCGCAGGGTCGACAGTTAGAGCGCGGGACACGGTCCGGCAACCGAGCAGCGATAGGGAGAATGGCACATGCGTGATCTTGAGAAACCGGGGAGGTCTCCTGCGCATGGCATGCATGCGATGGCAGCGACCAGCCATACCCTGTCGACCCAGACCGCCATCGACATCCTGCGTTCGGGCGGATGTGCCCTGGACGCGGCCATTGCGGCCTGTGCGGTGCAGTGCGTCGTCGAACCGGGATCGACCGGGATCGGTGGCGACAATTTCTGTTTGTATTCCAAGGCCGGATCGCCTGAGATCATTGCATTCAACGGATCAGGCAAGGCGCCGACCGGCGCGACCTGCGACTACTATGCCGGGTTGGGAATGACCGAACTGCCGCGTCAATCGCCGCATTCCTGCGTGGTCCCGGGCGCGATCGATGCCTGGTGTCGCCTGAACGCGGATCATGGGAAGCTCCCGCTGAAAGATCTCCTCGCACCAGCCATCAGCTATGCCAAGGACGGGTATCCGGTCAGTTCCCGCGTTCACTCGGATTGGACAAACGCGGTTCCTCTGATGTCGGCCGAGCCGAACATGGCAAAGACATTCCTGGTGGGTGGCGGTGCCCCGAAAGTTGGTGCCGTCCATCGCCAGCCTGAACTGGCGCGCACCATGCAAGCCGTCGCCGACAGCGGTCGTGATGCGTTCTACACGGGCGAGATCGCCGTCGACATGGTCGACTATCTCCGCGGCCTGGGAGGCCTCCATACGATGGAGGATTTCGCAACGGTACACGGGGACTATGTGACGCCAATCTCGAGCGATTTCCGCGGCCACACGGTCTGGCAATGCCCCCCGAATGGTCAGGGCGTCATCGCACTGTTGATGCTCAACATCATGTCCGAGATCGACACATTTGGCGACCTGCTCTCGCCTGATCGCATTCATGCAGAGATCGAGGCTTGCCGGTTGGCCTATACCGCACGCAACATGTACGTCGCCGATCCGGACTATGCAGACGTGGATGTCGAGACATTGCTGAGTGCTGGCTATGCGGACAAGCTGCGCGGAGCGATCGACATGTCAAAGGCACGCGATCCGCTGCCGGATCCGGATCTCGTTCGCCACGAGGACACGGTCTACATCTCGGTCGTCGATGCAGAGGGCAATGCGTGTTCCTTCATCAACACGCTGTTCCATGGTTGGGGTGCCGGATTGATGTCGCCGAACACGGGCGTCGTCTTTACCAACCGGGCGCAGGGCTTCAGCTTGGATCCCGCGAGCCCGAACAGGATTGGACCTGGCAAGCGCCCGCTCCATACGATCATCCCCGGAATGGTGACAAAGGACGGCAGGACGGTGATGAGCTACGGTGTGATGGGCGGAGAGTACCAGAGCATGGGTCACATGCAGTTCCTAACGGGCATGTTTGACTACGGCCTTGATGTTCAGGAAGCACAGGACCGTCCGCGCTGGATGGCCGATCCTTTCACCGGAGAAGTCGAGATCGAGGGCACCGTGCCCGAAACCATCCGATCGGATCTTGCGTCACGCGGTCATCGGATCGTCTCACCGCAAAAGCCCATCGGTGGAAGTCAGGCAGTCTGGATCGATCCGGATACGGGCGTGCGGACAGGTGGATCCGACCCGCGCAAGGATGGTTGTGCGATTGGGTATTGATCTGATTGATTGGCTTAGACTATCGCGCGTTCTGATGTGCCCGACGGGCACATCAGAACTTCCGACACGGCCCGGCGCACAACCCCACAACGCCCCTACCCAAAAACCAAAACACGGGGGGGGGGGTGTGGGGGGGCGGCGGGGTGGCGGCAAGTGATGGGGGGGCGGGCCCGGAACCGTGTCTGTAGCA
>JBCAXJ010000117.1:0-6642 GCA_038534135.1 Pseudomonadota bacterium | reverse complement strand
CGGTGTGTGTAGGCATGGACCAGCAGGCCCGCGTCCTGGGCGTTGTCCACCAGATCGCTGAAGGTGCCGTCCCCGTGGTCTATCAGGCTGAAGCTGGGGCCGATCCCTTCCGCATAGACGTCCGCAATGGTCTGCAGGCCTTCGACCGAGAACAGATCGCCCGAGACCGAGGTAGCATCAAAGCCAAGGCTGGCGTAGGCCGAGAAATCACCACCCGTCAGCGCCTCGTTCACCAGGTCAAAGGTTCCGAAGGTCGGCGCGTTGAACAAAAGCTGCACCAAAGGCAGGTCGATGCCCGCGTCCGGCAGGATGTTCTCTTGCAGATCCAGAAGGTTCGCAATCTCGAAGCTCTGGATGAAGATCTGGTCCGGGTCCGTGAAGTCATTGTCGATCAGCGTCTGGACCAGGTTTTCTTCCAGCGAGAGGCCAATGCTGTCGAAATAAGTCGGTTCCTTGGTTTCGGGATAGATGCCGATCTTCTCGCCGGTCGCGGCCTCGTGGTCTTTGACCAGTTGGATCACCTCTGCCAGCGTCGGGATTTCGAACTGCCCGTCAAAGGCTGCGGATTGCGGCCGCAGCTCTGGTTGATCCTCGACCGCGCGGAGCGTCTTGATCTCGGCCAGCGTGAAATCCTCTGCGAACCAGCCTGTGACCGCACCGAACAGACCGTCCGAGGAGAATCCGATGTTCTTGGTCGTCAGCCGGTCAGCGAATTCCGGGCGCAGCGCGACGTCGGTCGATGCAAAAGTGACGACCAGATCGCCGTTTTCATCCAGGACCGGGTCGCCATTGTCGTCGGTTGCCACCGTGGCCAGCCAGGGTTCGTGCCGCGCGACAAGGACACCGTCCGCCGTCGAGACCAGATCCGGCTCGATGAAGTCGGCGCCGTTGTCGATGGCCAGTTGATAGGCCTCCAGCGTGTGCTCTGGCCGGTCAGCGGACTGCCCACGGTGCGCGATCACGATCGGGGCGTCCTCGGGCTGCACTGCTGGGGTCTGCACGATCACGACCTTGTCGTCGGTCGAGACATTGCCGTTCTGGTCCGTGACCTTCAGGGTCAGGCGGGTGGTGCCGGTCTGCAACTGGACCGAAAGGGCCTCACCGTCACCCAGTTTCTCGCCATCGGCGGTGAACCATTCGAAGGCAGCACCGGTGGTTTCTCCGATGGTCTCAGAGCCATCAAGCTCCACCGTCGCGGAAATGCCGTCCCCATTCACGACCATGGTTTCGCCTGCCTTGGCGATGGCGATCTCTTCCGGCGCGCCGAAGTCGACCCCTTCGAAGACCTCTTCGTGGTCGGGAAAGTCGTTATAATAGGTGTCCAGTTCCACCAGCTTGGTGTGGGTGGTGTAGCGGTCGTTGTCCGGGTCCACGACCACAAGGCGCACCGCGCCGTTGCCACCGTTCGGACCAATACCCTCGGGCCCGGCCCAGGCGCCGTTCTGATAGTTCACGAAGGTCTGAAAGACCGGGTTGTCGCCCGCGCCGTAGCTGACCGTCGTCTCGGCACCGCCCATGAAGTTGTGGCCGTTGAAGGTGAAGGTGATGTTCGGGTACTTGGATGCGAATTCGCGCCAGGCATCCTCGCCGCCATTCACCGCGCGCGGGTTCTCGCGGATCGCATAGCCCCAGCCATCGTTGTCGGTCGTCAGCGGTTCGGTCGTGGGCGTTACGCGCCCGTCGCCGCCCTGCCACGAGTGCGTGTCGATGATGACCCGGTGGTCGAGGTGGTCCTCGATCACCTCGCCCGCCCAGCGCAGCACGTCGTCTGGCATGCCGAATTCCAGGCTGAAGATCAGCCATTTCGTACCATCGGGCGCAGTGTGCGTCGAATAGGCGTTGCGGATCGAGTCGGCATAGGTGTCGCCATTGGCGAATGTGTCCGGGCCCACGTCGAACCCGTCATAGGTGCCGCCGCCCTGGGCCGCCGTTGCGCCGACCTGTTCCGGCGTGAAATAGGCGTCGATGTCGGTCTCGAAGCTGAAGGCCGAGGAAAACCCTGGCCGCTGCTGGTCGTGGTTGCCGACCGCCAGCGTGTACGAGACTTCGCCGTCCAAGCGCCCGATCGCTTCCTCGGCGATCAGCCACTGGCTTTCCGCGCCGAACTGTACGATGTCGCCGACGTGGATGGCGTGAAAGATCTCCAGGCTGTCCTTCTGGTCGACGATCCACGAGGTGATGTTGCCAAAGCTCTCGGCGATGCCGGGGTTCGACGTGTAATCCTGTGTGTCGGGGATGACCGCAAAGACATAGGCGTTCTCGCCCGCGACGATGGCGCGGAAATTCTCGGTCAGGGTCTCGCCATCGACCAGGGCCGTGACGGTGATGTCCGAATGGCCAAAGGTCTGGGCGCTCAGCGTCAGGGCGGTCCCGTCGATCTGGGCGTCCACAACGGTGCCATCGGCGGCGGCCAGCGCGAAATCCGTCGCCTCCGCTCCGAAGGCAGCGGCGAGGTCGATCACCGTCGGCGTCCCGTCGTCGCTGATCAGCAGATCCTTGATGTTGTCCTGGATCGCTTCGACCGGGGCTTCGTCGATGACGTCCACCACCTGGAAGCCGAATTCCGAGGTCTCCTGGTAGGTGTCGAAACCCAGTTGGTAGTTCACCGGGGTCGACGGCAGTTCCAGGGTGATGACCGGTGTCGTCAGGGTCGAGTCGAAATCGTCTCCCGTTTGCGTGCCGTCGTTGAAGTCGTCCCACTCGTCCGGATCCGCGATGGCCACGACGCCGGTGCCGAGCGTGAAGTCCGAGCGGTTCTGCCCGTCCGCCGACAACCAGAACTCGGGCGTGGCGAAGGACCAGCCCTGCCACTCCGTGGCGCCCTGGGGCATGGTCAGGGCATTCTCGCGGGTCCAGCCCTCCGGCGCGTCCGGGGTCCAGCCGAGGATGCCGATGTTCTCGTCCACCGCTGCTTGCAGGTCCGGGGTCAGGCCATCAAAGTTCTCTGCAAAGATGACATTGCCGTCCGCATCCGCCAGCGAGAGATTGTCGAACGCCCACCACCAGTCATTGCCGCCATCGCGCAGCTGGAAGCTGAACGCGACCTCGGTCGCGTCCTCGGCCACGTCGAATTCGAGGCTGGCGGCTTCGTTCACCCGGTCGAGCGAGCTCTGCCCGCCCGGCACGGTCGAGGTGTCGAGCGTCAGCAGCGACTGGAAAGCGCCACCGTCGACCGAGACCATGACCTCGCCCGTCATCTCGTCATAGGGGCGGAAAGAGCTGTCGAAGTTCAGCACGAGGGTCCGCGTGCCCGTGCCCGTGGGCGGCAGCGGTGTACCGCCGGTATTGGCGGTCTCGGTGAACGGGCCCGCACCGTCCGCACCACCCAGCGCCGCGATTGCCCCGGCGTCCAACACCTCTTCGGACAGGCCGAAATGGGAGAGATAGCCAGTCGAGGTTTCGCTGTCATTGTCGGCCAGCAGCAGGAAACCGGTGGTAGCGTTCAGGGTGAAACGGGCCGCGTCCACCGTCTGGTCGTCCAGGAAGGCGCCATCGAGGTATTTGGACAAGGTCGCCGTGCCATCGCCCTGATCCTCAACCGTGATGGCGATCCGGTGCCACGTGCCGGGCGTTACGGTGCCATCATAGTCGCCGTTGATTCCGATCCCGCCATCCGACCGGATGAACAGCTCCCCGTCATTGTCCTGCGAAAGGTCTGTCTGCAGCAATCCCTGGAACCCGGGCAGGTCGTCGAAGTTGATGTCCCAGACCGCCGTATAGCTTGACAGGTCGCCCACCGCCGGTGGGACGCCGACCAGCACGCCCTCGTCCGGGGTGTAGGCAGCATAGTCGAGCACAGGGATATCCGCGCCATCCGGCCCGGCGATGCCGAACTGGCTGGCCAGTGCGATGGCGCTTTCGTTGATGACCAGAGGCGTCTGGAACCCGAACCCATCCAGGAAGACATCTGCCGCCCCGTAGCGGGGTGCGATGTCCATATCGTCGAAATTGATCTCGATGGCCGCTTGCGAGGGTTGCTCCAGGAAGAAGCCGCCCGCGTTGGGCGTGGGGATGAGGCCGAGCAGGCCCGCGACCTCGGCTGCACTCGGCACGTCGGTCGAGTAGAAGACCGAGGCGACGGCGCCGGCGGCCGTCTCTCCATCATTGTCATTGAAGAGGCTCAGGCCCCGGACCGGGTCCACGCCAAACCTGTCGGTCGCGCCGAGGTCCTGTGTGCCGACCAGCACGCCATCGACGAATTTGCGCAGCACGGTCACGCCGCCTTCCTGCGTGAAGATCACAACGATCCGGGTCCAGGCGTCGAAGGCCACCGCGCCGTCATAGACGCCGTCGATGCCGATACCCGCGGTGCCATCGCCATTGTCGCGCAGGAACAGCTCGCCATCTCCGTCCCCGGTCTGGACCAGGCTGACAAACGTCCCTGATGGTTGCGGAATATAGATATCCATGCCGAGCGCCCAGGTCAGCGCGGCTTCATCCGCGGCTGTTTGCGGGACGATCCGCGGGCCCTCGTCCGGTGCAAAGGCGGGGAAGGACAACACGCCCGTGTCCACGCCGCCGATCAGAGGAAAGCCCGTCTCGCTCGCCAATCCCAAGGTCGCTGTGCCCAGATCCCGTGCCATTTCGAATCTCTCCTGCCGGTAACGGATGTGTGGCGACATCAGGACGTGAGTCGGTGCACCTTCCGCACAGGCTGGGCGAAGTTTTTGCGACAGTTTCCGTTCAGGTTGTAGATTGCCCTTGGGCTAGGCGTCGTATCCGAAGGCGCGAATGAAGGGGGCGAGACGCGGCAGGTGCGGCGCCAGATGGTCGCGATAGGCCTGCCAGCGTCCGATGGCGCGGGTGTAGATGGGCTGGCGCACCTCGGTCTGGGTCGGTGAGTTGACGATCTTACCCTCGGTGTGGGTACGGTAATCCGCGACAGCCTCGTCCCACGGCAGGCCCAGCGTGGGCAGGATGCGCCTGACTTCGGCCATGGGGTCGGCGACCATGTCCTCATAGCGGGTCTCGACCCATTGCGCAGCCGGGATCTGCTCGCGAAAGCGCAGCCATGCGTTCATCTCGGCCGCATAGAGGTCCACGGCCGAGCCCCAGTCCAGCAGCATCGCGCTGAACTCGGTCAAGCGGAACGTCCTCAGCACACACGACGTCACCACGTCACGCGGGTCGCGCAGCGCGAATATGATGCGAGCATGTGGATCCATGCGAAGGAGCGCGGGGATGAGACCCGTGTGGTTCGGGTTCTTGTCCAGATGAACCCGGTGGTCGATGGCATCTCCCAGCACTTGCTCCATCCCGTCCAGATACGCGGCCCGCGCGGCTCCGGCGGCATCTGCCGAGACCTTGCGGAACGTCTTAATCGACAAGGGACCGCCACCAGCATGGCACAATCGGGGGAGGATGTGGCGGGTGAAGAGCGCCCGCTCGGGCGAGGCCACAACGCCGGGATGCGCATCCAGGCACTGTTCAAGCAGGGTGGTGCCTGACCGGGGAAAGCCCACCAGATGGGCCGTTCGGGAGCCGGGGGCCGCCGCTCCCCGCCACGTCGCCAGATCGTCGGTGCTCAGATTGGTGGCCATCGCAGCAATCGCGCGGTTGTTTGCGTGTGCCTGCCTCAAGAGGCCTGGCGTCTGGGGTTGCGCGCGCAGGATGGCGTGCGCCTCCGCGATGGCTTGTGCTGCGCCTGCGAAATCACCGTCCCGGTCGTGGATGTAGCATCGCTCGGTCCATGCCTCTGCCCCTAACGCGGGCGCGAGTCTCGGGTCGGTGAGAGGCGCGAGAAGGGTCAGAGCCGCTGCCCGGTCGCCCCTGCGTCGCAAGATCCGGGCCTTCGCCAGTCGAGGTTCGCCCGCCCGCGGTGCGGCGCCGATGCAAGAGTCGATCTCATCGAGCGCTGCATCCAGCCGACCGGCACGTTCGTACAATGCCGCAAGCTCCGCCATGGCCTCAGGCTGTCGTGCGGGCATGGCGGTATAAAGCGAAATCGCGATGTCTTCACGATAGATCTGGGCATAGGTGGCGGCAGTCTGATGAAGGACGGCTGGATGTCCACGTCCCAAGCGTTGTGCTTGATCCAACAAGTCTTCGGCACGAGTGATCTGAAATTGGCCACCGTAGGCTCTCGCAGCTTCCAGGATCGCTTTGATGTTGCGCGGGCGCTCGAGCATGGCCTTCGCGAACTCCGCTAAGGCGGAACCAGTATCTCCGTTGCTCCACAACCGACGCGCGCCCGACAGCGTGGGAAAATCAGCCAAGTCGATGTCGCTCAACGGATCCCCCGGGGCAAGACGGACATGTGTGAAGACGTTAGGATCAGAAGGTCAGACTGTGTCAATCTTGCATGCTGGCAAACAACGCGGAAGGCTTGGGCCACTGCGAGCGGCTGGCCCTGCCAGAGCTGGGTCGCACGCTCTCAATTAGCCAGCCATGTTCAGCGCGAGCATGTCCAACTGAATATGTCGCTTTTGGCTTCAGCGTGCCCCCACCCAGCTTTGCGTTCGAACGTCCAGTTCCGCGCAAGCCCAGGCACTCGTCGGCACATCGCAGAGTGATCTCGCGAATCGCCGAACCTGGGGGATCATCAGACATGACCATGAGACGCCAGACATGATCTGATCAATTCGAGTGGTAGATGCAGGATCCGCCGGAGCATGCTCTCTCGAGTCATGAACCTACTGGAAT
>JBCAXJ010000116.1:0-6725 GCA_038534135.1 Pseudomonadota bacterium | reverse complement strand
TCGAGAAACCTACACAATTTGAGACATCACAATTGATTCGTGGGATCGAGATACTCGGACATTCGTGCCCGAAAGCCGGGACGGCGACTCCACCCTCGAACTCCGACATTGCAGCCGGGCTCTAAACTCGGGATCGAACAGTTGCACCACCAAGCGCTGTGAACGAAAACCGAGAATGATCGGCCGAGCGGTTAATGGGATCTCTGCGCGAAAAGCGACATCTCTACCAACCTCCCAGAGGTGTCTTTGACGCGCATATCAATGTGTGCCCCGCAAGGTCAGAGACAGATCTGTCAGAACGACTTCTTCAGCGCAGTCAGGTTGCTGGAGTCGTTTTTCCAATAATCTCAAAATTTCGCTGACGGCCTTGTCGATGGGATTTCGGACCGTTGTAAGATCGAAGTCCGGCCAGGCGGACATTGCGATGTCATCGAATCCAATGATGGAAACATCCGCAGGGACTCGAAGACGCGTCTCGTGCCTAAGATAAGCGAGAGCCCCCAATGCCATGGCATCGTTTGCGCAGATGATCGCATTGATGTCGGCAGTGCTTGAAAACATCTCGCGCGCCGCGTTACGACCGCCCTCATAGGTGTAATCGGCGTATATGACCGATTGCGGTTGGAGATCGTTCTGCTTCAGGCGCTTCCGAACGCCTGCCAGCCGCTCTCGATCCGAGTACCAGTCGGACGGTCCACCGATATAGCCGAACCGAAGACGCCCCTTGCTGAGCAGGAGATCTGTCGCCATCGCGGCACCATCTGCGTTCCGACTGCAAACGCAGTCGACACCCGGCAACTCGAGCACCTGGCCAGACAGGATCATGGGGATGTTGAGTTTGGTGCACCGCTCGACAAGAGTTGGGAAAACGCTGCCGCCTCGCACAATCAGCGCATCCAGCGGATAGCGCAGGATAGGCAGCAGCGAATCCTCAGGCTCGACCTCATTTCCGCCAAACAGAACAGGCCATTTGCCAATGGCATTCAGTTCGGAGACGAGGTGAGACAGGAAGGCGCTGTCCTGCTCGCGGCTCATGTCACCTGACACCACGGCAATAAGGTTCGACCGTACCCCGGTCATGGCGGCCGCCATCACGTTGGGATGATACCCCAACTCGGTCGCTGACGTGAGGATGCGTTGGCGTTTTTCTTCGTCAAGATATGCGCCTTCAGAGAACGCACGAGACACTGCGGATCGCGACACTCCGGCACGTTCGGCGACATCTGAGGCTGTTACGCGACGCGGTCGTCGCGCCAAAAGCGCCCGCTTTGCCTCGCCGTCTGAGCGGGTGTCGTCCATGGTGGAAACCACCGCAAATGTCAAAACCGTCACATGGATAGTTCGCGCTACTGTCACACTCAAGCGTTAACTGAACACGTGTTCACACGAGATCGATCCGGTCGCCGAGGGGTGAATCCGTCGGGGAACCGGAGACAGAAGAGTATCTCGTGCGGGCAAGAGTCTGCGCATTCGGCGCGGAACATCGACAGGGCAAATGGTTCGCCGATTTTATCGCCGGACCCCATGGAGTGATGCATGAAACTCTTCAATATTGCTGCTGGCCTGGCCTTTGGCCTGGCTGCCACGACTGCCTCTGCAGAAACCGAGATCACCTGGTGGCATGCGATGGGCGGCCAGCTGGGCGAGACGGTCAACCAGATCGCCACTGACTTCAACGCCAGCCAGTCCGACTACAAGATCACGCCGATCTACAAGGGCTCCTACGAGGAGACCCTGACCGCCGGCATCGCCGCCTTCCGCGCGGGCGAGCAGCCGAACGTCATCCAGGTCTTTGACGCCGGCGCCGCCACCGTGATCGGTGCCAAAGGCGCGACAATCCCGGTACAGGACCTGCTGGCCGACAATGGTGTCCCGTTCGACATCAACGACTACATCGCGGGCGTGCGTTACTTCTACGCTGACAGCGATGGCAAGATGATCGGCATGCCGTTCAACTCGTCGACCCCGATCCTGTACTACAACGAGGACGCGTTGAAGAAGGCCGGCGTGACCCCGCCAAAGACTTGGGAAGAGTTCGCATCGACCACGGCCCCGGCGCTGAAAGACGCGGGCTACATTCCGCTCAGCCAGTCGCACCTGCCCTGGATCTTCACCGAGAACTTCTTCTCGCGCCACAACCTCCAGTTCGCTTCGAACAACAACGGGTATGACGGCGTCGACACCAAGATCATGGTGAACAACCCGGCAATCAAAGCGCACTACACCTCGCTGGTGGATTGGCAAGAAAAAGGCCTGTTCGAATGGTACGGCACCGGCTGGGGCGACAACGCCAAACCGTTCGAGGAAGGCAAAGTTGCGATGTGGCTCGGCTCTTCGGGTTCGTTCGGTGGCCTGCTGAAGAAGGTCGATTTCCCGTTCTCGGCCACTATGCTGCCCTACTGGGAAGCTGTGACCAAGGAGCCGACGCAGACCTTCATCGGTGGTGCGGCCCTGTTCGCCATGGCCGGTAAATCTGCTGAAGAGAACAAGGCCACCGCCGAATTCTTCCGCTTCCTGACCTCGGCTGACGTCCAATTCTTCTGGCACAAGGCTACCGGCTATGTGCCGATCACGACGGCGGCCTACGGGCTGGCCGACGAGAAGGGTCACTACAAGGAATTCCCGGCTGCTGAGATCGGCATCAAGCAGCTGACCCTGCCTGCCGGTGACTTCACCAAGGGCTACCGCATGGGCTTCTACGTCCAGATCCGCGACGTGATGAACCGTGAGTATGGCCGCATCCTGACCGGTGAGACCGACGTGGACAGCGCGTTCGAGGCCATCGAGACCGAGTCCAACAAATTGCTCGAGCGTTTCGCCAAGACCCAGGGCTAACTGTCCTTCGACACCTTCGCCGGCGGCCGCCTTTCGCGGCTGCCGGTTTCCTCTTTGCGGGGCAGGTTATGAAACGAGCGGGATTCACACAGATCTGGCTGCCAGTAGCACTGTTGCTGCCACAGCTGATGATCATCGCCATCTTCTTCTACTGGCCCGCGGGTTGGGCCTTGCAATCGTCGTTCTACCTGGAAGATCCGTTCGGCTTCGGCTCGACGTTTGTCGGCGTGGACAATTACACCGACCTCGGCGCCAATGACGAATACCTCAAGATCGCGTGGTTCACCGTCGTATTCACCTCGATCGTGACATTTTTCTCGCTGGCTATCGCGCTCTTGCTGGCGGTGAAGGCCGACAAGGTCATCCGCGGGGCGCGCACCTACCGCACACTGCTGATGTGGGTGTATGCCATCGCCCCGCCGGTCGCCGGGTTCATGGGTATCATGTTCTTCGACCAGCGCACCGGGCCCATGACAGAATTCTTCGGCGCGCTTGGCTGGGCATTCAAGTTGGGCGTGAACTACAACGATACCGCGACCGCGATGATCATCGTCGCGATCTGGAAGCAGATCCCGGTGAATTTCATTTTCTTTCTTAGTGGATTGCAGTCGATCCCGCGTTCCGTGCGGGAAGCGGCGCTGATCGACAACCGCTCCGCCTCGGGCAGGTTCTGGGACGTCACCTTCCCTTTGCTCGCGCCGACTGCGTTTTTCCTGCTCATCATCAACATCACTTATTCGCTGTTCGACACGTTCGGGATCATCGACACGCTGATGAAAGGCGAACCCGGGAACAATCCCATGACGTTGGTCTATAAGGTCTTCCTGGACGGGTTCCGGGGCAATGACCTGGGCGGGTCCTCGGCGCAATCGGTGATCCTGATGGTATTGGTCCTGGTTTTAACTGTGTTCCAGTTCCGCCTGATCGAGCGAAGGATTCACTACACATGAGCCCCAAGATCAACATCCGCTGGTCCACGGTCTTTGACCACCTGATCCTGATCGCGGGCGCGGCGATGATGCTGGTGCCGGTTCTGTATGTCTTCATCACCTCCAGCCACGACCGGATTGAGATCTCGAAAGAGGGGCTGCAGCTGACCTTTGGCGCCCATATGGGCGAGAACTACAGCAAGGCGATGTTCGAGAAGGGCGGGTTCACCGATACGGTGGATGGCTCGCTGATGCTGATGAACTCGTTGATCCTCGGTTTCGGCTTTGCCATCGGCAAGATCGTGATCTCGATGATGGCGGCTTATGCGATTGTCTACTTCCGCCTGCGGTTCGCGACGCTGGCGTTCTGGGTGATCTTCACGACCCTCTTGCTACCGCTCGAGGTGCGCATCCTGCCGTCTTACGAGGCGATCCAGAGCCTCGGCCTCGCCAACACCTATACCGGACTGATCATCCCGCTGATCGCCTCGGCAACGGGGACGTTCTTCTTTCGGCAGTTTTTCCGCTCCGTGCCGGAAGAACTTGTCGAGGCCGCGCGCATTGACGGCGCCGGTCCGGTGAAGTTCTTCATCGACATCCTCGTCCCCCTCAGCCGCACGATGATTGCGGCGATCTTCATCATCATGTTCGTGTTCGGTTGGAACCAATATCTCTGGCCGACCATGATCACCACGGACGAGTCGATGTTCACCCTGGTGCGCGGTATCAAGCAGATCGTTCAAGGCGTGGTGGACAGCAACGATATCCCTGAATTCGGTCAATCCCTCGCGCTGGCCATGATCGCCATGCTGCCGCCGGTACTGATCGTCATTTTCTTCCAGAGCTGGTTCGTCAAGGGTCTGACGGAATCCGATAAGTAGGGAGCAGGCCATGGCCGAAGTTGTTCTGGAGGCGATCGAGAAGGTCTACCCCAACGGGTTCCAGGCGGTGCAGCCGTCCAGTTTCACCATTCAGGACGGTGAATTCATGGTGCTGGTCGGGCCCTCCGGCTGTGGCAAATCGACAATCCTGCGGATGATCGCGGGGCTGGAGGAGGTCTCGAAGGGTTCGATCTCCATCGGCGACAAGGTGGTCAACGACGTGGACCCGGCGGATCGCAACATTGCGATGGTGTTCCAGAACTATGCGCTCTACCCGCACATGACCGTCGAGCGTAACATGGGATACGGGCTGAAGAACCGCGGTATCCCGAAGGCCGAGATCGCGGAGAAAGTACGCGAAGCCGCGGCGATGCTGAACCTGACCGACTACCTGGACCGGCGTCCCAGTCAGCTCTCCGGCGGGCAGCGCCAGCGTGTTGCCATGGGCCGGGCGATCGTGCGCCAGCCGGATCTGTTCCTGTTTGACGAGCCGCTCTCGAACCTTGACGCCAAGCTGCGCAACCAGATGCGGATCGAGGTCAAGAGCCTGCAGCGCCGCCTCGCCACCACCGCGGTCTACGTCACCCATGATCAGGTTGAGGCCATGACCATGGCGGACAGGATCATCGTTCTGAACGGGGGCGTGATCGAGCAGATCGGCACGCCTGCAGAGATTTATGGCCGGCCGGCCTCGACCTTCGTGGCGAGCTTCATGGGGGCTCCGCCAATGAACCTTCTGGACGCGCGCGCCGATGACGACGCTATTTTCGTCAATGGCAGTGATAATGCAATTTGCAATGCCAACGGCTCCTCCGGAGAAGTGATTTTCGGTGTTCGGCCCGAGGATGTGACGCTGGGCGCCGGAGAGCTTCTTCTCGACATCGAGATCATCGAGGAGCTCGGCGCCAACAGGCTGCTTCACGGCAGACTGGGCGGCCAGAGTTTCGCCGTAAGCGTCCCAAAGGATATGCCCGCTGCGCTCGGACCGACATCGATCTCGATCAAACCGGAGTCGACCCACCTATTTAACCGTGCCGGCGCTCGGATCTGATCATGCTGCAACCGATATCAGAGGCAGAGCGCGCTGCGATTCTGCAGACTTCGCGAACGGGTGCCGCGCATCGTAAGCTGATGGCGACTTTGCCAGCGATGAATGCACTCGAGCTTGGTGGAACGGCAAATCGAACCACCTTGCCAGCCCGGATCGGCGTAGCGGCCTGGAATGTCGAACGGTGTCTCTTTCCTGAGGAAACCGCCAAGCATCTGGCGCCGCATGGTTTGGATGTGATCCTGCTCAGCGAAGTGGACAACGGCATGTCCCGAACAGGCCAGCGCAACACAACCGCCGAGATGGCCTCTGCGCTGGGCTGCGCCTACGCGTTCGGGGTCGAGTTCTTCGAGATGGACCTTGGCGGTCCCACCGAGCGTGCGTTTTGCAAGGACGACTTCAATGCCTTCGGCTGGCATGGCAACTCCATCCTCTCAACGGCGCCGTTTCAGGCGACGCAGCTGATCCGTCTTGATCAGGATGGCTATTGGTTTTGTACCGGCCCCGGAAGTGCGGGGAATGAAGAACAGCCGCGCGTTGGCGGACGTATGGCCGTCGCAGCCATCATTGAGAGTGAGGCCGAGCCAATTTGCTTCGTCTCGACGCATCTCGAGAGCAATTCGGGTCATGAGTTCAGGCACGCCCAATTTACTGTTCTGCTGGATGCGATCGACGCGTTTGCGCCAGGGCTGCCCGTCCTGATCGGCGGTGATCTAAATACGGGCAATCACCTTCCTCCAGACTTTGATTGGCGGAACGAGACACTCTTTGCGCTGGCTGAGGCTCGAGGATATCGCTGGGATCTCACCGCCGAGGGCACGACAACCCGGCCCAGCCTCATCACGCCCCATCCCGGTCGCAAGATGAAGCTGGATTGGTTCGCAAGTCGCAGATTGCCCGGTTCATCCCGCCCAACACTCTCTTCGGTTGATGCAACGGGTCGCCCCTTGTCAGATCATGATTGCATGCTCTGTGACATCGCGCCCGGCTCAATCGGCTGGCTGAAAGCCCAGAACATTCCAATGTCCGCAG
>JBCAXJ010000115.1:0-6760 GCA_038534135.1 Pseudomonadota bacterium | reverse complement strand
GCTGCAATCGTTCCGTTTGTGATGCCACAGGAAATTGGCGCCTTTCTGGTCATCTATGCCGTCTCGGCGCTGGCGTTCTGGGCAATCCTGAAGCTGATCATGATGGTCCCGCGCGAACACGAGACTGGCTGGTACTTCGTGGATCAGCAGTTGGACAAATCGCGCAAGAGGACAGACTTTCCGCTGGGCCTGATCATCGGCGTGACGGTTGTGATCTATCTCGGGATCCACACCTGGTACTCGCTGGCGTAGTCCGGATCTACCGGCCACTCTCCAGCATCAGGCGCGTCTTGTAGGCGTTCGAGATATGGCGCTCGGCAGCTCCCTGTGCGCGCATCTCATCCCGGGCGGCAATCGCCGCGACGATCTCGGCGTGCTCGTCCAGCGCCTCGGTCCCGCGTTCGACCGTCGCAAGTGTCGTCGACGACATCAGCGCCATCGTGCGCCGCATGCCTTGCAGCATCTGGCTGAGATAGCGATTGTGCGAGGCCCGGTGAAGCTGACGATGAAACGTCCGGTTGGCCAGCGCGAGGCCCATCGCATCGCCAATGAGCGCCCGGTCGGCATCGACCATCTGCTGCAGGACCTCGATCTCCTCGGGGGCCGCGTGCCGCGCCGCCAACCGGGCCGCCAGCCCCTCGACAACGCCGCGCACTTCGTAGAGCTCGCCCAACTGGTCGTGGTCCAGCGTGGCGACCCGCAGCGAACGGCCCTCGCGCGCCACGACATCCTGTGCCTCCAGCCGCTGCAAGGCCTCGCGCACCGGAGTGCGGGAGACCCCAAGCTTTTCAGCCAGATCTGTCTCGACCAGCCGCTGCCCCGGGGCGATATCGCCCCGGTCAATCGCTTCGAGGATCAGCGTATACGCATCCCCGTGATCGGTGCCCTGCCCGCTCACCGGAACTCTGGCAGCTTGTAGCCATCGGCGTCCAGCTTGCGCCGGATCGACAGTTTCGAGATCTTGCCGGTCGCCGTATGCGGAATCTCGTCGGTAAAGATCACATCATCCGGCAGCTGCCACTTGGCAAAGTGTGGGCGCAGCAGTTCGATGATGCTGTCAGGCTGCGGGGATTTGCCCGGCTGCGGCACGACCATCAGAACGGGACGTTCGTCCCATTTCGGATGCGGGACGCCGATGGCCGCGGCCTCAAACACTTCGGGATGCGCCACCACGGCGTTTTCCATGTCGATCGAGCTGATCCACTCACCGCCCGACTTGATGACATCCTTGAAGCGATCGGTGATCTTCACGTAACCGTTCGGATCCATCGTCGCGGCGTCACCAGTATCGAACCAGTTGTTGGCATCCACAGTGTCTTCATCCTGCTTCATGTACCGCTTCACGACTCCGGGACCCCGGATCAGCAGACGCCCCTGGCTCTGACCATCCCAGGGCAGTTCGTTGTCGTCATCGTCACGCACGACCAGATCGATCGTGAACGGGCAGTGTCCGACCTTCTCCTGCGTATCAAGCTGTTCGGCATCGCTAAGCTCAAGCACCTCCGGCTTCGGGGTACAGATCGTGCCCAGAGGAGAGGTCTCGGTCATACCCCAGGCATGCAGCACCTTCACGCCGTAGCTGTTCTGGAACTCCTCGATCACCGCGCGCGGGCAGGCAGAGCCACCGATCACCACCCGGTCGAGATGCGGGAGCGCCAGGCCGTTCTCGCGCAGATGCACCAGTAGCGGCAGCCAGACAGTCGGCACCGCCGCCGTGACCGTCACCTTACCGGTGTCGAGCATCTCGTAACAACTGGCCGCATCGAGCTGGCGGCCAGGCAAGACACAGGCCGCGCCAACCAGGGGAATCGCGAACCCTGTCGACCAGCCGTTCGCGTGGAAGAGTGGGACGACCGGCATCACGGTGTCGGTCGATGACAGGCCCAGCATGTCCTTCTGAACCATCACCATCGCGTGCAGCACATTGGACCGATGAGAGTAGACGACCCCTTTCGGGTGGCCCGTGGTGCCCGACGTGAAGCAAACACCGCACGCATCATCCTCCGAGCCATCGACCCAATCGAACAGGCCGTCCTCAGCGTCCAGAAGCTCCTCATAGCACAGCGCGTTCGGCAGGGACGTCTCGGGCATATGGGCCCGGTCCGTCATCACGATGAAGCCCTTCACCTTTTGCAGCTGGTTCGCGATCGGCTCAAGCACACCCACCAGATCATGATCCGCCAGAAGCCACTGATCGTCCGCATGATTGATGATGTAGACCAACTGCTCCGCCGACAGTCGCGGGTTCAATGAGTGCAGCACCCCGCCCGCGCCCGGCACGCCGTACCAGACCTCCATGTGCCGCGTGGTGTTCCAGGCCATGCACCCGATCATGTCGCCGCGCTTCACACCCAGCCGCGCCAAAGCCTGTGAGACCTTCAGCGCCCGACCATGCAGATCAGCCCAGGTTGTTTCGGTGATCGGCCCTTCGACCGAACGCGAAATGATCCGCCTGTTCGCATGATACTTCGCAGCGTGATCCAGAATCCGCGAAACACGCAGCGGCCAGTCCTGCATCAATCCTAGCATCGCAGGTTCCTCCCTGTATTGTCCTTGGGCGGCAACCTAAGCCTTCTGTCGGGTCTGTGAAGTGCTTTAACGCAGCCATCGGGCGGCCTGATCAATCTCCATCGAAATGTGTGAAAAAGAATCTTTCGTGTCGCCGACACGCAAGGAAATGTTAGCAAACCCGTTGGATTATAACGGTTGACGCCACAAGAGATATCCTTCACGCCCATTTACGATAAGCAGAATTCCCCCAGAAATCGCCGAATATTCTCGGAATTAACGATATATTTTGAGAAGGCTGCAAACAATTACTCCGATCCTAAGGTCATTCGCTGATGACTGAGGGGTTCAATGTCAGCTCAAGCACATGCCGGTCACACGCCGCAACTTGATCTTTTGCCGACTGATGCCACCGGAACAGCACCGCTCGCGACGCATGTCGCGATCAATCACGGTGACTGGTTCGATCCTGGCACGTGGGCAAGCGGTACAGTGCCCGGTGAAGGTGCAATCGTTCAGATCCCGGACGGTGTCGCTGTCAGCTATGACGGTGCCAGCGATGCGGGCCTCTTCATTGTTCGCGTTGACGGCGCGCTCTCGTTCAATGCCGAGGACGGACAGGCCACCAAGATGGTGGTCGACACGATCGTCACAGCGCCCGGGTCGATCCTGAAAATAAATGCGGCGGACGATACCGACGGCACCGTCGACATTGTCTTCGACGAAGGGCAACCGGCAGCGCACGCGGCGCACTTCACGACCGGCACGCCCGGTGACGGCGTCATGGGACGCTTCACCTGGGATCCGGAACAGCTCAGCCTCGGGCTTGTTGCCGGGGGCGATGTCGAAATCCGCGGCCAGACGGTCGATGCCGGTCTGAACCTGGCTGTCAGCCCGTCCGCCGGCGACACACAGCTTATCTTCGACAGCGACGGCGGCGACTTCGGCTGGCAGCCTGGGCATCTGATCACCATCGGTGACACCGGATACCTGGGCCGCGGCGAAGATGGCAGCCTGATCTCGCAGAACGAGGTGCGCACGATCACGGACGTGCAGATCGTTGACGGCAAGATGATCGTCTCGATCGATCAAGCGCTCGACTTCGATCACGACGGACGGCTCGACCCGACGACGGGCGAGGAGTTGACAGGCTATGTCGGCAACGTTTCGCGCAATGTGACGTTCTCGTCGGCTGCGGCGGACCAGAACGGCGATGGTATCCCGGAAGATGGTATTTCGCTGGGTCAACCGCTTGACGCGGGTGAACACTACGTGACCGAACGCGGTCACATCATGTTCATGCACAACGATGATGTCACCGTCAGCCACACAAGCTTCTTGGGTCTGGGCCGGACCGACAAGACGCGCGAGATCGACGATTTCAAAATTGGCGGGATCGGTAACAATAGGCTCTTCGATGACAATGGCACCCAGGGCGTGTTCGAGCCGGGCGTCGATGTCGAAATCGAAACCCCGGCCGACCAGATCGTGAACCAGCGTGGCCGTTACGCGGTCCACATCCACGAGGCACGCAAGGGCGACGGTCACGATGACGATGCCAACGAATTTCCTGGGGGGCACACGGGCCACGGCGTGATTGGCCCCTGCCCCGAGACAGGCGGATCGATCTGCCATTGCGGCGATTCCGACCACAGCGATCACGGTGCGATGGGCCCTTGCCCCGAAACCGGCGGCGCAATCTGCCATTGCGACGATCAAGACGGCGACGGCACACCAGACCATCTAGACGACGACTATTTCGATGGCGCCTGGATCGAAGGCATTGCTGTCTTCGGCTCACCGGGCTGGGGCCTCGTGCAGCACTCGTCTGACGCTGTCCTGAAAGACAACGTGGTCTACGGTGTCAGCGGCTCAGCCTATGTCGCGGAATCCGGGGACGAAACAGGCCGCTGGGAAGGCAACCTTGCCATGAACAGCTATGGCAAGGGGCACTTCTACGGCTACGAGGATTCCTCGGACTTCAACGAGAACGGCGGCGGTGAAGGCAATGGCTTCTACCTGAAGGCCCGCGCGATCGAGGTTGTCGACAACGTCGCCCAATCCTCTGCCCGCGCAGGCTTCTTCTATCACAACAATGGAACGGTGCTGCGCGACACGCCGACGGACGACCTGGACGTCGATGGATTTGCGCACGGGCTGGACTTCGTTGACGCTGAAGATGTTCCGATCCGGACCTTCGAGGGCAACGAGGCGATCGGCGCCGAACACGGCATTCGCATTGTCACTGACCCGCTCGACGCGATGCGCAAATTCAGCGACGCCTACAGCCATTTCAAGGACTTCACCGGTTGGGAGCTTGACGAGGCAGGCGTCTCGATCACGTATTCGTCGAAGTACGTCTTCGAAGATTTCCTGCTGCTCGGAACCGAGGAGAAGGTCAGTCAATCCGCCGTGCAGGACGGCAATATCGGATTCTTCCTCAAGGCGAGCGTCGCCGACATCACGATCCTGAACAGCCATGTCGAGTACTTCGAGAACTCGGTGCACAACTGGACTCAGGTCGGCAACCGGCAAGAGTACAGACGCGGATATTGGGATCCTAAGGGTCCGTCCGGCTACCAGTGGACACCGGAATATGAAGGCATGGGCTCCGTCGAAGGCATCGAGAATCCGATGCACAATCTTTGGAACACGAACCTCGTCGGCGTGACCGCGAGCAACCTCAGCAGTTCGTTCTTCCGCGCGCCTGCGGTGTCCGTTGAAACCGATCCCGGCGTGACCGAAAAAATGCGCGGAACGATCCGGTTCCACGAAGATGCCGACAGTTTCACACCCGGCGTCGAGATCGAGCTGCTCGGCGACAGCCGCGACGGCGCGTTGGTCGCGCTTTGGCGCGAAGATCTCGCCAACCACCCCGATCAGGCAGCGATCCTCGCCAATCACATCCCGCTGGCTTATCAGGAGAGCCGGTACCTCTCGAAGGTCTTCGTCTCGGACACCGAACAGATCAAACGCCAGAACTATCTGGACTACGAACCGAACATCAACGCCGACATCTGGTCTGGTACGGTGCTGGAGTTCGCCAAGGAAGATAGCCTCGGCCGACAGGTCTTCCTGTACGAAGACTTCTCGCCTCTGGCTCCCGCACAGACCAACCGGGCTGTCACGACAAACGAACGATTGATCTTCACCAAGGAGATGATCGGCAACGTCCTCAAGACCGACGGGTTCTACCGGGTTGGCGGAATCTCGGACGTCAAGTTCGTGATCATGAAAATGGCCTTCACCGATCGACTTTCGGGAGAGATCGAAGCACAAAGCTTCCTGGTGGCATTGGACCTGTCCTGGCCCGTCCCCAAAGGCGCGCGCGACAACGGGATCGTGCACCTTGGCGATGACTTGATCGTTGCAGAGCAATACCGCGTCTTCCGCGACGGTGTCCTCGTCTCAGGCCGGGCGCCCATCGTGCTCTCGGACGCGCCACCCGAATCGCTGGACGGCACCAACAACTGGATCACGGGCGCTTTCACAACCGAACTTTCGGATGATCTGCGCCTCGGCGCGCTTTCCGACACGCTGGACGCTGGCGGCGGCGACGATATCGTCCGCGGCTTCGCGGCTGCAGACTACCTGAACGGCGAAGCAGGCAACGACCAGTTGTTCGGCGGGAACGGCTGGGACCGGTTGAACGGCGGCGAAGGCGATGACCTTCTCGATGGACACTACCAGCGCGACTTCCTGAACGGCGGCGCGGGCAACGATATTCTGTTCGGCGGTTTCGGACGCGACGATCTCGACGGCGGCGATGGCGACGATTCGCTCGAAGGCGGCAACGGCACGGACGATCTGGTCGGCGGCGCCGGGAACGACCTGCTCATCGGCGGGGCCGGCAAGGACACGCTGAACGGCGGCGCCGGGAACGACATCATGGACGGTGGCGCGGGCCAGGATCGCCTGCTGGGTGATATCGGGGACGACGTCCTTCTGGGAAGTGGCGGCAAGGACACGCTGTTCGGTGGTGACGGCGACGACATGCTGGACGGCGGCGCCAAGGCCGATCAGCTGTTCGGCGGCGCCGGGCAAGACCAGATCGCGGGCGGAACAGGCCGCGACAACCTCTTTGGCGGCGATGGCGACGATCATCTCGAAGGCCAGGCCGGTCATGATCTTTTGCTGGGCGAGTCCGGCACAGACACCCTCTTCGGAGGGGCAGGCGACGATACACTCGAAGGTGGAGACGGCGCGGACATTCTGCTCGGCGGCACCGGCAAGGACCGGATGACAGGTGGGC
>JBCAXJ010000114.1:0-7213 GCA_038534135.1 Pseudomonadota bacterium | reverse complement strand
AATGCACGCCATCTCTGCGCAGCGCCCCACAACGCTCGCCACTATCGCGAAGCGATTTAGTGCGATGGCGCTTCCTGCCAGTTGGCCGAACGGCAGCTATTGGGGGGCAGATCGTGAATTCGCGCGCATTGTCAAACGGGGGGCTCCCGAAAGCGGCAGAAAGTGCATTGAGGATTGGACGGTGACTTCTGACACACTGAAGTGCGTTGTCGTGTGATACGGCTGATCACTAGACGGGCTGACTTCAATCAATCCGCCCGGTCTGTTCCGGCAAGAGCCACGTCCTCGGAAGACGGCGCGTTGCCGCTATCTTGAAAGTGAAGAAGTGGTCGTCTCGACGCAGGATGGCGAGACAGTTACGTGTTGACCGTGATATCAATAGCTTGACCCGTCTATGACCTTACAGAAAACGGTTGGAGTTAACGTGCCTGCACCAGACCCATCCGCCATCGAGATCGAGGACGACGGTCGCATCTGGTATTCGTATCGCATCGGTCCAGCGTGGTATTTCCCGTTCGGTGCCAAGGTCGGTTCAAACGAAAAGCAGAACCGGGACGCTCGGGCTAAGGCCATTTCGATGAATCTACGGCGGGATAACTGGCGATGCTGGTGGTGCCGTGGCGAGATCGGCCTGCACAAGCGCGCCGACGCAGTATTTTGTCGAGAACGATGCCGAAAAGCGAATGCACGCGAACGAAGGCGCTACTGGTCAGACCATCAGCAAGCCGCCGATGTTTGAATGCAACCGATCAAGCTTTATGAATTGCCTAATGATTTCGGTTAAATCGGGAGGTGGGCATGGGTGGCATTGGCAGCGGTCGGCGCTGGCATTTCGATGCGCGCAAGACGACGAGCAACTTCCGAAGCATCGACGTGCGCCACTGGCACCGTGATGGGCTTCTGAATCCGGGCAATCAATTTGGGTGGAACTGGAGCTTAGATGGCGCGGTCACCGCATCCATCCACGTACGCGTCGAACATCGCGTCGTTCGCCTGCTCTACAAGACGCGCGGTAACGGTGAAGACTGGCGCGAGATGGACTACCCGGTCACCCTGGAGTCGACCGAATGCAATTTCGGTGGTTCCCGGAAATGGTTCATCTGCCCAGCCTGGGGATGTCGCAGGCGGGTTGCTGTCCTGCATGGTGGTGCGGTGTTCGCTTGCCGGACCTGCCATCAGATTGCTTATCCTTCCCAGAACGAGACCGCGCCGGATCGCGGCCGCCAATATCGAAAAGATCAGGGACTGCTCCCGTCAGAGAGGCCAGATCAGGACAAGAGCCAGCGCGACGCCACCGATGATGCCGGTGACCAACCCCGCACCCTCGATCTGCCATGCCCCCATTGCGGTGGCCGCTTGATCATCATCGAAAGCTTTCCCCGCGGATGCCAGCCCAGGGCCCCACCACCGACGCCGACGGCGGGGGCATGAGGACAGTCTCACCGACCAAAATCGTAAAGGCCCAACGAACGCTGATCCCGGAGATGCAAATCCCGGGGCACCACTGCGCTGCGCCGGGGCGCGGCCAAACTATAGAAGTATCGACCGAACAGCGCTTTTGCGCTGGTGAATCTACGAAACCTGTCAATCCCGTTGCCAGACCGGGAACTCAGAGCGGGGGCTCGGGCATGTCACGCCCAATCCCAAATCCTGTGCGCAGTCACAAATCCCCATAGGGCAACGGCCAAGGCAGCGCTCAAATATCATGCGATTTCGTGCATTGCGGCTTCTCGGACGCAAGGCAGCCTACGGGATCCAACCGCAATCACAGCGAGAGGCGTCCGAGAAAGCTACACAATTTAAGACGTCGCCGGGATGTTGGGCAGCTGAGCTTTTCCGACATTCGCGCCGAAAACCAGATACAGCGATTTCATCAGCGAACTTCAACATCACTGCAGTGTTTATAACTCGAATTGGATAGCCACAACTTTGCACACCGTCAAAGATGAACAAGTGCGATTGGCAGAACCGGATACGAGTATGCATGCGCGAAATTCGTCGTTCGCGTTCAATTTTTTTGACGATGGATCACTCCTCCTAGCGCCGAACACTGTTGCAGATTACTCCGCCGCGTCCGAGTAGCTTTCTACTGGCGCACAGGTGCAAAAGAGGTGCCGATCCCCCCAGACGTTGTCCACCCGATTCACTGGTGGCCAGTATTTGTCGATGCGGAACGCGCCCGGCGGGAAGCAGCCCTGTTCGCGCGAATACGGGCGGTCCCATTCGCGAATCAGGTCTTCCATCGTGTGCGGCGCGTTCTTCAGCGGATTGTTCTCGCGATCCATCTCGCCTGCTTCGATCGCACGGATTTCTTCGCGGATCGCCAGCATGGCGTCACAGAAGCGGTCCAGCTCGGCCTTGGTTTCGCTTTCGGTCGGCTCGATCATCAGGGTCCCGGCCACGGGCCAGCTCATCGTCGGCGCATGGAAGCCGCAGTCGATCAGACGCTTGGCAATGTCCTCGACCGTGACGCCCGCCGACTTCTCGAAGGGGCGCGTATCGATGATGCATTCATGGGCGATCCGGCATGTCGGTCCGGTAAACAGCACATGATACCCGACCGACAGGCGCCGGGCGACGTAGTTGGCATTCAGAATGGCGACACGCGTGGCCTGTGTGATCCCGGAGCCACCCATCATCAGGCAATAGGCCCACGAAATCGGCAACAGCGACGGCGAGCCAAAGGGAGCGGCAGATACCGGTCCCTGGCTGCCCCCAGTATGGGGATGCCCGGGCAGATGCGGGATCAGGTGGGCCTTCACGCCAATTGGACCCATACCGGGACCGCCACCACCATGGGGAATACAGAAGGTCTTGTGCAGATTGAGATGGCTGACATCGCCACCGAAGTCGCCGGGTCTGCTCAGCCCGACCATCGCGTTCATGTTCGCCCCGTCTATATAGACCTGACCGCCTTGAGAATGGGTGATCTCGCAGACATCCCGCACGGTTTCCTCGAACACGCCATGCGTCGACGGATAGGTGATCATACACCCAGCCAACCGGCTGCCTGCGTTCTCGGCCTTGGCGCGAAAGTCCTCGAGGTCGATATCGCCGTTCTCCGCCGACTTCACGGTTACGACCGCCCAGCCGGCCATCTGGGCGGAAGCCGGGTTGGTACCATGCGCAGAAATTGGAATCAGGCAGATGTTTCGCTCATCCTCGCCTCGTGACCGGTGATAGGCGCGGATGGTCAGCAAACCTGCATATTCACCCTGGGCGCCCGAGTTCGGCTGCATCGATATCGCATCGTATCCTGTTACATCGCAAAGCTTGGCATTCAGATCCTCGATCAGTTCGAGATATCCCTCGGCCTGCTCTTCTGGCACGAACGGATGCAGCAACGCGAATTCGCGCCAACTCACCGGCATCATCTCGGCAGCCGAGTTCAGTTTCATGGTGCACGACCCCAGTGGGATCATCGCCCGGTCAAGTGCGAGGTCCCGGTCGGCGAGGCGCCGCATGTAGCGCATCATTTCGGTTTCGGCCCGGTTCATGTGGAATACGGGATGGGTCATGAACGCGCTCTCGCGGATCAAGACATCGGGCATATTGTAATGCGGCGTGTAGTCCTTGTCGTGCCGGTTGATGCCAAAGGCGCGCCAGACCGCCTCGACCGTCGCAGGGCGGGTGCGTTCGTCCAGGGTGATGCCGATCCGGGTATCGCCGACAGCGCGCAGGTTGATGCCTTCGTCTACGGCAGACTTCATGACCGCGGCCTGCAACGGGCCGACCTCGACGGTGATCGTATCGAAAAACGTCGCAGGAGAGGTCACGAACCCTGCCTGCCGCAAGCCTTCGACCATACGCGCAGTCTTGCGGTGGATGCGCTGGGCGATCGCCCTCAGACCCTCCGGCCCGTGGAATACGCCATAGAAAGACGCCATCACCGCCAGCAGCGCCTGCGCCGTACACACGTTCGACGTTGCCTTCTCGCGCCGGATATGCTGCTCACGCGTCTGCAACGCGAGCCGGTAGGCCTGATTGCCCTGGCTGTCGATCGAAACTCCGACAATCCGGCCGGGCAACGCTCGCTTATAAGCCTCCTTGGTCGCGACGTATGCCGCGTGAGGACCACCGTATCCGACCGGAACTCCGAAACGCTGCGTCGAGCCGACAGCGATGTCTGCTCCCATCGCACCGGGTTCCTTTAGCAGCGTCAGCGACAACGGATCAGCGGCAATGACGCCGATGGCCTTCGCTTGGTGCAGCGCCGCTAACTGGTCGCTAAAATCGCGCACATGTCCATAGGTCCCTGGAAACTGAAAGATCGCACCAAAGACCCGAGATGCGTCCAGGGTCTTCGGGTCGCCGATGATGATCTCTATCCCCAGAGGGTCCGCGCGTGTCTGCATGACCGCGATGTTCTGCGGATGGCAGTTCTCGTCTACGAAGAATCCGGTCTCCTTGGACTTGGACACCCGTTGCGCCATGGTCATCGCTTCCGCGCAGGCGGTTGCCTCGTCCAGCAGCGACGCATTTGCTATTTCCAATCCAGTGAGGTCGCTGACCATCGTCTGAAAATTCAGCAGAGCCTCTAGACGGCCTTGGCTGATCTCGGGTTGATAGGGCGTGTAAGCAGTGTACCAGGCCGGGTTCTCGAGGATGTTCCGTTGGATCACAGGCGGCGTAACCGTCCCATGGTACCCCTGACCGATCAGCGAGGTCAGCACCTTGTTCTTCGACGCCGTCTTTCGCATGTGGAATAGCAACTCGCGTTCTGACTTCGCCTTACCCCAGTCCAGCGGGGTCTCTTGCCGAATGCTGGCGGGGACGGTCTCGTCAATCAGCGCGTCCAGGCTGTCGGCACCAACGGTTGCGAGCATGTCGTCCATCTCGGCGAGGGAAGGACCGATATGGCGACGGTTGGCAAAGTCGTAAGGTAGGTAGTCAGTCGGCGTGAATGGCATGTCGGACCTTCGGCGCGGTTGGTCTGGAAAACGGATCAGGCAGATTGCCCGTTATGCGATCAATTCCTTGTACGCGGCTTCATCCATGTAGCTGTCCATTTGCCCCGGATCCGATGGTTTCATTTTGAAGAACCAGCCCTGGCCCATCGGGTCTGCGTTCACGCTTTCAGGCGCATCGACGATCGCTTCGTTGACTTCAACGATTTCGCCATCCAGCGGGGCCAGGATATCCGAGGCGGCCTTGACGCTCTCGATTACGACGATTTCGTCGCCTTTTTTCACCTCTGTACCGACTTCGGGCAGCTCAACGAAGACGAGATCGCCCAGTTGAACGGTTGCGTGCTCGGTGATGCCGACAACGACGATGTCGCCTTCGGCGCGCAGCCACTCGTGCTCTTCACTGAATTTCACGTCTTATCCCCCAGTTTGTTGTTGCTTTGTCTGTTCATCGTTTGAATCCCGGTGGTGTGAACGGCAGCGGCGCAACGGCGATCGGCAGCCTTTTTCCCCGCAACTCGCCGAAGAGCCGTGTGCCGTTTTCAGCGTGGGCCGAGGGTACATAGCCCATAGCGACGGGGCCGCCCACGGTCGGGCCAAAGCACCCTGACGTGATCTGACCTATGGCATCGCCGCCTATCAGCTCGGCGAAAAGTTCGACCCCGGCGCGCATCGGGGCACGGCCTTCGGGTTTCAGGCCCACGCGTTTGCGCGGTGCACCGGTCTCGAGTTCCGCCAATATCTTTTCGGACCCGGGAAACCAGCCTGCACGATCTCCGCCGTTGCGGCGCGCTTTCTGGATTGCCCAGGTCAATGAGGCCTCGGTCGGTGTCGTTCCGGCATCGATGTCGTTTCCATACAGGCAAAGACCGGCTTCCAGCCTGAGCGAGTCCCGCGCGCCAAGGCCAATCGGCTCGACCGCATCATCTGCTAGAAGCGCCCTGACCAATGCGTCTGCCGCGTCTGTTGGCACCGAAATCTCATAACCGTCCTCGCCGGTATACCCGGACCGCGAGACCCAGCACTCGGCACCTGCCAGCCCCAGCGTCGCGACATCCATGAACCGCATCGTGGCTGCGTCCGGGTTCAGACGTGACAGCGCTGCCTCGGCCTTCGGGCCTTGCAGGGCGATCAATGCACGATCCGTGACGACTTCGACGGAGACATCGGGCTCGAGCGCCATTTTCATCCGGGCAATGTCTTGCGCCTTGCAGGCCGCGTTCACGACGACAAACAGATGATCGCCGCGATTGGCAAACATCAGGTCGTCCTCGATCCCGCCTGAATCGTTCGTGAAGAAGCCATAGCGCTGACGTCCTTCGGCCAGATCTGCAACGTTCATCGGGACGAGCCGTTCGAATGCCAATGCCACGTCGCGCAGGTCATGGCCGCGCAGAATGACCTGTCCCATGTGACTGACATCGAACAGACCGGCCGCACTTCGGGTATGCAGATGCTCCTTCATCACGCCCATGGCGTACTGAACCGGCATTTCGTACCCGGCGAACGGGACCATCTTCGCGCCCAGGTCGAGGTGCAGATCGTTCAGTGGGACACGCTGCAGCGAGCCATCAGACACGTCCGTTCTCCCCTTTTCGGGCCGGAATGGGCGATGTGCGATCAGTCCGGCGTCATTTTCTGCGCGGTCGTATTGCCACGCTTGACGCCCCCTCTGTCTGTTTGCCTGAGATCGTTATCCCTTCGGCGGACGCTATCGCGCCTCTCTCCAGAGTCCGTTGGCCGCTTGGTCCGGTTGCCTGAGAGTTTCCGGGGCGGTTGCTCCTTCGGCGCTGGTCGACACCAGCTCTCCCTCGCGGTCAGGCGAAAGTATAGACACGGCCAGAGGTCGAGAACAAGTCGCTCGTTCCTCGCGTCTGAACGGTCGTACTTATGCCGATCGTTGGGTGAGTGATCAGGATAACGTAGAGAAGTCGCCGTAACCGGGACCCTACGCGAATGTCTGGATGCTGCGGCTCCGCACATGCATCGCGAAGTCCCCTCTTGGCGTGACCAAGGCGATGATCTGGTGGTGAAGGCTACTGCAGGAAACGGGGAGACTAGAGAGCGACCGGAGCGTCCGTAGTTGCGCAGACCCGGGCGCTGCATCCTTGAATGCAGAGAATCCTGGTGGACATCCGAAGTTGGAGGTTCTTCGGACATGGCGGTGAAGTACCCACGAAATTGGGTCACTGCCGCTGCGGGATGCTGAGCCCGTCGTCGATGACATCGGCTAGGCAGCACACCCATAAATTTCTTCTGTTTGACAGAGGTTTGTGATTCAATCCCGGCACATTGACAGGCGGGAG
>JBCAXJ010000113.1:0-7236 GCA_038534135.1 Pseudomonadota bacterium | reverse complement strand
CTGCGGCTGATCGATCTGGAAG
The DNA here is from genome assembly GCA_038534135.1 of Pseudomonadota bacterium. Lineage (GTDB taxonomy): Bacteria > Pseudomonadota > Alphaproteobacteria > Rhodobacterales > Rhodobacteraceae > Thermohalobaculum. Next base: position 7,214 of record JBCAXJ010000113.1, on the reverse strand, counting down.
GTCAGCAGGCGATCGACTTTCTGTGCTTCGGGGCGCGGCCCCATCAGGATCAGGTCGAGCGCTACCACATGCAGAACACGATCAAAATCCCGAAGCAGATCTATCTGGGCGCGGGCTCGGTGCTGTACTCGCAGTTTGCCCGGCCGATGATGACGATCACCGCGGACACGGTCGGGCGGCACGACACGATCTTCGGGTGTTGTTCCTTCGACGTGGACCGGGTGCGCTACGGACAGGTGAACGGAGAATGCTGCCAGCGCAACCTCGAGCGCGAGATGGCCCGGCACGGTCTTGGCCCGGAACATGTGGTGCCGAACGTCAACTTCTTCATGAACGTGCCCGTCGGCGCAGATGGTGCAGCACAGATAACCGACAGCGCGTCCCGCGCGGGAGACTATGTCGACTTGCGGGCCGAGATGGACGTCACCGCCGTGTTGTCGAATTGTCCCGAAGAGCTGAACGCCGCCGTGGGCGACGGCCCGACGCCGATCCGCACGGTCGTCTGGGATCCGGGCGAGGCGCAGGCGACATGACCGAGAACGATATCGACGCTGTCCGCAAGGCCGAGATCGATCGCAAGATCCGCGCAGCCGAACGCGCCCGCCGGGACAAGCGCGCGGAACCGCCAAAAGGCTCCGCCATCCGGGAGGCAGCGGTCGCGCGCAAGCTCCAACGCGCTCAAGGAGCGCCGTCGTCGTCTGCCCCGTCGACACCTGCCAATGAACGCAAGGCGCTGGAACGCATCGAACGCCAGAACCGCCTCAAGGCCGGTGGATCGACCTATCGCGAGGTCCTGACCCGCGTCGGCCTGGGCGATGTCGACAACGCGACCCTGCTTCTGTTCGCGTTCACGCTCCTGACGATGCTCTTTATCCCGCTCGTTTATGTGGTGAGCAGTTAACCATCCCAGTTACGTTGTTCATAATGTCTACACTGATATTTAGTCATTTGAATTTGTCCGCTGCGAAAGTCTTTCAATACTCACGTACAGCATATTAGTCCTGTTCTTTGCGTCTTCTGCAAGGTGAAGCGCTCGATGACAATTTGGACATACTGCGACTACATTACACTCTTTGTCAGCGCCTCCTTGGCTCAGAGGGACAACATGATGAATTTCCAAAAATGGAAGCCCGTTTGCTTTGACGAATGGCGCTTTCTGACGACAAGACTCGCACGTGCCATTAGCGATATGGTGGATATAGGCGGCAACAGTAGGATCGCGCTTAAACTGTCTGGAAGTTACTTCCTTGGTTTCTGGAGCAACCGACCCATGGGCGCCGTTCAAGTTTTCAGGACTCCCAAGAAGCAAGGCATCGGTTCTCTCTTGCCATTCGTCTTGATCGAAGGTCGATTCTTGAGTTTGGAAGGTCGACAAACGCGTTTTCGCGATGGCAACTACGTCCTCTGGAAACTCTCCGGCGTATCGGCAGACGATTGCTTCATAGGTGTGTTCCGAAGGGACCGAGGAGAAACCGCTTGCGCCTTTCTGTACACGTCGTGAAATAACCTCCACCGCTCCATACTTATTGATGTCTCTTGGCTCATACCCAAGCCCAGGATGTTCACCAGAAGCTCGCTTCGAGCTCTGGAAGTGCTCCAATGCAGCCGCCATCTCTTGTTCGATCGGATTGGTACTTTCTTTAAGGCGTTTTAGAACTTCAGACATACTACTCCGCCGCCACTTTCATCGGATTGTTCGGATGCGTCGTCCAGTCGGCATGCTCGGGCGAAACCGGTTTGCCGGTCCGTTCGTCCATCGCGCCCGGGGCGAGTTCCTCCATGGTGATGCAGTTCTCGACGGGGCAGACGTTGACGCACAGATTGCAGGCGACGCACTCGTCGTCGATGACCTCGAAAGTGCGGCCCTCTTTGACGACGATCGCCTGGTGCGAGGTATCCTCACATGCCGCAAAGCAGCGCCCGCATTTGATGCAGAGATCCTGATCGATCCGCGCCTTGGTTACGTAGTTCAGGTTCAGGTTCTGCCATTCGACGAACTGGGGCACGGCGCGGCCCTGGATCGCGGACAGATCGGCATGGCGCTTTTCGTCCATCCACGCATTCAGGCCCTCGACCATCTCGGTGACGATCCTGAAACCATACGTCATCGCTGCCGTGCAGACCTGGACGTTGCCAGCACCCATCGCGATGAACTCGGCCGCGTCGCGCCATGTGGTGACCCCGCCGATACCGCTGATCGGGAGGCCCTGCATATCCGGATCGCGCGCGATCTGGCCAACCATGTTCAGCGCGATCGGTTTCACCGCCGGGCCGCAATACCCACCGTGCGATCCCTTGCCGTCGATCATCGGCTCGGGGCTGAAGGTGTCGAGGTTGATGGACGTCACCGACTGCACGGTGTTGATCAGACTGACCGCATCGGCCCCGCCGGCATGCGCCGCGCGCGCCGGATAGCGGATGTCCGTGATGTTCGGCGTCAGCTTGACGATCACCGGCATGCGGGTGTTCTGCTTGCACCAACGGGTGACCATCTCGATGTATTCCGGCACCTGGCCGACGGCCGAGCCCATGCCGCGCTCCGACATTCCGTGCGGGCAGCCGAAGTTCAGTTCGATCCCGTCGCATTCGGTTTCCTCGACGCGGGGGAGGATGGCTTTCCACGCGGCTTCCTCGCAGGGCACCATGATCGAGGCGATCAGCGCGCGATCGGGGAAATCGCGCTTGATGATCTTCATCTCGTCGAGATTGGTTTGCAGTGGCCGATCGGTGATCAGCTCGATGTTGTTCAAACCCAGCAATCGCCGGTCGGCGCCATAGACCACGCCATAGCGCGGGCCGTTGACGTTGACGATCGGCGGACCTTCCTCGCCCAGGGTCTTCCAGACCACCCCGCCCCAACCGGCCTCAAAGGCCCGGCGGACGTTGTACTCCTTGTCCGTTGGCGGCGCCGACGCCAGCCAGAACGGGTTCGGCGACTTGATGCCCACGAAGTCGTTGCGGATGTCAGCCATCGGATGCCTCCAGTGATTGGAAAGGGTCGGGTTCCGTGCCGGACTGTCCCGTGCGCGGTGCAACATGAAATGTTGCTCCGCAGACCCGGGACCGCCGTGACGCGCTGCTGTTTTTCAGCACGGGAGATCTGTCGCCAGGTCCCGCCAGTTCGGGTTGGTCTTCGAGACGAGGTCGAGCTTCCAGGCGCGGCGCCACCGCTTGATCTGCTTCGCCCGCAAGTGCGCTTGCTCGAGTGTCTCGTGAAGCTCGAACCACACCAGCTTTTTGTGCCGATACTTGTGCGTATGCGCGCCTGTGTTCCCCAGGAGGTGCTGATCCAATCGGCGCCGCAGATCCGAGGTCGTCCCCGTATAGAGCGCATAGCCCGAGCGGGAGACCAGGATGTAGACGAAGAACCTGCGCACCACGTTCAATCTCGCTTGCGTTCAAACTCTCGGAGCGGTCCCGGGTCAAGCCCGGGACAGTGCGGAGAGCGATGGCAACCGACGGTTTCAAAACGGTTAAACCTCCAGCATCACGTCGAAGCCGCCCATGATCATGCGCTTGCCGTCAAACGGCATCTCGGCGAGCTCGGCCATCCGCGGATCGGTTTCCATCTTCGCCCAGGCTTCGTTCGCGACCTCCTGCGACGGCCAGCGGATCCAGCCGATCACCACGGTCTCGTCGTCCTGCAGCTTCACGGCCATGGGCATCGACGTCACCTCGCCCGGCGGGACATCGACGCCCCAAGTCTCGACCACCTCCAAGGCGCCGAGATCTTTGAAGATCTCCGCTGCCTTGCTGGCATGATCCAGATAGGCTGCACGATTGCCCGAGGGCACCGGGGCCATAAACATGCTGATGAATGCCATCTCGCTCTCCCTAGCGTGAGACCAGAAGGATCTTGCTGCCCTCGCTGTCGCGGAACGTTGCCATGGTCATGGTTTCGTCCCACGGCGCAGGGCCGGGTTCGGACAGGATTTCGACGCCTTTGCCGCGCAAGGTATCGACCGCCCCGGGCACATCGGGCGCGACCAGCGGCAGGGCGGGCATCTCGGTCTCGGGCATCGCTTCGACCAGCTGCAACTGGATTGCGGTCTGGGCACCCGGCGGTGTCAGCATGGTCCAGCGCATCCCGGGCTTGGCCTCGGCATCGTAAGTCTCGTCAAACCCGACGATTTCAACCCAGAACGCCTTGGCACGGTCGACATCCGTGACCGGGATCGAAGCAAACGTGACGTGGCTGATCATCGCGCGCTCCCTAAACCGGTTTCCGGAAGATCATCTCGACGGGTGCCAGCAGGCCCGCCTTCACGCAGGTCACGTAGTTCTGGATCTTCTGGCCAGCGGTCTCGCGCATCAGCAGGTGAATGCCGAAGGGTGGCGGACCGCCATGCTCTGCCACGGCCGCAAAGGCCGTCTCGAAAAAGTCCAGCGTAAAGGCCTTGCGCTCGCGCTCCGCAACAGGCTCCAGACCGGCAGCAGCAGCAGCCTCACGGTACCGCTCCGGCACTTCAACGAACGAGAACGCAGCCTCCTCGGCCCACGGGAACGGGAAGGTCAGCTCTCCCTCGCCCATCTGCATCACGTCAAACAGCGCAAAGACCCCGCCGGGGGCCAGCACCCGAGCTGCCTCGGACATCAGGCCCGCCTTGTCCTCGATGTTCATGCCGACATGGAACATGGTCGCCACATCCGCCGAGCCATCCGCGACCGGCATCTCCAGCGCAGATCCCACATGATAGGTCGCCTCGAGGCCGACCAGCGCGGTCAACTCCTTCGCTGCGTCGATGTAAAGCGGCGTCAGGTCGAACGCCGTGACCGCCGCCCCGTGCCGGTCCGCGATATACCGCGCCGTACCACCCAGCCCGCAGCCGATGTCCAGCACCCGCGTCTCCGGTGTGATCGAGACCTGCTCCAGCAGCGCCTCGGTCGCCGCCAGCCCGCCCGTGTGGAACTCGTCCACCGGCTTCAGGTCCGCAGGCGTCGGTGCGTCGGGATCCGCCCCCGCCGCTGCAAGCGCTGCCTTGATCCGGCCGATCAGGTCTTCTGTCGTGTAATGCGCCGATACGCGATCTTCCAAGTCCGTCATGACGTCCCTCCGATGCTATTTCGAAGCAGCATCAGTCTATCACAGGGTGAGCGCACGGTGGATCGCTTGCGCCACATCCCTGCCCTCGGCAACCGCCGTCACTGTCAGATCATTGCCGCCCGAGGCACAATCGCCGGCGGCCCAGACGCCATCCTGAGACGTGCGCCCTTCGGCATCGACGGTGATCTTGCGGCCCGTGCGCTCTAACCCCAGTGGATCGTCGAGAGCCTGGCCGATTGCCACCAATACCTGGTCCGCTGGCAACGTGATCGTCTCGCCTGTTGCCCGGAGGCCCTCTGCGCTCGCCTCGGTGTAGGCGAGATCGATGGCGTGCGGCGCAATCTCGACCGGCATCAGGTTGGGGCGGATCGTGACACCCCTCGAAGCGGCGAGGTCCTGCTCGTAGCGGCTGGCGCCCATCGCGCCGCGATCCCTGCGGTAAGCGATCGTGACCGTTTCAGCACCCAGAAGGCGGGCCTGGACGGCCGCATCGATAGCCGTCATGCCGCCGCCGATCACGACGACATTCCGGCCCACGGGAACGGTGTCCAGTTGGTCCTGCCTGACCTTCTCGATGAACTCGACCGCGTCCGACACCTGCCGATAGTCCTCGCCCGGTACGTTCAACGTATTCACCCCGTTCAGTCCGATGGCCAGGATCACGGCGTCATGGTCCGACTTCAAAGCGTCGAAGTTGAGAGTGTCGCCCAGCCGCTGCCCTGTCTTCAGCGTGATCCCGCCAATGCCGAACAGCCAGTCCATCTCGGCCTGCGCGAACCCGTCGACGGTTTTGTAATAGGCGATCCCATACTCGTTCAGCCCGCCTCCCTTGGGGCGCGCATCGTAGATCACAACGTCATGGCCATGCATCGCCAGCCGATGGGCCGCGGCAAGGCCCGCCGGACCTGCGCCGACGATCCCGATGGTCTTGCCCGTCGGTGCCGCCCGCTCGAACGGGTGGCCGTCCGCGGCCATCACGGCATCCGTTGCAAATCGTTGCAACTGACCGATCAGCACCGGTTTGCCCTCGGCCACTTCACGGACACAGGCTTCCTCGCACAACTCCTCGGTCGGACAGACGCGGGCGCACATGCCGCCCAGGATGTTCTGGTCCAGAATCGTCTTTCCCGCCTCGCGCGGGCGGCCCGCCGCAATCTGCCGGATGAACATGGGTATGTCGATCGTGGTCGGGCAGGCTGTCACGCAGGGCGCATCATGGCAGAAGTAACAGCGGTCCGCGGCGACGAGCGCTTCGTGATCGCTCAATGGCGGATGCAGGTCGGAGAAATTCTGCGCGATCTGCGCGTCACTCAGGCGTCCGGCTTGCAGGGTCATCTTGATCCTCGTTCGCTGCGCATATCAAAACTCTGACCGAATGATAAAAATTTATCAATTGGAAAAATACCGCTCCAGAACGCCAAGTCGCAGGGCATCCACTTGCACACTTCCCATCGGCGCGGGCGTGAGCTAAGCGAACGGCATGAGATTAGTTTCCTCGGTAATTGCGGTCTTCGCACTGCTTTGGTGCGTGATGGCGAGCCCGGTTCTGGCGGAACCCGAGGCGCCGATTGCCGATCAGGTGCTGGAGCGATTTGCCGAGACGGCAGACGATATTCAGAAGACGCTTGATCGCGGCGGCGCGACCGGCGGCAAGCTGGACGAATTGCGTGCCAAGATCGAGATTCAGCGCCAGGCGCTGTCGCTGATCGAATCCGAGACCGAGGAACTCATTGCGCCGCTTCAGACGCAGCTAGCCCCCCTTGTCCCGGCAGAAGGCGACGAGACCGAAGATCCCACGATCGCCGCGGAGCGCGCGCGCCTGCAGTCCGAGATTGACACCCTGGTCGCACGGCAACGCCGGGCACAGACTGCATTGGCCACCGCGACGACACTATCGGATCGCCTGAACGACGCCCGGCGCGATCTTTTCACCGAGACGCTTCTGACCCGTGGCGAAAGCCCCGTGCTGCCGGACCGAATCCGCAACATGTGGGCCTCGGTCAGCTTCCGGATGCGGATCATTGGCCGAGAGGTCACGGGCCGGCTGGAAAACTCGGGCATGATGGGTGTCGGTGACCGGATTGCGTTGCCGTTCCTGCTTGCGATCGTATCGCTCGTCCTGGCGGTCGTCGTCCGTCGGGGGTTGATCAAGACACTTGTGCGATCCTTG
>JBCAXJ010000112.1:0-7714 GCA_038534135.1 Pseudomonadota bacterium | reverse complement strand
ACCGCAATGTCAAATCAGAATTGCCAAGCGCACGCAGGGCCTCAACGGGCCAGGGGAGGGCGAAAAGTTTCAACTCGTTGTGAACGTCACCGCCAGTCTTTTCAGAGATCCCGTAGGGCGTGATCGTGTCTTCAACGATGAGTGTTAGCGCATTTGACGCACTGCGGCGGGCGCGGGCCATGTCGGGAACGCCATATCCATAGCGCTGGAAGAGCGGCGTGTAGTGCCCCTTCTTCGCTTGGGCAGGTAGATGTGCTCGCATCTGCTGTGACCATCGTGCTGAAGACACGTAAAGCCCGCGAACCGTTTCGGGCCAAAGCGTCGGGTAGTCCGACCAGAGCTCGGTCGCATCCTTGGCTGCAAGAGCCGTCGCAGCGCTAGTATCGAAGGTGAATGTGAAGGACCGCACCGGATAATTGTGGTGCGTCGAAAGGAGAGACAGCCATCCATGCCGCATCGGCGGTGGCATGGCGCTTAATGCCCAGTTTCCGCCCTCAAGCACAACGTCCGGCTTGTTGGGCCAATGGGACGACCAGGATGCCGTTCGCGACGCAGGCGATAGATCCCCGAATGGTGCAAGCGCTTGGGCTGGTTCGCCGACAGGTAGCACGGTCTTCTCGGTAAAGGCACCGACAGACAGCGCGTTCCAAGCCTGCGCCGGCGACTCGATCTCGTTGTCTTCGTGATCGCATCGGTCGAGGTAGTTTCCGGCACCGAAAGTGAAGTTGTCGGTGTTCCCGGCCGAGACAAGCACCAGGCGTTGCTGTTTCACCTCACCTGAAACACCGGCGGCAAGTTGATCGAGCTCCGTCGACCACGAGGTCGGGGCCCCGTCATGCGGGGTGTCCTCACCCGTCGTCGTTGTCATTGTGAAAGTACGGCGCCGGGGGCCGACCTGTTCGACCACGTTGATCGCTTGTCTGGTCACCGCGCCGAGGAGATGATGCGGGTTTATCCCGGCATCAGGCAAGAGCTTCACGGATTCCAGACGGTTCGCGACAGAAACTGGGTTCGCCTGATGCAGTTTTGGCGCCAGATCTCCGAAGAGCGCGAGACCACCCATTTCTGTGCCGTGGCCTTTCACATCCTCCAGTCCCCAAGCCGGGTTGGCGGCATGCCGATCCTGAGCGCTCAGCGCAGGCTGAAGGAGAGGATGAGCCCGACTGACGCCGGTATCCATAAGCGTAACGTAACCAGGATCGGGATTGTCGCTATATGTTGTCCGGCCCGTAAGCTCATCGACCCACTGCGCCTGTTCGTCCACCGGCAGGCCGTCAAAGAAATCTGCGGTGATGGTTGGAGCAGCAAGGGCGCGCACGCCGCCGACTCGGCGGACGGCCTGGGCGAGCTGATTGCGATCGGCTTGCACGACCAGGATGGTATCTTCGGGAAACTCCAACCGATCCGCGCCCACAGCCACGCCATAGTTGGGCGCCGCAGCAACGAAGTCTTCAGTCATCTCCGGTTCGAGCCAAACTTCCCAGACAGTCGCAAGATCCGCCGCTGGAAATTTGTCTGGCGGGCTGCGCCAGAGGGCACGAAGGCCAGCTTCGGTAACTGCCGCCACGCTCTGGACTAGGTCCGCGTTTCTTGGGCGACCGGGAACGACCTCACCATCCTTCTCTCGATCGGGTGTATCCTCCGTTCGGAACTGCTCAACTTTCTTGCGCAGCTTTTCGATACCTTTGGCAGTCGCAAAGACCGTTGCCCGCTCTTGAGCAACACCCGGATCAGGCGTCTCGGCGACGCGAAGGAGCGTCAGGCCACTGGCGTCTAGGCTGTCCCTTTTCAGGCGCTCGTCGACACGGGAGCTGACTTCCAGATAAACGCCGGGAAGGTCAGTGGCCGGAATATCCGGCAGCGCATCAATAGCCTGAAGCAGCGCTTGAGCGTGCGCGGCGCGATTGGGGACATCACTTGGTCTTTTGGACCCGCCCCCGCCCTTTGCTTGGAATGGGCGAGGTTGTCCGAGATTGCGAAGGTGGAAGTGTCGAAGATCTCGTGCCATTGTCGTCCGTCCCTAATTCTTGGAGCGACCGTCGGCGTTCGAGGGCATCAAGCAAATCCTGTGTCGCAATCTTGTCGGTATCTTTCAGCACAGCACGTCGGGCGGCATCTTCCGCCGCCGCCACGACATCGGCCGTCGAGAGGCCTTCGGCGACATCCGTCACCCGCTTCCATCCCATGCGAGCGAGCGAGAAACCGATCAGACGGCGTTCGAGCGCCTGCCGGATCGCGGGGCCGTCGGGCATCACATATGGCAACACGAGATCGAAGCGGCGCAGTACAGCTCGGTCGAGAATTCCTGGTAGGTTCGTAGTGGCGATGACGATCGAAGGTCCTGTGTCCTCATCGAGGAATTGCAAGAATGAGTTCAGGACCCGCCGGGCTTCGCCGACATCATTCTCGCCACCCCGGGCTGCCGCTAGAGCGTCAATCTCATCGAAAAGATAAACACCGCGAGTGGTCTTGATCGCATCGAAGACCATTTTCAGCTTCTGTGCTGTTTCACCCATGAACTTCGTGATCAGCCCGTGGAGCATGACCGAAAAGAGGGGGTATTGCAGCTCCCCGGCAAGCGCTGATGCACTCAGGGTCTTGCCGGTCCCGGGAGGGCCGGAGAGAAGAACGCGCCGCCGTGGCTTTAGCCCCTTTTCTTCGAGCTTCTCGCGCATGCGTGTCTCGACAACGAGATGGGCAAGTTCGCTCTCGATCCTGTCCGGCAAGATTACATCGACGAGCCGCTCGGTCGGATAGCTCGCGGCAAGAAACTCCGCTAGATCGCCGCGAGGTGTCGCCATTGGGGTGACGGCAGGAGTACGCTTCGCCGGCGGTTTTTGTCCCGCTTCGGCCCATTGCCGCAACTGTTCGGCCAGCCGGGTGTGCCCCTTCTGTTCTTCGGCTGCAGAGAGTTGCATCGCCAGATCGAAAAAACGATCAGCGTCCCCTTCTGCGTGGCTCTTAACGAGACCGATGAGTTGTTGGGCGGAAGCCAAGGTCGAACTGCTCTTTCTGATTGATCATTTTCAGCGTTGATAGGGTCTTTTCTACATCCGAACCCTTTAACAGACCAGACAATTTGCGCGGTTTGCACGCGGAGTGTGTCGGTTTTGTGCACTCGACCATCGACCTGAGACTTTGCCTTCCGGCCTCCCTTGCTCGGCTTCGCGTGTCGCAGGTGAGAACGGCCCTGCGGTCCGTCGCGCATTCGGCCATTCGGCCTCACCGCGGCGTAGCGCCAGCATCCCGGTTTGCCCGCCTCGCGAGCACTGCGCTCCCCGGCCGCTCCGCCGGATTGTGCTCTGGTCTGTTTTGCGAGGCAAAACGATCCCGCCGCTCCATCCGTCTTCCGCGTCCGGTCACGCCGTTTGCCTGCTCGGGTCGGGCAAACCTACCGTCAAAACACACACACATGAGCGTGGAAGCATATCCTCCGGATGGCCCCCAAATCAGCCCGCGTCAAGGATCACAAAACTTTTCGGCGAGGGCGGGGCCTATGGCGCGGGGCGGTCCCGTATGTGAGCGCGCGCATGTATCGGGTGCTGCGCGTGGAAAACTTTTGCGCCCGGCAGGCCGGCGGCTGCGCCGTCCCTGACCCGGGCAGATTCGGAAACCAGACATTCGGCCATGCCACCACACTCACGTGGTGGTCAGTCAAACATCTGGAGATACCAAAATGGCTTACGACCAAGCGAACACCTACGAGACCATCGAGCTTTTCGGGCTGACCGAGAAGGACGCCCATCTGCCGATCCCGGAAGATCACATCCTGAAGGACAGCATCATCCGCGAAACCTTCGAGACCCTGCTCGGGCAATTGCGCGGGACCGGCCTCGAGGCGGAAATCGAACCGCTGGCCCATGGGCTCGCCACGATCCTGCAGCGCCGCAAGGTGGCGCTCGGCAAGGAGGTCGACCGCACCGCCGACAAGATCGGCGCGCTGGCAAAATCCCACGACGGGTCGGAGATCGCCGAGACCGCGCTCGAAGAGGCGCAGGCGCGCTTTCTGCAGCTGCGCGAGATCGTAGGCGCCATCGAGGTGATGAGCGAAGCAGCAGCGGAATGCTACGAGATCGAGACGGGACATGCCTTCATCCCGGCGGCAGGGTCACGCGCCAGTGGTCGGGCGCAGGAGACCGGGGCCGTCTTCGAGGCCCGGCAGCTTCTGGAGCAGCATGATCGCGAGACGGCCGCGAAGTCCAAGGTCGAAGGCGTGCCGCTGATTGTCTCTGGCGCAACCGACTGGACCGATATCGACGTCATCTTCAATACGCTCGACAAGGTTCGGGAGCGGATCAAACAAAACCGCAATCAGGAGATCTTCCTCTGCCACAAGGGTGGAAAGCACGGGGCCGAGATGATCGCGGCCCGCTGGGCGCGGGCGCGCGGGGTCTCGCAGGCGCGGTTCGATCCGCGCTGGTCCGCCCATGGGCGGGCGGCTCCGTTCAAGTGCAACGATGAGATGCTGGACGACAAGTTTGCCGCGACGGGGGTTGTTCTCTTCGGCGGCAATGGCGTGGCGCTGAACCTCGGACAGAAGGCCGAGGCAAAAGGGCTGACGGTAATGCGGGTCACTGATCCGGCGAAGAAGACCGCGGAGATGTAATTGATAGGGTCGCCTAAGGGCGGCCCTTTCTTCGTTTCTCAGAGGTGCGCGAACCTCAGGGGTATCGCAGTGAACTCCAGCAATGGGCATCGAAAGTCTTGGTGATTGCAATCTGGCCAATCTGGTTTTTGGGAATGACTGGATGGTATCTCGATGCAATCACAGCTTATTATGGTCGTGCGGCAGAAGACATTTGTTGCGCAGCTCAACACCCGCCCAGGTTTTTCCCCGATGCCTTTTTCTCCGGAACGCACCAAAGAGATTCAATCGCGCATTGATGCGCGTTTGCGGTCTGGGCAGGCAAACGATTGGGAAGTGTCTTTTCTCACAAACATGGCTGAACGGTTTCAGCGATATGGGACGGAGACGCGTCTTAGCAAAGCTCAGTATGCCAGCCTGCACAAAGTCCTGAAACTGGAACGGGAAAAACCAGCCCAGACAAGGTCAGCTGCCGACGACGGCACTTCTCAACCAGCACCAAAGCGCAGCTCCAGAGCCGTACAGGCGAGACCCCGTCCGATCTCCGTGACCCGCGCGATCACCGCACCTCGGCGTGCCGTGCGCAAGGCTCAACGCCAAATCATGGTGCCGTTGGTTATTGCTGTCGCGTTTTTCGCGTTGGTTGGATCATTGTTTGAGTCATCAAATTCACGATCCACACCCTACAGTCCGTCAGCATTGCCCACATCGCAAACGGCAAACACCGCTTACGTCTATGTGACAGGGACACGTGTCAACCAACGTGCTGGGCCGTCTACCTCGAACGCCGTGATGGGCGTCTTGAGCGAAGGGACCCGCGTCGAAAAGCTTCGCGATGAAGGGCAGTGGACCCAAATTCGGTCTAACTTGGGAACGGGCTGGATGTCTTCCGGTTTCCTGTCGTCGGCGGCGCCACCTGCAGAGCGACCCGCCTCCCAGGACCGGTCGCTTCGAGCCAGCGATATACGGATCATTGATGGTGATACGATCGATGTTCGAGGCATGACAGCGAACGTGCGACTCGTCGGGTTTAACGCGCCTGAGACATGGAGACCGTCCTGCACTGCGGAGCGGCAGGTCGGGGAACGCGCAACAGCGCGTCTTGATCAATTGGTGCGGGGTGCGGCGTCAATTGAATTTGAGCGCGTGGCCTGTTCCTGTCGGCCCGGGACTGAAGGCACGGATCAGTGCAATTTCGGGCGGTTCTGTGGCTCGCTGTTCGTTGACGGTCGGGACGTGGGAAGTACGCTCATCGCTGAAGGTTTGGCCGTGCCATACCGATGTGGCCGCACCAGTTGTCCCTCACGCCCTCAACCCTGGTGCCGATAGCAGGGGCACTCACCCGACATAGACGACGGATCTTCGCTCGCGGCTGAACGCTGACCTGCCATGTCTTGAGCGTGACGGATCATTATCCACGTGCGTTAGATTAGAACGAACCAAGCCATCTCAGATCGGGATCAACGGGATCGATGGCGGGTTCAAAGTGGCGGCACAGATTTGGGTCCCTCCTTTTTTACTCATGGATGGGGATCGCACGGGGTCGGTCCGGCCGTGCCCTCCGCTTGCGCTTCGGCAAGCACAAATACGGCTTCCACGCCTTTGGCGCGGACCCTCCGCATTTGCGCTTGCGACCGGGCCTCTTGCCCCCGTGCTGTGAGATCCCCATCGCAAAAAGGAGAGACCCAAATGACCAACCACTACGTCGCCACCGTCCCAGTCAAATTCACCGACAATGACGGCCAGGAACGCACCCGCTTCCAACGCGTGGGCGCCATGTTCCGCAACACCCGCAACGGGGACGGCTCGGAGTTCTTCAGCCTCAAGCTCGACTTCCCGGTCGCGGTTTCGGAGCTGGTGATGTTCCCGCCGAGCTCGAGGGAACCTCAGGACTAAATCCTCTGACGAGGATGGGCCGCCATCAGGCGGCCCTTTCCCTGTTCCAGGGACGCCGTCACCGGCGGGGTTGATTGCCGGTGGCGACCCCCAGGTGTCGGTCGCTGCTCGTTCGTGGGTCGAACGCCGCCAAGATCAAAGGAATCGCGACAGAGCAGCCAGCCAGCCTCAAGGGGGCCATCCCCAAAAACAGCCAGGCCGGGCCTGGCGGTTTTTGCGGCAGAGATTTGGCCAAGCCAAATCTGGCCCTCCTTGACCCTGCCTGTCCGCCCTGTCGGTGGGGTTTGCGCCTGCCCGCGTTTCCGTCCGAACAAATGCGTGTTCGGCCAGACCCTCGGGCGGGGCTGGAGAAGGGGACCCATTGGACAGGTGGGGTTCTTGATGGTGAGGGAGGCAGGGCCTCGCACCTATGGTGCTCGGCGTGAAGCGGAATACAAGGCTGCGGAGACCAGAAGCAACGTAAGTGTATTATTGACAGATTGGTATAGTATCGTATGGTGGGGCAGCCTTGTATGAAGGTGGCAGGAAATAGGGGGGCTTTCTTCGCATGTCTCGTTCAAAACGTCTCACAGATGCGAACCGCATGGAGATCGTTCGCGAGGCTGCGGAAGGTGTGTCGACATCCGTGTTGGCCGAGCGGTTTGGCGTGTCGCCGCGGGCGATCCAGTACACGCTCAAAGCCGATGCCGAGCGCCAGACGGATGCAGCCATCCCGGTCTCCGCGGTCAGTGTGAAGGTCACGGCTTCGGAGCTTGAGGCGCTCGACGAGGTGCTAGCCGACGCCGGGATCGAGAGCCGGGCCGAGGGGCTGCGGCGGCTCATTCAGGCGGCAGGCGGGGTGTTCGTTCCGGACGCGCAGATGGCAGCAGAGATGTCGCGCTACCGCGCCTCTCTGCACGAGGTTGGCAATGGGGTCGCACAGATCGCCAAGCAGATGACGAAGGCCAACCGGATGGGGAAAGGGGCCGTTGGCGGCGCGAGTGCCGAGTTCTCCGAGTTGCGCCTCGCGCAGATGCGCGGGCTGGCGCGGTTCATCCTGGATTCCGCCGACGAGATCGATCTGCTCCTGCGCCGCCGTCGGGACGCCATGCAGCTGCAGGCCACGGCAGCGCTGAGGGAGTTTGCCCATGCGGCTGAATGATGCTGTCGATGCCGTCACGGGCGAGGTTTTTCGGGATGGCTGGAGCCGCATCCGGGGCTCGATGCAGGGGCTGCACCTGGCCAAGCAGAGCC
>JBCAXJ010000111.1:0-7964 GCA_038534135.1 Pseudomonadota bacterium | reverse complement strand
CCGAAATGTATCGCGAGATGGGTCTGGGTGACATCGGACATCTGTTGAGCTGCAACCGGGATGGCACGTTCTGCACCGGGTTCAATCCTGACATCAAACTGGACCGGACGCAGACCATCATGTCTGGCAAGAGCCACTGTGACTTCCGGTATCGCTACGAACCCGACGGGGATTGATCGGTCCTTAGGCTCGCTAGCGCTGATCAATTAAATCGATAATGATTATTATGTTAAATATTGTAGGTCATGTCAGGGCCGCTCGTGCAGCCCTGACATGGTGATTATCAGTTGGAAGACTGCGCTGGAGACGCTGCCTGCCGGTTCTTAGGCTTCCGACGTCTGCGCCGGGTGTTTGCCGGACGTCCATCGCTGCGCTTCGCACCATCAGGCCGATCGGCTTTCGCCGGAGCACGCCGCCTGGGCTGGCCCGTGGGTTTTGCCTTCGGTTTCTGCTGACGGTTGGCGCCTGGGACCGGTGGCGCTTGATCCGGCCCGACTGGGCCATCGCCGACAACCTCGATCTTCATGCCGATCGTCTTCTGGATCATGCCAAGATATCCACGCTCGGACGCATCGCAGAACGAGATCGCAGCACCTGACGCCCCGGCTCGCGCCGTGCGACCGATCCGGTGAACGTAACTCTCGGGTTCGTTCGGGAGTTCGTAGTTGATGACATGGCTGATGCTGTCGATGTCGATACCACGGGCAGCAATGTCCGTGGCGACCAGAACCCTCATGGATCCGGACTTGAACGCCTTCAGGGCGTTCTGTCGCGCTGACTGCGACTTGTTCCCATGGATGGCTGCGGCATCGATGCCAGCTTGGCCCAGGTGCTCTGCAACCCGATTGGCACGATGCTTGGTGCGTGTGAAGACGATCACGCGGTTGAAATCCGGATCGTCGAGCAGATTCTCAAGCAGTGTCCGTTTGGATTTCATGTCGACGTGGTGGACGGACTGCCTGATACGGTCAATCGGTGTCGACTGAGGTGTCACCTCGACCCGAAGCGGGTTTTTCAGCACATCACCGCTGAGCTTTGCGATCTCTTTGGGCATGGTCGCAGAGAACAACAGTGTCTGCCGATCACTCGGGATGACTTTAAGAATCTTCCGTATGTCATTGATAAAGCCCATATCGAGCATACGGTCGGCTTCGTCCAGAACCAGATACTCGAGCGTGTTGAGGCCGACATCGACTCTCGGCTGGCTCATAAGATCGAGCAAGCGACCGGGCGTCGCAACGATCACATCAACGCCGCGCCTCAGGGCTTCAATCTGCGGCTTCTGGCTGACGCCGCCGAAGATCACCGTATGCCGCAGGCCCATCTTATAGCTGTAGGCCTTGAATTCATCGCCGATCTGGATCGCAAGCTCACGCGTCGGCGCAAGAACAAGGGCACGGGTTCCGCGCTGATCCTTGCGGCGCGGGTTTTGCACGAAGTGGTGCAGCATCGGCAGCGTGAAGGCGCCGGTTTTGCCCGTGCCGGTCTGAGCGATGCCGAGCATGTCACGACCAGAGATAAGCTCGGGGATCGCGCGCGCCTGAATCGGCGTTGGAATTGAGTGCTTGCGCGTCTCGAGCGCATGCAGAACCGGATCGGAGAGTCCAAGTCCGGAGAAAGTTACTTCTGTCAAAAGACGTCCTTTGTCGCCCCATACTGCCGTCGTTCACACGATGGCGGGGCCATGATCCCTGCCCCGGGCGCGGCCGGAACGGGTAAGATTTATGGAATTGGTCCCGGGACGTGGCGTCCGTCTTAAGAACGCTTCGCGCTGTCGCGGGTCAACTGGTGTCAAACAGATGCCCTCAGTCAGCCGAAATGTCAAGTATTTCAATTATTTAAATTTTGTGCGCCTGCGAAGACGCTGTTTTTGTTCATGAAACGCTGGAAACTAGCCAATCCTTGATCGCCGTCCCGATTTCGTTTCCTGAATCCTCCTGAATGAAATGCGAGCCTGCCACCGTGATCTCCTGCTGATTGGGAAATGCCCGGCAGCTTTCGCGCATGGGGCCGATCAGAATTGCACCCGGATCCGCGTTCACGAAGAACTTTGGAACCATCGAGGCGCTGAGCCAGTCGAAGTACGCCTGCGCCATCTCGACCACGTCTGCGGGCTCGCCGGATAGCGGGATCTGGCGCGGGAATGTCAATGTGGGGCGCCGGTCTTCGCCGGGATTTACGAACGGGCGGCGGTACTCGGCCATCTCCGCATCGCTCAGTGTCCGCAGGATCGAACCCGGTAGGATCCGTTCCACGAAGACATTCTTCTGAAGAATCATGTCCTCGCCCGCCTCCGAACGCAGCCCTCCAAAGATCCCGCGCGCGGCTTCGGGCCACTCCGTGTCGAAGTCCATCGGACGAACGATGGTCTCCATGTAGGCAATTGCACGGACGCGGTCGGCGTTGCGGCGCGCCCAATCGAAGCCCAGGGCACCGCCCCAGTCGTGGATCACCAGCGTTACTATGCCGGTGGGGATCTGAGCGTCGATCCATGCATCGAGATAGCGCGCGTGCTCTGCAATCGTGTATCGACCCGGTCCGCTGTCGGGCAGCTTGTCTGAATCTCCGCAACCGATCAGGTCGGGCGCGATCAGACGCCCCAGACCGTCCATTGCCGCCATGACCTCACGCCACAGGAACGACGACGTCGGATTGCCGTGCAGGAACAAGATCGGATCGCCCTGCCCCATTTCGACATGCGCCATTCTGAGGCCAAGCACATCGGTATGGTGTTTCTGCGCCGCCCAGTCGCTCATGATCATATCCTTGTTTGGTCGCCGGTCCCGGTCATGGCAGATATCGGGCAAGGCTGCGGGCGTCATAAGCTCGCGTCAAGGGAGTTCAGATCATGCCCATGATCCGTGTCGATATCCTGGCCGGGCGACCCGAGGAGACGGTCAAGGAGTTGCAGGAGCGGCTCTGCCAAACTCTGTCGGACGTGCTGGGAACGCCGCCCGAAGCGACGCATGTCATCGTCGAGGAACACGACAAACGGAACTGGTCTGTCGGTGGCGTTCGCTATCTCGACAAGTGAGCCTGAGACCGTGCGCGGCCGGCACTGGAGCACCGAGCAGAACGTGGCACTGCGTCGCGAAGTGCATTTCGACAACCGGGTGGTTTGGTGTTTCGCGGATCGTCCGAAATCGGTCCACGCGCTGTTTGCGGACAGCGTTGAGGCACATCCCGAGCAAGACGCGCTCGTCGGTGATGAAGGCGTCCTCTCCTATACAGCACTGGAGGCGAGGACCGCGCGGATCGCAGGTGGTCTGACAGCCGCGGGGATCGGGAAGGGCGACCGGCTCGCACTTCTGATGGGCAATCGCTTCGCGTTCGTCGAGGTCTTGCTAGCCTGCCAGCGTGCTGGAATAACCTGCGTGCCGATGAACCCGCGCCAGCCAGCGCCCGAGATCGCTTATGCGATCGGACAGTGCGGTGCGGCAGCGATTGTGTTCGATGCGGATCTGGCTGGAAACATACCAGAGACACACGATATCCCGACCGTCCGCCATGTCTGGTCGGCGTACGGGCTGACGCTAGGCGCCGAGGACTACGCGGACCTGGCCGGTGCCGATCCTATTCAACCTGTTGTGGTCGTAGAGGAAGACTGCGCGGTCATCCTTTACACGTCCGGGACCACCGGACGGCCCAAGGGAGCGATGCTCACGCATCTGAACATCGTGCACTCGGCGCTGCACTTTGCGGAGTCGATGGAGTTCAGACCAGGAGATCGCAATCTCATGGCTGTGCCAGCAAGCCATGTAACCGGCCTGATCGCCAACATCTCGACCGCTTTGGCGAGCGGGGGTGCAATCGTCTTCCTGCGCCAATTCAAAGCGGCCGACTGCTTGAAGCTGATCGAGCGAGAGCGCGTGACGCACACGTTGATCGTACCGGCGATGTACAACCTTTTCCTGCTGGATCCGGACTTCGACAGATACGATCTGTCGTCCTGGAGGATCGGCGGCTATGGCGGTGCACCCATGCCCGAGGCAACCATTGCCCAAATGGCGCGCCGCGTGCCGCATATCGGGCTGATGAACGGTTACGGCGCGACCGAGGCAACATCACCGACCACCATGAATCCAACCGCCTGCGCTGCCAGCCACTCGGATTGCGTCGGTTTGGTTCTGCACTGTTCAGAGCTTGCGGTGATGGATCCCGACGGCGTCGAGGTTCCGGCGGGTGAACAGGGCGAGATCTGGATGAAAGGCCCAAACGTGATCCCGGGATACTGGGACAACCCGCAGGCCAATGCCGATAACTTCGTCGGGGGCTTCTGGAAGTCCGGCGACATCGGGTCATTGGATCAAGACGGGTTTGTTCGGGTGTTTGACCGGATCAAGGACATGCTGAACCGGGGTGGCTTCAAGATCTTCTCGATCGAGGTCGAGAACCAGCTCTCGTTCCACCCAAACGTGCTGGAGATGGCGATCATCGGCAAACCTTGCCCGGTTCTGGGCGAACGTGTCCACGCAGTGGTGGTTCCCAAGGACGCGCATCCATCCGACACGCTGGCCGCCGAGATCCAGGACTTCGCGCGTGAGAGGCTCTCGGACTACAAGGTGCCGGAGGTGATACATTTCCGGACCGATCCCCTGCCCCGAAACGCCAACGGCAAGATCATCAAGACAGAACTGCGGAAGGAATACGTTTGACGCCGCTTTTGCAGGGAATTCGGGTCGTCGATCTGACGACCGTCATCATGGGGCCATTCGCGACAGCGCAACTTGCCGTGCTGGGCGCGGATGTGATCAAGGTCGAATCCGCTGCTGGCGACAATGTTCGCCACATCGCGCCGATGAAATCACCCGCCATGGGTGCTGGTTACCTGAACTCCAACCGTGGCAAGCGCTCGGTCGTGTTGGATCTGAAGTCCGACGAAGGCCGTGGCGCGCTCCTGAAGATACTGGAGACGGCAGACGTGTTCGTCACCAATATGCGCCGTCAGGCACTGGACCGTTTGGGCCTGGATCGCAAGACGCTGTGCGCGAGGTTTCCGAAGCTGATCCACTGCTGTGCCGTCGGCTTTGGACGCGGTGGTCCTTATGAGAACGACGCCGCTTACGACGATGTCGTGCAGGCGTTGTCGGGTTTTGCATCTGTCAACGCCGATGCCGAAGGAGCGCCGCGGTTCGTTCCTCAGATCATCGTCGACAAGCTGTCCGGTCTCTTCATCGTCGAGGGTGTCTTGTCGGCTCTTTTACACCGGGAACGCACCGGCAAGGCTGTCTCGTTCGAACTTCCAATGATGGAGACGGCGAGCTATTTCCTGATGACGGAGCACCTACAGGGCCAGACGCACCAGCCACCAATCGGGCCGCCCGGTTATGCGCGCCTGATGAACCCCTATCGTCGACCATATCGCACCGCGGATGGTTTCGTCGCGGTCCTTCCCTATGCGGACAAGCACTGGCCCAAAATGCTGAAGCTTATCGGGCGCGAGGAGGTGATGCAGGAAGACTGGTTCCAGACCACGACCGAACGCTCCAAACGGGTTCGCGATCTCTACCAGATGGTCGACGAGGCGATGCCGTCAAAGACCACGTCCGAGTGGCTGATCTTGTTCCGCGATGCCGATATTCCTTGTGGTGAAGTGAACACAATGGAGAGCCTGCTCGAAGACCCGCAGATCGTCGATTCCGGTGTGATGCAACGCCATGATCATCCGACCGAGGGACCCTTGCAGTTCATGCGCCATCCTGCGGATTTTGACTTGCCGCGGACGCCAGAAACCCACGCACCGACGCTGGGCGAACACACACGCGAGGTTCTGCGCGAAACTGGTATGACGGACGAGGATATCGCGGCTCTCGTGGAAAACGGAAACGCGCTGCAAGCCTAACCGGATCGGCCGAGAAGCCGTGGCAGGAAGCGACCGGCCATCGACATGTAAGCAGCATAGTCATCCCTGAACCGCGCGGCCAGGACACGTTCCTCCTGCGCGATTGCCCGGGAATAGAGCAAGATGAAACCGGCGAACACGATGAGTGACGCCGGATGAATGGCCAGGGCAAAGACCCAGGCGAACCAGTAGGTTAAGTAGCTGGTGTAAAGTGGATTGCGAATACGGCCATAGATGCCCTGTGTCATAAGCTGGTCCGGGCTGCCATCCGTGAAGGCAACGTGCAGGATGCCGGATGGGACAGCACGCACGGACGCGCGGAACAGGGCAAGGGACAGGAAGGCGAGCCCCCCTGCCCCAATCGCCCCCCAGATCGGTGCCGGCCAACGCAACGCAAACAAACCACAAAGTCCGATCGTCGCCGCCAGGGAGAAATAGCGGATCAGTTCGTTCCCGGAGGATCGGACCTTGGGGTCGAAATGCCGGTACGACGCGACTGAAAACACAAGAAAACAGCACAAAAGCAACGCAACAACGCACGCGGAAACAAACTCTTCCATCACGCAGCTCCCCGCATTGCGAGCTCGGGAAGTGCGTGGGTGATTTCGGCAGACCAGAACGGATGCTCACGCTCGAAATAGTCTCGGCAAGCCTTCGGATATCTCGCGATGACGTCGGCATAAGCCTCGTCAATATCGACACCCATCAAGGTGTAATCGTAGTTCAGGTTGGGCATCCGCCGTGGCTCGCAAAGCGGCTTCATCGCGCAGAAGCGACGATAGAAGTGTAGGTGAGACCCGCGCACGGTCGCCAGGCCCCACTTGGCACCAGAAGCGCGCGCGGCCACGACTTGCGCCAGCATCAACAGCATGGCGATTTCCGAGCGGCGGGGGTTTTCGGGCTCGATCGCAAAACGGGCCCCGGACGCGATCGGGCGGTCATCTTGTTCGAGTTGCCGGAGGACATCCGGGAAAACTTGAAATTCCGGCGATGAGCGGAAATCCATAATCCCATGGCTCATCGGCGGTTGCACGGCGAAACGAATGGCTCCGACCAGCCGTCCGCGCTGGTTCACAACGCCCAAGGGGATTGACGTGCGGTTCAGATCATAATTGTCGATGAACCTGCCTGTGCGGTTCGGCTCAATCGCGCTCTCTTTCAGATAAGCGTGATACCGAAGAGCATAGACCTCATCCATCTGCGCATCGGCCATTGCCTGAACAACGCGTAAGCCACGATATTGCGCCTTCGTCTCTGATATGGTTTCTACAATTCCATCCGACATGATCCACCTGACACAAGTTGTACCCAGTACCGTTCGGGTAAGACACACGGGTCTTCCCGAACGATTCAAGTGTCTCGTACTCACGCGATTCGCGTCATACCCATAATTGGCTAAGCCCCGGATTTCACGTCAGAATTCACGCTGCGATCACGCCACGTTAACGCTACGTTAACGCTTTGACGGATTGGGCGACCGTGGCGCCTGATTGAACGCAACTCTTGCGTGTGTTCCGCACTTTGAAATCAAGAAAGACGACTTCCTCGCAGGCGTGCGACGTCATTTTGGAAGATCGCGGCGAGGGGTTTTCTGATCAGAGGTGCGGTGCGCACTCGGTACGGGCCTTCAAGGCTTGGGTCTGACGGTCGATATACCGGATCATCTTGGGATCTGAGAAACCCATCATCCGTTGGCCAGTCAGCGTGTCCGCAACCTCGGAGTAATGACTTATCAGCCCGTCCTTCAGAACGCAGACCGCCACCCCCTCGAAGAGCGCGCGCTTACCTTGGCACCTATCCAACTTGCTCTCGAAACTGAACACGTAACGGGCAAATCCAATCTGCCCTTCCGAAACGGCTTCGTGAACGTCCCAGAGAAAGTCCCGGCCATCGCGGTGAAAATAGTCCGTGATCATCCGCGCGATATCGCCGCCCTCGAACGCTCCGTAGAACACATCGTGATAGACTCCGTTCGGCATGAAACAGGCCGCGACACCTGCGCCATCCCCGGCACAGGCAGCTTGCGTCATCCTTGTGATAAGCTCACGGAACGCCATTCCCGACTCCCTCTGTCCTCGGCTATCAGAGGGGCCTCGCATCGGGCACCCCGCGCCCCGGAGGC
>JBCAXJ010000110.1:0-8899 GCA_038534135.1 Pseudomonadota bacterium | reverse complement strand
ATCGAAAGACCGTGGTCAATCCGATCCATCGGATCGCGAGAATGGGCACATGGGTCATAGCCCGTGCCGGTTGGTATGACTCCGACGCCGGGTTGAACATTCTCGATGGGTCGAGAATGATGCGAGGATCTCAGGCCAGTCGGCAGTGTGAGTCTCCTCCTGCCCTTCCCCGAAGACCGGAGCAGAAAGTAACGCGCGGGATCGCGCGATCACCGACGTTTGCAGGCAGAGTGGTCGGAATGCTTGAAAGCGCTCGGTGCGGAGCCTATAGCGACCGCTGGTAGATTTGCCGTCGCGCGATCCAGCGGCATCAGGAGTGCATCGCCAGTCTGCACATGTTGCGCTAATTCTTTGATTGTCATCAGGCCTCGGAACGCGAAATGCCGACTTTTCTCAACACCAACGACGCTGGGTTCGACTTAGCTTTCGAGACGTTCCTAAACCTCAAGCGTGACGTCGAAGATGACGTGGACAAGGCGGCGGCGAAGATCATCGCCGATGTCCGTGCGAGAGGTATTGATGCCGTGCTTGAGTTGACCGAACGCTTCGATCGCCTGTCGCTCACTCCGGACTCGGTCGCTTTCAGCGCGACGGAGATAAACGAAGCAATCGCGACCGTGAGTGCCGAGGAGAGATCCGCCCTTGAACTCGCTGCGGAGCGTATCCGGTCTTATCACGAGAGGCAGCTTCCTCAGGATGCGTCTTGGGTTGACGCAAGCGGAGCAACGCTGGGATGGCGATGGACGGCAGTCGAGGCCGCGGGATTATATGTCCCCGGGGGGCTGGCCAGCTACCCGTCTTCGGTCTTGATGAATGCAATACCCGCACGCGTCGCCGGCGTCGAACGGCTGATCATTTGCGCGCCAACACCCGATGGCGCAACCAACGCTCTTGTGCTGCTGGCCGCCAGGCTTTCAGGCGTCAGCGAGATCTACCGGATCGGTGGTGCACAGGCGATCGCCGCGATGGCCTATGGGGCAGATCCGATTTCACCAGTCGATAAAATCACCGGCCCCGGTAATGCATATGTCGCAGCTGCAAAGCGACGGGTCTTCGGCCAGGTCGGGATCGACATGATCGCCGGTCCGTCGGAGGTGCTTATCATCGCCGACGGTGAAAGCGATCCCGATTGGGTGGCGCTGGATCTCTTGGCGCAAGCCGAGCACGATGCAAATGCGCAATCGATCCTGATCACGGACAACCGGGCGTTTGGACAGGCGGTGTCAGATGCCGTGGATCGGCGTCTGGAAACCCTCGCGCGTCGCGAGATCGCTCGTGCAAGTTGGCGGGATTACGGCGCAATCATCGAGGTCAAGGAAATCTCCGAAGCCTGTGCATTGTCTGACCGGATCGCCCCGGAGCATTTGGAGATCCAGACGAAAGATCCGGAGGTAATCGCGGCCCAAGTTAAGCATGCGGGCGCGATCTTCTTGGGGGCCCACACGCCAGAAGCAATCGGTGACTACGTCGGTGGCCCCAATCATGTTCTTCCGACCTCTCGATCGGCGCGTTTCTCATCGGGCCTGTCAGCGCTGGACTTCATGAAACGCACGACACTCGCATCGATGACACCCGCCGCCCTGAAGGAAGTCGGCCCAGCCGCTGAAACTCTCGCAAAATCAGAGAGCCTCGAGGCCCACGGCCTGTCCGTGTCCGCACGATTGGAGCGCTTGAATTGACCCAGTTTCATGCGAATGACCATATCGAGAAGGTCGAACTGATCGAGGAGCGTCCACGCGCACGCACTCCTGAAATACAACAGGAACTCGACGTCGCCATTTTCGATCTCGTCGAAGACAATCAATTCCGCCCGGTTCCGCGAGACGGGCAACCATCGGTCCACGGCCCGTTCAGGCTTGGCATCGGTATGGCCGAACGGATGCTTCTGATGCGCATTCACACGCAGGAGGGGGAACCGACAGAGTTGCACCTGTCACTCTCGCCATTGCGCGGCGTCATCAAGGACTACTTCGCGATCTGCGAACAGTATTTCGACGCGGTCAAACGCCTGCCGCCCTCAAAGATTGAAGCGATCGACATGGGACGGCGCGGGATCCACAACGAGGGCGCAGAAATTCTGCTCGACCGGCTCGATGGTAAGATTGCCACCGATCTTCAGACCACGAGACGCCTTTTCACCGTTATATGTGCATTGCAGTTTCAGGGCTGACCGATGTCCCTGCCAGGTTCGGTGCTGTTCTGCTGCGACCACAATGCAGTCAGATCACCGATGGCAGAAGGGATCCTGAAGCACGATCACGGCCGAAAGATCTTCGTTCAATCGGCCGGTGTGCATGACGATCTCGAAATCGATGGTTTCATGATCACGGTGGCGGCAGAGATTGGCGTCAACATCGCTGCACATCGGGCACGGAGCTTTGAGCAGATGAAGGAATGGGGCGACGACATCAGCTCGTTCGATCGGATCATCGCGCTTTCACCAGCCGCACAGCGTCATGCTTTAGAACAAACGCGGGACTTCCATGTCGAGGTGTCTTACTGGCCGACGCTCGATCCAACCGGTCTGGGTGAAACGCGCGAGGACAAGCTGTCCGCTTACCGCCAGACGCGCGACCAGATACTCGAACGAATTCGCCATGAATTTCCGATAGAAGATCACTGAGGCGACATGCGCGCCCGGTTGCTTTGGCAAGCCCCTGCTCGTAAGCAACGCCGATGTCAGAGAATGCTTTTCAAGGCCGTCTTGCGCTCGTCACCGGAGCATCGCGTGGGCTGGGTTATGCCATTGCTCGCGAGTTAGGCGCCGCCGGCGCGCACGTTCTCGCACTGGCGCGAACCGTCGGTGGGCTGGAAGCCCTCGATGAAGATATAAAAGCCTCGGGTGGTGCGGCGACGCTGGTTCCGCTGGACATCACGGATGACGCCGGTCTGGAGCGTCTGGGATCAGCGATTCACGATCGTTGGGGGCGTCTCGATCTATGGATTCACACAGCCACGGCGGCAGTTCCGCTGGCACCCGCCGAGCATATCGACGAGAAAGACCTCGCAAAAATCCTCGCCATAAACATCGGCAGCACGCAACGACTGATCCGAGTCCTGGATCCGCTGTTGCGGAAGGCCGACGCAGCGACGGTCGTGCATTTCTCAGACCCGAGTGCCGAGAACCGGCCGTTTCATGGCGGGTACCGTGCCGGAAAGGCAGCAACGGCAGAGTTCTTCAACGCATGGGCGAAAGAGCTGTCACCCGTCAGTCGCGTCCACGTACACGACGCTGTTGCCCCGCCGATGCGGACAGCCTTGCGGCTGCGGTTTCATCCGGGTGAAGATCCTGATCAGCTTGCTGAACCCTCTGTGATTGCGCAGCGTTTGATGGCAAAATTGACAGAGGATGATTGCGCGGCACTGGACTTGCGCAAGGATTGAGGTCTGACGCGATGGTTGAGATCGTAGCGGGACGAAGTTGTGAAGGCTGCGGCATGTGCTGCAACCTGTTGAAGATCGACAGCCTCGAAAAACCGGCGGGACAATGGTGCAGACATTGCTCGACCCGACGCAGTTGCGATATCCACGGATCGCATCCGGACGAATGCCGTGACTTTCATTGCGGCTGGCTCACGGTCGAAGCGCTCGGAGACGAGTGGAAGCCGTCGAAGTCCAAAATCATTATGACGGCGGAACTTGGGGGGCAACGGATGACCGCAATCGTCGATCCGGCGCGGCCCAGCGCGTGGCGCGGTGCTCCGTTCTACGATCAATTGAAAGCCTGGGCACAGGCCGCGGTGGAGCACAACGGGCAGGTCGTGGTCCGTGTCGGCGAACGATACTGGGTTATCCTACCCGACCGGGACGTCGAGATCGGATCGGTCGCCGAGGACGAAATGATCGTCACCGAGATTACGCGAGACGAGAACGGAACGCGCCTGGAGGCGCTGAAGGTCCGCAAGGATGACCCGCGGGTTACGCACCTTTCCTGAAGTGCTGAACGTTCATGAGTTTTCAGGTAAGCGCGGCGCTATCTCCATTGGCCGCTGCTGGTCGAGTGAGTCCTGTACTCTCGCACCGAGGAACTTCAACGCTCGGATCAGGAAATCAATCGCCAGAACAGCCAGCGCGAACTTGACCCATCCGCCGATATAGGAGCCTACGATGTTGGTCTCGACCCAAAGCGCGCTCTTCACGATCAAAGGGCTCATGACGAATATCCCACCATGGACCCACCCATATCTTCGGAATTGAAACCACTTCCACGAGAACCAGCCACACATCAATCCGATATACGTCGATACGGCAATCACTCCCAACCAACCTTGGTTCCAGTAGGCCTCCGCTGGAAACCCGATCGCCAAAGCCGTGAAAAAATCGATGTCACGCCAAACAGAGTCAAAGTGCTTGCCAGGATTGATGATTGGTTTCTCTGGCCAAAGTATCCGCGGCACCAGTACCACAAGAGCATTGTCGAGAGAGTCTCCGCGAAAATTGTTATCATAGGACGAAATGAAGTGCGCCGAGAACTGTGTCGGCGAGAATCGTGCAAGAAGAGGCTGTGAGATTACGTCAATGTTTCGATCATCTAGCGACGTAATGACGTCTGAAAAGATCTGCACGCGCTCTTCGACGGTGTTCAAACTCGGATCATAGAGCGTGTGACTGCGAATGTGTGCGACGGCGGACGATAGAAACGCAACGTAAAGCACCACTCCGAAACAGGCTGTGAAAACTGCAGCCAACCGGTGCCGCTCACCCACCCAAAGCCCCAGGGCAAAGGATAGGAACGGCATGATCACGGTGACTTTTCTCGCACTCAGCAGGCCCTCTGCCGCCACGAGCACGATCGTTAGCAACAACGCGGCCCTATGGAACTGCGTGAGCTTTTGCCAAACAGCACCCCCGAGAAACAGCGCGAACGCTGGCAGGATCTCAACGACCGTCATAACCGAAGCGAGATTTTTGTCGGTCAAACGCGGAAACGTATACCACTCGACAAACACGACGCACGCGGCTCCAACCAAGACGAAGTTGAAGTAGGGCAGAAGGACAACCAGCTTGTCCTCAACATCGCCCGTGTCGCCGCTACCGCGCTCTCGTCGAAACACGAAGACCCCGGCAGCGAGTGTTGCGCAAAAAATCGCGAGCGCATTGACCAGATTGACCTTTGGAAGCAGCTGGATCTGCTGCCCCTCGGTAAAGTATAGGCTAGACGCTACTTCATTAACGGATATGTACGTTCCGAACCCGAAGAAGATCGCTGTTCCGATCAGGAAGTAGGGAAGTGCGGCCATGCCGCCGCCGCCAATGACCATCACAACCGCCGCAGTCAACACCAAGACGCCGTAGCCCAAAGCCAAGAGCGCATTCCACATCACCGGAACGCCGGACATCCCGTATACGACAAACGAAATGCACAAAAAAAGCGCGATCACTCCGATTGCGCAGAGATAACCGATGTCCCAGTCTGGCCTAAGCCGAACCGTCGGCTGGAGCATGTGAGTGTTGTCAACCATGTGTTCCCCGATTGACCAGTTCGCCCATTACGCGATTCGCATCAAGATGATCGCGCGACGGTCATCTTCAAAGCCGGGCGAACAACGATGCAGTCCTGCACTTTCTTAATTTGGGCAGAGGCCGATTAACCAAGCGTTAATAACAGTCTTCGCGCACATCTCTTCGACCTGCGCAACGATTGCGAGACTGCATGCGTCAGCCCGAGAATAGCAATTCGGGCAACCACAGGGCGATCCCGGGGAACAGAACAATGATGAAGAGACCCGTGAGTTCAACGACAGTGTATGGGCCGACTGACCAGTAAATGTCTTTCATCGTGACATCCGGCGGCGC
The DNA here is from genome assembly GCA_038534135.1 of Pseudomonadota bacterium. GTDB lineage: Bacteria > Pseudomonadota > Alphaproteobacteria > Rhodobacterales > Rhodobacteraceae > Thermohalobaculum. The sequence goes on along the minus strand of JBCAXJ010000110.1, from coordinate 3,103 downwards.
AACCGATCGCAAATAGAACAGATTAAAGCCGAAGGGCGGCGTCATATAGCTGATCTCCATCATCACGACGAAGAGAATGCCGAACCAAATCGGATCGAAACCGTTTGCCTTCACCAAAGGGAGGAAAACCGGCAGAGTGATCAGCATGATCCCGACCGGATCCAGCACCATGCCGAGCAGGAACAGCACGAACATCATGAACGCCAGAGCACCCCACTTCCCGCCGGGAATTTGCTCGGTCAAGCCAGTGATGAAGCTCTCGGCCCCCATCGCCGTGTAGGCAGTCGAGTATGCGTGTGCAGCAAAGACGATCCAAGTGATGATAGTTGTCAGCCGGAAGGTCCTCATGGACGCTTCCTTCACCAACGTCCAATTCAGTCGCCGATTCACCGCCGACGCGATAAGCGCTCCGAGCACACCGACCGCCGCGGCCTCGGTCACCGTGGCGAGCCCGCTAAAGATCGCGCCCAGCACCATCACAATGATCAGGATCGGCAACAACACGGCATTTAGCGCCGCGACTTTTTCGGACCAGTCACCGCGCTCCTCGGGCGGTAATGCCGGTCCGAGGTTTGGCTGCAGGTAGCACCGAATTCCGATGTACATCGACACCAACGCGAAAAGCAGCAATCCCGGCCCGACACCGGCCGCGAACAGCTTCCCGACAGAAACCTCGGTGATCAGCGCATAGATGACCATCAGGATCGAGGGCGGAATGAGGATACCCCAGCCGCCGCCCGCATTGATCGCCCCGAGAGCCAGTTGCTTGTCGTAGCCACGGCTCAACATCTGCGGCAGCGCAATCGTGCCCATGGTCACCACAGCCGCCCCGGAGATGCCGGACATCGCTGCAAAGATGGTACAGATGGCCACCGTGCCGATCGCCAGGCCACCGCGCAGGCCGCCCCACCACAGGTGCATCATCCGGTAGAGATCGTGCGCGACCCCGGATCGCTCCAACACCATCGCCATGAAGACGTAAAGCGGGATCGCGATGAGCGCCGATGTTTCCATCAGGTCCCACATCTTTGAGGCGACCAGATAAAAGAAAATCGGCCCCTTCACGAAGTAGAGGAAGATCACGCTGAGACCGCCGAGCACGAATGTCAGCGGCACGCCGAGCATGATGAACAGGAACAACAATCCGAAGAACAGGACTGTCAGGATTTCGATGGAGAAGAACTCAGACATCGACCTTCTCCGCATCGCCGTCCGTGACCGGCCCAAAAGCGCTTTCGTCGACCTCGATCCCAAGGACGATCAGGATGTCGGCGATGAGTTTCACAATCCCCTGAAGCAGCAGCAAGCCCGCCGCGACAACGATCAGACACTTCGAAGGCCAGAGAGGAGCCTTCCAGATCGCCAGGTGATCAACTTCCCACCGTGCAACGCTGTCGGCGGCCAGCGACCAGGATTGCGTCACCAGCACAAACATCATCAGGAAGAACAGGAAGGACGTCAGAATATCGACGATCGCCTGCTTTCGGCGAGAGAAGCTTCCGTAGAACAGGTCGACGTTGACGTGCTCACGCCGGGCCAGGAGGTAGCCGCCGCCGAGGATGGCATAGACGCCAAACAGCAACCGCGAAGCCTGCTGCGACATCGAATCGGGCGCACCGACGATCTTGCGCATGACCACATCAGCCAACAACAAGAGAAAAAGGAACAGAACGCCCCAGTGCATCACGCGCGCGATCCACAGGTTCACGGTCGTCACCGACCGGGCAAAGGTGGTCAACGCGCCCATGCGTCCTCCGATTGTCTCGTAGGGAAAGGTTCGGGGTGCGCGCGGACACGCACCCCGCACTCAGATCAGGCGTATCCGAGCACCTTGAGGAAATCGACAAGCATGTCCGAGCCCTTCTCGGCATTGCCGCCCTTCGCGCGCTCGGCATCAAGGATACCGCCCGTCGCCTCGGCGAACTTGTCGAGCACGGCTTGCGGGAACTGCTTCACCTCGACGTTCTGTTCGGCAATTCCTGCCGCCAGCGCTGTCATTTCCTTGTACTGATACTCGGCACAGCGCTTCCAGAAGCGTGTCTCCAGGTGCTGCATCAGCGTGAAACGCAGATCCTCTGGCAGTGCATCGATCGCGCCCTGGTTCATGATCAGCGTATCCATGGCGAGGCCCATGGTCGGCTTCATGTGGAACTTCGCGACCTCCCACAATGACATCGATTTGGCACCCTGAGCCGCCCCCCAATGAGCGCCATCAACGACACCAGACGCCAGAGACTGATAGAGTTCCGGCCCAGCGATGTACTGAGGAGCTGCACCGGCAGCTTCGAGATACTTCAAGTAGGATCCCGACGAACGCAGCTTCATTGCAGCGAAGTCGTCGGCTGCGTCGACCGCCTTGGACACCACAAGCTCGGTCGGATAGACCTTCTCGGCCATGCTGACCACGCCGTGCGCCGCGAGGTCCTGGTTGAACAGCGCCTCGGCGCCCATGTTCTTCAGGTAGTGCTGGAATTCCCAGGGCTCACGGAACGTCCCAGGCACGCCCAGTGCCAGACCCGCCATCGGGGCCTCGCCCAGAATGTAGCCTGGAGAGATCGTGCCCATCTCGACGACGCCACGTCGCACGATGTTGAAGATCTCGGCGCCTTTTGCGAATTCCCCGGCCCCGTAAAGCTCGAGCGTGAAGCGTCCGCCCGTGATTTCCTTCAGTTCGTCCGCGATAACCACCAGACTGTCGCCGTAGGATGCCGACGCCTTTGGCCAGTGCGATTGCACCTTCCATGTAACGCTTTCCGACGCCTTGGCGGACCCGAGCACCGTGAACCCGGCACCGACCGCCAGGCCGCCCAATGCGCCGCGGCGCGAAATCTTTGCAGAAGTCTTGTCCATTGCATGTCTCCCTTGCGATATGCCCGATCTCGGTCGGGTTGCAGAGATTAGCGTGCGAGGCGAGGTCCCCTTGCGTCAAGGGGGCACGATCGAGAGCTTGGTCCTTGTTCACACTCATCACATTGCTGGGAGAGTGCAGACTTGACGCATCGGCGCTGCACAAAAAGGGTGCTGGCCGGAGACAACCAGGCGGGACATCAGCGCATGACGATCGGAACGAGGACACCAGTGGTCGACGATGGCTTGCGCAGGC
>JBCAXJ010000109.1:0-9248 GCA_038534135.1 Pseudomonadota bacterium | reverse complement strand
GGAACGTTGCGCACGCGGTGGACAACGAACAACTCATCCACGAAGGTAACCAGACAGGCTGGACTCCAGAACTACGTGCGAATTTCCGTGTAACGAAGAACGAAGATATAGATTGATACGGATCATAAGATGCCGGGACTGAACACCTAGTTCTGGAGTCCAGCCTGTCTGGTTACCTTCGTGGATGAGTTGTTCGTTGTCCACCGCGTGCGCAACGTTCCCGCGCCGAGTCGCCGAACGATCCGTCGCATGCCTTCGGTCGCATTGGCCCCTCTCTGATTCGTCGAACCGAGGCACCACACTCGGCATCTGACGGGCAGCCATCTTTCATGTGGCTCTTCCATCGTCAGCTTCGTCGTCGTGCCGAGAGTGATCGAGTGGAGCGCGATCTCTAAGATCCCTGCAATCGTTGACCGACGCAGCACCGCCTTGAGCAGGCAACCGTCACGGATCGCCGAGTTCTCGGACCGCTGTTTGATCGCGCCGCTCGATCTGTTAACTTTATGATGGACTTGGGAGCTTTTGCATCACGATGACAGCGCATTCTGGGGGCATTTGCGCCCTTACGCGTTGCTGATTTTAACGAACCATATTTGCTGTGGGGAGCAAAGACATGGGTACTGGATCGACTTTTGCGCGCAATTTCAAGATCGGACGAAAGGTTCTCTCACCGGTCGGGATCGCCTTTGCCGCAACCAGAATAAACAGCGAGTTGCAGAGTGATGATCCGGACGGTGTCCAGATCGTCCTCGACGTCACGTCGATCGTCACGTCCATCGCGGGGACAGCGAAGTTCGTTATCGACGAACTGCGAGAGACCGAGAAGAAGAAGCTCGAGCCAGTCATTCTGGCTCTGAGGCTCTCCTATCAGCAGGCCGAGCTGATGGAGGACATCTTCGACAAGCTCGCGAAAGTCCCCTTCAGTCAAATCCGGGGTCCGGCTCGGCTGGGTGAGGACCTGGCGCAGGTCTACAGCGACGTCTCCGGTCAACTGCTCGCGAAACTGCTCTTGGTTGAGTCTCAGCTTGAGGCCGTGAACAAGAGCCTGAGCGGAACGCGCAAAGTGCTCGGCGTCCTCGACAAAATCGGAGATGCACTGCTGGTCGTGAACGTCATTCTGGCCGTCGCCTCTGCGATCATGGATGAGGAAGTCAGGGTCGCATCGATCATCGAGGGTCGGCTGCTCGCGGAATTGGGAGGAGAACTCAGCGCGGATGGAGAGACGTTCACACTCGAGTTGCCAGACTCGGTAGCCGACAGGGTGCTTGAAGCGCTCGATGCCTTCGATGCACGGTTCGCGGTGCGGACCGACCTGATCCTTGAGGCGGAAGAAGCGCTGCAGAAGCTTGTTGATACGGCCAACGAGCTTGCGCCGGATGGCGCTGCCGCGTTCGTGGACGATCTCGAGAGCAAGCTCAACGCCGCTGCCGACACTCTCAACAATTTAACCGTTTTGGACGATGTCAAAGCCTTTGGCGCGATTGCCAACGCTCTCCAGGATGTCGGCCGGATCCTGAACGTGGTCGTTGACGCTATACAACCGGTGCTGGATTTCTTCGGACCGGTGACGCGGCTGGTGAACTCGGTGGTCGACGCGATCGAGGACGCCGTCGGTTTGACGGCGCTGCGCGAAACGATCCGGCGCACCATCCAAGACCAGATCGATAATCTGACGCAGCCGATCGAGGATGCGATTCAAGAGGTCATCGACAGCCTGAACTTTCCTGAATTGGATCTTCTGGAACAGTTTCTGCAGGAGATCATCGCATTCCGGGATCTGATCAACGAGATCGAACTCAACCCGCTTGCTCAGATTGGCGATGAAGGGGGCGAGCAACTGAATGACCGCGCCGTTATCGTGGGTCTGGATGGCGACGACAACATATCCGTCCAGTTGGATCCGAATTTCGATGATGGGTTTGGTGGGCTGGCGCTTGGCGGAGACGGCAACGACAACGTCACCGGGACGTCACTTGCAGACGTGCTGATCGGCGGTGACGACAACGATCTGCTATTGGGACTCGCCGGCGACGACGTCCTTGTCGGCGGAGAGGGCGATGATGACATCGTTGGCGGCGAGGGCCACGATGTCGGGCTCGGCGGAGACGGGTCGGACACGATGCGCGGGGACGCTGGCAATGACGATTTGATCGGCGGAGACGGCGATGACAGCGCGTTTGGGGGCCTAGGTAACGACCTTTTGGAGGGCGACGCGGGGAATGATTATCTCGAGGACACTTCCGGGAACAATACCCTCCTCGGCGGGCTTGGCGAAGACATCCTCGTTGCAACAGGCGGCATCAACCTTTTGGATGGTGAGGAGGGGCTGGACACCATACGGACCCTAGGCTCCGCGACTGCAGTACACACGATTATCGATCCCACAGCCGTCCTGACTGGTGGTGCGGGGCGCGACAACGTTCAGGTGGCCGATGCCTTTGCCCCGGGCACGCCGGTTCCGACCGGCATCTTCTTCGACGGCGGAGCCAATTTCGATGTCTTCCAGGCTGGCGGCATCGACCTGATCGCGCTCGATCCATTGATCGAGGACTTCGAGACGCTCAACATCGTCTCAGGCAGCGGTGAAACAAAGACTGTCCGCACGAACGCCGAAAGCCTTCGCGGGTTTGACCGCCTTGACATCGACGGTGCGGGTGCCGTGATCATCGACGTCACAGACGGTGCGTTCGACATGGACTTCCTGTTCACGAACCAGACTTTCCTGATTGATTTCGGGGATCTGCAACCCTTTCAGAGCCCACAGGACGGCGATACGGCCGGAACAGCCGGTAAACCCATCAGCCTGGTGACGCCGCTGACGATCCAGCTCAATGGAAGTTCGGTGGTTGGACCTGCAGCCAGTTCTCTTGGGCTGACCTTTCTGGGTAGCGTTGGCGCTGAATCGATCATTGGTGGTGGTGGCAGCGATATCATCCGTCCAGGAGAAGGCATTGACCGGGTCGATGGTGGGCCGAGCGACCAGGGTGACCGGTTTGACCTGGACAGCGCCGTCGGCGACGTGATCCTGGGTACGCCGTCAGAGCTTGATGGCGACACGATCGTCAACCTCTCGAACCGTGTGGATCGTGTCCGCGTGCTGGGCAGTGAAGAGTTCGTTCTGGTCAGCAGCGGTGACGAGAACGCGCAAACAGTGGAGATTTTCGCCAACCAAGCTGCGGCCGACGGGGGTCTGGCGCCGTTGGGCGTCTTCACGCTCGAGGGCGATTATCCCAAGCTTACGACGCGGCCGGGGTCCTTCGTTGAAGCAGACGGGACGACTGCGTCCTATGTCGAGATCTTCAACAACAATGTGCCGCCCACAGCGGTCAACGACGACATTGTCACGCAATACCAAGGCCCCGGCGACGGTGCAGAAGTCCTCGATCCATTTGAAAACGACTTCGACGTGGATACGCCGGTGGACCCGGACAACGGGGTGGTGCGCCGGCAGATCGCGGTCACCGAGTCGCTCGCCGCGCTCTTCGGCCTTGTCGACACGGGGGACGAGGACGGCGCGCGGGCCGCGTTCCAGGCGGGCATTGCGGCAGTTCCTCTGGGGACCGAACTCGAGACCAAACTGGGAAATACACTGGTCTTCACTGAGAACGGTGTCGAATACGTCGCAGAGAACCCCAGTGTCACACTGCGCCGCCTGAACTCCAGCGACCCCATCGTGGGCAATACGGCCTCGGCCAATCAAAACTACGATGTGACCGAGGACCTCCCATTCTTTGGGCTCGACCAGGTCACCTACAAGGTGTTCGATCTCGAAGGCGAGCTATCGAACCTGGCATCGATCGATATCCTGATCCGTCCGGACCGCATCACGCTGCAAGACGGGACGCAGGCGCTCCCAAGCGTCGTCGTAAACGGGACCGCGCCAGACGGCTCTGCCGAGCAATTGACGGTGGAGCTTTTCGAGCAACCCATTGGAGCGACGCTTGGGTCCCGGCGGATAAGCTTCTCCAGCGACTCCAACGAGAGCCTCGCAACGGTGACGGGCGGCAATGACTACTTCGCGATCACGACCCCAGGCAACTACTTTGGGCTCGAAGGCAATGATGTGCTCGATGCCCGGGGCGCCAGCGGTTCGGTCGGGCTGTTCGGAGGCAACAATGCGGACTGGCTGGAAGGCGGGGCATTTGCTGACTTTCTGACCGGCGGCGGCCTGGATGATGAGATCATCAATCCATCGATGCGGACTGCGGACTCCAAGTCCCCCGCGGACGAAAAAGCCGCGCCGAACATTCTGCTCGGCGGTGGTGGCGACAACGTCTTCTCAGCCACCGTGGACCACCCTACGGCGGGGATCAATCGCAGCTTCACCTCGTCGCGGGACACTGTCTTCGTGCTCGATGGCGGGGCAGAGATCATCACTGGCCCGGTGATTGGAGTCGGCGCAACGTCGACATCGTCGCTGTCGCTCAACCCGATCAACAGCGTTGCCCAGACAGCCCTGACCGCGTTGGCGCTTCAGGATGACCGGATCGACGGCTTCGATCAGGACGACCGGTTGATCATCCCAGTGGATCTTCCGAATATTCAGGGGAACACCTCTGCAAACGCAGACTTCACCGTTCCTGTCGTGAGGCTTCCGCTGATCGGCGACATCAACCTCGACGTCGGTGTTACGCTGAGTGTTCCGAACAGCACTGGACTCATCGTCACCGACGCCGACATCTCCGGCCAGGTCGGGCAGTCTAGCCAGTTCCTGGACACTCTGTTCGATGAGACGGACTTCGATCGTGGCCAGATCAGGACGGCCAGCAACACCGACAGCAACTTTCTCAATGGGATTTCCATCAACCTATCCTCGTCTCCGACAAGCGCATTCAACGGCGCGCCGGAGATTATCTCCTACGACATCGAGGTAGATGCAGTCGACGATACCGGAGGCATCGCGCCGACCACGAATTTGAGCGTGTCACTTGAAGGCTATCAGTTCAATCCGACTGGCCGCACTTCGGGGAGTGCAGAAGTCGACATCAGTGGCTTCAGCGTTTCGGTCTCGCAAAGATTCCAGTTCACGACTGGAAATCTGTCGCGGTCGGACAGGTTGCTGGACCCGGGGGATCTGTTTGCCGGCGACGGACTCGTGTCATTCGACATGGAACTCGACGGGTTCTACCGGGACCGCTTCCAACTTGAGCTTGTGCGAATGACCGAGACGTCAAGCGCACCTTTCATCACGACGAGCGACCCGCTTGGCGCAAACAGCACAACAAGCACGGGCGAGCACTACACCCACTTCAGCAAGGCGACCGTCGATGGCTTCTCGTCCGGTGCGCCGCTTGGCCTTGCGCTGCGCTATGTGAGCTTCGCACCAGAGACCGTGGCCGATACGCAGTCAGTGCGACGGGGCGAGGCGATCACGTTTGATGTCCTGGCCAATGACTCGGATGCCGATGACGATCCGCTGACGATCTTCGATATCGTCTTCGAGGATGCGGCGCAGGAAGCAGCACTGCTAGACGGCAACGCTTCGAATGGCGAACTTATCTTGCAGACCGACACGAACACCGGGTTCGGTACTGGCGTCTTGACGTTCCGAGCGCCCGAGGACGAAGCAGACATCGGCCCAATCAGCTTCGGCTACATCGCGGACGACGGAGAGTTCAAATCCGACGTGACTGATGTCACCATCAATGTGACCGGTCTCGCGCCAGTCCTGGGTGACGACAAGATCATTCTCCCCTTCGGATTTGGCAACGTCATCCCAATCGATCAAATCCTCGAGAACGACTTCGATCCGGATCAGGCCGACTTTCTGGACCCGGCCTTGGTCACCGTTGTCGGGCCGGTGAACTTCGATGGTTTCGCAATCGGCCCGAACTTTTTCGATGAGGAGATCCTGCGCAGCAACCCCATCGGCCCAAACGGGGAACCGGGTGCGAGCGTCACGGTCCAGTACGTGATCGAAGACGCCTCCGGTGCCGGGGTGTCAGAACCAGGGCTTATAGAGTTCGCGATGGCGGCGGAACTGGCGATGGCGGCGCCGACCGGTCTCTCAGTGGACGAGGATGCTTCGGTTGCGGTCAATCTGATCGCCGGGCGTTCCGGCGGGTTTGGCGATGTCGAGATCATTTCGGTGTCCACGCCAGTGGCGGATGGTACGACGATCCCAGTCGGCGCGGCCGCGATTTCGGGCAACGGGATCGTGTTCACACCGACACCGGATATCGCCGGAGTCACAGCAACCTTCACCGTGACCACCCGAGACCAACTCGGTCAGGAAGCGACCACCGATGTCAGCATTCCGATCCTTGCAGTTGCCGATGATCCGCTTATCGAAGTGCTGGACCCTGCCGGACAGGACACCCTGGCCGGCGAGGAGGACATACCGCTCAACGGAAGTCTTCTGATCTTCGATGCAGATGCGGCGGATCCGAATGTTCTGGGCGTGCAGGGCGCAATTGATCTGCTGGACGCGCTGGCAGGCGATCCAGCGGCGCTTGATGCGACTGCCCTCGCGGCCATTGCCGTAGGGCTTCCAAGCCCAGCGTCGCTTGATCCGATCGACACGAATGCCGGAGGAACCTTTGAACTGGCGCCGACGGCCAACCCCTTGATCTTCGGCTTTACATACACGCCCCCGGAAGACTTCAGCGGCGTTGACCAGGCGCAGATCGAACTGGCGCCTCTGGCAGGCGAGACGACTACGTCGGTCGTGACAGTCTCGCTCGACGTAGCCCCGCGCAATGATGCGCCGTTCCTGGTGTCAGAGCCTGCCGATACATCTGATCCGTTCATCCTGGACGTGGGAGCCTTCGCGCTGTTCGACCTCGTGACCGACTTTGACGATGTGGATAGCGCTATCGATTTCAGCAGCCTGCAGTTGGACGTCCTGCCTGATCCTGCTTTGGTCGAGACAGAGCTGATGGGCGGGATCCTGATGTTAACCGGTCTCGCCTCTGGCGCAGGCTCATTCAGCTTCTCGATTGCAGATGAGGAAGGTGCCCGGTCGATTCCCCGTGCAGTTTCCTTCGAGATCAATGCGGTTCCCGTGGCAGAGAACGACCGTTTTGTTCTCTCGGCACCCTTCGATCCGATTCTCATAGATGCGATTGCCAACGACACTGACGCAGATGGTACGATCGTATATGTCCTGGGCGCAGATGGTTTGCCGGTACCTCTGGATCCGAAGCAATCCATCGATCCGGACAGCGTACCTGGCCTTTTGGGCACCGTGGTCTTCTCGGAGGCAGACAATGCCTTCATCTACACCGCCCCAACGGATCCCGCTCTGCTGGGACAGACAGATCAGTTCTTTTACGAAATCATCGACGACGATGGTGCCACGGCGCGGGGCTCGGTGATTATCGATCTGATCTCGCCAGAGGCAGATGCCCAATTCTTACAGTTCGGGTCTGCTGCCAGCGACGACATCTCGGCCAATTCGGGGAATGAGCAGTTCATTCTCGGAGACGGGGAGGATGTGATATCCGGCGCTCTCTCAGCGTTTGACGGCGACGAGATTTTCGATTTCACGCCGGATGATACACTGCTGATTTTGGACCTGCCCGCGGGACCAATAACCATCACGAGCGAACGCGACCGGGGACCAAATCCCGGGCCCGTGGGCGTCGATGCCTTCTTCCCGACTGCCGGGCAACTCTTCGGCAGTACGCCGATCGAGGATCTGACGTCGCATTTCATCGGCGACACGTTGCTGACAATCGAGGCCGCTGGAGAGTCCAGCACAATCCGCCTGCTCGGCGCGTTCTTGGGTGACTTCACTGCGACGCAAACTCCCGAGGGCGTCGCGCTGACTTATCAGCCTGCGTTGTCCGGTGACGGGCCGCTGGACGGCGGCGTCGAAGACGAAGACATCCATGGCAACGGCGCCTTGAACGGCAATGAAGGTGACGACGTGTTGATCGGCGGACCAGACGTCGACATCCTCAATGGCGGGGCAGGCCGCGATGTCCTGATTGGCAACGGTGGCCTCGACGTGCTGATTGGTGGACCGGATGCAGACCTGTTCCTACTGACGGACCGCACGGCGCTCGAGACGATCGTAGACTTCAATCCGGCAGAAGGCGATCGGATCGGGCTTAGTCCGGCAATCTACCTCGAGGAAGACCTGTCCGCGGCTCTTGCATTGCTCGAGGTCGTGGATCTTGGGGACGGCATCTTCCAGCTCAACGGCATTCCCGGTGATCTCGAGGATCCGGACGCCATCGAACCGCTGGCAGTCTTCACGGTGCCTGTGCCTCCGGAACCGGCGATCTTCGCGCTCTCAATTGCGGAGCAGGCCATGTTGGAAGGTACCGGTGCAGACGTCGAGCTAGAGATCGAAGTCACGCGGTCCGATCCCATCGACAATGCGGCCTCGGTGACCATTCTTACATCGGGGATCGCGCCTGCGCCGGTGAACCCAGAAGATTTCTCGACAGGGACGCTTCTGAACGAGAACCTCGTCTTCGAGCCCGGCCAGACAACGCGCGTCCTGACAGTGAGCATTGCTGGAGACGCCTTGGTTGAAGTGAACGAAACCGTTCGTGTCGCACTCGTCGATCCGATTGGCGGTATCGTCGACGAGGCTGCGTCCAGTGTCGATGTTACGATCATCAACGATGACCTTCCTGCTGTCGCTCCGGTTTCCCAGACGTTCTCGGAAAATGACTTGGATCGCAGCGTCGAACTTCTGACGCAAGCATTCCTGGGCGCCTTGAGTCCCGATGACACTGTCACAATCATCAATCCGATCGTAGCGGTCGATGACTTGCGCGAGCTGTCTTTCGAAATCGATCCTGTCACCGGCGTCTTCAGCATCGCGAACGGGCAATTCGACGATCTTGCAGTGGACCAACGGGCGACGATCACCGTCACCTACAACATCGCAAGTGAAGAAACCGCTGTTGCGAACACTGCGGTAGTAACCATCACCGGCGAGAACGACCTTCCTGATGTGCTGGCACCTGCCGGGGCGGAGTTCTTCGAGGATGACGATCCGATCATCATCACGCCGGACGATCTGATCAATCCAGACACCGTCATTGATGTCGACAACGATCTGGTCGAGCTGTCCGCTTTCGCGCTGACCTGCTGCCCGGCCATCTTGCTGAACGGCGATGCGATCACCGACATCGCCGGTTTCGACGATTTCGAGATCGACATCACCTCGGCAATCTCGGGGCCGGACACGATCTGGACGGTGGCACCGGGCCAGTTCGAATTCCTGGGCCGCGACGACGTGATGGTCTTCGAGGCGCAGTACCGTATCACGGACATCGCCGTTGAGGATG
>JBCAXJ010000108.1:0-9478 GCA_038534135.1 Pseudomonadota bacterium | reverse complement strand
CTCGACTTCGGCGGCGATGACCTGATTGACCTTAACGGCACGGGCTTCACCGAGTTCAATGTCTCGGGCCGGACCTATCTGGTCATGGACGGCGACGGCGACATCGCGCTGCTGCTGAACACGCTCGACTTCGACGAGGACACTCAATTGCTCTGATCGAGTTCTGAGGGGGCGCTTCGTGACGGCGGGAGAGTGCCGTGGAAAGATTAGGATTTGACTAAAACCCGATGAAAATGCTTGAGAATCCGTGGATCTAGTGCATTTTTGGCTGGTTTGAGGCTTCCGGGTCACGAAACCCGGGGTGCCGGGCAGGTCGTTAACCCGATTTGCGCTGCTGTCCGACGCGTATTGGAATCGTACCGCAACGGTAGTGCAACCGTAGTTCTTTCATACCGCTTTGGTAACAACGCCGCCTCGACGGGTTAACGTTAACCAAAGAAATTGCTGGGTATCGGTTCACCACTCGCGACCTGCCGATGTATTGAGAACTGCGAAGACGCGGCGAGAGTTCTTTGCGGTTGTAGAGGGCGGGTCTCTGTCTGCCGAACACCTCGAGAGCGTAAGACCGGAGATCTCCTCGCCCGAAAGGTTTGCCTCCTGCAATGCGGTCGCTTCCATCGTTTCTGGTGGAGTCAGCGCATGCGCCAGAGCGTTGTCGGCTACGCCCAGCGGATGTTCGTTGGGTCATGTTCAAGCTGCCGATGTCGTTGAAAGGCTCGGTCAGAACAGCGCGGCGATGAACAGTTGAAGTGAATGCCGGATCTTGGTCGGACGCATGGTAATCTTCATCGTTATGCGTGCCGCAGATGCCGCTGAGGTCACGATCTTTCTGCGGCAGGTGCGTTCTTTCGAACGGTAGCGCTTGCAGAGCGCTCAAGCCTTGACGGGCAGCAGCAGCAATGCCCGCGCCGCCGATCACAATGGTGCGCGATGCGCACGCTACGGACGTGCTGCGGGCAGCGCCGGGTGATACATGCTCAGCCACTGTGTTGGGACCAAAGACTAGAACGGCGGGCGATGCGCACCTTCCGGAATTGCGGGGATGTATGGTGATCAGTTGCACTGGTCGCACGCACGGCAATCCGGTTGGTCCCGACCCAAGTGCCGTGGTCGAAACGGTTTCCCTGCCGATCGTCACGGATTGGTGCGAAGGGTGGGGGCGGTTCAGGCAGATGGATGGCAATTGACGATGATTCGTGTGACGCTGCGTCATATGAGTGATGACTTATAATCTTGCGCAAGATCCTGCCGGGTGTGGCATTTCCTGTCGCCCTGGCTGAAGCGCATTGGTCGGGGCGATCAACCGGAGGGTGAGTCACCGTGCCGTTTCTTTGGTTCTAGCTGGGCCGTGGCAGCCGAATCCGCTCTGATTCAGAACGGTTTGTTAGAAATTCATCACAGTTCTTGACGCACTGCATCAAGCCATCACATGGTCGGTGCGGGGACGACCCCGTTGTACAAACAACCTGGGCCAGGGAGGCCCGCCCCGAAACGGGGTATTGGGAAGAGGTATGCAATGAAAACCACCCTTTTCGCAGGCGCGCTGGCAGCCGCCGGTCTTGTGGCCGGTGCCGCTTCGGCGACGACGCTGGAAGACGTCAAGACGGCAGGCGAGCTGAAATGTGGCGTCTCGACCGGTCTTGTCGGCTTTGCAGCGCCTGACGCCAACGGTGTCTGGACTGGCTTCGACGTGTCGGTCTGCCGTGCCGTTGCCGCCGCCGTGCTGGGCGATCCGATGAAGGTGCAGTTCGTGCCGACGACCGGCAAGACGCGCTTTACGGCTCTGGCCTCGGGCGAGGTCGACATGCTGGCGCGCAACACGACCTGGACATTCAGCCGCGACGTCGATCTGGGCTTCGAGTTCACCGGTGTGAACTACTATGACGGTCAGGGCTTCATGGTGCCCAAGGCATTGGGCGTGACCTCGGCCACCGAGCTTGACGGCGCGACTGTCTGCATCCAGACGGGAACGACGACCGAGTTGAACCTGGCGGATTTCTTCCGCTCGAACAACATGAGCTACGAGCCGGTCCCGATCGAGACCAACGCAGAAGCTCAGCAGCAGTACCTGGCCGGTGCCTGTGACGTCTACACGACGGACGCATCGGGTCTGGCAGCGACGCGTGCAACGTTCGAAGATGCGGCCGGTCACGTGGTTCTGCCCGAGATCGTGTCAAAAGAGCCGCTGGGTCCGCTGGTCCGCCACGGCGACAACCAGTGGGGCGACATCATCCGCTGGACCCTGAATGCGCTGATCACCGCAGAAGAGCTGGGCGTGACCTCGGCCAATGTCGACGAGATGAAGGCCGGAACAAACAACCCGGAAATCAATCGTCTGCTGGGGTCGGAAGGCACGCTGGGCGAGATGCTGGGCCTGGACAAGGAATGGGCCTACCGGATCGTCAAGACGCAGGGCAACTATGGTGAGATCTTCGAGGCCAACATCGGCCCGAGCACAGCCATCGGCCTGGGCCGCGGGCTAAACGCGCTGTGGACAGACGGCGGCATCCTCTACACCCCGCCGTTCCGCTAAGGACACCTGGAAGGCCGCGCATGTCGCGGCCTTCCTGCTTTTCAGCCGCCCAGAAGAGGCGGTGACAATCGGTCTGGGGACTAAGAGACGACCGATGACACGACAGAGAGCATCATTATGACAACGACGACGGAGCAGCCGCGCGACCAGTTTCGCATGTCGATGCTGCTGAACGACACGCGCTACCGCTCGATGACATTGCAGTTCATCGCGCTGATCCTGTTGTTCGCGGCAATCGGCTACCTGCTGTCGAACCTGCTTGCGAACCTCGAGGCCAACGGGCTGGATATCTCGTGGGCCTTTCTGTGGGAGCCTGCGGGCTATGACATCAACCAGCGCCCCATCGAGTATGACAGCCGGTCGACGCACTGGCGCGCCTCGGTCGTAGGGGTCCTGAACACGCTGATCGTGGCGTTTTTGGCCTGCGTGACGGCGACGATCCTGGGCGTGGTCGCGGGCGTGCTGCGGTTGTCGAAGAACTGGCTGGTGGCCAAGCTGATGGCCGTCTATGTCGAGATGTTCCGCAACGTTCCGGTCCTGATCTGGATCCTGATCATCTTCTCGATCATGATCGCGGTGGCACCGGCGCCCCGGGCTTATCGTGGCGACACGCCGGAGTGGACAATGTTCCTGGACATCATCGCCTTCACCAACCGCGGTATCTATGTGCCGAGCCCGTACTTCACCAGCGGTTTCTTCGAGAGTGCAGCGGCGAACTGGGCGCTGGTTCTCGCGGTCCTGGTCGGCGCGTTCTTCGGGACGCGGGCGCTGGGGACTTGGGCCACGGCTCAGCAGGAAGCGACCGGCGATCGCCCAACCACTTGGTATTATGCTCTGGCGATCTGGTTCGTGCCGCTGATCCTCCTGCTGGCCATGATGGGCATGACCTGGGACATCCCGGCGCTGAAGGGTTTCAACTTCCAGGGCGGATTGCAGATCCGCGGCTCGCTGATCGCGCTGTGGTTCGCTCTGGCGATCTACACGGGTGCGTTCATCGCCGAGAACGTGCGCGCCGGTATTCAGGCGATCAGCAAGGGCCAGACCGAGGCGGCCTCGGCCCTGGGGCTCCGGCCCGGACGGGTGATGAGCCTGGTCGTGCTTCCGCAGGCACTGCGGGTCATCATTCCGCCGCTGATCAGTCAATACCTGAACATCACGAAGAACTCGTCCCTGGCGATTGCGGTCGGGTACATGGACATCACCGGCACGCTGGGTGGCATCACGCTGAACCAGACCGGCCGGGCGATCGAGGCGATCCTTCTATTGATGGCGTTCTATCTGGTGATCTCGCTGAGCATCTCGGCGATCATGAACGTCTACAACAACGCCGTTAAGCTGAAGGAGCGTTGAGATGAGCGATATTCCCGCATCGCGTTCCGTCGCATTCGTCCGGCACGACCAGATCCCGGCCTCGCCGCCGCCGCTCGGGACCGGAGGGCCGATCGCCTGGTTTCGCGAGAACCTGTTCAACGGCCCGTTCAACACGATCCTGACGCTGGTCGCCATGTACTGCGTGTACTTGTTGTTGTCCTCGTCAATGCCGTGGATCCTGAACGGGATCTGGCATACGGACAGCCTGAAGGAGTGCCGCGAGGCGCTTGGAGACAAGGTCGGGGCATGTTTCTCGGTCCTGTCCGAGCGCTGGAACCAGTTGCTGTTCGGCATTTCGTACCCACCGGATCAGTATTGGCGCCCGTCGCTGGCCTTTGTGCTGCTGTTCGCCGCTGCCGCACCGGTGATGTTCTTCGATCTGCCACGCAAGATGCTGATCTTCACCGGGCTCTACCCGTTCATTGCCTATTGGCTGATCTGGGGCGGCACGACGCTGAGCCCGATCTTCGGGCTGCTGGGTTTCGTTGCGGGCTACTATGTCTACAGCCTGTTGGTGAAGGACAGCTTCGCCAAGGCAGCGGGCGCGGGCGTGGCCTCGGCGATCATCGTCTGGATCCTGTCGGGCTACATCATTCCGGCCGTTGCGTCCGAGACCCCATGGTTGCCTGCGGTTGCCTCGCGCGATCTGGGCGGCTTCATGCTGAACATGATCCTGGGTGTGACCTGTGTGTCGCTCTCGCTGCCACTGGGCATCCTGCTGGCGCTTGGGCGGCAGTCGGACATGCCGATCATCAAGTGGATCTGCGTCGTCTTCATCGAGTTTATCCGGGGCGTCCCGCTGATCACGCTGCTGTTCGTGGCAAACGTGGTGCTGGCCTACTTCCTGCCACCTGGCACCAATTTCGACCTGATCCTGCGGGTCATCATCATGATCACGCTGTTCTCGGCGGCCTATATTGCCGAGGTGATCCGGGGCGGTCTGGCCGCCCTGCCGCGCGGGCAGTACGAAGCTGGGGACAGCCTTGGGCTGGACTATCCGCAGGCGATGCGCCTGATCATCCTGCCGCAGGCGCTGAAGATCTCGATTCCGGGGATCGTCAACGTCGCCGTCGGGCTGTTCAAGGACACCACTCTGGTCTCGGTCATCTCGATGTTCGATCTGGTGGGCATGATCCGCGGGCCGGTCGTCGAATCCGCGGCCTGGAAGGGGATCTACTGGGAACTGTTCATGTTCGCATCGGTCCTGTTCTTTGTGATCTGCTACGGAATCTCTCAATATTCACAGTGGCTTGAGCGTCGCCTCGCCACCGATCATCGCTGAGGAGGCGACCCATGAACTCTCATTCTGAAACAGAGATCGAGATGGCCGAAGCCTTGCACGCCGACCGCTCGAAGATGCAGGTCTCGGACGAGGAGGCCATCACCATCCGCAGCATGAACAAGTGGTATGGCGACTTCCACGTGCTGCGGGACATCAATCTGACCGTTTTGCGCGGCGAGCGGATCGTCGTCTGCGGCCCGTCGGGCTCGGGCAAGTCGACGCTGATCCGCTGCATCAACCGGCTGGAAGAGCACCAGAAGGGCGACATCATCGTCGATGGGACGGAATTGAACAGCGATCTCAAGAACTTGGACAAGGTCCGGGCCGAGGTCGGGATGTGCTTCCAGCACTTCAACCTGTTCCCGCACCTGACGATCCTGGAGAACTGCACGCTGGCGCCGATCTGGGTGCGCAAGGTCCCCAAGGCCGAGGCCGAGGAAACCGCGATGCACTTTCTGGAGAAGGTTAAGATTCCCGAGCAAGCCGCTAAATATCCAGGACAATTGTCCGGTGGTCAGCAGCAGCGTGTGGCCATTGCGCGGTCCTTGTGCATGAAGCCGCGGATCATGCTGTTCGACGAACCGACCTCGGCCCTTGACCCCGAGATGATCAAGGAGGTTCTCGACACCATGATCAGCCTGGCCGAGGACGGGATGACCATGATCTGCGTGACGCACGAGATGGGTTTTGCCCGGCAGGTTGCCAACCGCGTGATCTTCATGGACGCGGGCCAGATCGTTGAGCAGAACGAGCCGGAGGAGTTCTTCTCGAACCCGCAATCGGACCGGACCAAGCTGTTCCTGAGCCAGATCCTGGGGCACTGATGCCCGAGCCTTTGCCCACCTTGCGAAAGGTGGGCGTTAAGGTGGGCAAGTCACACTTCCCGCCGGCGATTTCACGGGTGAATGGACCCGTGATTTAATGCGTGATTTTTATCCTGTAATTTTCCGTTAACCGGATATGCGGCTGCCTTGAGGCGGTCTTTGGCGATCGCGCATCGGTGCGAGATTTTCCCCAGTTCAAGGCCGAAACCCGAACTCCGAAACCCGAACCCCGATCCACCGTGCGCAGACCTGCGGCGTTCAAGCTCGGACGCTCACAGCATCCGACTCGCGGCCGAGGGGGTTCCACCGGCCTTGACCCGTTGCGTGACGCATGCGCCAATTCGGATCGACAGAAGGCGCTTCGGTATCGCGTCCACGACCGTCGCGAGAAGGGGCAGCATGGCAGAGCACGCCTACACCGAAGAGCAGCGCCAGGCCGCCTACAATCATGCCCGTGAGCGCATCGCGGACGCGAACGCTCGTGCGGCGAAGGAACTCGATCTTGGCGCGGGACGATTCTCCGGAGATCGTGGGCTGACCGGAGCCCTGTCGGCACTGCCGCCCGAGATCGGAACGCTGGCGGGATTGAAGGTTCTTGATCTTCGCAACACCCGGATCTCGGACCTCGCGCCGCTGGCTGGATTGCGTGGGTTGGAGATGCTGTATCTCAACGACACGTTGGTTGCTGATCTGGCCCCGCTTGCCAATTTGAGCGGGTTGCAGGGATTGGATCTGACTGGGACGCAGGTCTCGGATCTTGCGCCGTTGCGTTCGCTGGGCACGCTGAAAGCGCTCAGCTTCAAGGACAGCCCGGCAGCGCAGGCGGACGACGTCTTCTCCGCATTGAGCCGGAAGGGCGGCGAAGCCTGCGCGATGGAGACGATCTGGTACCTGAATGGCCGGCACCCCGAGTTCAATGGCCGGGCGGCACCAGTGTCCGGGGGGACCGAGATCACGCTGCCCGACGTTGTTTCGCCGGAATGGCAGAGCGATGACGCGGACAACCCGGTTCTGCGCGGGGCGTCGCCGGCGGCATCCTCGGGCCGGGTCTCGTTGAACCTGGAGCGCCAGGCGGCGTTGATGGTCGCGGCGGCAGAGGCGGCGGAGTTGCTGCTTGAACAAGCGCGGCGGAACCAGACGCATCCGGATGTCTGGCGGTATCTCGAGCGGTATCGCGACGCTGTCGGACGGGATCTGCACGCCTTCATTCCGAACACGCCCAACCTGCTGGTGGCGATGATCGGTGGGGCCATCGACGACAACCGGGACACGCCCCGGGTCGTCGCAGATGGGTTCGCGGCGTTTCAGCAGACGCATCGGCAGATGATGAAGCATTTTCCGGCCGAGGAGGATCTGGAGGACGCCGCCGAGGCAATCGAGATCGACCTGGATGCGGTGCAGGACCTGCCGCAGGAGGTGACGGCGGCGCTGACCGAGAAGGCGGAGATGTTTGGTGCCGAGATCCTGCAGATCGTCGAGGGCAATGCCGCGCGGATCGAGGTGCTGAACAGGTCGCTGACGCACGAAGCGGCGCGGCGGCGCAAGATCTCGATGCTGGCGATCATGAGCGTCGCCGCAGCGGTGCTGGGCGTTGCGGCGGATGTGACGACGATCGGCGTGGCGCTGGGCTGGAATGCCGCGAAGATCGCCTGGGCGGCGGAGCAGATCAGCCCGGTGGTCGAGTTGCTGCGCCCAATTGTCGAGAAGCTGCGGCAGATGTGGCCGAACATCCGCTTTCCCGACTGACCAGAGCAACAGGTGACATGCGAACTTGATGCGGGTGTCAAACGCGGTCAGGCGGCACCGGCCAGCAGGCTCGCATTGCCACCAGAGGCGGTCGTGTCGATACAGACATGGCGCTCGATCCGGCAGCGGGCGGCGATGTCCTGCTCGGCGATCAGTGGGATGAGCGGGCCGTCGCGATTGGCGAGCGCCTGGCGGTAGGTCCGCAGCGTTTCGTCATCATGCCAGGCAATGACGGCATGAATGCCGGTCAGGGCGGCAAGATCCTTGGGCCGCAGGCGGCCTGCGAGCCCTTCGTTGTCGGACAGATCCTCGGCCACTCCGATTGCGGGCGATCCAGTGGACCGGACCGCCGTCATTTGTTCCAGCGCTGCGTCTCGTCCGGGGCCCAGGCAGAGGGTGAAGCCGCGCGGATGGGTCGAGAGGCGGTTGGACTCGCCCGTGGGGCCGGGCAGCGAGTGGGTTTGGCCCGTTGCCGTGGGTGGAGCGGCATGGATCCAGCGCTGAAGCTCGGCCACGCCCGCCCGGTCAAGCGGGTTGGCAGGCGCGATCTGGCGTGGGGCGATCGCGATCCGCTGAGGCTTGGCGAAGCGCGCGACATAGTCCGGGCCACCGGCTTTGGGACCGGTGCCGGAGAGCCCCTCGCCGCCAAAGGGCTGCGAGCCGACAATGGCGCCGATCTGGTTGCGGTTGATGTAGATGTTGCCGCAGCGGACACGTTCGGTGGCCTGCGCGATGCGGTCGTCGATGCGTGAGTGCATGCCGAAGGTCAGGCCGTAGCCGGTGGCGTTGATGGCATCGATCGTGGCGTCAAGATCCTCGGGCTTCCAGGTGGCGACGTGGAGAACCGGTCCGAAGATCTCGCGATCGAGATCGGCGATGCCGTCCACGCGGATCAGGGTCGGCGCGATGAAGGTCCGGCCCGCACCGGAGTGTCCCGGCCTTGAGCCGGGACCGCCCGGAGGCTCGTCGCGGTCCCGGGTCTTCGCCCGGGACGCCTCGGTGCCCTGGGGCAGGTTCAGTTCGTGCAGGACACGCCCTGCGCGGCGGGCTGCTTCGATATGCGCCTGGATACCGTCTTTGGCCTGTGTGTCGATGACCGGTCCGACATCGGTTGCGAGCGATCGAGGATCGCCGACCTGGAGTTCGTCCATCGCGCCCTTGAGCATGGCCAGGAATGGCTCGGCCACGTCCTCCTGCACATAGAGCACGCGCAGGGCCGAGCAGCGTTGTCCCGCCGACTGGAAGCTCGAGGCCAGGATGTCCCGGATCGCCTGTTCGGGCAGGGCGGTGCTGTCGACGATCATGGCGTTGAGCCCGCCGGTCTCGGCGATTAACGGGGCGGTCGGCGAGAGATGTGCCGCCATCGCGCGGTTGATCCGCTGGGCGGTGTCGGTCGAGCCGGTGAAGCAGACGCCATCGATGCGCGGGTCCGAGGTCAGGGCAGCGCCCACGGTCGACCCGAGCCCCGGCAGAAGCTGCAGCGCCGTCTCGGGCACCCCGGCCTGATGCAGCAGGCGCACGCCGATCGATGCGGTCAACGGGGTCTGCTCGGCCGGTTTTGCCAGCACCGCATTGCCCGCCGCAAGCGCTGCTGCGATCTGGCCGGTGAAAATGGCGAGCGGGAAGTTCCACGGCGAGATGCAGGCGATGCGCCCGCGCGGCGGCAGGTCGAGTTCGGTCGCACGCACCGCGTAGTAGCGCAGGAAATCGACGGCCTCGCGC
>JBCAXJ010000107.1:0-9520 GCA_038534135.1 Pseudomonadota bacterium | reverse complement strand
GTCTGAACGTGCCATCTGGACACTCCCGCCTGTCAATGTGCCGGGATTGAATCACAAACCTCTGTCAAACAGAAGAATTTTATGGGTGTGCTGCCTAGCTATCAGGCCGTTACATGGCTGATCTCTGACAGAAATCCTGCGATCAACTCGGTTGTTCGTTCGGGTTGCTCGACACATGGGATGTGTCCGGCATCTTTGATCAGCTCAAACCGGCTGCCCGGGATCAAGGCTGTTGTTTCGCGGACCAGATCTGGCGGCGTGGCGCCATCCTGAGCGCCGCAGATGCCCAAGCACGGGACGCGCAGACGCGATGTCGACTCCTGCAGATCCGTGTCGGCGATCGCCTGACAGGTGCCCGCATATCCGCCGGGCGTGGTACGACAAAGCATGTTGCGCCAGATTGGAAAGGTCGGATCCGTCGTCCGAAAGGGTTCGGTGAACCAGCGTTGCATGACGCCGTCCGCCATGGCCGAGATGCCTGCGCCGAGCGCGGTCTCAATCCGCTCCTGCCACATCTCGGGCGTGCCAATCTTGGCGCCCGTGTCACACAGGATCAGCGCATGAACCAGATCCTGTCGTTCCGCCGCGAGCCCCTGGGCGATCATGCCGCCGACGGACAAGCCGCAGATCACCGCAGCTTGCAGGCCCAGGTGATCCATCAGCCCGGAGAGATCGGCCACATGGTCGGCCATACCCCATTCACCCTCCGGCAGATCGCTGAGACCGTGACCGCGCTTGTCGTACCGCAGAATGCAGAGATCCGGGGGAAGCCCGTCCACAACCTGATCCCAGATCCGGCAATCGGTACCGAGCGAATTCGAGAAGACGAGTGCTGGATCGCTGACGTTGCCACGCAGGCTGTAGTGCAGCGTGGTCCCGTTTCGTGTGAAAGCTTGCATTGGGGCGTCTCCTGATTTCAGCGTGCGAGAGCGTCTTCGATCTCGGCGCGCGATGCCATGGACTGCGCGGTTCCCGAACGGGTAACCGCAATCCCGGCGGCAGCACAGCCAAAACGGGTCGCGTCGATCACGGACTGGCCCTCGCCGAGCGCCGTGGCGAAGGCGCCGTTGAAGGCATCTCCTGCCCCTGTGGTGTCAACAACCGGCGCGTGGATCATGGCCGGGACGTGTTCCGATTGTCCGTCACGGTGGACAAGTACGCCGCTCTCGCCCAGCGTGATCAGCGCCGTTGAAGCGCCGAGTTCGAGAAGCCGGTCGGCAGCGGCGCGCGCGGTGTCGAGCGAGGTGACCTTGACCCCAGTCAGGTCAGAGGCCTCGGTCTCATTCGGTGTGACGAAGTCGCAGAGCGGCCAAATCTCGTCGGGTAGCGGTGCAGCCGGAGCCGGGTTGAATATTGTCCTGACCCCGGCATCGCGCGCCATGCGCAGCGCGGACACGGCACTGTCGATGGGTTGTTCGAGCTGCGTCATGAAAATATCGGCGCCGGTAACCTCACGCTCCCAGGCGGCAATGTCACCGGGCGCGATTTCCATCGCGGCGCCGGGGCAAACAATGATCGCGTTGTCGCCGCTCTGATCGTCAACGAAGATATAGGCGGCACCCGTGTAGCTGCCCGGGCCCGATCTGATGTTGCCGGTTACGCCAGCCTCGGTCCAGATCGCGCTTGCCATGTCGGCGAACGGGTCTTTCCCGAGCCGTGTCAGAAAGGTGACGTCGGCACCCGCGCGGCCCGCCGCAACGGACTGGTTCGACCCTTTTCCACCCGGACCTAATGCAAAATCCCGCCCGATCAGCGTCTCGCCGATTTTCGGTTGGCGATCGGCGCGGAAGGCCATGTCGGCGACGAAAATGCCGAGGATGGTGATCTTTGGGTAGGTCACGTTCTGGTCCCGCAGTCCTTGTCGAGGTTCCAGACCGTTCTGTCTTGGATTTTCAAGGCCAGTCAACCCGGCGCGGTCACCCCGCTGCGGTCTCTGACGGCAGATGCGCGATGCATTCCCCGCGCAACGCACGGCGATCGATCTTGTCGGTGGCGCCACGCGGCAGTGGATCGGCCCGGAACCAGATATGCGAGGGAACCTTGAACTGTGCGATGTGTTCGGCCAAGAAACTTCTCAGATCCTCGGTTGTCATCTCGGTGCCGCGTTTCAGTTGGACCCCAGCGCCGACGGTCTCGCCCAGCCGCATGTCCGGTACAGAAAAGACACCAGCCTCGTGAACATCAGGGTGTCGGTGAATGGCAGCCTCGACTTCAAGGACCGAGATGTTCTCACCGCCTCGAATGATGATGCTCTTCTTGCGGTCGACAACATAGTAGTAGCCTTCGTCATCCACGCGGGCCAGATCGCCGGTGTGGAGCCACCCGTCTTTCAGAACCTCTGCGGTGTCGTCCGGGCGGTTCAGATAGCAACGCATGTTGGCTGGGCTCTTGACCAGAAGTTCGCCGATTTCGCCGACAGCGACCTCGCGGCCTTCTTCGTCAGCGATGCACATGTCCTGCAGAGGCGGAATACAGCGGCCAGCGGCCCCCGGACGGCTGACATAGTCCGGGCCGGACATCGTCAGGCCCAGCGCGTTCGTCTCGGTCATCCCCCAGCCGGTCGCGATGGCTGCGTTGGGAAAGGCATCGGCCTGCTGTGCGACCTGCACCGGCGGTCGCTTGGCACCTCCCGCCCCGAGAATCGCGAGCGACGGCATGGCGGTGCCGCGCCGCTGCTGCGCCAGGGTCAGGTCCGCACACTGTGTCGGGACGCCGAACAGGCGCGTGACCTGTTCACGGTTGATGATGTCGATCGCGGCCTCGGCATCCCACTTGTGCATCAGGACGACCGAGGTGCCCAGTGCCAGGCACTGCAACCAGATCGCATGGCTTGCGGTCACGTGGAACAACGGCGTGACGACGAGAGCCTTCGAGATCCCGTCGATGACATCGGCACCGGGCACAGGGCTGTCGGGGTCAGCGGCCAGACGCGCAACCTCACCCGCGAAGACCCAGGAATACACGGCTGAAATGGCGCTCCGATGGGTCTGTACCACGCCTTTGGGATGTCCGGTTGATCCCGATGAATACATCACCGCGAAGTCATCGTCCGGCGCGATGGCGACTTCGGGCCAGCGGGTATCATCGGTCGTTGCCAACAAGGCAGAGAACGTCTCGGGCACTCGATCCTCGGCATCCCGGACACCGATCAGACGAACCCCGAGGTTATCTGCAAAGGTCGCAATCCGGTCGTAGCGCGGCCCATCCGCAAAAGCGATTTTTGCTCCTGAATCTTCGAACCCATAGCGCAGTTCCTCCGCCGTCCACCACGCATTCACAGGGACAAAGATTGCGCCGATCGAGGGGATGGCCATCATCAGAAGCAGAATTTCCGGATAGTTTCGCATCGCCACGGCGACGCGGTCACCTTTCCTTACGCCCAGGCCCGCCAGAGCGTGTGCAAGCCGGTTTGCACGCTCGCAAAACGCACTGTAAGTCAGGCGCTCGTCTTCGTAGATCAGAACGTCGCGATCACCATGGGCCTGGGCGCTGATCCACATCATCTCGCGAAGAGACGCAGGGGCGTTCCGGAATGTACGGTAGCTGACGCCTCGAATGCATTCTTCGTGGACCGCAAATCGGTGTTCGGTCCGGAGCAGATGGTCCGCGGCATCTGCCAGTGTCATCCTGGTCATGCGGCGTCTCTCCCAGGCCTTTCATCTGCCCCACTACGAGTCCTGCGCGGCGCACACTGCTAAACACGTGACGCACACGCTATGGTTTCATCAGCGATCCGGTCAACCCGCAAAAGAAGTCTCGAACGACTGAGACGGAGCGGAACAGGAGACAAGATCTGTCGCCAAGGTTATCACAGGCAAAGCACGAGGAGGATGATATGACGACGGTTCCGTCCGACAAGCCGGAGCTCATCGAGCCAGGAGCGGCACACCAGATCGACGTTGATGCGCTTGCATCCTGGTTGGAACCGCACGTGGCCGAAGCCCGGTCGGGATTGAGTGTTCGTCAATTCCAGGGTGGGATGTCGAACCCGACCTATCTGCTCGAGACGAGTGGCGGAACACGCCTCGTGCTGCGCAAGAAGCCACCGGGGAAACTCTTGCCGAAAGCGCACCAGATCGATCGCGAATACCGCGTTATGGACGCGCTGAGAGCCACGGATGTCCCGGTGCCTGCGATGATCGCGCTCTGCGAGGAACCTGACGTGATCGGTGCAGAGTTCTTCGTGATGGAACACGTGCCGGGCCGGATCGTGACGCACCCGGCGATGCCAACGGTCGAGGGCGGTAGCCGGCGGGCCTTGTGGTTCTCGCTCACCGATACATTGGCGGCTTTGCACAAGGTCGATCCGGCGACCGTCGGGTTGGAGCGCTTTGGCAGGCCGGACGGGTACCTCGCGCGGCAGACGGCCCGATGGGCCGCGCAATATGAGGCCTCGAAGTCACCGCTTCCGGCCGATTTCGATTACGCAGACTTCGATTGGCTGCGCGACTGGTTGACCGGGTCGGCGGCGTATACGGACGAGACGTCGATCGTGCATGGCGACTTTCGGCCGGGCAATTGCATTTCGCATCCGACAGAACCACGGGTCGTCGCGGTGCTGGATTGGGAGCTTTCGACGCTCGGCCATCCGCTGGGCGATCTTGGCTACTTCTGTCAGCCGTTTCGCCAGCGCGGCGCCTTCGCTGGCCGCACCGGTCTGGCAGAGCTGGATCCGGCGGCCGAAGGATTGCCCAGCGAGCGGGAGATCCTGTTACGTTATGCCGATGCGACCGGCCGTGACGGGATCGAGGATTGGCCGGTCTATCTGGCGTTTTCGTTCTTCCGCTCGGCGGCCATCATCCAGGGGGTCGCTGCGCGCGCTGCAATGGGCAATGTCTCGACCAGCAGCACGGACCCGCTCGAGGTTTTGGCCCGCGCGGGCGAGATGGCCCGCATCGGTGCAGAGATTGCGCGGGGCGCCTGATCTGTTTGCCGTTGCCGGAGGCGGCTAAGGTTCTGCCGGGCGGAGTAACGTAACTTCTTTCAGAAACGCGTTGTCTCGAGCGTGTTTTCCAGCGGCAGCGCATCGCGTCCGGCGCAATCGAATCCGGGAGTGCCTGTGCTCACGTGTTTCGCAATCGTCGAAGGCCTTCGGGGACGGATGCCCGCCCTATTGACCCGACGCCCCGCCACTGCGGCGATGAGAAATCAGCTGCGCCAGGATAGAGATTGCGATCTCGTGCGGATCTATACCGCCGAGATCCAGGCCTGCCGGTGAAATCAGCCGTCCGATCTGGCTGTCCTCCATATCCTCTGCCTTCAGGCGCGCGCACAGATGCGCGGCCTTGCGGTGGCTGGCGACCATGGCGACGAAGGATGCCGGGCTTTGCAGGGCCTGACGCAGCGCCGCCAAGTCCTCGTTGCCTTGGGACGCAATGATCACCGCGTCGGCGTCCATGTCCGTTTCACCGATTGCTTGAAAACCCATCAGGGCTCCATGCGCGCGAAGCGCTTTCGCGATCGGTCCGTCACCCAAGATCGAAACCCGGAGAGGCTGCAAATAGGGTTCAACGAAGATATCGACCGTGCCACCTGAAGGACAGCCGCTGATGTGAACGTCGGTGCCGGTGATGTTGGGCTGCGCGACGTCTGCCGGTTGGACCGTGATCATGCGTGCCTCGCCTGAACTCAACACGTCGGTCGCCGTGCGTCTGACCGCAGAGAGTACGCAGTTCCCACCCAGGTGACCGAGGATCTCGCCCTCTTCGGTCACCACGGCCTTCGCACCTGCCTTGGCAGACGTCAGATCGGCGGTTCGAACAACCGTCGCAAGGCAAAACGGTCGACGTTCGGTTCGCAACTTGCTGATGATTTCGAAGACGTCCATCCCGATCATTGACCGCTCGTTCGTTCGGATGTGCGCAAGCGCTGACATGTGAGGGGATCGCCTGATTGGGCTCTGACCGAAGCCGCTACCATGGCCGCGCGAACAGAGTTAAGTTCGGGCAACAGGCGGGTTCGGGACACTCGGTTTCGGCGCGCAACGCAGCGTAGGGGTTCATGCCAAGGCCCATCAGATCTTTTCGAGTTCCACATCCAGCGCGGCGAGCGCTTCGATTGTGTTGGCGGGGAGGTGTGCGTCCAGATGCGGACGCGCTGCCGCCATTCCTCGTGCGATGGGCGCATAGTCTTTCCAGCCCAAGAGGGGATTCAACCAGACAATCCTGCGTGCGCGCCGCCTGAGACGCACAAGCGCTGTTTCGAGCGCCGACGGGGACGATGTGCAGTAGCCGTCGGACAGAATAAAAACGACCGTGCGTCCGCCGACGCTGTTCCGGGCATAAGTCTCGTTGAACCGGGCAAGGCTGCCAGCAATGTCGGTGCCTCCGCCGAAGCCTTCCGCCATCAGGGACAGGCGCCTGGCAGCACGTAGCGTGTCGTGATCGCGGAGCGCGCCGGTGACCCGCATCAACTTCGTATGGAAGAGATAGGCGTCTGTCCTGGTGTCGACGCTGACAAGACCCTTCACGAATGCCAGGAAAACCCTGGCATAGACTGTCATCGACCCTGACACATCGCAGAGCGCCACAATGTGCAACGGGCGTTCGGGGCGGCGACGGCGGTGCAGATCCAATGGCTCACCCCCACGCCCAAGGCTGGTCCGCAGGATCCGCCGCATGTCGAGCTTTTGTCCGCTTTTTGCAGCCTTGTGTCGACGCGACCGGCGATCGCGCAGTGACTTTGCCAGACGTTCCGCAGCTTTCTCGGCGGCGCGAAGGCTTTCGTCATCCATCAACTCGCGCAGATCCCGGCGGGTCAGATTGTCCGTACGCGTCGCGACCAAGCGTCCATCCGCACCTTCGGCCTCTCCATCGCCAATGTCTGGGCGGGCATCGTCGGTGTTCTGTCCACCTGCTTCGGTGTCCTTGTCAAAATGCGGTTGCCAAAGTGTCGGGCGTGCGGCCTGGGTGCGGAGATGATCTGCCTTGACCTCTCCCGCCTTCTGCTTTCCGGTGTTGAACCAGTAGGCGTCGAAGAGGTCGTCAAAGCCGCGCCAGGCGTCCTCTCCGGAGGCAAGCAGCGTCTTCAGTGCAAGCCTGGCTTCATGCGTATTGGTCGCATCCACCGCCGAGAGCGCGTTTAGCGCCGCCTGTGTTTCTTGCGCCGCCGCCGCGAGCCCGTTCATACGAAGATGCGCGAGAAACCCCGAGACGCGGTCTGCTGGCCCTGCCGCGCGGTCCGGAAAGCGTGTCGGTCGCATCACGCGGCCTTGCCGACGATCCGCGCCAGGACTTCGGGCGGCACGGCATCGCGGTCTGCAGCGGTTTTCAGCAAGCAGACCATGGTCGCGGCGAGGGTCGCTGGATCCTGGGAGAGATCGTTGACACCCAGACCGGACAGCGCCGCCGCCCAGTCAAGCATCTCGGCGATACCGGGCTTCTTCTCGAGATCCTCACGACGGATCGCCTGGACCGTGTGAACGATCTGGGTCGCCAGCGTCGCCTCGATCCCCGGTGCTCGCGCACGCAGGATCGAAAGCTCGGTTTCACGATCCGGGTAGTCGATATAGGCGTAGAGGCAGCGGCGCCTGAGAGCGTCCGAAAGCTCTCGCGTTCCGTTCGCGGTGAGAACCACCATGGGCTGCTTGGTGGCAGCGATGGTGCCAAGTTCGGGGACGGTGATCTGTCCCTCGGCGAGGATCTCCAACAGGTAGGCCTCGAACTCCTCGTCCGCGCGGTCGATCTCGTCGATCAGCAAGACAGGGGACGTGTTCTGCGTGATGGCCTGCAGCAGAGGGCGTTTCAAAAGATACTTGTCTGTGAAAACCGCATCCTCCGAGCCGCCTTCGGCCCGCAGCGCCAGAAGCTGCCGCTGATAGTTCCACTCGTAGATCGCTTGGGATGCGTCCAGTCCTTCGTAACACTGCAGGCGGATCAGCTGCGCGTCCTTCAGCGCCGCCAGTGCCTTAGCGACCTCGGTCTTGCCGACACCGGCGGGCCCCTCCAACAAAAGCGGCCTCCCGAGCACGAGCGAAAGATGCAGGGCCATGGCCAAAGCGTCCGGGGCGACGTAGGACGCCCCGGCCATCTGTTCCTGGAGTGTCCTCCAGTCAGCCATGCAGGCCAAGCTTGTTGGCTGTTTGCCAGACACGCCAGTGGTCATGCGGCATATGGCTTTGCGTCAGACCGAACGGCCGGAACGCGTCGTGGACCGCGTTCGAGAAGCATGGCACGCCCCCCACATTCGGGCTTTCACCAACGCCTTTTGCGCCGATCGGGTGGTGCGGTGACGGCGTCGTGGTGTGATCGGTTTCGTAATGTGGCGTCTCCCACGAGGTCGGGATGAAAAAGTCCATCATCGTCGCCGTCTTGTGGTTGCCGTCTTCATCATAGGCGATCTCCTGGCCCATGGCGATGGCGAGCGCCTCGGTCAGACCACCATGCACTTGCCCCTCGATGATCATCGGATTGATGCGCGTTCCGCAATCATCCAACGCGTAGAACCTGCGAATGTCGGCCTCGCCGGTGTCCACGTCGATATCGAGAACGCACACATATGCCCCGAACGGGTAGGTCATGTTGGGCGGGTCGTAGTAGCTGACCGCTTCCAGACCCGGCTCGAGTCCAGGGATCGCCTGATTGTAAGCCGCGAAGGCGATCTCCTTCATGGTCTTGAACCGCTCTGGCGCGCCTTTGACCGCAAACCGGTCGATATCGAATTCGACATCGTCGTCGTGGACCTCGAGCAGGTACGCCGCGATCATCTGGGCTTTCGCGCGGATCTTGCGCCCTGCCATCGCCGTTGCAGCACCTGCGACCGGGGTCGAGCGCGACCCATAGGTGCCGAGCCCGTAGGGTGCCGTGTCCGTGTCGCCCTCTTCGACGGTGATGTCATCGGCGGGCAATCCGATTTCGGAAGCGAGGATCTGCGCGAAGGTGGTCGCGTGTCCCTGACCCTGGCTGATCGTGCCCAACCTTGCGATTGCAGACCCTGTGGGATGAATACGGATCTCGCAGCTGTCAAACATGCCAAGACCGAGAATATCGCAGTTCTTGACCGGCCCCGCGCCGACAATCTCGGTGAAGTGGGTCAGGCCGATCCCCATCAGCTTCCGGGTTTTACCCGCCTTGAAGTCCTCGACCCGCTGGGTTTGTTCCTTGCGCAGGTCTTCATATCCGACAGCGTTGAGCGCCTTGTCCCAGGCGGTGTGGTAATCGCCCGAGTCGTACTCCCAGCCCAGTGCGGACTGGTACGGGAACTGGTCGGCCTTGATGAAGTTGATCCGGCGCAATTCGGCCGCGTCCATGTCGAGCTTGATGGCCAGAACTTCGATCATGCGCTCGATGAAATAGGCAGCCTCGGTCACCCGGAACGAGCACCGATAGGCCACGCCGCCCGGTGCTTTGTTGGTGTAGACGCCGTCCACCGCCAGGTAAGCGGTCGGGATGTCATAGGATCCCGTGCAGATGTTCATGAAACCCGCCGGGAACTTGGTTGGATCTGCGCAAGCGTCGAACCAAGTTCCCGGCGGGTTTCATGAACATCTGCACGGGATCCTATGACATCCCGACCGCTTACC
>JBCAXJ010000106.1:0-9606 GCA_038534135.1 Pseudomonadota bacterium | reverse complement strand
AGCGCACAGATTTCTACGGTCAAGTGATTTGGATTATCGATGGAACCCGCCGCCCAACTGATCTGATCCAATATGAACGGATGCTGTCAGAAAACTATCCGGAACGGTTCGACGGCGTAGATATCTACACCGTTTATTGCGAGGAAACACGGCTTCTCAAAGAATGGGGATCATTGGGCAAGATCGTCGGATTTGACTTTGGCGGCGAAAATCTATGCTTGCTGACAGCCGCACAAGGCAGAAGCCGTTATCTCTTCGACTTCCCAAAGGTGGAGTTCGCTAGGTTGATTAGTGAAGGGAGGCCGCTACCAGTGGTTCAGTTCGCAGAACCCACCCAGCGTGGCTATCGAAGGCGTAGAAGATTCTAGTAAACTTCAGGTTGCAAACAGTCGTTCTTGGCGGCAATCCTGGTCTACTAAAATAAACCCTTTGGATATGAAAACCGCCCGTGGCAGATCACCAACAGTACCTTTGCGGTTTTGGAGGGTTTTTCTCATTTGCC
Source organism: Pseudomonadota bacterium (assembly GCA_038534135.1). GTDB lineage: Bacteria > Pseudomonadota > Alphaproteobacteria > Rhodobacterales > Rhodobacteraceae > Thermohalobaculum. The sequence continues at coordinate 9,104 of JBCAXJ010000106.1, read as the reverse complement.
CGTCATCGTCGCCCCAATCTACTCAACCTGGCCAGTTGCGCCAGCATCTGCGACCCGGCCCCCGGTGACCCTGTGCCGCTTGCCTGCCCCGTCTGTCCCATGCCTTGCCGCACCGGCATCTGCTGCACACCGAAAAACTGCCGCGCTCTAAGGGCGGCATATTCCGCACCACTCGCGCCGCCGATCAGGTAGCGGTTGTAGGCCTGCTGGCTGCCCATGGCGGCGCGGGCGAAGCTGTAGCCGCCGCCGAGACCGCCGGAGAGAGCAGGCATCATGATGTTGCCCGAGATCGCACGGACAATGAAGGGCGTGGCGATGATGAAGCCCTTGGCCATGAGGACCATCATGAAGAAGGGGATGAGCGCGCCGATATTGGAGGCGCCTTCCGGATCACCAAGCTCGCCGATCAACGCAGAGGAGACGCCCGTGATCGTTGCGAACACGCCTGCGACGACGATCGGGTAGAGCGCGAAGGAGACCAGCGCCGACAGCCAGCGCGCGAAATAATCCTTGGTCACTTCAAAGAGGGTCAGGAAGATCATCACCGGCGCGATCCCGATCAGGAGCGCGATCATTAGGCGCGAGGCCACAAGGATGAAGGCGGCCAACCCGCCGAGGATGGAAAGCAGCAGGACACCAACGATATCCAGCATGGCCCCTGCCATCCAGTTCAGCTCGGACCCAGCGGCGTTCAGGTAATCGCCGAGTTCCGAGATCAAGCGGTCGAACTCTTCAGCGAAAGTGCCGGAGGGTCCAGGGCTGCCGCCCCCGACTGAGGCGACGAGTGCGCCCGCGATGCTGTCGATGCCAGCGAGGATGGCGGAGGAGAGGGCGTTGAATTGCACCCAGTTGGTCGCGAAAATCCCGATGAGTCCGATCTTGACCGCCAGCCAAAAGGCCGTGCGCCCGTCCATCGCCTTGTACTGGTAGATCATGTTCAGGAAGACGAGGATCACCACCAGCGTTGTGCCCAGCACCAGGAGCGTGCCGACCGTTGCCGCGACGGACCCGAACTGTGTTTCCGCGGCGGTGTCGAGATAGCCTTGGGAGGTTTCAACGAAATAGGTGACGACGCTCATCGAGGTTGTGCCTCACCAATTGCCTGCGGCGTCGCAGATTGCTTTGGCTTCTGTGCGGACCTCATTGCCGCGCCGATTGTAGCGATCAGAGGCCTGCAGCATTTCCCATCGTTCGTCGCTGGCGTGGTGTTCACGGAAGGTGGCCACGGCCTCATCCCATATGGGGAAGCGGGTTTCGCAGGCGCAGCTGGCGGTCTCGACGATGCGTTCGAGGTTCTGCGCGCGATAGATGTCCTGGACCAACACCCGCTGATAGGCATCGCGCAGGGCAATACTCTGCATCCACTCCGGTTCAGCCGGACGGTCCGGGCAAACATCAAAACTGCGCTCAAGGCTCGGGACCAGGTTGCGCTCCGCCGAAGCGGGTACTGCGGAAAATCCCAAAGCCATTGCGATGAGAGCGACATTGACCCAGAGACGCATCATGAGGCGGCCCCACCATCTGTCGTCTCCCGTTTCAGGAAAACCGTGTAGCCGACATTGGCGAATTCCGAGGAGCTAAATGACACGACTTCCCAACCCTCTGCACCTCTGGCGTTCAGAATGTTCTTCATCTCTGCTTCGCCAGTCTTGCGACTCATAGGAAAAGACAGAACGTCGTATTCAAAAGTTCTCATGGGGAGGCTCCGATCTCAGTTGCGCCGGGGAGGTAAAATTCGGTGATGCCGCGACGTCCGTCATGGCGACCGGCCTGAATGATCACATCGATGGAATTTTCGATGTATTGGATCATGTCCGCATAGGTCATCGGAATCTCGGTCTTGAGCGCGGCGATAGCCAGACGCTGCACGGCCAATTGCGGGGTTTCGGCATGGAGGGTTGTCATGGATCCGCCGTGGCCGGTGTTGATCGCCTCGAGGAAGGTCATGGCCTCCTTGCCGCGCACCTCGCCGAGGATGATCCGGTCGGGGCGCATGCGCAGCGTGGCGGTGAGCAGCACATCGGCCGTCTGGAACTCCGCATCGCGGTTGGCGATGAGGGTCACAGCATTGGGCTGCGTCGGCAGAAGCTCGGCGGCCTCCTCGATGGTGACGATGCGTTCCTCTGATGGCACGTGAGACAGGATCTTGCGCGCGGCGACGGTCTTGCCGGTGGAGGTACCGCCCGAGACGATCATGTTGAGCTTGTTTTCGACACAGAAGGCCAATGCGTCGTCGATCACACCCGCCGCCACGACCTCGCGCAGCTCGCGCGTTTTCTCGAGGCGCAACTCCTCGAGCTTGCGCTCCTTGCCATAGAGAAAGTCGAGCGCGATCCCCTCAAGCGGCAGGCTCGAAAAGAACCGCAGGCTGATCGACATGGCTGAAAGCACGGCGGGCGGGGTGATGACCTGCGCGCGGATCGGGCGGCCCTTGTAGGTGATCGAGACCGAGACGATGGGGCGGTCCTTGCTCAGGGTGGTGTTGGCGGAGGAGGCGATTTGGTTGCCGAGGTCTTTCGCGTCTGTCGCGGTCAGATTCTGATCCAGCCCTCGCATGAAATGATCGCCCTGGAACTCGCCCCAGCAGTTGCCGTCAGGGTTGATACAGATCTCGATGACATCGTCGCGGGCGGCGGCATCGATCCGGTCGAGCGAAGTCTGGAGATAGCTCAGCGACATCGGTTCAGAAAATCTCCAGATCGCGGTCGACCATCACCGTGACGCGCGCGCCCTGGTCGACATAGATGACGGGCCCGATCAAGAGGTAGTCGCCGATCACAGAGTCGGTGGCATCGGCCAGATCGTCGCCGACGTCTTCCAGCACGTTTGCGGTGGTCTCATCCTGAACGTTTGCGGCGGCAACGCTTGGGGCGGCGGAAATCAGCGAAATCAACGCCGCCGAGCCGAAGCGCTCATCGAAGCGGGTATCGACAAAGCCGGTAACGCCAGAGCGGCCCAGCTCGTCTCCCCCAAAGGAACTGATCTGAATGGTCTGGTTATCGGGCAGGATGATCCGGTCCCAGGCGATGGTGACGCGGCGCTGCGCGATATCGACGCCGGAGCGATAGCGCCCGATGAGACGGGAGCCGCGCGGGATCAGGAGCCGGGTGCCATCGAAGCTGAAGACATCTTCCGAGACCACGGCACGGGTTTGACCGGGCAGGGAGCTGTCGAGGGCGGTTTCCATGACGGCCTGGATCATTGTTCCCTGCACAATCGTGTTCGACGGATTGGCAATGACTTCGGCCTGCGTGACCGAGGTGGGCAGGGCACCGTTTAGTACGAAATCCGTCACCTCTCCGAAGGTCCGCTCCGTGAGTGCCGTCTCGTTCGCACCAGACGCGCCGCCGAAGGCGATAGTGGGTGAGGCGATGCGGCGTTCCTGAAACGCGCGCTCTTCGGCCGCGCGACGCTCGAGCTCCGCCAGACGTCGGGCCTCTTCCTCGCGGCGGAGCCGTTCTTCCTCCCGCGCGCGCAGCTCGTCGTCGCTTGGGCCGATGGGTGCCGGGAGGGGGCGGTTGGCTTCGAGCTGGGCCAGCTCGAGATCCATGCGGAGTTGTTCAAGTTCGCGGTCGCGTGCCGTGAGCTCATCCCGGAACTGCTGTTGCGCGGCCTCAGATGCGGCTTGCAAGGCGGCGATCTGTGCGGTCAGCGCGTCGATGGCCTCGGCCGCAGCCGTGTCTTCCTCGACCACGGGTTCCGGCGCATTGCGCAGCTCTTCGATTTGGGCCTGAAGCGCTGCGAGCTGCGCCAGAAGTTCGGCATTGGGCTCGACAGGCTCGGGCGCGACCAGGACCACTTCGGGTTCGGGCGGGGGCAGGGTTTCGATAGCGCCGAACCCGTCTCCTTCGTTCTGGAAGACATCCGGCGTGGCCGTGGGCAGGGCTTCCTCTTCTTCGGGCTGGGAGAGGAGGTAGAGCAGCGCCCCGCCAGCGCCGATCAATAGAACAACAACCAAAGCAAGGAGCGGAGAGCGCCGTGGGGCAGGGGACAGACCTCCCCCTCTGCGTTGCTCGAGGGCGGCGAGGCGTTTTTCCAACTCAGTATTGGCTGTGTCACTCATGAGGTGGCTCCCGCAGGTGGCGTCGCCTCGATGCAAACCACCTCGTCACCGATCCGCAGCACCCATTGCCGGTTCACGCCTGAGACCCGGATCACGCCCTCCTCGGTGGCCTGCGTGTTCACGGTCCGCTCGCGCCCGTTTGTATAGCGGAAGATTGCGGGCACCGGCGCGTTTCGCGGAAACGCGAAGTATGTAAAGGTCCCATCATCCCAGACGCGTGTTGGCGTGAACTCGGCCTGTGCACTTGCCCCGTAATTGTAGTTCGGCGCTTGCGCCGCGATGGCCCGCGTCGGGCGTGCATCGTCTTCCGGATAGCGGAACTGCACCACGTAGAAGGTCGGGCTGCGCGTCTCCTGGACGTTGAAGTAGTAGCTGCGCCGGTTGGTATAGACCGTTATGTTGGTATGAACGCCGCGCGCGACGGGTTTGATTGCGAAGGCCTGACCACCGGGGACGCCGTCAATCTCGAAGCCCTCGGTGTCGCCCGCGATGATCGAGCGGATACTTTCACCCTCGCCGAACTCGACCGTGGTCACGTGGGTGAGCGAGACGCTGAGGCGATAGACCTGGCCTTCAAGATAGGTGGCCAGCCGTACCCGGCTGTCATTGGGCCCGCCACGCGGAATGGCTTCGGCGAAAGCGAGGCCGGGCAGCAGTACAAGCAAAATTGTTACGAGGGCCTTCTTGAGCAAACTAGTTCTCCAATCTGTCGGAGCGGATGGAATATTCGAGCGCGGTGAAGCCAAAGGGATTGGTCCAGACCTCGTCGATCGAGCGGCGGGTCTCGGGGCGGAACTCGAAGAGAAGCGTGGCGGTGAAGAGCCCCGTCTGGACGCCATTGAGCGAGGTCAGCCGCTTGCGCAGGCGCACGGTGGCGCGGTTCGTGCCGATCCGGTTGATGCTGAGGATTTCGACGTCGAGCCGGGCGTTCGGCCCGTAGACTGTTGGCGGGTAATTCTCATTGGCGCTGTTCCAGATCTGGCGCAGGCCGCTTTCAGCGGCCCCGTCCGAACGGCGTAGCACGCTGCGAATGCGCAGATCATTGTCGAGCTGGTTGTAGACCTCGCGGTCGGTCACGTAGCGAAACACCTCCGCCTCGATGATCGCCTGGTTGGCGGTGACGGATGTGGCGCCGACGGACGCCTCGGGCAGGGCAAAGCCGGTGGCGGGATCATAAGGCACGACGACCGGCGGTGGATCGACATCGAGGATCGCAACCGCCGCCGCGCTCAGGCACCCGAGTATGCCGAAGATGAGGCCAATGAGGCCCAAGCGCTGCCAGAGCCGCTCCCGTCGGAGCGCCCCGTAAACCAGTTCCTCTTCGATGATCTCTTGTTCACTCGCCACGCGTCACACCCCGGTCTCGGCGTTTCGAAAAAAGCGGAATCGGTTCTTCGCTGCCTCTCGATTCGCTCGAACGCGAAAACCGATATTTGATACTCTGGGTCAATTTCGAAACGCCTTAATCAGCCCGCAACTCAGGGAGCGTGAAGTCCATGAACCGCTGCTCCTCGGCGATGGTGGCTGCATCGATCACGCCGCCCGTGCCATCGCCCACGGTCTGCACCGCCTCGAGCTGCCACATGGCGACCAGAGCGATGGCAAGTTCAGCCGTCACGCGGGTGTTGAGATCGACGCTTTCCTTTAGCTCGTCCATGTCGTCGATCAGCCCGACCAGCCGGTCGACCCGCTCAAGCGACTGACCGGCGTCCTCGTAGCTGTTCTGGGCGGCGGCCGAGACCAGCGCGCCAGTTGTGGCTTGGGTTGCCACGCGGTTTGCCCCGGGATTGCCGCTGGTGGCCATTTCCGAAAGCGTGTCCTCGTCAAACCCGAGATCGGCTAGCACCCGGTCCATCTGGGTTTCGATCTCGCCCGCGCCGGAGCCGGTGAGGCGTGAGAAATCGCCCGTCTTGATGGCCTCGATGGTGGCGAGGATGTCGCCGAACTCCTGGTCGAGCAGGCCGTTCAACTCGTCTTCCATCTCGGTGCGGATGATTTCAGGCAGTTCGGCGAGGCGGGTGAGGGCCTCGTAGGTTCTTTGCAGTTCTGCGAGTTGGTCCGTGAGTGTGGCAAGCTGTTCGCGGAGCTGCGTCAGCTGCTCGTTCTGCAGGATCTCGTCCTCGATCATCTGCCGGAGCTGCTGGATGTTTTGTGCGATGTTCTGGGTATCGACGACGGGTACGCCCTGCGCTGCGGAAGGGGACACGGTGCCAAGATGCAGGCCAATCCCAAGCGTCGTGGCCAAAGCCGTTCTCATGAGCAAATGTCCCATCAGTCTATCTCCCTGATCGTGAATTCCATGAACGCACCCTCGGCCATGCGGGCGCTGGCCTGGGCCAGCTCTTCGGCGGAAAGGAATCGGGTGCGTGCGGCCTGCAGCCGGATGCGGGCTGCGACGAGGCGCACAAGTTCGGCGCGGGTATAGGTGTTGAGCGCTATGCTTTCCTGCACGTCTTCCGTCTCGGAAATCCGCTCGACGATATCGCGGATGCGCAGGGCGGCCTGACGGATCGCTTGGGGCGAGTTGTTGCCGTAGACCGCGGCCCCATGGCCCGTGAGTGAAAGACTTGCATTGGCGAGAAGCGCGGGGTCGATGGTGCCAAGTGCCTCGATGCCCCCGATGCGGCTGAGGTAGAGATTGTAGCGTTCTGGAATGACCTGAACGTAGTGCTGCGTCTCGGCAAAAGGTGGCACGCCGCCGTACTCGAAGACTCGACCGGGTCCCGCGTTATAGGCCGCGAGCGCGTTGATGACGTTGCCATCGAAGGTGTTGAGTTGGGTCGCGAGATAGCGCGCGCCGCCATGCACCTGAAGGTAGGGGCTGTCGTAGTATTCCGGGTTGATGCCGAGATCGCTGGCGGTGCCCGGCATGATCTGGGTGAGGCCGAAGGCGCCAACCGGGGACCGCGCGCCGATGGTGAAGCGGCTTTCTTGCCAGATGAGGGCTTGCATCAGCGCGCGCCACTGGACGGGTGAGAGGCCTGCGCGGCCCACACCCGCAAAGCCGCTGGTTTCCTGTGCGACGCGGATGATGAGTTGCTCGATGCTCTCGGCGGCGTCTCCGAACATCTGTGCGCCGCCGGGATTGGGATCAATATTTGCCGTACCGTAGACGGCTTCCACGGAGCGGTCCGCATCGCCGCTGCCGCTTTCGAGGCTCGAGACCATCGCGGGCAGGCCTTGTCCCCCGAAGCTGGTCTGGGCATCGAGGATGCGCTGCAGGGCTTCCAGCTGTTCGCGCTCGATCTCGGAGATGAGTTCACGCACGGACAGCTTGTCGGCCTGAACGGCCAAGTCAGCTTCGCGGTCGCCGGTCTCAACGATATCGCGCGCGGTCAACCCGCTGTCATTGGTCGGCACACCTTGAGACAAGGCGAAACCGGGCAGCAGGCAAAGGGCCAGGATATGGAGCAGGCTAAACTTCAATGTCGCGCTCCGGCGCGCCAAGGGGCGTGAAACTGCAATCCGGCGCGACCGGCGCCGTTGAGGCCAGGAAGGTGAAGCAATTGGCCTGCGGTTCCTGGTACTGGGCGCAGGAGGCCAGCACACCGAGCGCGGCCACAGCTAGAAGAATACGGATCATGAAAGTCTCCAGAAGTCAGGGCGGTCGCGGTAATCGGCACCGACGAGCGCCTCGCCTTTTTCCATGCCGCCGAGGATGGTGAGATTGGGCCCAAGCGCGCTCAGATCGGCATCGACCACGATTGAACCCTGGTCATCGCGGATGAGGGCCAAGCGGCTGTCGCTACCGGTGTTGAGAAGCACATCGAGTTCCTTCTCATAGAGGTTCAGCATCGCGTAGTCGGCGGCGTGCGCCCGGATGTTGGGAAGCAGGATCTGCGTCGGAACCGCTTCGACGATGGTCTTGCCGGTCCGGGTGCGTTCGAGCTGGCTGGCATACTGCGTCATCATCACCGCGACGGTGTTCTGCTTGCGCGCGGTCACCAGCCAGTTCGACAGCCGTTCGGCGAAATACGCGTTGTCGAGCGCCTTCCAGGCCTCGTCGATCACGATGATCGTGGGGCGGCGGTCCTCGATCTCGCGCTCTACCCGGCGGAAGAGATAGGAGAGGACGGCCATGCGCTCTTTCTCGGCCTCGCTGTCGAGAATGCCGGTCAGATCAAAGCCCACCACATCACCTTCCAGCGAGAACGTGTCTTCCAGCGTCTGTCCGAAGATCCAGCCGTAGCGACCGTCTTCGGTCCACTCGAGCAGGCGCTGGTGCAGATCGCCGCCATCATCGGTGGAGACAAAAAGCGACGCGAAGTCACGCCAATTCCGCAAGGCCGGGTTGGTGGCCTGCGCGTTCTGGCGCACGACTTCCTGGATGCGGTTGGTCTGCGCGGGCGTCAGCGGTTTGTCGGCTCGGTAGAGCAGAGTGGCGAGCCAGTCCGAGAGCCAGGCGGTCCCGCGCGCATCGACCTCTGTCCAGAGCGGGTTGAGGCCGGTGGGCTGCCCGGCTTTCAAAGACGCATAGCGCCCGCCATTGGCGCGGACCGCCATCTCCATACCGAGACGGTAATCGAAGACGAAGATCCGCGCCCCTGTTCGACGGGCTTGTGTCATGAGAAAGGCCGACAGCACCGATTTGCCCGACCCGGGTCGCCCCATGATCAAGGTATGACCGCTGGTCGGCTCTTTGTCGGGCGACCCCTGCTCGTGATAGGAAAACCGGTAGGCGCTCTGCTCGGGCGTCGGCAGATAGGTGATGACCTTGCCCCAGGGCGATTTCTGAGCAGGCTTCCCCAGCTGCGTCCGATGAAACGCCGCGAAATCCGCGAAGTTGCGGTTGGTGATCGCACTGGCACGGACGCGCTTGGGCTGGTTGCCGGGATGCTGGCTGAGGTAATGGGCTTTGGCCGCGACCCGCTCGCCGATCATCTTCACGCCTTCGGCGGCGGCGGCGTTCACGATCTCGGCGCTGAGCGTCTGCAACTCGTCCAGCGTGTCGCAAAAGATGGTTACGACCATGTGGTGTTCGCCGAAGCTCTGACGCTTGGCCTCGAGATCATCGGCGGCGATGTCGAGCGCTTCCATGAGC
>JBCAXJ010000105.1:0-9648 GCA_038534135.1 Pseudomonadota bacterium | reverse complement strand
CACCCCCACTGAAATCCAACCGCGCTCCGGCCCAATTGAATCACATCAGAAAGTCAAACTCAATTCAGAGGGCTCCAACGAAATAAAGCCTCTTTACCAGATGCTGCATCGCGGCAGAACGGAAGTCTCAAGGGTAGACCGGACCTTCGCCAGTGTCGGGCTGTTGGGATTCCTGCGCGATTACAGACGCACAGAACGCTTGATTCACAGCGAAACTGATCCTGCAGATGCAAAAGGTCGTCGGATGCATTCGAAGGTGCACCGAAATCGTGCCACCCATGCAAACAATGCGGTCATCTATGCTCTCGCGTGACCGACGCGCAGCCAGTAGCTGCGTCAGTCTTGGTGACCTAAATATATATTGCCAAACTGTAGTTCTGTCAGCTTTATTGAATGCCTTATTAGGTTCAGCGCAAATTTACTGAGTTTTTATCTCGAGTTTTGCGCCGCGACTCTGAAGTTCAGCGGTTTGTCACAAGCGTGACAATGACCAGAAGTTGCCGCGTCGCGCGATCAGAACACGGCCGTCAAAGAACGGTCGGAGAATAGCTAGGGAGGAAAGAATGACTTGCCAAAAGCTCGTTGACGTAGGTCGGCGTCAATTCCTGCGGGGTGGTGCAGCCACAGCGGCCGGTGCGGCCGCACTCGCGGGATCCGGTCACTCCGCAAAGGCTGCGCAATCTGGTGCGCGCGTTGACTACCCGGACATCCGGCTGGCGAACATCTCTGATCTTGTCCTCAATGAACCCTTGGGCGTCGCCTATCCTGATGAAGATGCACGAGGCGTCTTGCTGAAGCTCGGACAGGCTGTCGAAGGCGGCGCGGGGCCCGATGGCGACATTGTCGGGTTCTCGACGATCTGTCCGCACAAGGGCTATCCTCTGGCCTACGATGCGGGCGACCGGACCTTCAACTGCCCTGGCCACTACTCGCGATTCGATCCCGAAGCCGGCGGCCAGCAGATCTGGGGCCAAGCCACACAGAATCTGCCCCAGTACATCCTGAGGGTGGACGGCGAGGGCAACATCTACGCCACAGGCGTGGACGAGCTGCTCTACGGCCGCTTGTCGAACGTGCTCTGAGGGAGGGGATCATGGCCTACAAACGTCACATCGACCGTCTGCCGATCGTTCCCGCAGACGCAAAGAAGCATAACGTCACCTGTCACTACTGCATCGTCGGCTGCGGTTATCACGCGTATACGTGGCCTGTGAACAAACAGGGCGGCACGGCACCGGGCGACAACGCCTTTGGCGTGGATCTGTCGCAGCAGCAGCCCGCCGACACCGATGCCTGGTATTCGCCCTCCATGTACAACATAGTCAAGCAGGACGGCCGCGACGTTCATCTGGTGATCAAGCCGGACAAGGACTGCGTGGTGAATTCGGGGCTGGGCTCGATCCGCGGCGCCCGCATGGCCGAGAACCGGCCGTCCGAGGTGACGGGAACCCAGCAGCAACGGCTGACGGACCCGATGGTCTGGCGCTATGGCACCTGGCAGCCGACCTCGTGGGACGATGCACTGGATCTGGTGGCTCGGGTCACCGCACGCGTGATCGACAAGGACAGCGAGGACGATCTCTACGTCTCGATGTTCGATCATGGCGGCTCGGCGGGCGGCTACGAGAACACATGGGGGACCGGCAAACTCTATTTCGGCTCGATGAAGGTCAAGAACTGCCGCATCCACAACCGGCCCGCCTATAACTCCGAAGTCCACTCGACCCGCGATATGGGGATCGGCGAGCTCAACTATGCCTACGAGGATTACGGGCTGACCGACACGATCTTCCTGATCGGCGCCAACCCGCTCGAGACGCAGACGAACCTGTTCCTGAACCACATGGTGCCGGGCATGCAGAACGGCGCGAAGGTGGTGATTCTGGATCCGCGCCGTACGGTGACGGCGAACGCCTGCGAGGACGCCGCGGGCAAGGAACATGTCCTGCATCTGGCGATCAACTCGGGCACCGATCTTGCGTTGTTCAACGCGCTCTTCAGCTATATCGCCGACCAAGGTTGGGTCGATGGCGAATTCATCGCGAAGTCGACCTTTCAAGGCGGCGAGGCGGTGGCCGAGGACACGGCGCATCCCTGTGCGCTTGGGTCCTTCGATTTTGCGCGAGAAGCCTGCCGGATGTCCACGGCGGAAGCCGCCGAGGTCTGCGGTGTGCCCGAGGCCGATATCGTCAAGGCCGCCGAATGGATCGCCCAGCCCAAGGACGGGGGGCGCCGCAAATGCGTCACCGCCTATGAGAAGGGCATCATTTGGGGTAATGACAACTACCGGACCGTCGGCGCTCTGGTGAACATCGGTTTGGCGACCGGCAACATCGGTCGTCCGGGCGGCGGCGTTTGCCGTCTCGGCGGGCACCAGGAAGGCTACTACCGCCCCGCCGAAGGCCATGTCGGGCGCCCGGCCCCCTATGTCGACGATCTGATCATCGGCGGCGGCGGCAAGGTCCATCACGTCTGGGCCTGCGATCACTACAAGACGACGTTGAACGCCACCGAGTTCAAGCGCGTCTACAACAAGCGCACGAACATGGTGAAGGAGGCGATGGATGCCGCCGCCGGTAAGTCGCGCGCCGAATTGGTCGACGCGATCGTCGCCGCAATCGACGCGGGCGGCCTCTTCTCGGTCAATGTCGATGTGATTCACAGCCAGATCGGTCAGGCCGCGCATGTGGTCCTGCCAGCCGTGGAATCGGGCGAGATGAACCTCACATCCATGAACGGCGAACGGCGCATGCGGCTCGTCGAGAAGTACATGGACGGCCCGGGTTCGTCGAAACCGGACTGCCTGATCGCGGCGGGCATGGCCCAGCATCTGGAACGCGTCTTGGGCGAGATTGGCCAATCCGACTACGCCGCTCAGTTCCAGGGGTATGACTGGGGCACCGAAGAAGACGCCTTCATGGACGGCTACAACCAGGGCAACCCGGATGTCACCTATGACCGCTTGCGGGCCATGGGCAATAACGGGGTGCAGGAACCCGTGGTCGGCTACGAGAACGGCCAATTGGTCGGCACCAAGCGGCTTTACGCCGACGGCACCTTCGATCGGCACGGGCGCGACGACAAGAGGGCGCTCTTCTGTGCGGGGGCTTGGCGCGGTCTGCAGGCCCCTGGCAAGCAGGCGCAGAGGGACAAGTTCGCGTTCCTCATCAACAACGGGCGTTCGAACCTGCATTGGCAGAACTGGTTCCTGGATCAGGAGAACGAGTTCGTCGCGGATCGCTACCCTTACCCGTTCATCGAGATGCACCCCGCTGACATGGCGGAGCTGGGTGTCAGCGACGGCGATCTGGTCGAAGTCGTCAACGATGACGGGGCGACCCAGGCGATGGCCTACCCGACCCCGACGGCGAAGCGCAAAGAGACGTTCATGCTTTTTGCCTCGCCACGAGGCACGCAAGGAAACGTCATCAACAGCGGCACGAACGAACTGGTCCTTCCGAACTACAAGCAGACCTGGGCTGATATTCGCAAGCTGGCTGACGCGCCAGCGGCGGTTCAGCACCTGAGCTTCAAGTCAAAGGAATACACAAGCTGATCCACGATCTATATGGCCCGGGACAAGCATGCCCGGGCCACAACCCCGATGGCGGACCAGTTATCCGCTGGTTCTTCCGAGGCATCGCACCTGAGGTCGTTTGCGATGACTGCAATTGGCGCAGTCTTCCAGTAACTGTCACAGCCGTAGCTGTGCGAACTTTGGGCGCCGCCGAACGAGGGGCTATCGGGAATTCTGCGCGATACCGGACGTACGCGTTTGAATTGCATTTCCATTAGGCCGAGTCTCAAGTGCCATCGGTTCGACACTCAAAACGACGTCCGCACTTTTCGCAAGCAACAACGATCAATCAAGATCAATAGCCTATAGCGTCTTGCCTGGCACCAGTACTGCTGGGATTTCGATAACCTCGTTGACTGGATCTCCCCGAATTCGTGACACTAAGACCTCAGTCGCTGCTCGACCAACGGCGCGAGTCGAGATGTTGGTGGTTGTCAATCGCTGGTTCAATACCGTTGCGACGTCCATGCCACCCCATCCAGCTATACCGATATCGCCTGGAACACTTAGTCCTGCCGATTGACAAAAAGCCATTCCGCCAACGGCCATTTCGTCATTCTGGAAGTAAATTGCATCAAGATCCGGACGTCGGGAGATGAGGTTCTGCGCCCCATAACATCCTTGGTAGAAACTTGGACGATCGTCGAGAATCTCGGATTCAACGGGTAGCGCCAAAGTCCCTTTCAACGCTTGTTGGAACCCTTCCATGCGAGCCCGGCTGAGCCCCGGTGTCGTCTCATCGGTACCAACGTAGCCGATCCGTTGACGTCCGCGAGACAGAAAGAGCTGACCCATCTCATATCCACAATCGAAATGATTGATGCCCACTGAGATATCCATGGGACGGGTGTTCAAGTCCCAGATTTCGACCAACGGCAGTGTCGCCGCCTTCAGCATCGCTGTGGTTCCTTCGGAATGCGCACGACCAGTCAGGATCAGGCCCGCTGGCCGCCAGGCGAGGACGGACTTAAGCCAGTTCTCTTCCTGATCACCGCGGTTCTCATATGTGCCGATCAGAGTTTGATACCCGAAACGGCCCAGAGTGGCATCGATCGCCTCGACAACCTGACCGAACAATCCACCGGATAAGCGTGGCACAAGCACACCGACAAGTGTGGATGCGGCGTCTGAACCAAATGCAGCAGCCAAACGGTTGGGGACGTAGTTCAGCCGGGCTGCTTCCTGCATGACACGGGCGCGCGTTTTCTCGGAGAAACGGCCCGAGTTACGCAGAACGCGCGACGCTGTCATCTTGGAGACGCCCGCAGCCGCGGCGACCTCGGTCAGATTCGGTTTACGCTTGTCCATCCGAAGGTCGGCCCGTTACGTCACTTGCGTTATCGGTAACATTTTCCCTTGACGTTGCCAACCTTGAGCTGAATGGTTGGAGCGTTACCGGTAACGCAGAATCACAACGGCGGCCGGTGCGGGAGGAAGATCGGATGGCGTCGCGCCATATCCAAGGACTGTTCTTTGATCGGGTTGCCAAGGCGTTTGGCGGCACGCAAGCGCTGCGCGGTGTCTCTTTGCATGTGGACCGCGGAGAGATCCTGGCGTTGCTGGGTGAGAATGGTGCCGGCAAGTCGACGCTGATAAAGATCCTCGGAGGCATACACGCTGCCGACGAAGGCCAGGTGCTGATCGACGGCGCGCCGTATGCACACACACCGGGCCGGGTCGATACACGCCAGCAGGTTGCCTTCATTCATCAGGACCTGGGCCTGGTGGACTGGATGACCGTGGCCGAGAACATGTCACTGGCTCGGGGCTTTTCGCTTAAGCGTGGACTGATCGACTGGCGTTCGGCGGAGGAAGACGCCGTTGAAGCGCTTGCCCGTGTCGATTGCCGGTTTGATCCGACGACGCGTGTCGGCGATCTTTCGCGCACCGAGAAGTCGCTGGTCGCCATCGCACGCGCTCTGGCTGTTAACTGTGACTTTCTGGTTCTGGATGAGCCGACCGCAAGTTTGCCGGCAGATGAGGTCGAACGTCTGTTCGAGGCATTGCGCCCGCTGCGCGAGAAGGGCGTTGGCATGATTTATGTCAGCCACCGACTGGACGAGATTTTCCGAATTGCAGATCGCGCCGCAATTCTTCGAGACGGCGCGCTGGTCGGCATTCGCGACGTTGAGCACACAGACACAGACGAACTTGTAAGTCTGATCGTGGGGCGTAAGACGAGAGACATCGCTCGGCCGCAACTAGGCGAGGGAAGCGTCGTGCTGGAAACGCGCGGGCTGACCACGCCCGATGCTGGACCAGTCGATTTCTCGGTCCGGCACGGCGAATTGGTGGGTCTGGTCGGCCTGCGCGGTGCTGGCCACGAGAGCATAAGCAGAGCGCTCTTTGGCTCGGAACCGTCCACCGGGCAAGTGCTTCTGCACGGGACTATGCCTGATCTCTCATCACCTCGGGCTGCGATGGCTGATGGGATCGGACTTATCGCGCGCGACCGGATCGTCGAGTCCGTAGCGTCGTCCCTGACCATCCGAGAGAACACCTACCTCAATCCGGGTGCATCAGGTCGCAAAGCGCTGGATCTGAAGTCGCTTGGCCGGGAGGAAGACGAAGCTCGGGAGCTTGGCAGCTCGCTTGGTCTCTCTCCGAATGATCCAACACTGGCGATTGATGCCTTGTCGGGAGGTAACCAGCAGAAGGTCGTGGTAGGGCGCTGGCTGGAGACCGACAGAACACTTCTGATCGCCGAGGATCCGACTGCTGGCGTTGATGTGGGCGCAAAAGCCGAGATTTATGCGCTTTTGTTTGAAGCGCTCGCCGCCGGCATGGCGGTGCTCATTGTCTCGACCGACTTCGAAGAAGTGGCGAGCATCTGCCATCGCGCCCTGGTGTTCAGCCGCGGGCAGATCGTGGCCAATCTGACCGGTGTTTCGCTCTCTACCGAGTCGCTGATCCAGGCGGCTTCGGCAGGCGAAGCGCCGGTAACCGCAGTGGGGGCGTGAGGGCATGCAATCCATCGAATCCGATGCGCTGGAGCCAACCAAGGCCGAGCTGAAAGGTTTGAGCACCGGTGCTCGGTTGGCCCGGCTGCTGCCGGTGTATGGCCTTGTGATCATCATGATCGGGTTGATGCTGCTGTTCTCGATCCTGTTGCCTGACACATTCCCCACCATGCTGAACGTTCGGGCGATCGTCTCAGACAAGGCGATCATCGCGATCCTGTCGCTCGCGGCAATGATCCCCATGGTTGCAGGGCGGATCGACTTGACGGTCGGCTACGGCATCGTGCTCTGGCACATTCTGGCAATCTCGTTGCAGCTGATGGGCGTGCCCTGGCCGATGGCGGTGATCGTCGTGCTTGCCATGGGCGCATTCGTCGGCTTCTGCAATGGGTTGCTGGTCGAGGTCGCCAAGATCGACGCTTTCATCGCGACACTTGGGACCGGGACGGTGCTCTATGCACTTGCGCTTTGGCACACGGGAGGCCGGCAGGTTGTCGGAGCGTTGGACCCTGGCTTTTACGCCATCAACGGAACCTTCGTAATGGGCTTGCCGATCACCGGATTCTACGTGCTGGCGATCACCGTCGCGATGTGGGTCGTGCTGGAGTACACACCCATCGGTCGCTATCTTTATGCCATCGGCGCCAACCCGAAGGCAGCCGAACTGAACGGCATCCCCAACCGCAAGTTCGTCGTGGGTGCCTTTGTGACATCCGGTCTTCTGACGGCGTTGGCTGGCGTCATTCTGGCATCCAAGCTGCGCATCGGTCAGGCCAGTGTTGGTCTGGAATATCTGCTACCCGCCCTTGTCGGTGCGTTCCTTGGCTCGACGACGATCAAACCCGGGCGGGTCAATGTCTGGGGCACCATCGTCGGCGTCGCGGTCCTGGCCATCGGTATCTCTGGCATCCAGCAGTTTGGTGGCTCGTTCTGGGTAGAACCGATGTTCAACGGCGTCACCCTTTTGGTTGCCATCGGCATCGCAGGATACGCACAGCGTCGCAAAGGCGCGATGAAGAAATAACACTAAACGGAGGAACCCATGAGAAGACGTGATCTGATTGCACTGGCACTGGCGACAACGCTGGTAGGACCTGCGCTGGCCGAAACACCCTTTGACGGGCCGACCAGCGGGCCCAAGGCTGCAGATGCAAAGTCAATTGTTGTCGTCGCTGCAGATCTGAAGAACGGCGGAATTCTGGGCGTCACCAATGGTGTCGAAGAGGCCGCAGCCAGGATTGGCTGGGACGTCCGCATTCTCGACGGTGCCGGGTCTGTTTCCGGCCGTACGGCAGCCATCGGGCAGGCGCTTGCCCTGCAACCCGATGGCTTGATCATCAACGGTTTTGACGCTGTCGAACAGCAGGCGGCACTTGAAGGTGTCGTGCAGGCAGACATTCCGATGGTGGCCTGGCACTCGGGTCCCAAGATCGGCTGTGACGCGCCAGGCGGCATCTTTGCCAACGTCTCGACCGACGCGATGACCGTTTCCGAGGTTGCTGCCCAATGGGCAATGAAGGACGGCGGTGACAAGATGGGCGCCGTGATCTTCACCGACTCGACGTATCAGATCGCGATCGACAAGGCTGACCGGATCAAGGAAACCATTGAAGCCATGGGCGGCACTGTGCTTGAGTACGTTGACACGCCCATTGCCGATACCTCGACACGGATGGGACCGCTCACCACGTCTCTGCTGCAGCGCCATGGCGCGAAGTGGACCCACGCACTGGCGATCAACGATCTCTATTTTGACTTCATGGGTCCGGCTTTGGCAGCCGCCGGAATCCAGGGCGACGGCGCACCCAAGGCAGGGTCCGCGGGGGATGGTTCCGAAGCCGCATTCCAACGCATCCGGACAGCACAGTACCAGACCATCACCGTGGCCGAGCCGTTGAACTTGCAGGGCTGGCAACTGGTCGATGAGTTGAACCGTGCGATCCAGGGTGAGGCTTGTTCCGGCTATGTCACCTCGCCCGCGCTGGTGACCCAGGCAGGGTTGGAGAAACTTGGCGACAGCAACCAGTTCGATCCGGACAGCCCGTATCGCGCGGCCTACGCGAAGATCTGGGGAAAGTGACCCTCCCGGCGGGCGGCTCTCAATGGGCCGCCCGTACTTGTTCTTTCGGCCACTTTAACCCCGCGAGGCTGCCATGACCGGCAAACCCATTGTGACCATGAGCGCGATCTCGAAACGCTTCGGCGGCGTTGCGGCGCTGACCGATGTCGATCTCGAGGCCCATCCGGGCGAGGTCCTTGCCATCGTCGGTGACAATGGTGCAGGCAAGTCCACGCTGATCAAGATCCTGACCGGCGTCTACCAGCCGACTGAAGGAGAGATCCGGCTGGACGGAGCGCCACTGGTGATGGGATCGCACTCGGACGCAATCGCGGTCGGGATCGATGCGGTCTATCAGACCCTGGCATTGGCCGACCATCTGGACCCGGCGGCCAACATGTTTCTCGGCTGCGAACTGACCCGGTCGATTGCGGGCGTGCCCTTTCTCGACAACGCCAAGATGCGGTCCGAGGCGACAAGGGTCCTCAAGGAGCGCCTTGGCGTGACCCTGCCGGACATGTCTGCCGCAGCCGAAAGTCTGTCCGGCGGACAGCGCCAGGCGGTCGCGATTGCGCGCGCCATCTATCACGCTGACCTCAGGGTTCTGGTGATGGATGAGCCGACCGCTGCTCTTGGCCCGCAGGAAACTGCCAGGACATTGGAGCTGATCCGGACGCTGCGTGCACAGGGGCTGGCGATTATCCTTATCTCGCATTCGCTGGACGATGTGTTCGAGATCTCGGACCGGGTGCAAGTCATGCGCCGCGGCCGCCGCGTCGGCGTTGTTCGAACGGCTGACAGCAACAAACAGGAAGTGCTCGGCATGATCGTCGGCGCGCAGGAAGACGCGTAAGAAGGATCGCATGACCGTGACCACCACTCATCCCCCCGTACCGGCGAAGCTCGACGCAAAATCGCGCCTCGAGCCTTTCATGGCGATCATCGCGCCGCTCAGCATGATTCTGATGATCCTCGTCGTCATGGGCATCATGGAGCCTGCGCGGTACTTCCGCCTGTCGAATTTCAACATCATCCTGCTCGAGGCTGCGCTG
>JBCAXJ010000104.1:0-9866 GCA_038534135.1 Pseudomonadota bacterium | reverse complement strand
GGCGACGACCGTCGCCCGAGGATGTGGCCAGATCCCAACGGTGTGTGAGAAATGGCGCCATCGCCGCGTCTATCTCGGACAGGTCGTCGAGATCTTTCAGGTCCCATCCGCGCGCATTGGTCCGCTCTGGCTGGTAGAGATCGGCGGGTTCCCTGATCGCTGCATTAGGCTTGCCCGGGTGATCGAACGGATCGGCGGCGATCGTTGCGGCGGGCGTGTCGGGGTCGAGCACCTGGTTGACGAAGGAGCTGTTGGCGCCGTTTTCGAGCAGGCGGCGCACGAGGTAGGCGAGGAGGTCCCTGTGCGCCCCGACGGGCGCATAGACGCGGCACCGCGTGGCGTGCTGGTCCTTGACGCGGGCGTGCAGCGCCTCGCCCATCCCGTGCAGACGCTGGAACTCGTAGCGCTCACCGGACAGGCCGCGCGCCTGTGCCAGTTGCAGGACCGTTGCGATCGAATGCGCGTTGTGGGTCGCGAATTGCGGGTAGATCAGGTCGGTGCTGTCGAGCAGCTTGGCGGCGCAGCAGATCCACGAGATATCGGTCGCGGCCTTGGTCGTGAAGACCGGAAAGCTGGCGAGCCCTTCGACCTGGGCGCGCTTGATCTCGGTGTCCCAATAGGCGCCCTTGACGAGACGCACCATGATCCGGCGCTGGTGCGCGTGGGCGAGCTCGCCGAGCCAGTCGATGACCGGTGCCGCGCGCGTGCCGTATGCCTGGACGACGACGCCGAAGCCGTCCCAGCCGGCGAGGGCCGGGTCGGAGAGAACCGCTTCGATCACGTCGAGCGAGAGGTCCAGCCGGTCGGCCTCTTCGGCATCGATGTTCAGCCCGATCTGCGCGTCGTGCGCCTGACGCACCAGCAGGCGCGTGCGCTCGACCAGTTCGGTCATCACGCGGTCACGCTGGCTTTCCTCGTAGCGCGGGTGCAGGGCCGACAGCTTGATCGAGATGCCGGGGTTCTCGCGGGGGTCGTTCGAGGTTGCGTTCTCGGCCAAGTGGGCGATCGCGTCGGAGTAGGAGTCGAAATAAGCGCGGGCGTCGTGCTCGGTCAGCGCTGCCTCGCCGAGCATGTCATAGGAATGGGTGTAGCCGTCGCGCTCCAGTGCCTTGCCCCGGTCGACGGCCTTCGCAATGGTTTCGCCCAGAACGAACTGGGCGCCGAGTTCCTTCATCGCACGCGCAACAGCGGCGCGGATCACCGGCTCTCCGACGCGTTTGACAGCGCCGTGCAGCGTGGCGGCGATGCCGGTCTCGCCCGGCGTCTCGCGCAGGATCCGCCCCGTGAGCATCAGCGCCCAGGTCGAGGCGTTGACCAGCGGTGACGCCGAGTGACCGAGGTGCTTGCCCCAGGCCGAGGGCGCGATCTTGTCCTCGATCAGGGCGTCGATGGTTTCGGTGTCGGGCACGCGCAGCAGGGCCTCAGCCAGGCACATTAGGGCGACGCCCTCGGCGGTCGAAAGCCCGTATTCGGCCAGGAAGATCTCCATCAGGCCGGGCGAGGCGTCCTCGCGCAGGTGGCGGATCAATGCGATCGCTTCGGTCTGCGCAGCCTTCCGGAGATCGGGTGCCGGTGCGTGGCTGTGTTCGAGGCGGGCGATGCAGTCGGCCTCGGGTGTCTGGCGGGCCTGGCGGATGGCCCAGCGGTGCGCGGCAAGTTGGGACATGCTGACCTCGGTCGGTGGTGTGTTCCGAAGAGAGTACCGCAGTCGCCTTAGGCCGTGTGCCTGTTTTGCCAGCCGATCTGGTGAATTCGACTTTACTTGATCGTTCAAAGCGGCAAACAGGCGAGAAAACTTGAGCAGGATAGGAAAATGGATGATTTCGATCGGAAGATCCTGACGATTCTGCGCGTGGATGGGCGGATTTCGGTCACGGATCTGGCGCGGCGCGTCGGTCTGTCGAAGACGCCGTGTCAGAACCGGATCAGGCGTTTGCAGAGTGATGGTGTCATCGTCGGCTTCCGTGCGGTGGTCGATCCCGGCAAGATGGGCCAGGAGCATGTCGCCTTCGTCGAGGTCCGGCTGTCCAGCACGACCGAGGCTGCATTGGGCGCGTTCAACGCCGCCGTCCAGAAGGTGCCCGAGATTGAGCAGTGCCATATGATTGCGGGCGCATTCGAATATCTGCTGAAGGTGCGGACGCGCGGCATGGCGGATTATCGGCGGGTGCTGGGAGAGACGGTCTCGACCCTGCCGCATGTCGCCCACACCTCGACCCATGTGTCGATGCAATCGGTGAAGGATGACGCCTTCTGACCGGGCGGCGGCGGTATCGTCCGATGCCCGAGGTATTCCCGCGCTAGGGTCGGGCGAGGTGTGAGGAGACTCTGACGTGTGAGGAGACTCGGATGACAATGCGGCTTCACTGGTCCCCGGACAGCGCCAATCTGGTGGTGCGGATCGCGCTGGAGGTGCTTGACCTCGATTTTGAAGGGATCCGTGTCAATCGCGGCGTGGGCGATCACAAGCGTGCCGAATTTCTCGCGATGAACCCGCAGGGTCTGTTGCCGGTGCTGGAGGACGGCGACCTGGTGCTGTTCGAGACTGCCGCGATCCTGTGGCATGTGATCGAACGTGCTGGACGGTTCGGACCTGAGGGGCCGGGTGCTGATGATCCGGCGGCGCGCGCGGCGGCGCTGCGCTGGATGTTCTATCTGTCGAACACGGTGCACGCGGATCTGCGTGTGGCGTTCTACACCAATCGCTATGTGTCCGAGGGCCGGGTGGCGGAGTTGCGCGACGCTGTCCGCGCACGCTTGCAGTCGCATCTGGATCTGCTGGAGGCCGAGGTCGGGCAGGGCGGTCTGCTGGGCGGCGCGATCACGGTCCCAGACATCTACCTGTGTGTCTGTATGCGCTGGATGCAGATCTATCCGCCGGGCGCAGAGATGGCAGACGGATTGTCCAACTGGCCAAAGCTGCGAGACCTGGCAGGACGGATCGAGACGCTGCCAGGCGCCAGACGGGCATTCGAGGCAGAGAGCATCACGCCCGAAGGCGCGTTGACGGCCTCGGACCTGCCGACCCTGTCGCGGGCGGAAGTGACCGGTGAAATCTGAAGGTTCCAAATGGTGGACGTGACGCCAACGCAATTGATCGAGCGGTTCTATCACGAGGTTTGGAACAAGGCCGATGAGAGCGTAGCGCGCGAGATCCTGCACACAGATTTCCGGTTTCGCGGCTCATTGGGGCCGGAGAAACGCGGCCCTGAAGGATTTGTCGAATACATGCGGTCGGTGCACAAAGCGCTGGGCGGGTACACCTGCACGATCATGAGCCTTGTCGAGGAAGGTCAGCGGGCCGCGGCGCGGATGGAGTTTTATGGGGTCCACAGGGACGTGTTCTATGGCGTTCCTGCTTCGGGGCGCGAGATCCGCTGGGCGGGCGCTGCGTTCTTCGAGACTGACGGGGCGCAGATCACGGCGCTTTGGGTGCTTGGGGACATAGACGCCGTGAAAGCGCAGCTGGGGGCGAGCGCTTCGCCGGCGTTCGAATAGCAACTGCACTTGCGGCTTGGGAGTATCTTTACGAACCGCTGACGAACGCAGGTCAGAGGAGTTTCGCCTGGCGCATCCTGGTTGCGGCTGAGCTTGCCCGGGGGATGTTTCGCTGATGCCTTCGATGGCTCTGGACTTCGACGGTGGTCGTTGACCGCAATCCGACCGGTCGCAGCGTGGCGTCCTTCCGCGCGGTCGCTGCCGTCTCTGCGGCCAGGTTTTCATCGTCGCCTGAGCTTGGGTGAAACCAACGATGGCGTCCGCAGTGTCAGACCGGGCGCGACGCCCTATGTCTGCCCAAACGCAGTCAGTTGCCGAGCGTCATGACCGAACGATCCGCGAGCCGTCCGTACTCTGTGCCCTCGAGCCGGATATCACGTCTGAGCCATTTCGGCTCGCTGGCGACCGGCATCGCCGGGAACATGGCGGTCAACGGTATGCGCGAGATGGCGCAGGGGCGGCGGCCCGAGTTGCGCGATCTGCTGCTGACGCCTGCGAACATCTCTCGCTTTGCAGACCAGCTGGCGCGGATGCGCGGAGCGGCGATGAAGGTGGGCCAGCTGATCTCGATGGACACCGGCGATGTGTTGCCGCCGGAACTGGCCGAGATCCTGGCGCGGTTGCGGGCGAATGCCGACTACATGCCACCCAAGCAGTTGCGGCAGGTGCTAAACCGGGAATGGGGAACGGGCTGGCTGGGCCGGTTCCAACGCTTTGATGTGGTGCCCATCGCGGCGGCCTCGATCGGGCAGGTGCACCGGGCACAGACCAGGGACGGGCGCGATCTGGCGATCAAGATCCAGTATCCGGGCGTGCGGCGCAGCATAGACAGCGATGTCGACAACGTGGCGTCGATGATCCGGATGGCCGGGTTGGTGCCCGACGGGGTCGATGTCAGCCCGTTCCTGGCCGAGGCGAAGCGGCAGTTGCATGACGAGGCAGATTATCTGCGCGAGGCCGAACAGTTGTTGCGGTTCGGCGATCTGCTGTCGGGCGACATGCGCTACATCGTGCCTGTGCTGCAAGATGATCTGACGACCGGGTCCGTGTTGGCGATGTCCTTCTTGCCCGGTGTCGGCATCGAGAGCCTGGCCGAGCATCCTCGGGACGTGCGGGACCGTGTCACCGAGGATCTGATCGATCTGGTTCTGCGCGAGATGTTCGAGTTCGGCTGGATGCAGTCCGATCCGAATTTCGCGAACTATCGCTTTGATCCCGACAGTGGGCGGATCGTGTTGCTGGATTTTGGTGCGGCCATGCCGGTCGACCGGGGGATGGCCGAGAACTATCGCGAGCTTTTCCGGGCCGGGCTGGCGCAGGACCGGGCGCGTGAGCGCGACTGCGCGATGAAGATTGGATTTTTCGACGGCGCGACCCGGCAGGACCATCAGGACGCCATTCTGGACATGATGGAGATTGCCTTCGACGGGCTGCGGCGGCCGGGCTTGTACGATTTCTCGGATACCGAGATCGTGGCGCGCCTGCGCGAGATGGGGACCGATCTGGGTCGTGACAGCGAGTTCGTTCATATTCCGCCGATGGCGACGTTCTTTCTGCACCGCAAGCTGGGCGGGATGTATCTGCTGGCCAACCGGCTGGGCGCCCGGCTGGATCTGCAGCGCATCCTTGGTCCATGGCTCGAGCCCGTGGCGGCCTGACGAAGGTTACCAGGGGAGCGCGAATGCGGTACAATTGGCTCAACGGCGGGATGAACCCGCCTCGGAGCCGCCATGAGCACTTACCGCTTTTTCCTCCCGACCGTGCCGAACCCCTATCCGGGCGGCGATGTCGAGGTCGACGGGTTCGAGTACCTGACGCGGCTGGTATTGGCGCGCGAGCCGGAGGCGCTGCTGGACAAATCCCGGCGCAAGGTAAGCTATGTCGTGGCCGAACCCTACACCGTGGCCTTTGCCGTTGATGGTGTGCGGCGCGTGCTGACGGTGCCGAAGGGGATGCTGACGGATCTGGCCTCGGTCCCGCGCGGGGCGCGCAATGTCGTCGGACGGGTCGGCCCGCATCTCGAGGCCGCGATCGTGCATGACTATCTGTTCAACGCCTGGCAGTTGGTCGAGGGGCAGGGTGCCCGGCGGGAAGACTACAAATTCGCCAACGCTGTGATGTTCGCGGGACTGCGCAGTGCCCAGGTGCACTGGTTCGAACGTACCGCGATCCAGGTCGCGCTGACGATCCCGCCATTTTCGTGGAATGCGTACCAAAGTCCGGACGAGGTGCTGTTCGTGGAACTCGACGAGCGGTTCGCCGCGAGCGAGACCGGGACGGTCGGACCCGAGATCGAGGTTGCCTGAGAAGGCTCTGAAAGAAGATGGTCCCGCCACGCGAACGTGACGGGACCGACGGGCCGCCAGCTTGATTGGGGGGACGCGGCCCGCCATTCCGTGATCGTCACGCGATCATGAAATCGTCGAAATATGCGTGGGTCGTGTCCGGCGCCCCGCCGACGACCCCGGCATAGTCCGTGTTCAGCGTGCCTCCGAACGTCTGGAACACGACCTGGTCGACACTATCGAAGATGTTGTCGTCCAGCGTGATCTGGGTCTCGCGGGTCGAGTTCAGCGTGAACCGCTGCTCTCCGACGAAGCCGCCATCATCCATGCCGATCACGCGCAGGGTCATGCCGTCATTGTAGACAGCACCGGCGGTGAAGCTTTCGAAGTCGAAGTTCGAGGCCGCCGAGACGTCGACATCGTGGCCGAAGCCATTGGTTGCGAAGACGTTGCCGCCGGTCGTGCGGTTGTCGCTGCCTGCGGGCCGTCCGGTAGCGGCGTAGTCGTCCTGCTCGACGAAATAGAAGCTGGACGACCAGGTGAACCCGGCATGGCCCGGGTCGACGAACGCAATCGGCGCGCCGAACTGCGGATCCGGGATCGAGAGGCTTTCGAAGTCGATCACCTGCGCCGGTGTATCGAAGATGAAATCGTCGGCCTGGAAGTCCGCGGCGATGAGCGGAGCGCCGCCCATGGCCTTGATCTGCAGCACCTCGTTTCCGTATTTGATCCGGACCTGGCCATTGCTGAGTTCCGTAAAGCCGAGATCGGCGATGTCCGTTACCCCCCAGGCCGAGAGATCGATGGTATCCTGGTCTTCCCAATCCCGGATGAAGTCCTTGTCGCCATCTGCGACGAGGCGGAAGATGTCGGCATCGTTGCCGCCCCACATTCGGTCCACGCCCAGGCCATCGGTGATGTCGTCGAGACCGGCTCCACCCTTCAAGCGGTCGTTTCCGGCGTCACCGTTGATCAGATCATTGCCACCCCTGCCTTTGATCAGATCGTCCGACAGTGTTCCCACCAGAGTATTATCGCTGCCATTTCCATTGATATTCGGCATTTTACTTTCTCCGTACACGTAAAAGCTGTTCGTCCCCAACGAACAGGTCCGCAACATGTGAACACGGGCAACATGGAGAAAGTGAACCGGAGAATCTGTAGCATCCGGTACAAATTTTACAGAAAATTAGACCAGTTTTGTCAGTGTTCTGAGCGATTTATAGTAAACACTTGATTACACGCCAAGCGCCACGCCGTCATGGCCGGGATCGGCGCCTCCCGTCAGAACTCCGTCATCGATGCGGATGCCGTGCACAGCGGCAATTCCGAATGTCAGGGGCGAGCGGATGACCTGGTAGCCCTCTGCTTCGAGGGGTTCGAGCAGATACCCTGGGATGCGGTTCGTGATGTCGATCGCGTCGGAGGTCGACGAGAAGCGCGGCGCCGAGACCGCCCGGTCTATGGGCATGTCGAAGTCGAGCACGTTCAGGATCGCCTGCAGCACGCCCATGGCGATCTGCGTCCCGCCGGGGGCGCCGATGACGACGCGGGGCTGGCCATTGCGAAACACCATTGTCGGGCAGAGGGACGAGAACCGGGACTTGCCCGGCGCGATCGAACCCGCGCGGCCCGGGCGCGGGTCGAAGACCCCCATACAGCCATTGTACATGAAGCCGAGGCCATCGGTGATGACGCCGGAGGGCATCCCCAGCGAGTGGGTCATGGTCACGCACATTCCGTCCTTGTCGGCCACGGCGACGTGCGTGGTGTCCTTTGACTCCGGCAGGCCGAGCCGTGTGACGCGCATCTTCTCTCCACCACGGATGCGATCCGCGAGACCGGCGGCATAGTCCTTCTGCGTCAGGAATTCAGGGATCTCGACGAAAGCCGGGTCGCCGACATAGGCGTCCTTGTCCGCAGTCGCGGCCTTCATCGCCTCGCAGACCGTGCGGATATAGTCGGTCGAGTTGTGGCCCAGCGTGGCGAGATCGAAGTTCTCCAGGATGTTCAGCATCTCGAGCAGCATGATCCCGCCGCCCGGCGGGTGGTTGGTGGCAATGTCATTGCCGCGATAGGTGCCCCGCATCGGATCGGTGCGGATCGTGCGGTGTTCGGCGAGGTCCGTCGCAGAGAGCAGCCCGCCGTTCTCGCGGAAGTCGGCGTCGATCTGCTGCGCGATCTCTCCGGTATAAAAGATTTCGGCACCCTCCCTGGCGATTAGCGCGAGCGTGCGGGCCATGTCCGGGTTGGCGACATGCTCTCCGATGCCTTTGGGCGAGCCGTCGGGATGAAGGAAAGCGGAACGACCGGTCGACGAGAACGCACAGCGGTCGACATTCGAGACCCGGCCCAGGTTCGCGCCGAAGGTCCACCAGAAGTGCACGTGCGGTCTGATTATGAAGCCCTGTTCCGCCTGGGCGATGGCCGGGGCGACGATGTCGGACCAGTCCATCGAGCCGAACTCGGTCGCGGCCTCGAAATACGCCTTCAGCGATCCGGGTGTCGTGACCGATTGGTAGCCGATGTCGTTGATATTGTCGCGCAGGACGAAGCCGAACCCGTCGCGGGTCTCGCCCTCGAGCCGGTCGAGCCACATGTCGGGCGTCGCGGCCAGCGGCGTCTTGCCGTGGAAGTCGATGCAGGTGTGGATGCCGCGCCTCGGGTCATAGATCTGGCAATTGCCGAACCCAGCAATTCCGCACATCTGTGGGTCGACGACGCCCTGGACCAGTGCTGCCGCCATCGCGGCATCGACGGCGTTGCCGCCGCGCATCAGAATACGGGCGCCGGCTTCCGAAGCCTCGGGCTGCGCGGTGACGATCATCTGGGTCGGCTGGTCGGGCATAGGTGTCCTCATGGTGCTGTTGGCGGCACTGAAGCAGACGCCGCCGCGGCGGTCCACTCCCAGCGGGATTTCGCGTGGCGCCGTTGCGGGCACCGTGTTACCGGGGCGCATGGGAGAGAAAATCTCGGTTTTCATCATCGCGTGCAACGAGGCGGCGCGGATCGGACGGACGCTGGAGACGTTGGCGTGGGCCGATCAGGTCGTTGTGGTGGACTCGGGATCGACAGATGACACCGTCGCGATCGCGAAGGCTGCCGGGGCCGAGGTGCATCACCGCGACTGGGACGGATATGGTCCGCAAAAAGTCTTCGCCGAGGGATTGTGCGCGCACGACTGGGTCCTGAATGTCGACGCGGACGAGGTGGTGACCGAGACATTGGCGGAGGAGATCAGGGATGCGGCGCAGAAAGATCCGGCGGCTTATCGCATTCGGATCCTGAACGTCTATCCGGGAGAGGATCGCCCGAGACCCCTGGCCAATGACTACAACGTCGTGCGGTTCTACCATCGCTCCTTGGCGGGGTATCGGGATCATCCGCTGTTCGACCGTGTCGAGGTGCGCGGCGATGAGCGGCAATTGCAGGCGCCGATCCACCACCATCCGCTGTTGTCGCTGGCGCACTTCGTCGACAAGGAAAACCGGTATTCGAGCTACGCGGCCACGACGGCGAAGCCCCGGGGCAGGGCGGGTCTGCTGCTGCGCCTGCCATTCGAGATGCCGTTTGCGTTTGTGAAGTTTTACCTGGCGCGGGGTCACGTTCTGGGCGGTTGGAAGGGGTTCATGTTTGCCCTGACCGCGGCCTTCGCGCGGGTGCTGCGGATCGCCAAAATGCTGGAGCGGCAGGACGGTGGGCGGGGCAGTGAGAAAAATGACAGTGCCGTGAATTTAACGGTTGACGACCCCGGTGCAAATCCCTAGTTACTGGCCTCCCGGCGCAACGACGTTGGGACCCAGATGAAACGAGCAGCGGTCGGGCTGGTTAGCCAGCAAGGTCGTCGTTTTGTCTCGCTCTTTGATAAGATGAATCTATTGAAGGGATATGTGGGCGGTTTGGTTGTCTAGGACGACTGTTTGACCTCTCGGATATCGGCGATCTAGGTGGTTTCGCATATTCGTGCTCACGTAGCGCGAAGCGCGGTAGCACCGATGATGATCGTAGTCAGCTTCATTAGCTTGGTGTGGTCGCTGTTTTTTCAGTGTGCTGCTGCACTTTGCGCTGCCTGGGTATGTCAAT
>JBCAXJ010000103.1:0-10562 GCA_038534135.1 Pseudomonadota bacterium | reverse complement strand
CGAGCTTCTGGAAGATGACGATGCCGCCGCCCGGCTCCCAGACATAGTCGCCGCTGGGCAGGCCGATCTCGGAGGTAATCATCGCCTTGGGCTCGCCGCCAAAGATTGCCTGGCCACCGCCGATCAGCATGAAGGTCAGGCCGATCGTGGCCATGAACAGGATGATATCCTCCTGCCCGACAAGTGGCCGCATGATCCAGCGTTCGACGCTGAAGGCCAGTGCGTACATGATGCCAAGCGCTAGGATAACCGAAAGCCAGCCGGGCACGCCCAGTTCGTAGAGACCGACCATCGACAGTGCTGCGAACACCACCATGATGCCCTGTGCGAAGTTGAACACGCCCGAGGCCTTGAAGATCAGCACGAAGCCCAGCGCGATCAGCGAGTAAAGCACGCCCGAGACGAAGCCTTCCCACAGCACCTGAATGAAGAAGTCCGGCAGCGAGTACATCTGCACGAACGGATCCACCAGGATCAGGTAAAGGAACTCGACAATCGCTTGGATGATCTCCATCCTTCAAACCCCCAGATAGGCGTCGATGACCGCCTGATTTGACTGCACCTCGTCCGGAGTTCCGTCCGCCAGCAGCTTGCCGTAATCCAAGACCACAACACGGTCGGCGAGGTCCATCACAACGCCCATGTCGTGTTCGATCAACGCGATCGTCGTACCGTATTGCTCGTTCACGTCGATGATGAAGCGGGACATGTCCTCCTTCTCCTCGACGTTCATTCCGGCCATCGGTTCGTCCAGCAGCAGCAGGTCCGGCTCCATCGCCAGGGCGCGGGCCAACTCGACGCGTTTGCGCAGACCATAGGGCAACGAACCGACCGGCGCCTTGCGGATGTGCTGGATCTCGAGGAAATCGATGATCTCCTCGACCACGGCCCGGTGTTCGGTTTCCTCTTCGATCGCCTTGCCGTAGCGCAGCATCTGCCAGAAGAACCCGGTCTTCATCTTCAACTGCCGCCCGGTCATGATGTTGTCCAGCGTCGACATGCCGTGGAACAACGCGATGTTCTGGAAGGTCCGGGCGATGCCCTGCTCGGCAACCTCGTAGGGCTTCATCGACGGGCGTTTCTTGCCGTTGAACCAGATCTCGCCTTCCTGCGGGTGGTAGAACCCGTTGATGACGTTGAGCATACTGGACTTGCCCGCACCGTTCGGGCCGATGATCGCGCGCACCTCGCCCTTCATGATGTTGAAGCTGACATCCTTGATCGCAGTCACGCCGCCGAAGCGCAGCACGATGTTGCGGATGTCCATCATCACGGGGCCGACGGTGCGCCCGTCCGGGGTGACGAACGTGTCGGCGCTGTCCGGCACTTGCACGGCCTGGTTCATGGCGTTCTCCCTCAGGCCGCTTTATCGGTTTGTTGGGCGGTCCGGTCGAAGGTCTTGGCGTCGCGGATCTCAAGCGTCGCGCTGATCGATCCCTTGCGCCCGTCCTCGTAGGTGACTTCCGTCTCGGCATAGACGTTGTCCGACCCGTCGTAGAGCGCTTCGATCAGCGGCGCGTAGCGTTCGTTGATCGTGGTGCGGCGAACCTTCCGGGTGCGGGTCATCTCGCCGTCATCCGGGTCAAGCTCCTTGTGGAGCACCAGGAACCGGTGGATCTGGCAACCCGACAGCATCGGGTCGTTCGCCAGCGACGCGTTCACCTCTTCGACATGGCCCTGCATCTGGTCATAGACGTCCGGGTGCGCGGCCAGTTCCTGATAAGACGCATATGCCACGTTGTTGCGCTCGGCCCAGGACCCGACGGCGCCCAGGTCGATGTTGATGAACGCGGTGCAGGTGTCGCGGCCATCGCCGATCAGCACGGCTTCCAGAATGTTCGGGTAGAACTTCAGCTTGTTCTCGACGAATTTCGGCGCGAACAGGCTGCCATCGGCCATCTTGCCGACGTCCTTCGCGCGATCGATGATCCGCAGGTGGTTCGAGCCTTCCTCGATGAAGCCCGCATCGCCGGTGTCGACCCAGCCTTCGGCATCCTTGGTCTCGGCGGTCTTCTCGGGTTCCTTGTAGTACTCCTGGAAGACGCCCGGCGAGCGGTACCAGACCTTGCCATCGTCATCGATGCGGATCTCGACGCCCGGTGCGGCCACGCCGACGGTATCGTCGCGCACCTGGCCGTCAGGCTGGATGGTCACAAAGACCGAGGCTTCGGTCTGACCATAGAGCTGTTTCAGGTTGATCCCGATCGAGCGGTAGAATGCGAAGATCTCTGGCCCGATCGCCTCACCAGCCGTGTAGCCGAGGCGCACGCGGGAGAGACCGAGCGAGTTCTTCAGCGGCCCGAAGACCAGCTTGTCGCCCAGCCAGTACTTGAACCTGTCGCCCGCGCTGACCGGTTTGCCGTCGAGGATGTCGCCGCCGATCTTGGACGCAAACTCGATATAGCGTTTGAACGTGCGGTTCATCCAGGGGGCGGCGTCCTCCATCCGGATCATGACGCTGGTCAGCAGGTTCTCGAAGATCCGGGGCGGCGCGAAGAAATAGGTCGGGCCGATCTCTTTCAGGTCCGCCATCATCGTGTCCGGGCTTTCCGGGCAGGACACGCAGAAGCCCGACCAATAGGACTGTCCGATCGAGAACACGAAATCCCCGACCCAGGCCATCGGCAGATAGGCCAGCGTCTCGTCCGTTTCCTTGAGCCCGTCGAACTCGACCGACGATTTCGCGGCGAAGACCATGTTCTGGTTGGTCAGCACCACGCCCTTCGGATTGCCGGTGGTGCCTGACGTGTAGAGCATCACGCAGGTATCACCCGGCGCGCCCGCATCGATCCGGCGCTGCATCTCGTCCTGATGCTTGGCGGCGTTCTGGCGTCCCAGATCCTGCACCCCCGTGAAGGAGTGCAGCTTTGAGTGATCGTATTTCCGCAGGCCGCGCGGATCGCGATAGACGACGTGGCGCAGGTTCGGCAGCCGGTCGGCAACGGACTGGATCTTGTCGACCTGCTCCTGGTTCTCGGCGATGATGAAGGTGACTTCAGAGTGCTCGAGGACGAAGATCATCTCTTCGGCGACGGACTCGTGATAGACCGGCACCGGGATCGCGCCGATCATCTGTGCCGCGACCATCGACCAGTAAAGCGGCGGGCGGTTGGTGCCGACGATCGCCATGCGCTCGCCCGGCTCCAGGCCAAGCTCCATAAGACCCATTGCAAGCGCGCGTGTTTCTTCATGGACCTCGGCCCAGGAATGGGTCTTCCAGATGCCAAGCATCTTTTCGCGGCAGGCCGGACGGTCAGCGAAGCGCTGCGCGTTCAGCGCCAGAAGCTTTGGAAATGTATCGCGTCCTTCGACGACCCAGGTTTGATCACCCACGTCGATCTCCTCCCGATATGCTTTCTTGTCAGAGCAGCCATACCGTGGCTGCACTGCCGCACTTGTTCATTTTCTGTTATAGTGCGCGATCCACCGGCGCCAATAAGGCGGGTCCCCCTTGGGCGGTCAAGGCAAAAATTGAACGGACGTTCAATTCCGCACACTTTTTCTGATCTTTTGACAACCCTGAGCAGTGGTGCCTTGCATCGGGCCCATTCTGAAACGTGTCGCTCGCCGACCCCGGTCTTCAACAGGCGATTCTTGATCGACCACCGACGCGCGAAAAAACATAAAAATTCATATTGACATTTAAATCGGTGATTAATAATTCGGCGTCATTGATGCCTTACGGGCGATCAGCCTTGCCGAATTGATTTGGGAGAAACCCATGACGACCATGAGATGCCCTTTCGGATGCATTTCCGAGATCCCGCGCCGTGAACTGCTGTTCCCGATGATCAAGTGCCGGCAATGCCATCGGCGCAGCGCGAGCTCGGCGTTCGGGGAAATGAACGAGAGCACTTCGGTAGCGATCTCGACGCCAAATCAAGCACTGGCCTACCACAATCGTATGACAACACCGTCCGCGCAGAACTCGATCGATACCGCCATCATGGCGCGGATCGAAACGCTCATGGGCCTGACGTCGAAATGGTACACGCGCAAGTCGGATCGAACGAACAAGATCCGCAACATCTACAGCGCGGTCATTCGATGCTGCATGAGTGCCGAGCTGACGACGAATTTTGACACGAAGTCACTGCATCTTTTGCTGAACTCTGGCGCATTCAAGAACATGTGGCACCTTGGGCCAGATCTGGAAGATGAATACACAGCGGACCGCGACAAAGCAGAAGTCATGGCTTTCGCGGACTACAACAAAGCCATTCGGGATCAGAACCTGCTGTATGCCGACGATTCCGGTCACCTGGACATGCGGATCAAGGGAGATGACCGCCCCGGCTACATGGTGCTGAATGTCGGCAACCCGATCGCGGGCGGCGCGCCCATGTATGGAATGTCATATGTCATTTACCACGATCACGTGAAGATGCGCGCAACGTTCACGGCCACCGACACGGTGCAGATGAACAAGAGCCAGCCGATTTCGTGCGATGACGCGGTCAGCTTCGGCCACCTCTCGCAGCTGCTTCTGAAAATGAGCGATGCAAAACTGACAGAGCTTTGCAAAATCGCCACGGGCACGACGGCTTCGATCAATCGTGAGTCAGACTTTATCGAGGCACAGTCCTGGGGAAAGATCAGCCTGTCGAAAGACATTCGGGCCTTCGTGATCTACATGCCCGATATCGAACGCTGCCGGGTGGCTCCGAACGGTCACAAGATGTTGCCAGGACCGATCAAGAAGACCGCGCCGAACAGTTCCGCGCGCACGGAATTCTTTACGTTCCAACTGCAACGGCTCAGATCGTTCTGTGCGGAAAAGAACATCAAGCTGCACTTCGAGCACATGCAGACGGGCCAGTACATGTCAACGCTGCAACCGCGTCCACGATTGATGGCACCAGCAATCCTCTGACCCGCTCGCGGGACCGCATACGGTACGATCCCGTCAGGGTACGACGTCGATGATCGTCGTCGGGGCCAGGGCAGCGCCGCAACCTCGACGAAAAGCACCTTCCGTTCAAACGAACGCGATGAGATCGCGCAGGGTTCCGAGGCTCAGGCGGCGCCGTCGACGGCCAGGGCCATCTCCATCATCGAGGTGAATCGGAACTCGACCGTGGGCTGGTTCTCGACAACCGCCGTCGCACCCCAGCTTCCGCCTTCCGCCAGCTTCTGCCGGTCGATCCACGCGCAGTCCAGACCCGCGCGCTTCGCCGGAACATGGTCGTGGAACATGCTCTGCGCCGTGTGGAGGATGTCCTCTTTCGCGATCCCCAGATCCGGTCCGATATGCGCCAGCATATGGTCGAAATTCGCAGCGTTCGGCTTGTAGGACCCGACATCCTGCGCGGTGTAGATCGCGTCGAAGTCCACACCCAGCTTGCGGTTCGACGCCGCGAACCCATCGCGGTTCACGTTCGACAGGATGACAAACTTGTAGTGCTTCTTCAGAATCCGCAGGGCATCCGCCGTGTCGGCAAACGCTGGCCAGTGCTGAACAGAGTTTCCGAAGGCCCGGTCCAACTCGACATTCGTCGGCAGGTCGAACCGCTTAGCGAAACCATGGTGCACGTGCTCGAGGATCTGCGGATAGATCATGCCGGGCGTTGCCGCTTGCTGTGCGCTCTCGATCTCGGCAAACGCCAATAGCGCTGCGTCACGCCGGATGTCATCGCGGCCGCTCGTCCTGATCAGCGGTTGCAAGGCATCCCAGATGCCGCCCTCCCAGTCGATCAGCGTGCCGTAGCAGTCGAATGTCAGGGCTTTGTAGTCGGTCAGTGCGCGGGCCATGGTAAATCCTCCCCGAAGTCAGTCGCGCATAGAAAAGGCCCGCCTCCAGGGGAAGCGGGCCGATGGTCTCGGATCAGACGCCGGCCTTATGCCTCGATCGTCTGTTTCTGCGACGTACCGTTCTTGATCGCGATGGTCCGCGGCTTCAGCGCCTCGGGGATCTCGCGCACAAGGTCGACATGCAGCAGACCGTTCACCAGTTCCGCGCCATGGACGCGGACATGGTCGGCAAGCTGGAAGCGGCGCTCAAAGCCGCGCTCGGCGATGCCACGGTGCAGGTAGGTTGGCTTCTCGGCGCCTTCCTTCGCAACCTTCTTGGCGGTGATCGTCAGAGACTGATCCTTGACCTCGAGGTTCAGGTCATCTTCGCCAAAGCCGGCGACGGCGATCGAGATGCGGTACGCGTCGTCGCCCGTCTTCTCGATGTTATAAGGCGGGTAGCTCGGTGCAGCCTGATCACCGGTCATGATCTGGTCCAGAAGACCTGCCATGCGGTCAAAGCCGACGGTCGAGCGATATAGGGGGGCAAAGTCCAGATTACGCATGCAATCCTCCATTGAGCGATTTCGCGGTTAATGGTTCCCCAATCTGGGCGAACCGATTCTTCAATGCCGGACCCGATTATCGGCGCCCGACAGCAGTTAGGTGGTAACCGGTTTGTGGGGTTTCAAGATCCGCCGGGCAGCAGCGGCCTGAGGATCGGCAGCGCGTTATCGGCCCGCACGGCAAAGGCTTTGGCGGGACGGGACCGGTTCATCGCGACGATCACGGCGACGATGTGCGGGACGCCATCGATCTCGCGAAACACCGGCGAACCCGAAGCACCCTGGATCACCGGACAATCGATGATCAGCATCGCGCCTGTGATGGTCCCGTAAGGGCAATCCGGCTGATAGGTCAGCGCGTGCTGGCGATCCTTGCGATAATTCACCAGGGTCAGCGGCTCTCCCGGCAGAGGTGGCTGGATCACGGGGAACGGGATCGCGGCCTTGGCCGTGAGCGGCGCATCAAGCCGGATGAGTGCGATGTCCCGGCCGATATCCTCGGCGTTTCGGGGCGGCACCGGCACGTATTCAGGATGGATCGCCAGCGCCTTTGCGCGACCATGCCCGGTCTTCTTGCCCTTGTGCCATCCGGTGACGAAATGGATGTCTTCCAGGCGATGCGGACGGCCCGTCTTCGAACTGACGATGCAGTGCGCGGCGGTCAGGACCAGGTCAGGCTCGATCAAAGCGCCGCTGCACAGACCACGCCGGTTCAGACCCGCGACGTTCACTCGTCCGACACCGCGCCACGGCACCGATTGCTCGGCGTTCAGCATGGTATCTGACGCAATCCCGGCGGTGTGAACTGGACCGGCGGGCGCCAGAAACAGCAACAGCGCGGCGAGCCAGCGCATGATCAAAGGCCTTCGAGTTCCGCCGGTTTCGGCCCGCCTGTCGCCCAGTCGAGCAATTGCGCAGTGTGAACGATCGGAATGTCGGTGCCGTTTCCGATCTGCATCATGCAGCCGATATTCCCGGCCGAGATCACCTGCGGCGCGATCGCTTCGAGCGTGCGCACCTTGCGGGTCTTCAGCTCTGCCGAGATCTTCGGTTGCAGTAGGTTGTAAGTCCCGGCCGAGCCACAGCAGAGGTGCGGATCCTTCGGCTCGACGACTTTGAACCCGGCCTGTTGCAGCAGTTTCTTCGGCGCCTGGGTGACCTTCTGACCGTGCTGCAATGAGCACGCGGCATGATAGCCGATGCGCAGCTTCGGCGCTTTGGGCTCGTTCAAGCCGATCTCGGACATGAACTCGGTGATGTCCTTGGCCAGCGCCGAGACCTTCGCCGCGTCCTCGACCATCGGGTCATTGCGGAACATGTGGCCATAATCCTTGACGGTCGTCCCGCAGCCCGAGGTGTTGATGATGATGGCGTCCAGTCCGTCTCCGTTTGCTTCGGCCATCCACGCGCGGATGTTGCGCGCCGCGGCGTCGTGGCTTTGGTCTTCCTTGCCCATGTGATGGACCAGCGCGCCGCAGCAGCCCATGCCGTCCGCGATCACCACATCGCAGCCGTGCCGCTGCAGCAGTCGGATCGTGGCGGCGTTGATCTCGTTGTTCAGCGCGCGCTGGGCGCAGCCGGTCATCAAGGCCACGCGCTTGCGTTTCTCACCCCGCGCAGGATGAACCTGCGGGTCGTCGTGGCGGGCCGGTTCCGCGATCCGCTTTGGCACCATCTCGAGCATCGCACCCAGCTTGCCGGGCACGAACCTTTTGAACGGTTGCGCCAGCTTTGCCCCGGCCAGCGCCAGCCGGAACCGCCCCGGATACGGCAGGATCATCGTCAGCAGCCAGCGCAAAGCCCGGTCATGCCAGGGGCGGGTATAGGTCTTCTCTATATGCGCGCGGGCATGATCGACCAGATGCATGTAATGCACGCCGGACGGGCAGGTCGTCATGCATGCCAGGCAGGACAGGCAGCGGTCGATATGCTTGACCGTCTTGGCATCCGCCGGGCGGTCATTCTCCAGCATGTCCTTGATCAGGTAGATCCGGCCGCGCGGGCTGTCGAGCTCATCGCCCAGCACCTGATAGGACGGACACGTCGCCGTGCAGAACCCGCAATGGACGCAGGACCGCAAGATCTGGTTGGCCCGCTGGAGACCCGGATCCTGAAGCTGGGCTTCTGTGAAGTTCGTTTGCATCAGGCCCTCATGCGCCCAGGATTCAGGATACCGTGCGGATCGAACTTCGCACGCAGGCCATGAGACAGGTGTTCGATCACCGGGTTCTCCGGCTCGAAAACACTGATCGCGGCGCGGACCGACGCGGGTGCCCTGATCAGCGTCGCGTGGCCACCAAGCCGTTTCGTGCTCTCGCGGACGGCGTTCGCAATCGCCGCATTGTCGTCCGGCACGAGCAACCAAACCAGACCGCCCGCCCAGTCATACAACGCGGTTGCCGCGATGCCCTGTTCGCGCAGCTCGCCGACCAGAACCGGGCCGTCGGTCGGTTTGAGAGACACCCGCCAGACGTCCCCCGGCTGTTCGCCAAACGGCGTGACGTCCCGGATCTGGCGCCAGATGTCGCGGCTCGCCGCGGTTTCGCGAACCGACCAATCGCCGCTCGCGATGATCTGCTTGGATCTGTAAGCGACTGAGCCTTTCAGCCCCTCGATCCGGACCAGCGTGTGAGACGCATCGCCGAGCACACCCGGATCGGCGTGGGCGGCCGCCGTAACCTCCTGCGGGGTCGCAAGCACCTCGGACAGCGCCTCGACCCCTGACGCCGCATCGAGCCCTTCGATCACCAGGGTCACCTCGGCGGCGGGTGCCGGAAGCAGTTTGAAGCTGATCTCGCTGAGCACGCCCAGCGTGCCCCAAGACCCGGCCATCAACTTCACCAGATCGTAGCCGGTGACGTTCTTCATGACGCGGCCACCATTGCTGACCGCAGTTCCTTCGCCATCGACCAGACGCACACCGATCATCGCATCCCGACACGCCCCGCGTTGCAACCGACGCGGCCCGGACGTCCCTGTCGCGACAACGCCGCCAATCGTCGGCTCTCCGCCTGTACCGAGCAGGCTCCGGTGATCCATCGGCTCGAACGGCAGCATCTGGTTTTCCGCGGCCAGCGCCGCGTCGATCGCGGACATCGGTGTCCCGGCCTGTGCGACCAGCGTCAGCGCGTCGGGTTCGTACAGCGTGATGCCGCTGAGACCTGCGGTCGACAGCGTGCGCTCTGCCTGAACCGGACGGCCCAGCGCCATGCGCGTGCCGCCGCCAGCGATCTCCAACGGCGCCTTATCGGCAGCCGCGGCGGCGACGGCCTCGGACAGGTCCGCCTCGGTCGTCGGTGTCAGGATGGTCATTCGGCAGCCAGCCGAGCAGCGTCGCGGCGCGCTTCGGAAACCCGCAGCGGGAACACCTTGGCCGGGTTGAACATCCAGGCCGGATCGAAAACGTCCTTGATGTCCATCTGTGCCGCAAGATCGGCGGGCGAGAACTGGTGCTCCATCAAGTCCCGCTTCTCGACGCCGACACCGTGTTCGCCGGACAGACATCCGCCAACCTCGACACAGACCTTCAGGATCTCGGCCCCGGCCCGCTCGGCCAGTTCTAGATCACCGGGCTTGTTGGCATCGAAGATGATCAGCGGATGCATGTTGCCATCGCCCGCATGGAAGACGTTGCCGATCTTCAGCCCGTACTTCTCCGAAATCTCGGACGTCCGGCGCAGCACTT
Organism: Pseudomonadota bacterium; assembly: GCA_038534135.1. Classification (GTDB taxonomy): domain Bacteria; phylum Pseudomonadota; class Alphaproteobacteria; order Rhodobacterales; family Rhodobacteraceae; genus Thermohalobaculum. The sequence continues at coordinate 581 of JBCAXJ010000103.1, read as the reverse complement.
CCGGCAGTTTCGAGACTGGCACCGTGCCATCGAGGCAGATGTAGTCGCCCAGTTGCCCCATGGCGCCGAACGCCGATTTCCGGCCCAGCCAGATCAGCGCGCTTTCGGAATCGGAGGTCGACTCGCGCAGCACCATCGGATTGTGCCGGTTCGCGACTTCCTTGACGGTCGTCAGCTGCTCCTCGATTTCCGCGTCCGAGCCTTCGACCTCGACAATCAGCAACGCCTCGACATCCAGCGGATAGCCCGCGCTCGCGTGGTTCTCGGCGGCGTGGATGACGTGGCGGTCCATGAACTCGATCGCGACCGGGATCACGCCCGACCGAATGATGTCAGCGACGCAGGCGCCCGCTGTTTCGGACGAATCGAAGCCCATCAGGACGGGGCGCGCACCCTCGGGTGCCGCCAGGATCCGCAATGTCGCTTCCGTGACGATGCCCAGCATCCCCTCGGATCCGCAGATCAGCCCAAGCAGATCATATCCCGCAGGATCAAGGTGCGCGCCGCCGATGTCGACGATCTCGCCCTCGGCCGTCACCATGCGCACGCCCATCAGGTTGTTGGTCGTCACGCCGTATTTC
>JBCAXJ010000102.1:0-10831 GCA_038534135.1 Pseudomonadota bacterium | reverse complement strand
CTTGGGTCGTTTGTTCGCCATTTCTGGTCCTCCGTTCTCCTAAACATAGCGTCGGACCAGTTCAAAGGGGAGGCTCACTCGGTGGCATCGACTTCGAGCGGGCCGACCACGCCGCGGCCGGGTCGGGCGTGAAGGTTGCGGCTGCCGATCCCGGCACAGCAGATGCAACGCGCGCAGCACTCGACGTCACCCGCGCCCAGTTCAGCGCCTTTCAGGCTCTGCCGGCCTCCGGCCAAGAGGTCACCGCGATCGGTCAGGCCTATGCCGCCCTGCGCCCTGACGAACCGGCTCCCATCGTCCTGAAGGGCGCCGACGCGACCGAGGCCGCCGTCAAGGCGCTTGCCGCAACGCCGCGGGTGCTGCACTTCGCAACGCATGGCTACTACCTCGAGAGCGGGTCGATCGAAGGTCGTCCACTGTTGCAATCCGGCATTACCCTGGCCGGTGCCAACGGCGCGCTCAGCGGCCGGAGTGGTCAGGACGGCGAGAACGGCATCCTGCATGCGGTCGAAGTGCAGACGCTGAACCTCTACGGCACTGAACTGGTCGTTCTTTCGGCGTGCGACACCGGCCAGGGTGCGCACGACTATTCGGAAGGCCTCGAGGGCCTGCCACGCGCCTTCTACGTCGCCGGCGCCAAGAACGTCCTGGCCGCGCTCTGGCCGGTCGGCGACGTCGCGGCGAAGATCTTCATGCAGCGCTTTTATGAGAGCTGGCTCAGCCAGACCCACAGCGATCCCGCCGCCGCTCTGCGCAAGACCAAGCTCTGGTACCTCCAGGAGACGAACCCGGAGATCTCCGATCCGATGAACTGGGCACCCTTCGTCCTCATCGAGGGGTGACTTTAGTCGCGCCAGGCTTTCGCACTACTTCGGCTGTTACAATGCCATGGTTTTATCGAGAAAAAACAAAGGGCAGCGGCCTTAAAAGCGGCACTCAGTGGCACTCTGCTCCCACGCGTGCACGCGCGCGCGACGCAACCCTGCAAAATCCGACCATCATCCCCGCAGATTTCGACCGTCATCCCTGCAAATTCAGACCAGCCATAGGACTGATAACTCCTGAAAAAGAACTGAGGGCCATCCAAGCGACTTCCTTTCGTTGCACCGAGCGCAAAGAGAGAGCTCCGCTTTAAACAGTGACCTACCATTCGAGGTCCCAGAGAAAATCAACTCCGGCAAAATTCTACCGAGTGTAACGCGCTTGATCCCATAGGATGGTCAATCATGGTAATCTGAACTCATTGACCAGCGCTCGGCAACTTGGCTCTGATGGGCTTACCTGAACCTCAGTCGAAACCATCAATAGCAGTGCCAATGTGTGGGACAATGTATGGGATAAAATCTCAAATACAAAAAATTTCCTTTTTTAATCATAATCTTACGACATAGGAGTGGCGGAGAGAGCGGGATTCGAACCCGCGATAGAGTTGCCCCTATACACGCTTTCCAGGCGTGCGCCTTCGACCGCTCGGCCACCTCTCCGGCGCGCGGACCCTATGTCTGGAGAGGGTTAAATGCAAGTGGACGGAGAGACCTGTTGATTCAGGATCATAAGCACCCGGAAACGTGTTGCGCGTCCGACTTGCGCCCTACTCCAGGACGAATCTCGACCGATCCGAACGGCCATATCGGTCGACCACAGAAATGACGACGTGTCCCGGACCCTCGGGCTGCCATGCCAGGTCGCGCCCAAGCTCTCGCGTTGCAAATGGCTCACCGTTGATGAACCAGGTGAAGGGCGGACTCCCGCTGCGAAGCTTCAACGCCATGTACTCACCCGACGCGATTTGCACACGCGCGTTGTCCGGCGGAAACACAATGTCGGGTTGCTGGTCCGGCTGTCTTGAACCAGTTGATCGAACCTGACGCAAAGGCTCTGGCAGTTCATGCGATGACACGATCAAGGCTTCTCGAGGCGGTGCCGGGAATGCTGCTCTTTCGCCTCCGATCACTGAGAATGTGCGAAACAGCACGGGTGCTGCGCTACTGATTCCAGTCATCCCAAGAACAGGCGCCGCATCTGGACGGCCGGTCCACACGCCAACCACATGACACCCATCGAACCCAACAGCCCAAGCATCGCGGTACCCGTAAGACGTGCCTGTCTTGAACGCGATTTGTCCGTTTGATGCGTCGAGCGGAGCCGGGGTGCCAGCCAGGACGTCAGCGACATACCAGGCCGCGCGACGGGACAGAACGCGACGGGCTGAGTGACCGGTCTCCGCTCGTTGTGTCAGCGGTAACGCCATGCCCTCGTTTGCGACCGCTGCATAGATCGCAACAAGGTTTCGCAACGTCATTCCGACGCCGCCAAGACCGATCGCGAGGCCGGGAACACTGTGTGGCGGAAGGATCGGATTTGCCCCAATCCGCCGCATGCGCGCCAGGAAACTGGCGGGACCAACGACATCCAGAAGCGTCACGGCAGGAATGTTCAACGAGAGTTGCAGCGCCGTCCGCACCGAGACGGGCCCACGATACTGTCCGTCGAAATTCGTCGGTCTGTATTGCCCAAAGGACGCAGGGCTGTCGTCGATGACGCTTTCAGGATGAGCCGCGCCCGCCTCGAAGGCCATTCCATAGATGAGCGGTTTCAGCGCCGAGCCAGGTGAGCGGACTGCGCGGGTCATATCCACGAAACCGCTGCGGGCCATGTCATGAAGACCCGGTGACCCGATCGACGCGAGGATCTCTCCGGTCGTATGATCAGCAACGATGAGCGCGGCCGAGGTCAATGGCGGCAGCGTCTCCACATGGTCTGCGATCACGCGCTCCAGCGCGGTTTGTAGGTCGAGATCCAAGGTCAAGGCGACGGCTTCGCCCGTAATTCGCTCTTGATCCGTTAGATGAGGCGCATGCTGTGGAAATGACCTGCGGTTCCTTGGGATCGGTTCTTTCCGAGCCGCGTTGGCGCTTTCTTGCGTTAGGACAGTCTTGAGCGTCGCCCGGTTCAGAACCCGGTTCCGCGCGGCGAATGCGATAGACGGAAACCGGTCCGGCCGCCGCGCCTCGGGCGCTTGCGGGAGTGCGACCAGCAGCGCCGCTTCCGCCGGGGTCAATCGGCGCGGTTCTTTCCCGAACCAGGCGAGAGAGGCGGCACGGACACCCTCGAGGTTGCCGCCGAATGGTGCCAGCGTGAGATAAAGGTTCAGGATCTCTTGCTTCGATAACCTCCGCTCCAGCGCCCATGCCAAACGCATCTGCGCGATCTTGCCGTCGAATGATTTGGTTGTTTCTCGGCGCAACAGCCGGGCCACTTGCATCGTGATCGTCGATGCTCCGGACACGAAACGGCGATACCAGATGGCTTGTGCTGCAGAGCGTGCGATCGCCAGCAGGTCGACACCGGCGTGATCAAAGAACCGTCCATCCTCGTACGCGATCAGCTGGGCCAGATACCCGGCGTCGGTTTCAGCCTGCGTCACCGGGAGACGCCAGATGCCGTCCGCCACCTGCCATGCCCGCAATAGATTTCCGTGCCGGTCGAGCGCCGTCGAGGAGACTTCGGGGGTTAGATCGGGGATAGGTGTGAGTGCGATCCAACGCTCGAAGCCCGCGTAAATCGCAACGCTCACGATGCTGGCAAGGATCATACGCTTCGCGGTCCGCAAGACAGTTTCACGCCGAGCCGTTGCCGGATCGATATCGGTTGGATCTCTCGCGGTCATCTGGACAAGACCGCCTATTTCGACTTGCCTGACACGACCTCGATCCGGCCAGTATCCGTCCATGCTCGGAATTCCGGTCGATACATGTCTTCAACCGTCGCCGCCGGATGATGGAATGTCCCGGGGGACACCGCGCGGACAATGTAGGCTAAATGAAACTTCCCGCCGGATGCATCCACAGCGACGCGGAAGCGATCCGTCCGGAATTCAGCCATTTCGACGTCCTCCAGCGCATTGATCCAGTCGAGAGCCTGCACGGCGCCGGACCGCAACAGGTTCGGATTTTCGATCTCGAAGCCGGCCGGAAGCGGATCCTCGATCATCAATCGACCCTGATCGCTTCTGTCAGCGTCAACAGTTAGAACGACTGCCAACCGCGTGTTCTGGGTCACCGCATTAACTGTCGCAGGCTCACCGTCGAGCGTGTAGTAGCCCCGATCGATCCGATAGCCCGTGCCACCAGCCGGTTCCGCAACTTCTGGAACTCCGAAGACAGTGAGCACCGCATCCGTCGCAGATCCCGCATTCGCGATCTCGACAGACTGTCCCGCGAGAGCCGCGCGATCATCGAGCGATACGACCGGCGTTTTGATCGGCTTGCCTGCAACAGTCAGAGCTTGACCTGCTTGGTCAAGCGAGGCCGCGGTCGCCATCAGCATCCAGACCTTTTCCTGTGTCGATGTCCAAGGCTCGCTTTTGGCGCGATCCGCGACGGTTCTGAGAAGTGCGCGATCTGACAACACGTCGGATCCAGCCTCGGCCGCCAATGCAAGAACTGCTGCCCCATCGCGCAGGCGCGAGCCATAATCATGCCGCCAGCCGCGAAGCTCCGGCTCAGTCTCTTTCACCTGCGTCGCTGCCGCCCTGAACATTGCGTCTGCACGGCGCTGCTCGCCGTAATTGGCGAGGGCGGCACCGAGTTGCGCTTTGGCCATTGCTGTGGCGAACGCTTCTGCCTTTGCGTCCGCATAGTATCGGAGATCGCCGATCGATGCGGCACCCTCCCGCGCGAGGACCATCAGCGCATAAGCGATGTCCTCACCGCCTTCGGTGAAATCGCCGGCATACGAGATCTGGCTTTGGAGATTGTCCAAAGCAGCGCGAAACGCCGTATCCCGAACGGTGTGGCCACGCGTCTTGGCGCGGCTCAGGAAATCGGTGACATAGGCATCGAGCCACAAATCCCCACGACCAGGACGCCAAAGCCCGAAAGACCCCTGTCGGGACTGATTGCGAAGAACGTTGGCAATCGCATCTGAGATCCTCGTTTCGAGATCTGCGGCCGCTGTGATCCCGAGGGCGTCAGAGACCTCCGACAAGTAAAGCAACGGAAGCGCCCGGGATGTCGTTTGCTCGGTGCAGCCATAGGGATAGCGGTCCAATGCCGTCAGAAGACCGGGCGCGTCGAACAAGGCCAGTGGCCCTGCCGCGAGCGTTGCTCGCGCCGTTCCAGCTCGCATTCCATCGAACGCCGCCGCATCGATGCTGAGCGTGCCGTTTCCCGGAAGCGTCAGCCGCGATTGGCGTGCGACCTCCGGATCGTTCAGCCGGACCGGCAGCGTGAGGTTCTTGACGAGCGTCTCACCACCTGGGGTCGTTGTCTCGACCCTGATTGTGCTGTTGCCGATCTCGGCAGCCGTGATCGGCAACGAGATTTGTTGGATGCCCCCTGCCACCAGATCAAATTCCGATGTTTCACCCGGGACCGAGACCGCACCATCACTCGAAACAGAGACCGAGATGTCGCCAGCCGGTCCGGAAGCATGCGTGATGTTCAGCAACACGCGGCCTGTATCACCCGGTGCCAGGAACCGCGGCGTCGCGGCGGAAACGACAATCGGGTCGCGGACGAGGATATCCTTTTCGGCATGCCCAACCGCGCGATCGGTCCAAGCCACTGCCATAAGCCGAACAGTTCCATTGAAATCCGGCAGTTCAAACACGGCCTCGGCCGTCCCATCTGGCGAGACCTCAACAACGCCGGAAAAAGAGGCCACGAGTTCCTCGACCGGCGGTGCGGCTTTCAAGCGCTGGGCCTCGGCGTCGCCACCGGATCGCAGGCGTCCAAGCGTTCCCAGATTGCCATCGATCAGCTTGCCATAGAGATCCCGCATCTCGGTGCCGAGCCTGCGCTGGCTGAAATAGTGGTGATCCGGTGCCGGAGTCTCGAACGCGGTCAGATTTAGGATCCCCAGATCTACAGCGGCCAGCGTGACGAAGGCCTTTGTGCCAGGCACCAGGTTCGCGATCTCAACGCTGACGGGCAGAGGGCCGCGCGGCGAGACCTGGTCCGGCGTGCTGAAACTGACATCCAAGACACGGTCCTCTGGATCGACCTTTGCCCAGGCCAATCCCAGTGCACGCGCTGGGTTGCGCGCAGCGTCAGACGGCCGGATCAGTGTTGCAGTCACATAGGCGCCAGGGCCCCACTCAGCCGTGACCGACAGGTCGATCGTGGTCTCTCCCGCAGTCACATCCACTGTCTTCAGGTCGATCACTCGGTTATCGACAACGGCAACCAAGACCTTGCCCGCGTCGCGCGGTTTCAGACGCAGGCGTGCCGTGTCGCCAATTCGGTAAGCCGGTCTGTCAAGACCGACCTCCAGCACATCGGGCGTTTCGCTGCCTACGCCGCCCGTGTACCAGCCCGCTGTGAATTTGTATGAACTCGCCGTTTGTTCACCCTGCAATGTCACCAGCTTCAGTTCATACTCGCCCCACGCAACCGCTGCCTCGATACCGTTGGCATCAGTTGCAGAGAGCGCAGAGATACCGTTTGCCACGCGCTCGCGGCGTGTCACCGGCTCGTAGCGCCATCGCCCATCCAGTTCGTACCAAATCCAGGTCCGGTCGACCCGGCTCAAAGTCCAGCCGACTTCAGGGGCGGCGACACGCTTGCCATCCGCCCCGACGGCAATCACTTCGAACCCGGCAGTCGAGCCCTCATCCGCCTGGCCATCGAACAACGGTTTGATCCCAAGCCGAACTCCGTCGGGTAACACGGGCCGCGTCAACGTTCGTTCGACGGGTCGACCGGAGGCACCCCGCACCTGCACGATGGCGGTCATCGTCAGCGGCTGGGTTCCAGTCTCGCCATCGGGAAGCTTCAGGGCGAGGCGCGCATGCCCTTGCTGATCGGTGCGTCCGCCATCAATGCGCGACGACAAACGGGCGCTCTCCTCGTCCGCCAAGCCGAAGTGATACCCGGAGAAGCCATGCATTTCCCTGGTGCTTGTCAGGCGAACCTCGCCTTCGACAGGCAGATCGGCGCCCGGAGCGCCATAAAGGTATCGCACGTCCAGATCGACGACAGGTGGCGTTCCTCGCGACACAGGCTGGTCAGGCGCGTTGAGTTCGAACGCCAACTTCTCCGGTACAAAGTCCTCCACCAGAAAAGTCAGTTGGCGGACCGGCTTCGCCTTGGGATCTGTGTAGAGTTTCACACTCCACGTTCCGCGCAGCGCACCGGATCCAAGACGCACAGACCAAGTCTGTCCACCAGCGCCCTCATCATTGAGAACCGAGCGACGGTATTCGACCCCATCTGGACGGGTCACGATCGCTGTCAGCGGCACGTCCAAGATCGCGTTCGCGGTGCCATCGCGCGCGAGCGCCGTCAGGTGGACCACCTCACCCGGGCGATAGACACCTCGCTCGGTCGAAGCGAAGACATCCACCGGCCCCGGCACGGATCGCCCGGAAACGCCCCGGTCCGAAAGATCGAAACCAGGTTTCGACAGATCCAGAAATGCAAAATCCCCGTCACGCTCGACGGTTAGAAGGGCTGGCGCATCACCACCTGTACCGCGCGTCAAACCGGGGGCGAACCGGACATATCCGGCCGCATCGCTCGATGCTTCGCCAAGCACCTCGTTGTTGCGTGCAATCAGACGTACCCGTGCTTCTGCAACCGGTTCCGCAGACGACAAGGCTCGGACAAACCCATGCACGCCGTCGGCCGCTGACATCGATGCAAGACCCAAATCCGTGACAATGAACCACTGCGTCGCCGCACGCTCCCAGGTTGAAGTTTCGCCCGGCACGCGAGCCGTCATGGCATAGACCCCGGGTTCAAAGGTCTCGATTGCATCACCAATGGGGAGGGCCGTGGTCGTATCTGCGTTCACGGCGCCGGAGACTTCGGCGGTACCCGTCCAGACAGCGGCACCGAACTCACCCGCCAGGTTGTCTTCGCGATACCGGTTGATTGCCTCATCAAACAGGTTCGTCTGCATCGCGTTCAGCAGATTGCGCTCGCCGATCCGGTGTATTTCGATCTCGACGCTATCCAGATTGACGGTGACGACCGGAATAGCAGCGGAGTCCGATTTCGGCAGAACATAGGCACGCCCGACAAAGCGCACCGATGGCGCACGGTCACGCACATAGGCCTTGATCTCCACCGCCTTGCGGAGCGTTTCCCCGCCACCCGAAGGGAGCCCGCTGCGCACCGCCATCGAATACCGTGCGCCGTGTTGGAAACCATCGGCGCAAAGCTGTGTTCCTTGCGCTTCGACCGAGATCTTTGTCGGCCCCTCGACGGCGACATAGGGTCCATAGTCGATGCTGCCGTCCGAAAGCGCTTCTGAAAAGTCCACACAGATGCGGGGGCTCGCGGCGTCCGGCTCGACTCTGTGGCCAACGACCCGGAAGCCATACTTTTCCAGCGCTAGATCCAGCAGGTCTGCGGACTCATCCCGAGCGCTGATCGACTGCGCCAAACGCAATGTCGGGATCATATCCCGGCCACGCCCGCGCATCTCGAGTGCCCTGGCCATGGAAAGCAGCGATGATGCGCGTTGCCCATCGCTCTCGGATCGCAGATAGGCATTCAATGCCGCCGACAGGGCATCTTGTTGCAACCTGCGTCGTTCCCTGGAGTTTTCTGAACGCAGCGTACCCCAGACCCGCGCGAGATCACGCCAGCTATCGGCGCGGTCTCCGACCGCAACCGCAGCGGACAAGTGTTGAGCGGCGTTCTCCAGATCGCCCGCGGCCTCGGATGCGGATGCAGCACTGTGAAATTCATCGACGGATCTCCCGTTCGCTGCGACACGACCACCCAAGGATCCGGCCAGTTTCGCTGCCTGTGCGATCAGCGCATCCGGTAGAAAGCTGATCTCTGACCGGCGCAACGCACCCAGTTCCTTCGCCGCGCCCGATGTGTCGATCATCCTAGCCGAGATCGCGCCATCGAATGCGTCTACACGTTCGATACCCGACTTCAGGAAGCACGCCTCGGCGCGCGTGTTGTATGTCAGCGCCTGACAGGCCGGATTGCCATAGCAGGCGTCGCGGCAGGCTTTGAACGTCGTCTCGAAAATCGATCCTATATCACCGCCAAAGAAATCCTGGCCAATCGACGTGACGATCCGCCGATCGGGTAGAGGCTCGATCGCCTCCTGAGCTTGCACCGGCACCCCCGGCGCCGTCACAAGGGCCAGCATCGCGATCACGAGAATGAACTTGCATGTGGCGAGCAATCGGACGTGCATCGGTGGAACTCCCTCTCTCCCTCGACGAAAGTCAGTCTCTCACGGCAACTGAGTCCCGTCGATGGCAGGCCAGCGCAAAATTTGAGCATGGACCAATCGGATTGCGTGGACCAGCCGCCAGGGCTGGACAATACGGACCGCCCGGCTCAGGTTTCCAGAAAACCGGGAGGAGACGATGCCGATCACAGCGCTTGGTTACCTGGGCATTCGCTCGGATAGGCTGGAGGATTGGGGCGGCTTCGCAAGCGGTTTGCTCGGGATGCAACGGATCGACCACGCAGGACAACAGCTCGCCTTCCGGATGGATGACCGCAAGCAGCGCCTTGTGGTGTCGGATGAACCGGGCGACGCGCTTGCCTTCATGGGTTGGGAAGTCTCTGGCCCGGAGGATCTGGATACATTTGCGACGCGCCTCTCAGATGCCGGACACCCAGTGGCATATGGATCGTCGGAACTGGCCGATCGGCGCTACGTGTCCGGGCTAATCACGTCACGTGATCCAGCCGGCAACCAGATCGAGCTGTTCCATGGACCAATGTCGACTGATGACCCCTTTGTGCCCGGGCGTCCAATCTCGGGCTTCAAGACCGGTCCTTTCGGAATGGGTCACGCCGTCCTGCACGTGAGGGACGCGGAACGTCTTCTCCCGTTCTATCGTGACGTTTTGGGGTTCGGTGTCAGTGATTACGGTCTCGATCCGATCCCGATGTATTTCTTCCATGTCAACGGGCGGCATCACTCTTTTGCGATCATCGGAACGGGCCAGGAAGGGTTCCACCACTTCATGGTCGAGTACACGAATCTTGATGATGTCGGGCAAGGATACGATCTCGCCCAGCATGACGAAAAAGTCGCTTTCACCCTGGGTCGCCACACCAACGACTGGGCGACGTCTTACTATGCGCACACACCGTCGGGCTTCTTTGTTGAAAGTGGCTGGGGCGTGCGCGTGATCGAACCGGATACGTGGGAGCCGGAAGAGATGCACGACGGACCGAGCCTTTGGGGCCACGATCGCCCCTACCTGCCGACTGAGCTGCGCCAGAAGTACACCAATATGCGCTTGGCCAACGGCGCCAAGGGTCTTCAGGCGCCGCCGCCAACAGACTGCCCATGGCTCTACGGCATGCTGTCCGGACGTTAGATGAACCATTTCGATGTTGCCGTGATCGGGCTCGGCCCTGTCGGCGCCGTGATGGCGGGACTATTGGGTGTGTGCGGGCTGCAGGTTCTGGTCATCGAGCGTGAGACAGACGTTGTCGATCTGCCGCGTGCCGTCCATTTCGATGACGAGGCCATGCGGGTCTTCCAGACGCTCGGTGTCGCCGATCAAGTGGCTGCGGTCTCGCGCGTCAACAAGGGGATGCGCTTTGTGGATGCCGTCGGAAAGACACTGCTGGATTGGCCCCGTCCGCAGCAGGAGAGCGCGCAAGGCTGGTATCCGAGCTATCGGTTTCATCAGCCTGATCTGGAGCGTATCTTGCGCGCGCGCCTGGCAGAAATGCCGAACGTCCAGATCCGCCTTGGCACCGAGTTGATCGAACTGGTCCAGGACGACCATGATGTTCGTCTAGTCACGAGCGGAGCACCGGCGATTGTGTCGGCGGTCGTAGGCTGTGATGGCGCGCGCTCAATCGTGCGAGCGCATATCGGCAGTGGCACCGAG
>JBCAXJ010000101.1:0-11373 GCA_038534135.1 Pseudomonadota bacterium | reverse complement strand
CCCCCGGGCCACTTATCAACTCCCCCCCCGCCCCGCCCCCCCCCCCCCCCCCGCCGATGCGCAACGCGCATCGGCGGTGGTGGGGGTGGTGGCGGGCCGGATAGGTTCCCGAGGGTTGCGTGGCGCAGCCGCGCAACTCGAGGGCCTAAACCGCGTTCACAAATCTCGAGGCTGAAGACATGACAACCGTTGGAATCCTAATGCCCGGCGATATGGGGCATGGCGTGGGTCAAGCGCTGGTGGCGCAAGGACATCGTGTTATGACGGCGCTCGATGGCCGAAGTCAGCACACGCGGCAACTCTCTGATCGTGCAGGCATCGAAGATCTTGGTTCAATCGAGTCCTGTGTCGCTGAGACCGACATCATTCTTTCGATCTTGCCGCCGGATCGCGCCATTCCGCAGGCGCAATTCATCGCTGAAGCGATGAAGAAAACAGGCAAGACACCCGCATATGCAGATTGCAATGCGATCTCTCCGATGACGATGAAGAGAGTTGCGTCTGCGTTTGATGGAACCGGTGCGGTCATCATCGATTCCGGGATCATCGGGTTGAACCCGATCAGATCGCCGCCAACGCGGTTTTACGTATCCGGGCCGGATTGCGCACCAATGGAAGCGTTGAACTGCGAGGCGATCAAGGTCGAAAAGATCTCTGATGAGATCGGCCGCGCGTCGGCCCTCAAGATGGTCTATGCGGCCGGTACGAAAGGCATCTGGACGCTACAGACGGCCCTTTTGCTGACGGCGGCGCGTCAGGGCGTGCTCGAACCCCTTCTGGAAGAACTGGCATACTCGCAGACGGGCCCCTTGCAATCTATGCGGTCCAAGATCCCATTCATCCCGGCTGACGCCGCGCGCTGGGTGCCCGAGATGGAAGAAATCGCCGCGACATTCGCCGACGCGGGCGTCACCTCGGGCTTCCATGACGGCGCAGCGGAGATCTTTCGCGTGCTGGCGCGAACCCCCTTTGCCGAGGAGACGCGTGAGACGCTGGATACCAGCCGCACCTTGGAACAGGCGCTTGCCGAGTACGTGAAGCATCTGTGAGCCAACCCAGCGCTCGGACGCATACTCGAGAACGTTCGCACCGTAAGGTTCAGCCCGAAATCTCGCGAATCCGCCTGAGAAGCCAAGGGTCGGGGTACCCCAGCTCGTAGGCACGGACAAAATCCCGGTTCGCTGCTTCCCGGTTGCCGAGCGTGTCGTAGTACTGACCGCGTGCGAACCAGCCGCCGCCCCACTCAGGGTTAATCTCGAGGGCGCGGTCGAAGTCGATTCCCGCATCGGCTCGTCCGATCGCTGCACGCACACGACCCCGGTTCAGATAGGCGGCAGCATCGCGCGGGCTGCGCTGGATGACGACGGAGAAATCCTGATCAGCGCTCACCATTTCACCCAGATTGAACAGTGCCACACCGCGGTTGAAGTAAGGTGAAATCCATTGCGGTTTCAGCTCGATAACGGTGCTGAAATCCTGCGCCGCGCGGGCTGGATCACCATTGTTCAACAGCATCACGCCGCGATTCAGATAGGCATCGGCCGAGGTCCGGTCGATCCGGATCGCCTCATTGTAATCTGCCGCCGCTTCGCCCAGGCGTCTCAACTTCTCATAGGATCGCGCGCGGTTGACGTACAAATCGATCATCCTTGGAGCCGTCTCGAGAGCTCGCGTGAATTCAGCGACGGCGTCTTCAAACTGACCAAGCTCGTGAAAACCGATGCCGAGGTTCGCTCGGACCTGGGCCGCGGCCGTCGGTCCAAGCTTGCCGGTGTCAAGCGCACGTTGGCACATCGCCACGACGTCAAGCGCAGGTGCCTCGGGGTTCCCGCAAACATCGACGAAGTTCCGCAGGTCCGCGTGCGCCCAGCTCGGAACGAGCATCGTGACGAGCGCAAAACACCTTATGGATTTCAGCATCACTGCCTCCTACGCGCACGATTGTGAAACCGGCGCTCTGTGTATTGCAGAACATAAGCTCGAACGGAAATGCGGCATTTCCCTGTTCGTGATCGGCTGGATTGTTGCGCAGAGGGGCACAGGGATGAATTTCCTTTGCAGAGCTTGGGATTCACCATAGCTTCGTGGAAGTTGTCCGGTTACCCGGGCGCGTTGCGAGGAACGGGGCTGGCGAGCATTTTTGGCGATGCGTCTGTTTGCAATCCTAATCTGCCTCATCGCTTTGAGCGCGATGGTTTGGCATGCCGTGATGCGCGGAACGGATCAGCAATGGATGTTGGGTGCACCGCAGGTCGAAGCACTTGTGGATGCGGGCGCCCGGGCTGCAATCGAAGGACGCAACACCCATCCGATAGCCATTAAGACCGATGGCCGGAACGTCCGGTTGGATGGGATCGTGAATTCAGACACAGAGCGAAAGACGATTGTCTCCGCCGTGGAAAAAACCCCGCTGCTTGTGACGTTGGATGCAAACCTCAGGGTCCTGCCTCGTGCGGAACCGTTCGAGTTCAAGGTAGAAAAGAAATCTGACGGATCGATCATCCTGTCGGGCCATGTGTCTGGCGCTGCGGCGCGCGAGGCTCTGCTGGCGAAGGCAAGACAGCTTTCGGAAGGAGGGACTATCGCAGATCGTCTCGTACTGGCTGCGGGAGCACCCTCGGATGGTTGGTCGGACTTTGCGAACACCGCATTGGATGTCTTGCAATACCTCAGAGAGGGTGCTGTCGCGTCGACGGATCTGGATGCTGTCGTCTCCGGGACAGTGCCGAACCTTGCGGCTGCCGAAGCGGCGGTCTCACTTGCCAACGCGGCGCCGCACGGGACGTGGACAGTGCAGATCTTCGGTGCGGAACCATCGACCGAACAGTTCGCATTCTCGGCCATGAAGACGGACGATGGTGCCGTCATTCTTGATGGCTTCGCGCCCGATCTTGCGACGCGCGAGGCGTTACTGACCGCAGCGAGCGCCATCACGGACCAGCCGGTTGGCGGGGCGGTCGAACTGGCAGATGCAGCACCGTCCCAGGGCTGGCCAGAAACAGCGAAGACCGGAATCGAAGCGCTTGGTCTCGTCGCGAATGGATTGTTCGTGACCGATGATACTGGTGTGAGCTTCACGGCCGAGGTTGAAACGGACGATGACCTCGCGCGCCTGTTGCCAGTGATTGGCGATGATTGGCAAACCGACATTGTCGTTCGAAATCCAACGCCTGCTGCGCGCTTGCAGATTGTCTTGGCCGATGACGGGACGATCAACGCCGCAGGAACACTGCCCGAAGATCTGAAGCCGGTTGAACTCGAGGAACTTCTGCCTGGGGTCACGTATTCGCCTGCGGCGGAAAAGGCTGCCGGTCGTCCGGTGGAATGGCGCGGCGCCCTGGAGGGATTGAACATCGTTCTTCCCAGATTTCGTAACGCTGAGATCTTGCTCGAGGGCCGCACCTTGGCGATGCGCGGTACGTTGCAACGAGGTTACGGCTCTGACGGCGTCGAGGCGGCCATGAAAAGCGCCATCGGGCGTGATTGGGTGTTACAGTTTGATCTCGCGACCTCCGCGCCACTTGCCGAGTTGGTTTTCTCGTCAAGGGCGGATGGGATTGTGCTGTCCGGGGTGTTGCCTTCCGCCCTTCCGCTTGAGGACGCGATTGCACTCTTCGGCGACGCCGCGGGAGGTGAGGGCCTCACCGGCGGCGGTGACGGCAACTCGGACGACTGGATCGCATCACTGATTACGCTGTCCGACGGACTTGGACGCTTCCGCAACGCGTCGGGCTTGGTTTCAGAGGGTCAGATCGAGATCAACGGTACACTGCTTCCAGGATATCCCGCGACCGACATGCAAACGTGGTTGGCAGCGCGCTTGCCGAAGGATTGGTCGGTCATTGTGTTGGCTGAGGAGAGCGTGCCGAGCGAGGGCGATCGCCGGACCAGCCTGCTGTCCGACGAGGTCGAGAGCTTTCGGCGCGGTTACTGGCTGCCGGATCTCGACTTTGCGGTTTCCTTGGATCAATGTGGTAAAGAGATCGACACGGTTTTGGCGAGCGAGAAGATCCTCTTTGTCACCGGTTCATCACGCATTGACCAGAAAGGACACGCGCTTCTCAACCGGCTCGCTGCTGTGGCCGTCCGGTGTCTGAACAGCTCGGTACTTCGCCTAGAGATTGGCGGCCACACGGATTCTGTGGGCAACGACGACAACAATCTGACCCTCAGCCAACAGCGTGCCGATGCCGTATTGGGCGAACTCGTTCAGCGGGGCGTGCGATCGGATGCAATCATCGCAAAGGGCTATGGAGAGGCAAACCCGATTGACTCGAACAACACCGCAGAGGGGCGGGCGCGCAACCGGCGCATCAGTTTTGTCTGGTCGGATGACGAACAGTGAATGAGACGCGCAGGATCAGGGGAAGCTGATGGTTGAACTGATCACCGAGATGCTGATCTACCTCGGGCTGGCTGCGCTTCTGGGCCTGGTCCTCGGCTATCTTGTGTGGGGCTGGGGAACCGGTGCGCGTATCTCCGCGGCCCGGTCAGAGGGCGCTGCGACGGCGCGTACCTCGGTGGATGGCGATGCAGGGTTGCGCGAACGGTTCGATGCCAGCGAGCAGGAACGCATTCGGCTCGAAGCAGAGGTTGAGCATCTTTCGACTGCTCTTGCGGCATCGCGCGAGAAGCTGAAATCCTATCGATCGATGGACGTCTCTGCGCGGATGGATTCTGTGCAGACCGACGCCGAGTTGGCGCCGAGCGACGACGAACTGGTTCCGCATGAACCCGAGCAGGCGGACTCCGAAGCCCAGGACCCGACGGTCAGCGATGATCCCGTAGACCCTATTGGTTCAGACCCGATCCAAGACGATGAAGCCGAAGACGTCCACGCAGCCGAAAGCGTTGACGGTCCGGAAACGGCAAACGACCAGCCTCCTGCGTTCTTGCTGGATGAGCGGCCTGAGGAGGTTGATGACCTCAAGCGGATCAAAGGCGTCGGCACCGTCATGGAGGGCGTTCTCAACGCAAAGGGTGTTTTCCTGTTCCACCAACTCGCGAATTTGACGGAAAGCGAGATCGATTGGGTGAACGATGCGATCGAGGCTTTTCCCGGCCGGATCCATAGGGATCGTTGGGTTGAGCAGGCCCGGGAGCTCTTCGCTGAGAAGTATGGTCGCGCCTACGACGCCGATTGAGACCGAAGAAGTCGGTTTCGGCCACAGGAGCACAGCCGAACACGAGATGTCTCGTTGATCAACAGACTCAGTTCGGTTCGAATCTTCACAAAATTGCGCGCGACGAGCTGGATTCCGCTGTGCTAGGCTCCATCCTGGGGGACCGGATGTGAGGTGATGGAGGTTCTTTTGGCCCGACGGCTTTCGCTCGACGTTTTCCCGTTTGCCCGCCTATTTCTGATCTGCGCTGCGCTGCTTGTTTCGACGGGACAGGTGCGTGCCCTCGATCTGGATCGCGCAAAGGCTGATGCTCTTGTGCTGTCTGAGGCGCTCGAGATCAGTGCCACGGGGGATTGGGACCGTGCGCAGGCTTTGGTCGCGTCATCGGACATTCTTGTCCAAGACATCGTGCTTTGGCGGAAGCTTCGGGCCGGGAGAGGCTCGGACGCAGAGTATCGGACTTACACCACCCGCCGTCCGACATGGCCTGGCCGCGAAGCTCTGGATCGTGCGATCTTCGGCGGATCGTCAAGCCGGGGCAGCCCTGGCCTTTCGGGCGAGGCGGCGAGCAACTGGCGCAGTTTTTCCCGAGCCTATAAGCGCCGTCAGTACGAACAGGCAGAAACGCTTTTGCTATCGGTCACTGGCAATCGCGCGATGCTCGGCGATCCGGAAGTGTGGGCCGACCGCCGTTTGGCGCTAGCGCGGCGCGCGGCTCGTGAGGGTCGTTGGAACAATGCCTACCGCATTGCCAGCGAGCATCACCTGACGCCACTGGCCGGTTATGATTACTCCGACAGTGAATGGGTTTCGGGCTGGGTTGCACTGCGCAAACTGAACGACGCCCCGTCCGCGGTTCAGCACTTCCAGAAGTTTCGCGACTCGGTCGAGACTCCGATCAGCTTGGGGCGTGGAGGATACTGGCTTGGCCGTGCCTACGAAGCCGCTGGTGATCAACCCAATGCCCGCCGCTGGTACGAGGACGCGGCACAATACCAGACGTCGTTCTACGGTCAGCTCGCGGCGGCCAAAATCAATGCCAATGGTCTGAAGATGCTGACCCAGGGCGGATTGCCCGACTGGCGCACGCACCCGATGATGCGGGGGGATGACGTACGGCTCGGCGCGACGCTGCACTTTGCGGGCCAGGACCGGCTGGCCATGGCGGTGTTCAACAAGCTTGGGCAGACGCTCCCTGCAGGGGCATTGGCGCCGCTCACGCGGCTGGTTCTGGACCTCGGTCAGCCGCATTACGCCGTTCGGATTGCGAAGCGCGCCGCCCGACGTGGGGTTCTGATCCTGCCAGCCTATTATCCGCTGCACGAAGTGGCGAAGTACACGACCAAGGTTGAACCAGCGTTCGCATTGTCGGTCGCGCGTCAGGAAACAGAACTGAACCCTCGCGCGGTGAGCCGTGCTGGTGCGCGCGGCCTGATGCAGCTTATGCCCGCCACGGCCCGCAAGGTGTCGAGTTGGATCGGCGAAGACTACTCGAAATCCCGACTTCTCACGGACTGGCGCTACAATGTTCGTCTCGGCGAAACCTATCTGAGCCGACGCACCGATCAATTCTCGGGATCGTATGTGATGGCGGCTGCGGCCTATAACGCGGGTGCCGGCCGTGTCGACCGTTGGATCGCTGATTATGGCGATCCGCGCATCGGTCAGATCGACATCATCGACTGGATGGAGCAGATTCCGTTCAACGAGACCCGCAACTACGTGCAGCGCGTGATGGAAGGGCTCTACGTCTACCGGTCCCGTCTCGCTGACTATGCAGGGCCGATGACGATTGAACAGGACCTGCGGCGCGGATTCCGCTGAACTACCCTTCCGGGAACACCTGACTTCGAAAATACCTGGATTGCGTCCGGCCGATGCGCAAAGATGATCTTGCCGGGCGTGCAATCGCCCGGGAGGTTCCATCCGGTTGATTTTTCAATCAGATTTTTCCTGAGACCAAGATGACTGACTACACGTCAAAGCTGCGAGATCCCGAAGACACGTTACAAATGTTCAAGCGATATTCACTCGCGTGCGCCGATGGGAACCGAGAGGGCGTCGATTATGAAAACCTGGCCGGGTCTTACGACAATATAAGGCATGGGACGGTCACCTATCGCAAGCTGCTGCCGCCGACGGGGTTCTTCAAAAAGTTCAAGAAAAAGAAGCCGGACGACGAAGCCCGTAAGGTCTCGCGACCGGTGATGGTGCGTAAGATCTTTCCGGATGGCGGCGGTGCCGTCAATCTGGTCAAACGGTGGCGCACTCTGCGCTACTGATCATCCGCATCAGGATTGATCGAGAGCGGGTTCTGGGTCAGGTTCGTCTCCGATCTCAGGGAGCTTGATTATGGCCATCACCACCTGCGTCTTCGATGCCTATGGAACGCTGTTCGACGTGGCCGCGGCGGCGCGCGAGGCCGCGGCCGAGCCAGGACGTGAAGGCTTTGCAGAGAAGTGGCCCGCGATCGCAAAAACGTGGCGGCTGAAGCAGCTCCAGTACACTTGGCTGCGCGCCACCGCGGGTGTCCATCAGGACTTCTGGACGGTCACGCAAAACGGTCTCGACTATGCGTTGGAAGAGCAGGGTCTGGATGACCCGGATCTTCGCGAGCGGTTGTTGCAGCTTTACTGGGAGCTCAGCACCTATCCTGAGGTTCCGTCGATGCTGAAGGCCCTCAAGGATGCCGGTATGAATACCGCGATCCTCTCGAATGGAACGCCGGACATGCTGCACGGCGCGGTTTCGGCAGCGGGGATCGGAGATGTCCTGGACGCTTGCTTGTCGGTGCAGTCACTCGGCGTGTTCAAACCCGCGCGGCCTGTATACGGGCTGGTCGGCGAGTACTTCGGATGCAGCGCGCGCGAGGTCTTGTTCGTTTCGTCCAACTGCTGGGACGCATGTGCGTCGTCCGGATATGGCTTCCGCGCGATCTGGGCCAATCGCGCCAGAGAGCCATTGGATCGCTTGCCTTGGAAACCCGACCATATCGTGTCGGATTTGACGTCCGTTCCGGGGCTCGCCGCCTCATGAGTGATGCGATCACGATCGATGATATCAAAGCGTCGGCCGAGCGTCTGGCAGGTGTCGCGCGGCGCACGCCCATGCTGGAAAGTCCGTTCCTGAACCAGATTGCCGGACGCCGCGTTTTGTTCAAACCGGAATGCTTGCAACGTACTGGGTCGTTTAAATTCCGGGGTGGTTGGTCGGCCCTGTCTGCCTTGCCGGACGCGGTTCGCAAGAAAGGCGTGATCGCCTATTCTTCGGGAAATCATGCGCAGGGCGTCGCTCACGCTGCCGAACTTCACGGCGTTCCTGCTGTCATCGTGATGCCGAACGATGCTCCTGCCCTGAAGCTTGCCAATACCAGGGCGCATGGCGCTGAAGTAGTGACCTATGATCGACCCAATGGCGAGAGCCGCGAGGCGTTGGGCGAGGCGATCTCGAGCGAACGCGGGCTGACCTTGATCCGGCCTTATGACGAGCCGATGGTGATGGCCGGGCAAGGGACATGTGGTTTGGAGATCGCCGAGCAGGCCAGGGAACTCGGCGTCGAACAGGCCGACGTTCTGGTCTGCTGCGGCGGTGGAGGTCTGACATCGGGGATCGCGCTGGCGCTCGAAGCCGAGGCACCGGGATTGCGTGTTCGCCCGGTTGAGCCGGAAACCTCGGATGACGTTGGTCGATCATTGGAGAGCGGCGTACGGGAACAGAATGAAGGCCCGATCACCTCGATCTGCGATGCGATCGTCACGCCTTCGCCGGGAGAACTGACCTTCCCAGTCATGAAGCGGTTGTGTCGCTCTGGTCTGACTGTTTCGGACGACGAAGCGCTGCAAGCGGTTGCTCAGGTCTTCCTGCGGCTGAAACTGGTCGCGGAACCGGGTGGCGCTGTCGCAGCGGCCGCTGCCTTGTTCCGAAAAGACCAGATCGAAGGTGATGCGGTGATCTGCACAATCTCGGGCGGCAATACGGACCCTGCCATGTTCGCCCGCGCGCTTGCGACGCTGGGTGCATGACCTTGCACTGACTGATCGACACACGGCGCAATTGGGTGGAGCTTCCATGTCTTTCACGATCGCCAGTTTCAACGTCAAGAACCTGATCCGACCAGACACGGTCTACTACCCGTTCGAGTATCTGACGCCCGAGGCTTATGCCTGGAAGCGGGACTGGCTGTCAGACCAGCTTCTACAGATGGATTCCGACATCGTCGGGTTCCAGGAGATTTTCGATGAAAGCTCACTTCGCGATGTGATTTCGGAGTGCGACGCCAAGGGCGTCGAGGTCAATGAATTCAGCCAGCCGGGACGGGACAAGCGCTATCGCCGCCGGGCACTGTACCGGAATCTGAAGTACCGTGCCTATGGGGATGCCCCGAACCTCATTGTCGCACCGAACATGCACTCGGTCGAGGAGGACGGGCGTCGGCGCCCCGGCGTCGCGATGCTCAGCCGATATCCGATCCTTGAGCATGAGGCGATACAGGATCTCTCCGATGCCCCGCTCGAGACAGGGTTCGAACAGCTTGGCGGCGGCCAGGCGGGGTCATGGTGCCTTAAGAAGCTGTCCCGCCCGATCCAACGCGTCGTGATTGATATCAATGGGCACGCCGTGACCGTGTTCAACGCACATCTGAAGTCCAAACATGGGGAGTATGACCGAGACGCCTCTGGCGGCCGTCCGGCTGAGAACCTTCTGGAGTACGATCCGTTGGGGCGTGCGACGGGCGCGCTGCGGGCTGCTTTGCGCCGGATGGGTGAGGCGCTCGTCTTGCGGAGGCAGATTCTGGAGGAACTGGCGAAAGAGCGGCCCGTAATCGTGCTGGGTGATATGAACGATGCACTGACCTCGGTTTCGTCCGAGATCATCGCTGGTGAGCGGCCCTTCAAAAACTATGCCTGGATGCGCAGGCATGACGCAGCGTGCGAGAATGATCGCTATTCGGACGAAGAGAACGATCAGATCCAGGCGGCTGTGCGGGGCGCTATGCTGGAGTCGGCCGAGAAGATGTTCGTGCGGCGCGCGCAGCGCGACATGATCTATACAGCGGCGTTCAATGGCGTTTACGAGAGCATCGATTTGATCCTGCTGAGCGCGCATTTTCAGGACGGCGCGTCCGATCAGATCGGCCGACTCGAGTATCTACAATGCTTCAACGACCACCTGACTGATGGCTCGTTCGAGGAAGCTCCCTACAACAAGCTCGCCTCGGATCATGGGCAGTTGGTCGCGACGATCAGTTGGACGGCCGATCGATAGGGCCTGCCCGGCTCAGGCAGGGTTTGTTATCGACCGCAGATCGGCCATCAGGTCAGGCAATTCCGCGCGCGTCGTTGCGGCGCCGTGGATGTGTCTGTCGGGTCGGATTGCCAGCGCATAAGTGTCGTACTTATCCAGGATATCGGTGACTTCGGGCGCTTCCAGCGGCGTCATAACCTGGATAGGCCCATGAACATCCTTTGAATGGTCCCGAGCCAAACAAACCGGCTCATACCCAACCAGATCGTCCAGCAGGTGCCGATCGGCGAGTCTGGGTTGCGGTGCCAGCCACCCCCTCGCAGGGTCCGAGCTGCACCCAAGTCCGGGACCCAGAGGACGGTTTAGCGAATCCATATGAGCGGTCCCGTCTGGACGGCGCAGCGCGGCACGCAGAGTAGCCTCGGTTTCGCTGGTGTTGATCAGTCGACCAAGCCGGACGGCGGTTTCGACATAGATGTGTGCATGCGGTGTGCGTTCGGTCTGATAACTGTCCAGTATAACGTCAGGCGCTCCGCGCAGCCACGCCGCGAGCTTCCACGCCAGGTTAGATGCATCCCGGACTCCCATACAGAGACCTTGGCCCATAAACGGCGGAGTCTGGTGCGCTGCATCTCCGGCAATGAACAGGCGCCCGCTGCGCCATTGCTCCGCCAGCACGGAGTGGAAGGTGTAGACTGCGGCGCGTTCGAGTGTCGCCTCGGCAGGTGTGATCCAGCGGTCCAGAAACCGGAAAACCGTCTCCGGCCTTGTCAGCTCGGCATCCGTTTCTTCCGAAAGCGCTGTGATCTCCCAGCGCCGCCGTAATCCTGGGCCACGCACGTACGTCATCGGACGCGATGGTTCGCAGTGCTGGATTGTCAGATCCCCCAAATCAGGTCTGTCACGTTCCAACAGCGAACCATCGCGTCCGATGACATACGTGCGCGGCCCAGAATTGCGGCGGCGTTGGGAGATTACAGCTCTTCCTGAAGAAACTGATGCCGAG
>JBCAXJ010000100.1:0-12380 GCA_038534135.1 Pseudomonadota bacterium | reverse complement strand
GGCTGTTCAACACAGACCACGTTCCACCATCTTGAAAGGAGCGGCCACAAGGCCCGAGACCCCAATCACCCCATCTGTTTCAAAAGGTACGGTAGCGCGCGATCCGGCGTGTCATGAGCTTGATCATCGATACGTGTATGAGCGTCTGAACGGTTGCAGCGAAGCGTTCGACGTCTTTGGCGAGGCGCCGGTTGATGGTGATCCAGGCGAAGGTACGCTCGACGATCCAACGCTTGGCCTGGACGACGAACCCTGCCTCGGATCGCTTGACGATCTCGACCGGTCTGGGTGCTGCGTCAGCCACACGAGGTCCCTGGTAACCTGCGTCGGCGAAGAACCGCTCGACGAACGGGAACCGCGCCATGATCCGGTCGAACAGGAGGGCTGCGCCATCGCGGTCCTGCACACCGGCCGAGTGGCCCTCGACGCGCACCATCAACCCAAGCATGTCGGTCATGAGGTGTCTTTTGCGCCCCTTGATCTTCTTTCCAGCATCAAAACCGACCGCATCGCGCGCATCTTGGCCGGTTTTCACGCTCTGACTGTCGATGACCGCGGAGGTCGGGCTTTCCTCACGACCCTCCAGGTCACGGCATTGCCGGTAGAGCGTGTCGTGCAAGCGCACCCAGGTTCCATCCTCACGCCAACGCCGGAAGTAGCCATAGACCGTGCTGCGCGGCGGGAAATCGCGAGGTAACATGCGCCACTGGCAGCCGGTCTGGAGCAGGTAGAAGATCGCATTTACACCCGGCGCAGGCAGGTCGTGCGTGGTCTGCCCCCTGGTTTGGCTGGTTGCAGATGTGCTTCAAACAGCAGCCACTCCCGATCCGTCACGCCACTTGCGTACGCACCGACATCGCGCACATAGTCTCCATGGGCGGCCGCCGTCCACGCCATCCGGCCTCCGTCGTATCTTGCCAGGAACAACGGTGAATCAGGCAGGCGGCAGTGGACGAAATCGTAGTTCCAGACATGATCTTGATGCTCTGACCTCAGCCGGACGCATGATCCGTCGTTGAGCCAGAGGCGGCTCTTCTTCGGTTGCTTCGTCGGCACTTTCAACCCCTCTCGTCGCCACAGGCGCCCCACGCGGCCATCGCTCACTGACCAACCGGCTTCCCGTAAGAGGGCAGCGATCCGGCGGTAGCCGTAGCGACCGTACTGCCTGGTCAACTCGGTCATGTCCGCGACCAACCTGTCTTCGTCAGCACGCCCATTTGGTGCCCGCCGCTGCGTCGAGCGGTGTTGGCCGAGAACGGGGCAAGCGCGGCGCTCAGACACGCCGAGCGCTTGCCGCACCCAATCGAAACAGGCTCGACGGCGAGAGGGGCTTAGAAGTTTCCCCGCGCGGCCTCCGATAGAATGAGCTTATCAAGCGTCAGATCAGAAACAGCACGCCGAAGCCGCTCATTCTCTTTCTGAAGCTTCTTCAGTTCCTTGAGCTGTTCCGTGCCCATTCCGCGGTACTTCTTGCGCCACCGATAGTATGTCTGCTCGGTGACGCTGATCTGACGGATCGCATCCGCTCTCGGCATTCCTTGTCCGACAAGCACGTCGACCTGCCGCAGCTTCGATACGATCTCTTCCGGTTTGGCTCGCTTGTTCGCCATCTCTGATCCTCCGTTTCTCTAGATGTAACGGTGGACCAACTCAGTGGGGGAGGCTCAGCACGCAAATTGAGTTCTTCTTTTCGTCGTTGGTCGGGTTGTGCCCGGGACCGTCGAACTCGATTGCGACCACAGACTGCTGGTCCTCATCGACCAACACGAAGTCGAAATGCGACTGCAAGGCGTAAGTGCCAAGTTCGCGGCGGTCGAGTTAGTCGATATCCACAATATCCGCGACGCGCACCTTCTCATGCAACTCTGCGCCGTGCCGCCCGATGACCTCACGGATTTGCTGCTGAATACGGTGTTCGCTGCTGTTGCGGAATCTCTTGGGCATTAAGATTCATAACATCTGTGTTGTTACGAAATGACACCTGCAAATTCTCGAAAACCGAATTCTCGAAATCGCCTAATGTCCTGACTATTATGGGATAATCAGTCGAGGCGTCACTCATGAAGTGACGTGCCCTACCATCTGAGCTGGACACCCGCAAGAACTCGATGATTTGAGGCGTGCTGTCGCTATGGATCACAAGATGGCGTTGGATACGACCGGATCACGATGACCCCGAGGTCGTTTATCGTGATTTCAGACAGACTCAGCCCATGGCGTTTCGGCGTTCATGGAAGATCAGACGGTCGAAGTTGTAGGCGAGGTTGACCAGGGTCAGTTTCGCCTCGGCCCGCGCCAGCCCGATGGTGCGGATGAACAGACCGAAGCGGTTCTTCTGATCGGCGAAGACGTGCTCGACGGCTGCGCGTACGGATGACTTCTTCGCGTTTGCACGGGCGGTCGCCTTCGGCATAGGCCTGCCTGCTGCCTTGCGCCGGTGGATGCGGCTGGTGAGCATCCGTTTGGCCAGCCATTTCTCGTTGCTTTGGGATCGGTAGGCGCTGTCCGCCCAGACCTCCGAACCAGTGTTCTCCTCACTGACGACATGCTTCAGTTGTCGCCCGTCCGCCGCGGATGCCGACGTGACCGTCGCTTCGCGGATGAAACCGAACCGCCGGTCGATGCTGATGTGGCTCTTGTAACCGAACACCGGCACCGCGATCATCGGCAGGGGTGTACCGTCCGGGCGACAACACAACTTGCCGCCGATCTTCAGCGTCCATCGCGCGTTAGTATATTTCTGGGCGGCTTTGTTCGGCTCGTCGGGCCAGATCTCTTTTGCGGACTTGCCCGCCTTGATCGCGGCTTTCTCGTCTTCGGTATTTCTTTGCTTGGGGGTTGGCACCAGAGAGGCATCGACGATCTGGCCGGATATCGGAATATACCGCTTCTTGTGCAACTGCCAATCAGAGGTCTTCATCACCCTCTTCAGCGTACCCGTCTCGGTTAACCGGTTGCGAAAGTGACGGATCGTTCGTTCGGGAAATCGTTCCATTGGATCAATTTCTGATCCTCCCAACTCTCGTCCGGCGTTGGCGCGCCGAGATCGAAGCCCAGAAAGTGCATCCAGGACAGCCGGTCACAAATCATGAATTTCATCCTCGCATCAGAGAGGTTGTGCTGCGCCTGCAAGATCAGCGCCTTGAACATCGATACCGGGTCGAAAGGAGGGCGGCCGCCTTTGGAGCCATCGCCGTAGCCGAGACCATCGACAAGCCAGCCGCGGAAATACTCGAAGTCGACCGTCGCTTCGAGCACCTCCAGCGGATCGCCGTCCTTGCTCAGGCGTTCAAGATGATCGGAAAGACTGAAAAGACTGCTGGGATTCATGATCGCACCTCCGTGCAGTCAATGAATCACAAGCCGATCAAAGCCGGTAGGTTTTTGCGGGTGTCCAGCTACACCGGCGCCGCCGCTCTAGTATCGCCCAACCAGCCTAGGGTCAATCACTCGATCTTAGTGGAGATCGGGGATGTCGCACGCCAGATCTGATCGCGTCTGAAGAACCGTGGATTGATGCGAACCAGCGTCGCTCTCGCATCCGGTGACCACGCAAAGAAGGCCAAACTCAAGGCCCAGCATCACTCACGTCCACGTGACACGATAAGGATATACAGGAGTGCGCTGACACGCTGAGCCTGATTTCAACGACGGTTTCCTACAGGACCTTTCGCGCCCTAAGCGTCAGGCTACGGGCTCTGCCTTGGCTGTCTTTGTGTCGGCCGATCCGGCTTCGACCGTTTCCGCGTCCTCGGCGGCGGGTCCCGCGCCGTGCGATCCGGCGTCATCACCTTCTGACGCGGCATCGCTTCCGGCGGTCACGTCTTCCATACCAGTGTCGTCTCGCGCGCCCATCAGCAAGGGCAACATGGCGGCATTGTTGATGACCGAGTCGCTCGCGCCCGTGCGTGGCGCCCCCAGACCGCGCGCCAGCCAGCCTTGAACGACGTGATCGGGGTCGCCCTCGCCCCGGGCAATCGCCGCAAAGACCGCACAACTGCGTGCAGACGGTTCGGTTTCACGAAGATCCTCGATGGCGCGGCGCGCACCGCTCCAATCCTCGTCCACCAAAGCGAGTTCCGCTTTCATGAACTGCGTTTCGTCGTGGTTCGGATGGATCGCAAAGAGCTGTTCGAAGCGGCGCCGGCGCGCTGCAGGAGCCTCGTCGGGTTCGATGGCGGCAAACGCCGCAGCCAGTTTCGGGTGCGGTGCGAACCGCCAGGATTCGATGACGATCTTCGACGCGGCACGCTTGGCGCCGCTTTCGATCAGCAGACGCGCCGCTCCCGCCGACGCATCAACGTTCGCGGGATCCAACTTCGCCGCCTCGACCGCGAGCGCGCGCGCACGTTCGGTCTCTCCAGTCCGCTCGGCGTCTTCGGCTTCGGCGAAAGCCAACGCGGCTTCGCGAGTCTGGGCTTCCGGTTTGGGCAGCAGACCGCGGCGCTTCTGTTCCTTCACCGTCTTGCGCGCGCCCGCCCAATCGAATTTCTGGCTTTGCAGCGTGTAGAGAGCTTCGAGCGCGCCGCCGTGTTTTGGGGCCAGTTCGTGCGCATGGTTGGCGAGGGTCAACGCCTTGTCGGTGTCCTCGGCTTCGATGGCGTATCCCAGAAGTCCCTGGGTACCGAGGAAAGCCGTCGTGTCTTCGGACATCAACGCTTTGTAGTAGGTCTGCGCGCGCGCCTTGTCGCCCGCCAGATCAGCCGCCTGGGCATTGACCAGACGCGTCAGGTCGGGTCGGCGCAGGTTTTTTTCGGCGAGTTTTGCCTTCTTCATCGCGAGCTTTCCGTCGCCCGCAGCCAGCGCCATCATCGCTTTGGACAAGGCGTCCATCCCACGACGCTCACGGGACCGGACGAAGAACCGGCTGAACGCGGTTTCATCCCCCAGGACGAACATGACCAGCGCGTAGACGAAGCGCAGGACGGCCAGCGTGAACAGGATCGCAACGATACCGACCAGCAGGAGCAATGCCGCCTCATAGAGTTTGAACTCATAGAGCCGTCCACCGTAGTCCAGGGACAGGGTTCCCGGTTCCGCGACCAAGGCGTCCAGGGCCGATGCGCCAGCAACGACGATCACAGCACCGGCGAGAAGATAGATAATCGTCTTCAACATGGTCGTCTCCTCAACCCTGCGATCCGAGAATACCGCCGACCAACGCGGCCGCCGCGTCGTCAGCGTCCACGCGGGCCCGCGCATCCTGCAACCAACCGCCCAGAACGGATTTTGCCGCATCCGACAGCCCGTCAGCCTCGCCAAGCGCACCCGGCAGATCGCCGTCGCGCAAGCTGGCTTCGATCCGTGACACGATGGCAGCGGCATCGTCGCCTTCGGCGGCATCCTTCGGACGACCTGCAAACAAGGACTCGACGCGTGCCGTTGCCTGACCGAGAGCGCTGCCGTCGGAGCCAGCTCTGAGGTCGGCCTTGATTGCGTCGCGGGCCAGACCGGTGAACGCGCGCGTCAGCGTATCGAGCGTCTTCACACCGCTGGCGGCCACGGACGAGAGCGCCTCGGGAGCTTGCCCCCCGGTCAGAGCGACGATCTCGTCCAGCGACCGTGCGAAGGGGGCGCCGTTGGCCATCTGACTGCTCAGCGCAGCTGCCGCGGCCTTGAGCGAGGCGTTCTGGATGGCATCGTCGACTGTGCTGACAGCCTGATCAGCCGCTGCCTTGGCCTCTGCCGCCGCCGCCGCCGCTGCATCCGACTTTGCGGAAAGATCGGTGATCTGCGCGCCGACCTCGCCCAACTTGGTGTCGATCGAGCTTCGAACATCCGCGAGCGCTGCTGTCGTTGCGAGCGCCCCGCCTTCCGGCAACGCAGAGATCGCCGCTTCGAGATCCGCCCCCAGCGCCGTGCGCGCCGAGCGCAGGTCGTCATGAGTCGTGAACGTGTTCATCTCTTCACGCGGCATGAAGACCGACGTGTCCGGTTGCGCCGCTGCGAGCGTGTCGACTTTCGCCTTGAGCGCTGCAAAAGCTGCCGTGATCTCGGCGCTCGAGGCATCGCTGCCCTCGGCCGCAGCGGCAGTCAGGTTCTCACCGACAGCTTCCACCTCCGAGCGCAAGGTCGCCATCCGGGCCTCGTAGCTTGTCATTTGCCGGGACAGGGACGCCACATCGCGTGTCGCCGCGGATGCGACCTTGCCAGCCTCGGTCGCCGCATTCGTCGCTATCTCGGCGGCTTGGGCTGCCTCGATCGCGGCGGCCTGTGCGTCGGTGACCACGGACTCGGCCACTCCGGATGCGGTTGCTGCTCCTGCCGAGGCCTCCGCCGCAGAGCGCGCCGCCGCAACGTCGTCTTGCGCCGTTGCAAGGGCTGCCTCGGCCGTCTCCAGCCGTTGTGTTAGATCGGCCACCTGTTGGACGAGTTCCGTGACAACGCCAGTCTCTGCCGCAGAGCCGACCTGCGCCTCGATCGCAGCAAAACGCTCATCCATGACGGCCTGTTGCGGTATGATGTGCTTGGCGATGCTGGTCGGCAGGTGCGGAGCTGTCTTGGGCACGAGCCAGAGCGAGAGCCCGAAGATCGCCAGGATGATTAACAGGTACTTGAGCACCGTGGCGGCAAACCCGCCTCCCTGCCGGGCGTCTTCATCATGATGATGTTCTGCGTGCGTGTCGTGATCCGCATGATGCGTCTCGTCGACCGGCTGATCATCACGATCGGCCTCGGCCGAGGCCGCTTCAGGTTCCTGTTCCGGCGCGTCATTGACTTCAGGCTCCTGAGGTGCCTCAGGCTCTTGCGCGGTTTCCTTGTCGTCATTCGGATTGGACGGGTTGTTCATCCGGGACTCCTGTCAGGCATCTTTCGTCGACCGCGCCCGGTCTTGGACTGAACCTATGGTATTGTCACGACACCGCCAGCACAATCAGCGTCGAGCAGGTTTTATCGCACCGCAACACAAATCTCAGCAATCATCTCCGTGGCATTGGGCCGCGATGCGACGGCAATCCGGCCAAAACCCGCCTTCGCAAGCGGTTCAGCCGCACTCTCGGAAATAGCGACAAGGACGGTCCTGTCGAGTCGCCAGTCTTCGCGCGCTGTCAACGAATCGGCCAGAACATGCGCATTGCGCGTCGACCAGATCGTCACAACGTCCATGCGTTGCTCCATAAAGGCACAGGCGACGTCATCTGGCGGTTCTTCAGCCTGTAGCGTCCGATAGACAATGTGCTCGTCACAATCGATGTCATGCGGGATCAGACATGCTGACAGGTTACCGGAGACGGTTTCCCCGCGCGCGTAGGCAACGCGGCGCCGAGCAGTTCGAACGACGAGATCGACCAAGTCTTGAAAGGCGCCATCCGCGTCGCGCACATCCGAAAACCCGTGCTCACCTGCCAACTCGGCGGTGCGTCGACCAACGCAGAGCGCTGCCAGATCGCGGCGGGCGCAGGTCGCGGCGAAGCCACGGACCCCGTTGGCTGACGAGAACACGATGGCTTCGGTGTCATCCGTCAGGTGAATGTCGGTCGCGATGATCTCGATCCGGGTGAGTGGCCAGATCAGGGTCTCGATGCCATGAGAAGCAAGCGTTGCTGCAATCCGATCACTGTCGGCGACCGGGCGTGTCAGCAGAACCGTCACGCGGTCTCAGATCTTGAAGAAGTCGAGCCCGCCACGTCCGCGCAACTCCTGCGCCGCGTCCGAACCCATTGCAGCCGCGTCCGAGGCCGTGCCGTTTCGCGCGACGGTCAGGCGCTCGGACCCGTCAGGCCGGATGATCTCTCCGCGAAACTCGACTACGTCACCGTCGAGTTCTGCGAGCCCCCCGATTGGTGTGCGGCACGACCCGTCGAGCCCGGCGAGAAACGCACGCTCGGCGGCCAGACGAGATGCTGTTGGCCCGTCGTGGATCGCTTCAAGCAGGTCACGCACCGCAGCATTGCCTTCCCGGCACTCGATCCCGATCGCCCCTTGCGCGACGGCAGGCAGCATCTCGTCCGTCGAGATCGCGCGTGCGGCCAGATCGGCGTGGCCCAAGCGGCGCAAGCCAGCCGCCGCAAGGAAGGTCGCTTCGGCAACGCCCTCGGACAGTTTGCGCAGCCGTGTCTGCACATTCCCCCGGAACTCGACCACGTTGAGGTCAGGGCGTCGATTGAGAAGCTGCGCCCGGCGCCGCAAAGAAGACGAACCGACCGTTGCCCCTTGCGGTAAATCGCCAATCGTCTCGTGCCGGTCGCTGACGAAAGCATCACGCACATCTTCGCGTGGAAGCAGGCACGCAATGATCAGCCCGTCGGGCAGCACCGTCGGCATGTCCTTCATCGAGTGCACAGCAATGTGGATGCGGCCGTCGGCGAGTTTTTCCTCGATCTCTTTGGTGAAGAGCCCCTTGCCGCCGATCTCGGACAGTGCGCGGTCCTGTACCTGGTCGCCGGTTGTCTGGATCACATCGACCTCGAAGGCGGCTTCGGGCAGGCCGTGTGCCGCCATCAGCCTGTCGCGCGTCTCGTAGGCCTGAGCGAGCGCAAGTGGCGATCCGCGGGTGCCGATCTTCAGCGGCTGGTCCGGCGACGGCAGGGTCATGATTGGGACTTCCGTGTTCTCTTTCGCGTCCTTAGTAAGGGGCGGCGCGGGTGAGCGCAATCTCGTGACAGGCACGTGTATGAAAAAGTTGACAGTCCTCGGGCTCGAGGCGAGCTGCGATGAGACCGCAGCAGCGGTCGTGTGCGGGATCCCGGATGCGCCGGGTGAGATTCTATCAAACGTGATCTTCGGGCAGGAAGTCCTGCACGCGCGCTATGGCGGCGTGGTGCCCGAGATCGCCGCGCGCGCCCATGCCGAGCGTGCCGATCTGGTGGTCGAGCAGGCATTGGCAGAGGCGGATCTGGGGTTACCGGATCTGGACGCGATTGCGGTGACCGCCGGGCCGGGCCTGATCGGCGGCGTGATGGCAGGTGTCATGACAGCGCGCGGGATCGCGGCTGGGACGGGCTTGCCACTGATTGCCGTAAATCATCTGGAAGGCCACGCGCTGACGCCGCGCCTGACCGATGCGGTGTGCTATCCGTTCCTGCTGCTTCTGGTCTCGGGCGGCCACTGCCAGTTCCTGTCGGTCGAGGCCCTAGGGTCTTATAGAAGACTCGGCGGTACGATCGACGATGCGCCGGGCGAGGCTTTTGACAAGATCGCCAAGATGCTGGGATTGGGGTTTCCCGGCGGCCCCGAAGTTGAACGCCGCGCCCGTGACGGCAATGCGGCGCGGTTCAAGTTTCCCCATCCGCTGATCGACCGGCCCGGCGCCGATATGTCATTCTCGGGCCTCAAGACGGCCGTTCTGCGGGCGCGCGATACGCTGATCGCGGATCAGGGCGGGCTTTACGTTCAGGATCTCGCCGACATCTGCTCTGGGTTCCAAGACGCCGTCACCGCCGTGCTGGGTTCAAAGTCAGCGCGCGCGATGGCAGTGTTCCGCGAGCGCCATCTGGACGTCGCCGCACCGGTCATCGCCGTCGCGGGCGGTGTCGCCGCCAACAAGGCGCTGAGTGCTGCCCTACGTGCAGAAGCGGAGGCGGCTGGTTTCTGTTTGATCGCCCCGCCATTGAAGCTGTGCACCGACAACGGAGCGATGATCGCCTGGGCCGGGTTGGAGCGCCTAGACGCGGGCATGATCGGAGAGCCTGCGATCCCGCGCCCGCGCTGGCCTTTGGACACCGATGCAAGACCGATGCTGGGCTCGGGCAAACGCGGCGCCAAGGCCTGAGGCTTGCCCTGCGCGGACATCCGCGCCAAGTAGCTTGAAGGCAGATCTCTGGAGGCAATGATGGCCTATTGGCTGTTCAAATCCGAACCGAACACCTGGGGCTGGGACGATCAGGTCGCCAAAGGCGATGCAGGCGAGGAGTGGGACGGGGTCCGCAACTACCAGGCGCGCAACAACATGCGCGAGATGAAGATCGGCGATCTCGGCTTCTTCTACCACTCGGTCAACGAAAAGCGCATCGTCGGGATCGTCGAGATTTGCGCTGAGTCGCATCCCGACTCGACGACGGATGATACGCGCTGGGACTGTGTCGATGTTCGTGCCGTGGCACCTGTGCCGACGCCGGTGACGCTGGCCGAGATCAAGGCCGAGCCCGCGCTGGAGAACTTCGCGCTGATCAAACAGTCGCGGCTGTCCGTGGTCCCGGTGAGCGAAGCTGAATGGAAGAAGATCTGTGAGATGACGGGGTACAAAGGTTGAACGTGGATTCGGTTCGCGAGCACGCGGCATGAGCAACGACAATTGGGGCGAGCATGCCCGCTTCGGGATCTTCATTGTCGGTGCAGAATCGGTCCCGGAAGCCGAGTGGTGGGCGATGGCGCCACCCGGTGTCTCGGTCCATGCAGCGCGGGTGACGGCCCGGACACCGTGGGCAATGTGGACCGACGACCGAAACGCGGTCACGCTGTCGGATGATCTGGCAAGGGGTGCCGCACAGTTCGCGTCCATGGGTCTCTCCGCAGTTGTGCTTGCTCACAGCTCCAGCAGCATTATCGGCGGGCCAGGATGGGACCACGCGGTAACCCGGGAGCTTGCAGCACGGGTCGGTTCGGACACTGCTGTGACGACGAACGGTACCGACTGTGTGCAGGCGTTGAAACAACTCGGCGTTCGAAATCCGTTTCTGGTGATCCCACCTTGGTTCGGCGACACGGCGTTGCGGGCTGCAGACCGATATCTCGGTCACCATGGGCTGAACATTGCGGGCAGCTTGCGCCATGTGCCGGAGGCACGCTGGGCCGATGTAGCACCGCAGGATCTTTACGCGAACCGGATGCATATGGCGCAGCGGACCGACCTGTTGCTGGAACAGATCCGGGACGCCTGCCCTGGCTCTGCCGACGGTGTCTTGATTGCCGGGACAGGCTTTCGCTGCGTCGGCATTATCGATGCGATTGAGAGTGCGTTGGGTCGACCCGTCGTCACGGCAAACCAGGCAAGCCTTTGGCGGTGCCTCGGGCTTACAGGGTTTGATACGCCGATCGTTGGCTACGGGCGGTTGCTGGAGGACGCGGCGTCTCCGGACTGACGCACTCCGGGTTATGCGACCTCGAACACGCCTTCGACCTCGACAAGGACGCCAAGCGGCAGACTGGATGAGCCAACCGCAGCACGGCTGTGCAGGCCAGCATCGCCGAAGACGCCGAGCATCAGGCCAGACGCACCGTTGATGATCTGCGGCTGCTGGATGAACGTGTGATCACAGTTGACAAAACCTGTCAGCTTCACAACGCGGGTGACCTGGTCGAGGTCACCGACACACGCCTTGACCTGAGAAAGAATGTTGACGGCGCAGAGAGTCGCCGCACCGACAGCCTTGTCGAACTGAGAACCCGGCGGAGTTGTTCCATCGACCGCGTGATCATCAGAGGTCAGGTGACCGGTCAGAATATCGTCGCCGACCTTCGGGATCTGGCCAGAGACGAAGACGAGATTGCCCGTTTGAACGAAGGGGACGTAGTCCGCGACCGGGACGAGAGGCTCGGGGAGCACAATCCCCATCTCTTCGAGTCTTCTTTCGATCTTGCCGGTCATCGTATCCTCCCCGCAGTTGAATGGAATCGCGCCAGTATCGCCACCAGCGGATTCGCAGCAACCCAAACAACAGGATATACGCTTTCCGGACACGGGCGACCGCGCGAACGACGTGATCGGCGTTCGCGTGGCTCAATTCCTCGGGAGAAAGGGTGCTGGGGATTGGATCCCCGACATAGCAGCCCTTCGGGTCGGCAATTCCGGGCTAAACCGCCCAAGTGCCAGATGTGACAGCGCTGCCACGGGCATTTTGATCATTGATCGCGACGTCATCGCCGGGCCGCTACCCCGATCATGACACCGCTTCCTCAGGGACGGGACCGCTGCGACTGCTGCAGAGGTCCCGGCTCGCGGGCGCTCTTCTACCGCTCAATCGCTAAAATTCTTTTAAAACTCTCGACCATCTGCGCATCGGTTCCGACGCTGAGCAGTTCAATCCAGGGTGACGATGTTTATCGGGCCCTCATCCGGCCGCAGGTCCTGTATCGCAAGGTCCGGAAGGTCGATGGGGCAGAGAAGGATCGCACACTCTTCGGACCGGGTGAGTGCCGTGGCGAGACGGGGAACGAAGTCAAACATCGCTTACTCCTGAAGAAAGCCATTGTACTGTTCTGCGGCGATTGCCGCTGCTGTTCGGTAAATCTTTGTTTAGAGGACTTAACGAACTCTCAAGAAACAGCGTTAAAAGAAAAATTTTTCGGAAATCTCTCGTTTTCATCAATACGTACTGGTGACCCGCGCCGCATTTAATGCGATCGATCGGGTTGCGATCAAAATCGTGGACCCACCGCGCAGCGGCCGGGATCACGATCGTCGAATCCGTGGTACAGTTGACGTCTACGATTTAGTCGGG
>JBCAXJ010000099.1:2305-12632 GCA_038534135.1 Pseudomonadota bacterium | reverse complement strand
GGTCGTTGTCTTCGGACTCTCCGGCGACGCCTTTGATTTTGATGAACATATCAACAGCCATGGAACTTCTCCTATGGAATTGGATTTTGTTTAGGTCCCCTCACGGTGACCGGTCAGATTTCAGGTCGTATGCAGGGCGAAGAAATATAATCGACCCCACGCGTACACGAGGGGATTGCTCCCCCCGTGATCTCGGGATCGCGTCAGACAGCGATGTTTTTCGCGATGTTGAAGCCGAAGTCGACTGCGCCGCCACCGGCACCCTTGTCGTCTTGCGGGGTGTAGGTGATCTTCCATTCGCGGAAGTTCAGCGAGACGTTCTCGGTCAGGCGGTCTTCACCACCCGAACCACCGGTCGAAACCGACGTCACGATCAATTCTTTCATGTCGAGCTTGATGTACTCCAGCGGCTTATCGCCTGCCTTGCGCACGATCAGATTCGCGCTCGCGATGTGGCTACCCTTGGCGCAAGCCTGCATCAGCGTGACCGAGCCTTTGTCGACCCACTTGGTGATGCCAAGGTCCTGGAAATTGGCCTTGCCGGCACCGCCGCCGCCACCGACGTGCATGGTGCCCGACTGGGACATTCCCCACGACCAGGCCAGAACATCGTTCTCACCCTTGTGGTCGTTGTCTTCGGACTCTCCGGCGACGCCTTTGATTTTGATGAACATATCAACAGCCATGGAACTTCTCCTATGGAATTGGATTTTGTTTAGGTCCCCTCACGGTGACCGGTCAGATTTCAGGTCGTATGCAGGGCGAAGAAATATAATCGACCCCACGCGTACACGAGGGGATTGCTCCCCCCGTGATCTCGGGATCGCGTCAGACAGCGATGTTTTTCGCGATGTTGAAGCCGAAGTCGACTGCGCCGCCACCGGCACCCTTGTCGTCTTGCGGGGTGTAGGTGATCTTCCATTCGCGGAAGTTCAGCGAGACGTTCTCGGTCAGGCGGTCTTCACCACCCGAACCACCGGTCGAAACCGACGTCACGATCAATTCTTTCATGTCGAGCTTGATGTACTCCAGCGGCTTATCGCCTGCCTTGCGCACGATCAGATTCGCGCTCGCGATGTGGCTACCCTTGGCGCAAGCCTGCATCAGCGTGACCGAGCCTTTGTCGACCCACTTGGTGATGCCAAGGTCCTGGAAATTGGCCTTGCCGGCACCGCCGCCGCCACCGACGTGCATGGTGCCCGACTGGGACATTCCCCACGACCAGGCCAGAACATCGTTCTCACCCTTGTGGTCGTTGTCTTCGGACTCTCCGGCGACGCCTTTGATTTTGATGAACATATCAACAGCCATGGAACTTCTCCTATGGTTTGAGTTTCGGTTTCAGAATGGTCGTCTCAATCGACCTAATTAATATACTATCACTTAAATTGACATTCAAGTCCAGTATGTGACTTTCGTCACAACGGACGAAAAAAAATGCGGGTGCCGGGGCACCCGCATCATGATCAGTCGTTCGGCATGCGCGAAACAAGGCTCAGGCCGACATCGACGCCTTCGAGTTGGTAATGCGGGCGCAGGAAAAACTTGGCGAAGTAGTAGCCCGGATTCTCCTCGTCTTCCCGAATCTCAACCTTGGCATCCGCAAGCGGTTTGCGCGCCTTGGTTTCCTCGGTCGACCCTTCCGGATTGCCGTCGACATAGTTGCTGATCCAGCTCTGGAGCCAGACTTCCATGTCACGCTTTTCCTTGAACGATCCGACGGCATCGCGAACCATGCACTTCAGGTAGTGTGCAAAGCGGCAGGTCGCGAACATGTAGGGCAGTCGTGCCGAGAGATTGTCGGCAGCCGTTGCCTCGACGCCGTTCGGTCCCTCGAAGACCCGCGGTTTGAACAGCGACTGCGCACCGATGAAAGCTGCCTTGTCAGTGTTCTTGCGGTGAATCAATGGAATCATGCCCGACTTTGCGAGTTCTGCCTCGCGCCGATCAGGGATCGCGACTTCCGTTGGGCACTTCATATCGATGCCGCCGTCGTCAGTCTTGAAGGTGTGGGTTGGAAGATTCTCAACCTCGCCCCCCGACGTGACCCCACGGATCCGCGTGCACCAGCCGTACTCCTTGAAGGCACGGTTGACATTCACGGCCATGGAATAGGCTGCGTTGATCCACGCATACTTGCCGCCATCGTGTCCGTCGACTTCCTCTTCGAAGCCAAACTCCTCGACCGGCTCGGTCTTCGCGCCGAACGGCACGCGACCAAGTGTGCGCGGCATGCACAAACCGATATAGCGGCTGTCCTCGCTGTCGCGCAGCGTCTTCCAAGCCGAGTATTCCGGCGTATCAAACACCTTCGAGAGATCGCGCGGATTGTTGATCTCGGACCAATCATCCATGCCCATCAGCGACGGTGCGACACCGGTAAACATCGGCGCGTGGCAGGCACCACAGATCTTCGACATGTCGCGCAGGAGCTGGACGTCCATTGGCGAGTGATCGAAGTAGTAGTCCATCGTCAATGCGCCGTATGGCTCACCTCCGAGCTGGCCGAATTCGTGCTCGTACATCTTCTTGAAGATCGGCGATTGATCCCAGCGCTGACCCGGGAACGATTTCAGCGTCCGGAACAGTTCCTGCTTGCCCACGTTCATCACGCGGATCTTCAGAGATGCATCCGTTTCCGAATTCATCACCAAGTGGTGCAGACCGCGCCACGAGCTCTCCAACTGCTGGAAAGGCTCTGAGTGCATGATGGCGTTCATCTGATCCGAGAGTTTCTCGTCCAGACGCGCGATCATTTCCTCGATCGTGTCGAGAACGTCCTCTTTGACAACGTTCTGATCGGCGAGCGCTTCCTTGACCAGGACGCCGATCGCGTTGTCGACATCACTCGCCGCGCGCTCGGTCCGCGGTTTGAAACTCTGCTGAAGCAGATCGGCAAACTCATCCGGAGTTTGCGTTTCAGTTGCCTCGGCGCCGCCTGCGGCTTCGGCTTCCGTGCTCATACCTTCGCTCCTCCCGATTACTCGTCGCCGTCACTCGCTGCAGCGGCAGCGTCGTGTTTTTCCTTCAGCGCGGACATCAACTCCGGATCGTTCAGAAGCTGCTTGAGCTTGTCTTCCGCATCGACCTTGCCATCCATGTAGCGGGTCAGGTTTGCGAGCGCCTCACGCGCCTCGAGCAGTTTCGCAACGGGCTCGACCTGACGCGCGATGGCGGTTGGGTTGAAGTCGTCCATCTTCTTGAAACGCAGGTTGACGGCCATTTTATCCCCGCCTTCACCCAGCTTGTTATCAACGCTGAATGCGAGGCCAGGCTCGATCTTGGACATACGCTCGTCGAAATTGTCCATATCGAACTCGAGGAACTCGCGCTCCGCGACGTCATCTTTTTCGACGCCGGGATCGTTGCCCGAGAGGTCGGCCATCGCACCCATGACGAATGGGATTTCGATTTTCTTTTGTGCGTCATACGGATCGTCATAGGCGATGTGAACGCGGGGCATCCGGTTACGACGGATGAATTTCTGACCAGTGTCAGCCATCCCAGTCTCCTCATGATTTTAGATGAACTAACGAATTCCAACCTTTCTAAACACCTAGTAGTGTGGCTGGATTCACTTCATCTTGCAAGCCACAATTCCCAGTTTCTGAGCGATAGAAAGGCTCCAGAGCACCGGTTTGCGCCCCCGGCAGGCGTGCATAGCACCTACATGAGAATGCTTACAATCCTCTACCAGCCGGAAGATGACTGCTGCTCTGGATCCTTGACCTTCAGGGATCCGTCAGGAAGCACGTCGCCAAGAAGCTCGATGAAATTCTTGGACGCAAGCTCCAACGCGCGTTCGATGATCAAGGCAACCGGGCTCGTCGGCTCGGCGACCCGGTAGTAGGTTAGAACCTTGTTCATAAGCTCGACGGCCTCTGGCCTCGAGTTCGCAACGAACTTCTCGCCATCGTCTTCCGGTGTTTCCTCTACCTCGTCCTCGCTAACCGCATCATTCTCGGCTGATGCCTCGACATCGTCATTCTGAACGTCGTCGTTCGAGCTCTCGCCCCACGAACTCTCCGCCTCAGGCTCGGCCGGCTGATCATTGGAGCCTGCTTCTTGAGCGACGTCATCATTGGTCGAGGAATAGTCGTCATTCTGGCCACCATCATCCGCAATGCTGCTCTCTTCCAGCACCGCGTCGTTGCCAGTCGGTTCATCGTTGTCAGAAACCGCTTCGTCTTCCAGCCCAGCATCTTCCCAAGAGCTGTCTGCGCTCTCCGCAGGAGCGTCATTTGTGTAGTCAGGACTTGGATTCCGCTGATCGAGCATCGAAAGCGAAACTTCAAACCAGGGCTCCCGTCCGAAGGTCACGTATGCCGAACTCGCGGTATCGGGCATAAGATCGTTCACAAGTTCGTAGAAGTTCTTCGACGCCGCATTCTGTGCTTCGCGCAACAGAATGGGCGCAGGACTCGAAGGTTCGTTCAGTGCGAAGTATTTCGCCGCCGCATGCATCGCTTCAATGGCGTCTTCGCGATTCTCGACAGACCCGGCTGGCAGTTGAACGAGGACTGATGCCGACCCGCCCGCTGCCGCACCACCGGCGGCATCGACCGTACCGTCCGATGCAACATCACCATCGCTCGAACTGCCAGTGGCACTTTCGATCATGGCGATGGCGTTTTCGAGCGCTTTCGGAAGATTATCCAACGTCGGCGCACTCTCGTACCCGGCTTCTTCGATGCAAACCAGACGGATCCCGGCGAGGGCGTCTCGCGCTTGCTTCAATGCAGCGAGAGAACCATCGCGCTCGCCTTCATCAGCCTCTGCGATGGCTGCGGTCAGCGTACCTGCATCATAGCGCTCCTCCTCCTCGCGGGGGTTGGCGTCACCCGCTGCGATGAGCCATTTGCGAAGCGTGATTGGGCCGGATCGGCGAGAAGCAACAATCCGGGTGTGCTGGAACGGAAGGACCGAGCTTGCGTTGTCGTCCAGCGTTGAAAGCTGGCCCATGCCCAGTTCAAGAAAGTCAGCGGCCTGCGGATGGACGTCGGCCCAATGCTCCTTCAACAATCGATGGATCGCATCGATCGTCTCGGCAAAAGCCGGGAGGTCGCCTTCGAGGATGCGCAGCTTCGCGAGCGGCACCAGAACCCGTAGATCTCGTGTACGCTCAAGCAGCTCACCGATCTGATCGTAATATGTATGCCCCTTGAGAGACGCCGGATCCCAGCTGAAATAGCGTTCGGGCCAAGCCATGCTGACATTGGCCTCGAAATTCATGAAGTCGCCGTCAAACTCCATGTCCAGATCGGGGCCGCAAGGCTGTTCGTCTGAAATGGGATCGGTGATGGCGGCGAGATCTATGTTCGCCATGTCAGCAGATCTTTCCTAAGTCGTTTATGTTCGTTCAGATACAGCAGGCTTCCGAGCGAACCTATGAGTCCGGTTGGTCAAAACGCAGCTTCCGCGCACCATCCCCGATGGTCGCGAAGGGCGCCCAGAAATAGGGATGTGAGAACTCGCCGCCCTCGATCAGCTTCGCCTGGCTCAGGCGCATGGCCTCCGCGATTGACACCGGTTCGTCACCAGAGGCGGTTTCATAGAACAGAACCATCAGCTCCTGCGCCGAGATGTCATCTGCCTGCCATAGGGTCGACAG
This sequence comes from Pseudomonadota bacterium, assembly GCA_038534135.1. Lineage (GTDB taxonomy): Bacteria > Pseudomonadota > Alphaproteobacteria > Rhodobacterales > Rhodobacteraceae > Thermohalobaculum. Next base: position 7,021 of record JBCAXJ010000099.1, on the reverse strand, counting down.
CACGTTTCGAGCACCCGCGAAGAAGAAGCTTCTTGCCAGTCCGTTCAGGCCTTCACCGCCCGCAGCGTAGAGGCCATCTGCTGCCAGAAGACCGATCTGATCCGTTACAGCGCCCGCACCCTGCCCCGTATTACAGGCGGACATTACGACGAGATCAGCGTCCAGTTTCAGCTCTAGAATCTCCGATGCCTCGAGCATCGCGTCACCGTCGCTGGCGATCGATGTGATCAATCCGGGTTCCGGCAGGCACTCTTCGCTGATGCCCAAGACTCCGTGTGTCGCGAAGTGCAGAACACGATAATCGTTGAGTTGCGTTTCCTTGACCCGCGTATCCGTGAAGTCATCCCCCAAGATCACATCCTCGTCTGCAATTCCGAGAACGGCTTGGACTTTCTTCAGCTCATCAAGCGTTCCTTCAAGCTCACCGATCGTGCCGATGCTTCCAACATCTTCCCGGCAGGTTGGCGCAATCTGACGTTGATCGATGATCCGCGAGATGACGTCCTCGTTCTCACCAAACTCGCGGAAGTCACCGAAGCCGACGAACGCTTTCCCGGCGCGGCTTGGCTTCGTGACGCTGCGTCCGAGGAAGAACGATGAGATAGAGACACCGGTCGTCACACCCGTCTCCGCGCCGAGCCACTTCACCTTGGAGTAGTCGAAATAGGCCTGATCGACGATCGGGATGTCGTCCGTGTACTCCTCGACGATCAACGTGTTGAACGGCATGCTGAGCAACGGCCCCGAGGGAACGACAATCAGGTGATCGGAATCGATGACGGATTCCTTGACCGGTCCAAACAACGTCTCGAAGAGTTCGTAGTTCCCAGCCGGATCCAATCGCACAATCGTGTCCAGATCGACCGCTTGGCGAAACTGCTTAACAGCTTCCTCCGCGCCTTCGATGCTCAGATCGACCTCGTACGCCGTGAAGAAGGTGTTCGTAACAACGCCAACAAGCCCATTATTCTCGCCAAGCTGGATAACGGCCATGACCTCACCGTCCGCAAGCAGCTTCTGGGCATCCTGAAGATCGATCGTTTCATCAACCAGTTGGTTGTAGGCTTCCGGATTCTGCAGGGAGTTTCTCGCGTCCACGAGCTCCTTGCTCTTCTCCGAGAGCTTGGACGACAGAACGCGTTTGCGGTGGAAGTCCGCATTCGGATCAGCCTGCAGCCGATCGAACTGCGCGCGCAGAACGTTCTCCTGACGCTCAAGGTCTTGGATCAGACGCAGCGTGCGCGCTTCCTCGCTGTCGCCACTGGCAAGTCGCGCAGAGAGCTGAGCCACCGTCTGCGCCGTCGCTGACGACCTGACTTTCTGCATCAGGGTGAAGAGCTCTTGTTGCGCCTCGGCGTCTCCGGTCTGAACGCGCGTCAGGAGCTGGCTGATCACCGATTCAACCTGTTTGAATTCCAGACCTTGATCGCTATCCCGCAGAATTTGCAGTGCTTTGCTGTAGGCCGCGCGCGCTTCCGTGCCGTTTCCAGCCTCGATCAGATATTCGCCCTTACGGAACCAAAGTATGGCTTCCGGTCGCGTGTCCGTCTGGTACTGGCGCAGCAGTTCAATCGCGCTCGTCAGCTCTGCCACTGCCTGTCGCGGGTTCCCTTCACGTACGAAACGGTCCGCGCGGAGCGACGCAATTTCAGCGCGCAACCACCGCCCATAGACGATGGGAATCTGCGAGAGCAGATCATTTGCACTGTCTACGTCAGCGTCGATTTCGGCATCAGGACGATTCTGAGCCCGTTTCGCGCGCGCGATGATGTAGTGCGCGTGCGTGCGTTGCAGATTGAGGCGCTGACGCTCCGTCAACGCTTTGGACTCTCCATCGAAACGCGCGTCACCGACGGTCTGAGAATTCGCAAGATCCGCTTCGCGCTGATTCAGAAGTAACGAGCCATCGTCCTGACGGAGAAGCATGATGCGATCGAAGGACGCCGAACTTCCGTCCTCGCGCAACTCGGACAGCAACGCTTTGGTCGCGACCAGCGCATCCTGCGCCGAGTTGAGGGCCCGGTCGTATTGCTTCTGATTCATCCAGTGCTGAGCGTAGAAAAGATCCGGCTTCGCCGCTTCCGAAACAGCGCCATATTCCTGAACGATGGTTCTGGATCTCGCGAAGAACTCCTCGGCCAGATCAAACTGGCGCAGGTTCGATTTGTTCAGCGCAAGATGGAGGAGCAGGCTCATGGCTTCGGCCGACTCCTGCTCAACGTTGAACTGGTCTCTCGGGAGCAGTTCGTTCGCAAGGCGTATAACCTCGCGATAGTTCTGCTCGGCTTCCGAGAACTTCAGCAGTGTATTTCTGGTGTATGCCTGTCGCTCCAGCGATGTCAGGTTGGACGCCTTCTCTGCGGTCTCGCGCAGATTGGCGTTCGGTGTGTTCGAGCCATCGCCCGATGGTTTCGTGATGCCGCATGAGGCGACACCTAGGATCATCGCCGCGGTCAGGAGCCGTGAGGAAGCCGACCGGAAGATCGCGCTGCTAAGGCCACTCATCATTCCCATTCCTCCTCATCGCCGCGGTTGGTAAATGGATCGTCCTCGTCTTCGTCAGGATCGACGAACACGATACCAAGGAACTGCCCCGTTTCGAACTGCAAGTTCAAGGCCAAGGTACCAAGCGGTGTACAGGATGAAACGGTTCCAATCACACAACCGTTAATCGTGTGATTCTGATTTGGCGTAAACCCGTTAATGAGCACGGTTCCAACAGCGGCGTTGACGCCGCTCTGCCCGTTGGCTTCCCCAAACGTGGCGAACTGGAGCAACGTCCCGCCGTTCTGAACGGTAAGCTCGGTGATGCCTCCGATATTCGTGCCAGCTCCGAAGTTCGAACTGCCGATCACCGAGGACGTATTTTGAGTGTTGAAGGTTACGGTCGAGCCATCGACGATCAGTGCCAGGTTTCCGGAGATGTCCATAAGAACCTCATCGCCGTTCAACGTGCCGATGAAGTTGATCGGATCGAACGCCAGGCTTCCGACTTGGTTCAGCATGTTGGCTTCGCCGACTGCGAAATCGGTCGCGCCACCACCGAGGCGGAACAACGTCGTTCCGCTACCGACGTTGAAGTCGAGCAATCCCGCGCTCGGAATCAGGCCATTCGCCGGAGTCTCGACAAGCAGATCTTGCCCGATATGGATCTCGACACTGGTTGCGACAGCCGAGGCTGCCGAAGCGCTGGAGGATCCAAGCTGCGCGAGATCGGCAGCATCGGCGCCACTGAAGACCGCCGCATCAGCGCCAGCCGTCGTGACATCAAAGGATCCGCCATTGAACGTCGGCATCCCGACTGTGCCGTTCGGTGCAAGAATTGCAACGCCCCCGCCGGTTGATGTGAGAAGCGTGTCGCTCGACGCCGTACGCGTGAGGCCTGAGAAGTCCACGTTGCCCTGATCTGAGATCAAAACGATGTCGCCGCCGCTGGTCAGTTCGGTTCCGATAACCAGATTGGCACCCGCCCCGAGCGAAGCGAAGACCGTATCTCCTGTTGTTGAGGAGCCGGAGACTCTCAGGTTCCCCTGCCTCAACGTTACCATGCTGTTATTCGCGGAGGCCACGTTCACAGAATTCCCGAGCGTCTCCAACTGAGTGCGAATATTCCCTCCGGCCGAAAAGGTGGTGTTGCCCCCGACATTCACTTGTTCAAGGTTGCCAGCGCTCGCGATCACTTCGTCATTCCGAATATCACCTCCGGCAATGACCACGAGGTTGCCAGTGGCGGTGATCTGGCCAAGCGCAATCGAAGTGTTGTCGACAAGCGTTATGTTCGTGCCCCGTGCGTCTACCTCGTGGAACACGTTGCCGCCACTTCCAGTGAATGATGCAAGATCGTTTGCGTCCCGGTCGAAATTGTTGTCAGCGTCATCCAGAACGATGGCCGAGTTGCCCGAGTTCGCGTCTAGGCGCGTTCTTCCTTCGACAAGAATGCCGCCGTCGCCTGATGTCGTGCGATCGCCTGCGTCCGAGATGGTGCCACCGGCAAAGACGACCAAGTCACCAGCCGCCGTCAACAAGCCACCACCCTGATCATTGAATGAACTGATCGTTGAATCAGCCGCGGAGTCATTCCCAACACCATCTGTCTGCCCAGCCTCGTTCGTCGACACAGACCCCAGAACGATCGCGGTCGCGTCCGTCAGCGTGATGTCCTCGCCCGTCGCGTTCACCGTCCCCGTGAAGTCATGCGCCCCGTTGTCCAGCGCGATGTCGAAGAACTCGCCGCTCGAACCCGCCGTCAGAGACGTCGCACCCGTCACCGCGACGACGTCGCTGCCCGTGTCCGTGATCGATCCCGCCGACGTCACCGTCAGCGCGCCCGTCGCCGTGATATCGCCCAGCGCGATCGCCGATACATCGAACAGCGTCACGTTCACGCCCCGCGCGTCCACCTCGTCCCGCGCATCGCCAGCCACCACACCGTCGGCATCCTGGTCGAAATCGTTCAGCGGATTGTCCAGCAGGATGTCCGAGGCGCCCGCGTTCGCGTCCAGGCTCGTCACCCCTTCGACCGCAAGGCCCGAGGACGTGTTGTCATCGTCGATCCCACCGCCCGCGCTCACCACCAGATCGCCCAGGTTCGTCGCGATCGTCGCATCGGCCGCGGCGTCGTTGTCAACGCCGTCCGTCTGCCCAGCCTCGTTCGTCGACACAGACCCCAGAACGATCGCGGTCGCGTCCGTCAGCGTGATGTCCTCGCCCGTCCTG
>JBCAXJ010000099.1:0-2213 GCA_038534135.1 Pseudomonadota bacterium | reverse complement strand
CCCGCGCGTTCACCGTCCCCGTGAAGTCATGCGCCCCGTTGTCCAGCGCGATGTCGAAGAACTCGTCGTTTGCCAGGCTTGCATCACCCTGATCGTCGAAACCTACTAGCGAGGTCGTTCCAGAAACCGAAATCGCCTGACCGGACACGTCCGTGACTGACCCGCCAGCGCCAACATTGAGGCTCCCTGCGTTAACAGCGCCCAACGAGATCGCATTCTCGTCGACCACAGTGACCGTCTGCCCAGCGGCGTTGATGAAAAGCCCGTCGACCGCATCTGGAGAACCGGATGTCAGCCGATCGAAATCGTTGTCGACGGTATCCGCATTCAAGATATCGGCAACGCTGACATTGCCGTCCTGATCCAAATCGATCGTACCAGAGGCCGTCAGCGTAGCAGAATCGGCGACTTCAACGCGCGCACCTTCGAGATCGACGCCGAGTGTCCCAACGCCGTCAGCATCTCCGCGCACGAAAATCGGTCGGCCTGCAAGCCCTGCAACCTGCTGCGTAATCGTCCCGCCAGAGCTGACAGAAAGCGTTCGTGTCGTGGCAGTCGTGTCCGTTTCACCAAAGCCTGCCGATATAAGGCCCAACTCGATGTTGTTTGTGTCGCGCAGGACAATCGCTCCTGACGCCAACGCATCAACCGTCGACTGGAAGTCGTTCGAAGCATTGTCCAGCGTGATTGTTTGCGCCGTATTCCCCACGCTTGAGTCGGCAGCCAGGAACAAGGCGGTGCCGGTAACGGTCAGACCCGCGCTCTGAGATATGTTTCCACCGGAAACGGCGCGTAGGTTCGCGAAGGTCGATGCCCCGGTGTCGAACGCGATGTTGCCGCCGGCATCGTTTCCGGTCACGCCTGCGCCAAGAGACGACGTGACAAGCGACACTGTCGGGATGCCCGATGCGTCCACTGTGTCCACGGTGATGTCGTTCACACCGGTGGTTCTCACTGCCAGCGCTGTAGATGCCGTGATGCCCGTCACAAAGGATGTATCGAATGTGACCGGCGAGTCTTGCGTGATGAGGATTCCTGGCGCGTTAAGCGCAAATGTGCCGTCGCGCACGATGTTCTGAAGATCGAGGTCGATGACTGCAAAGACTTCTCCGGCTTCCGTCAAAAAGAGTGTCGAGTTGCCACCGGCACCCGCGTCATTGTTGATCGTCGCGTCGTTGGTACCGCCATTCGCAGTAACTGCACCGACGGTCAGTGTCCCCGATTGCCGAATCTGGATCTGCTCGCCATTGGCCGAGAACACACCTGTGAACGTAGAAGCACCGCCAGCGTTCGCAATCAGTATGTCAAACGTGTTCGTGGCATTCATTGACGTGTCGCCAGCGACCGTGATCGTCTGAGTAGAATCCGTGAGCGAGCCACCGGACAGGACGGTCAGATCGCCATCACCATTCGTGATCGTTGCATCCGCAGTGTCCGCATTGGTCGTAACGGTGGCCAGCAGGATAGCGTCAACATCGTCGATATGGATATCCTCACCAAACAGGAATACGCCATCCGTCGCATCCGCCGTAGCACCAGCATCGCTATCGAAATTGTGCGTGTCGACGTTGTCGAGTTGTATATCGAAGAAATCCGTACCGGCCGCATCCACAGCCGTGATGGTTGTCGTGCCTGTCACGACGACCGCTTGGGCGCTGGTGTCCGTGATCGACCCGCGTGCCGTGATCGTCAGCGTGTCGGCGGAGATCGCGCCAAGCGCAAGAGCGTCCTCGTCGAAAATGCTGACGTCGTTGCCGCTGGCGTTCACACCGTCGACGGCATCCGGACCAACCGCATCGCTATCAAAATCATTTCCTACATCGTCGAGCGTGATGTCATTGTCCGCCGTCACGGAAATCGCGGTTAGCGTCGTCAGCCCCGCGACATCGACGCCACCCGCGGTGGCGCCGGAGGTTCCGGTATCGGTGATGCTACCGTCCTGAGCCGTTACGCTCAGCGTTCCGAACGCGTCGATATCCTGCAGTTCTATGCTATTCGCATCTGTCAGCGTGATGTCAAATCCGAGGGCATCAACCGGCCCGGAGAACAGGTTCGCCTGATCGACGGTGATCACGCCGCTCACGGTACTCGCGTTGAGATCTGCCGTATTCGGCACGCTGATCACCGTGCTGGTGGTCTGCGTGATCGAGTTCACCGCCGTGACGAACAGATCGCCGTCGTTCCCAGTAACCCCGGATAGCGCACGTCACGCT
>JBCAXJ010000098.1:0-13033 GCA_038534135.1 Pseudomonadota bacterium | reverse complement strand
CTGCTGAAATTTGCCACGACGCTGCCCGCCGGACTGGCAAAGCCGCCTCAGGATCGTTAACTCCTCTGCCATCCGAGCTGCCATGCGCAGCATCGCTCAGGAGTTCAGAGATGTCGGGCGCTCCGCTCAAGATCTATCTAGCCGACCCGCGCGGGTTCTGCGCAGGCGTCGTTCGCGCGATCGATATCGTCGAGACGGCGATCAAGAAATGGGGCGCGCCGGTCTACGTGCGCCACGAGATCGTGCACAACAAGCATGTCGTCGACGAGTTGAAGGAAAAAGGCGCGGTCTTTGTCGAGGAACTCTCGGAGTGTCCCGATGACAGGCCGGTTGTCTTTTCGGCGCACGGTGTGCCGAAATCCGTTCCGGCTGAAGCCGAGCGGCGCGAGATGCTCTTTGTCGATGCAACCTGTCCCCTGGTGTCGAAGGTACATATCGAGGCCGAGCGCCATTCGGCGAATGGTCTGCAGATCGTCATGATCGGTCATGCGGGGCATCCTGAGACGGTCGGGACGATGGGCCAGTTGCCCGATGGCGAGGTCATCCTGGTGGAAACGCCCGAGGATGTGGCGACGATCACCCCGCGCAATCCGGACAAGCTTGCCTTCATCACCCAGACGACGCTTTCGGTCGACGACACCGCGGCGGTCGTCGAAGCCCTGCAAGTCCGGTTCCCGAAGATTGTCGGGCCCCACAAAGAGGACATCTGCTACGCGACGACCAATCGTCAGGCAGCCGTGAAAGAGATGGCACCGAAGATCGACGCGCTTCTGGTCGTGGGCGCACCGAATTCGTCAAACTCGAAGCGCTTGGTCGAGGTTGGCCAGGCTGCGGGGTGCCCCTACGCCATCCTGGTGCAGACCGCCGCCGACATCGATTGGCGCGCGCTCGAAGGTGTCGGCGCCGTCGGAATTACCGCTGGCGCAAGCGCGCCCGAGGTTCTCGTCGAAGGGGTCGTGAACGCCTTCGAAGCCCGGTTCGACGTCGACATCGAACGGATCGTGACGGCGGAAGAGAACGTCTCGTTCAAGATGCCGCGCGTGCTGCGCCAGGCAAGCTGAGACCGCGCGTCATGGGCGGAGACGATGGCACGCTTGAATTCTACACGCGTGAAGCCGAGCAGTATGCCGAGTTTGCGGCGGGCCATTCACCGACCGATATCATGGATGCCTTCGCGGATCTGGTGCCCGTTGGCGGTGCCGTGCTGGATTTCGGATGCGGCTCGGCCTGGGCGGCCAACCGGTTTCAGGGGATGGGCTTTGTTGTCTCGGGCTTTGACGGGTCAGCAGGTCTGGCAGAGCAGGCACGCGCGCGATACGGCATCGACGTCGCCGTCGGCCGATTCGAGGAGTTTTCCGCCAGCCAGGCCTATGACGGCATCTGGGCCTCGTTCTGCCTGTTGCATGACAGCCGCGCGGCGCTTCCGGGGCATCTGACGCGGCTTCAGCAAGCCTTGCGGCCGGACGGTGTGCTCTACGTTGGATTGATCTCTGGGGACGGCGAACAGCGTGACGGTTTTGGCCGCCTCTACACCTATTTCAGCGAGGCAGAGTTGCGGAAAGCCCTGGAACGCGCCGGGTTCTTGGTCCTGGATGTGACGTCTACCCCGGGCAAACGATATGACGGCGCGCCGATCGAAGAACTGCATCTCTATGCACGGAAGGCCTGAGGCACCATGCCGGATCTCGTCGCATATACGGATGGGGGATGCTCCGGGAACCCCGGACCCGGCGGATGGGGCGTGGTCCTGCAGGCGCTGGACGGTGACACCGTGATCAAGGAGCGCGAGATCAGCGGCGGTGAGGACGAGACGACCAACAACCGCATGGAACTGACGGCCGCCATTCAGGCCCTGAAGGCGCTGGACCGTCCGTCCCAGATCACGATCATCACGGATTCAACCTATGTGCGCGATGGAATCACGAAGTGGATCCATGGCTGGAAGCGCAATGGTTGGAAGACGGCTGCGAAGAAGCCCGTCAAGAACGATGACCTGTGGAAGTCGCTGGATGCGCTCTGCACCGGGCACGGTGTCACCTGGAACTGGGTGAAGGGACATGCCGGGACCGATGGCAACGAGCGCGCAGACAAGCTGGCGACCCAGGAAATCAAGGATCGCAAAGCCGAGGCAAAATCATCTGCTGACAAGGGATGATCCTTGGCTGGCGAGTCGTTCCTCTACGGCCGTTCGTGAGGGTTGAGGGCCACAGAACTCAGCCCTGCACCGGCCTGGCGTCGAATTTACCACGTTTGCTAACCACCCGCATTCACACGAAAAATTCGATCAGCATTGCTGTTACGTCGTTTTTTCGCCACTTTCATGATATCATTGTTTTGTATTCGAAGCGTTGGGATTTCCGGTTCGAGATCGCACTGTGAGAGGCTTTGACAGTCATGAGACCTGTCCGGATGTTGCAGTTGAATGAACGTACCTAAGAGTAACGGGAGCGCACAGTTCAGTTTTGATTCGGCCGACCTCACTCGAGAGTCGGTTCTATTGCATTTTGCGACCGATTTTCTGGTCGCTGGCGCCTATTTGTTGCTGCTCTTTGTGATCGTATATCTGAATCGTCGGAAGTACATTTCGCTGGTTGTCCCGCGACAGACTTATCTGGTGACCTTCGGAATTGTTCTGACGCTGACGTTTTGTCTGTCGCTGATGTCCCTGGCGGCGCCAGTCGTCGACACCTATCTGGTCTACAAGCTTGTCATGGCGCTGATGATGATCACGGTTGTCATCGGAATCTGGCGCGTTGTCCCGAGGGACATCGATCCGTTTGAACAGCAACGGCTTCAGCGCGAGAACGTTTTCCTGAACAACGCTGTCGAGAAACAACGCAGCACCGAGATGCAGCTTGAGGACGCCTTGGGCAGTGTCGAGCAGCGCGTTGCCGAACGCACGTCCGAGCTGAGTTCGCTCAACCTGCGGCTGGAAAAAGAAATAATCGAGCGGCGTTTGTCCGAGGAACGCGCTGCCGAAGGCAAGCGCCGGATGGACGAGCTGATCATGCGTACGAACACCGCGATGGTGTTTGTCGATACGGATGCGACGATTCAGGACTGCAATCATGCGTTGGCGCAGCTTCTGGGTCGTGGGACGATCGAAGAGCTTTCGGGGCGCAAACTGGGCCGGTTGCTCGGGCTGCGGGACGAGACGCCGATCGCACACCTGATCGACGAGACGCTGCGCCAGGGAACGTTCTCGACCGAACTGGACGCGCTGCCGCCCGCCCGCGGCAAGATCAACATCGAAGCGAACGCGGTCGCAACGGTGATGGACGGACGACCGTGCGTCATGGCGCTGTTCCGAGACGTTTCCGAGCGCAAGGCCGAGGAGCGCGAGCTTCTGCAATCGCGCGAGGCACTGGCCGCAGCGCTCGAGGTTGCCCGCAAGGCCAACGCCACGCGGTCGGACTTCCTGGCCAAGATGAACCACGAGCTGCGCACGCCGCTGAACGGCATCATCGGTCTCAGCGAGATCCTGCGCCACAAGGCGGCGAGCCGCGCGGTCCCCGGCGCCGAAGTGCGCAAGTTCTCCAGCAACATCCATCAGAGCGGCATGCACCTGCTCAGCGTCGTCGACGATCTGCTGGACCTGTCGCGTCTGGATTCGGGCACCCGCGAGTTCAGTCCGACCCCGATTGTCGTCCGGGCAGAGATCGAAGCCGCGGTCCTGACGCTTGCAACCATCGCCGAGAAGAAACGCATCGCCATCAAGAACATGTGCAGCGGCGAGCTTGAGTGGATGGTGGATCAGCGCGCCTTCAAGCAGATCATCATCAATCTGGTGAACAACGCGGTGAAGTTCTCGCCACCCGGCTCCACGGTGCGGGTCACCGTGACAACGACACCGGATGCGTTGTCTCTGCATATCAAGGACGAAGGTCCCGGGATCGACAAAGCGGATCAGGACCGCATCCTGCTGCCGTTCGGACGTGGCGAGCACGCGCGTGCAAACAAGATAGACGGCGTGGGGCTGGGCCTGACGATCGTCTCCGAGCTCCTGAAACTGCAGGGTGGGCGCATTCTAATCGACAGTGATAAGGGACGCGGCGCCACCTTCACCGCAGTGTTCCCATCGGTCGAACAGGTCATCCATTCCGAAGCTGGCACCCACTAGCGCCCTGCAGTCTGCCAACTCTTGTTCCTGAAGTGACGTAAGCGACGTCCAGGCGTCGCAAACTGACCGTCGCTGATGAAAAAATCAGGCGAAATTTCACGGAGAGACTCGCAGGCTGAGGGGAAGCAGTGTCAGACGCCGCGGCGCATGAGGCAATGGATGCCCTTGATCCCGGCTTTGCAGCCTTGGGCGGAGATCTCAGAGCCTTGCGCAAGGCCCGTGGCATGACGCTGACGGAACTGGCGCTGAAAGTGGGCCGGTCGGTCGGCTGGCTCAGCCAGATCGAGCGAAACCTGACCGAACCGTCCATCGACGATCTGCGGAAGCTGGCTGGCGCACTCGATCAACCGATTTCACTCTTTTTCGGCGCACCCGATGCGCCCGCGGACGAGCGTGGTCATATCGTGCGGTCGGATGCCCGGCGCTCCCTGGGAACCACGGACGAAGGATTGGTCGAGCAACTGCTTTCGCCCGATCTGGGGGGATCCTTCGAGATCGTCCGATCGGTCTTCGCGCCCGGCGCCGAACTGTCCGAGGCCGTGACCCGCCCGACGGAGGAAGCCGGGTATATCGTGTCCGGCGCGCTGGACCTGAGCATCGGGGACCGCACCTATCACCTGACGGAAGGCGACAGCTTCCGCTTCAAGGGCGAGCCCTATCGCTGGCACAACTCATCGGACAAATCCTGCATCGCGATCTGGGTGATCGCGCCGCCGGTGTATTGAGGGCGCCCGGATGCCTGAATTCGAGCTTTTCACCATGCTCGCGTTCATGGGCGCTTCGGTCGCGCTCTACCTGACGCCCGGCGCCGACATGATGTTCATCAGCGCGTCGGGCGCTGCGGGTGGAAAGCGCAGCGGCATGATGGCGGGCCTCGGCGTCTCGCTGGGTTCGCTCAGCCATACCGTCTTCGCGGTCCTTGGTGTGGCCGCACTGATCCAGACATCGGCCCTGGCCTATGACTTGCTGCGGTATGCGGGAGCCGTCTACCTGATCTATCTCGCGATCCAGACCTGGCGGACCCCTGCGCCCGAACCCGGTTCCCAAGGCGTCGCCGATGGCTGGCGGGCATTCCAGCGCGGCGCGCTGACGAACCTGCTAAACCCGAAGGTCTCGATCTTCGTGCTGGCGTTTCTGCCGCAATTCGCGGACCCCACGATCGGCCCGGTCTGGCTGCAGATCGCGATCCTGGGCACGATCTTCTCGCTGGCGAGCATCCCGTTCAACTGCGCCTATGGCGCGGTGGCGGGGATCTTCACCGATGCCTTGCGCAGAATGGGCCGGTCGCTGAACCGGATCTGCGCGCTTGTCTTCTGCGGGCTGGCAGCCCGCCTTGCGATCAACTGAGAGAGGTGTCGATGTCCGGCATCCCCTCCTCGACCCTGCCCTGCAAGGCGCGCCAGAACCGGTCGCTATTCGGACCGGTTGTCGAGCATGTAACGGGTTGCGACCACGCTGTTGCCATCCGTGAGATTGCACATGACGACCTTACCCTCGGCGGCCGTGATGGTCTCGACGGTGCCGCCCTGGGCCTCGCAGAACGCCGCAGCGGCCTGTTCGGTTTCAGTCATCGTCGTGACGGCCGAGGCTGCCTCGCCCGCATCGGGAGTCGAGAGATCCTCGCTGGTCTGCGACACAAAGAACCATACACCCGCTATGACAATGAGCGCGACGGCAGCGACCATAGTGACCCGGTTCATGACGTTCCTCCGTTGTTGTCTAGGAACTCATTGTCACCCGGGCGCAACAGAATCACATTGACCTGTGACAAATCCATCAATCCTTCCCAGCGACAAACAACAGGAGATCGGCATGGCTGAGATCCCTTCCACGGCCCGTGTGGTCATCATCGGCGGAGGCGCCGTCGGCATCTCGGCGCTCTACCACCTGGCACTTGCAGGGTGGACCGACTGCGTCGTGATCGAGAAAAACGAGCTGACCGCCGGTTCGACATGGCACGCCGCGGGCAACGTGCCCACGTTCTCGGCCTCGTGGTCGGTGATGAACATGCAACGCTATGGCACCGAGCTGTACCGGGGGCTGGCCGAGAAGGTCGATTACCCGATGAACTATCACGTCACCGGCTCGATCCGGCTGGCGCATTCCAAAGAGCGGATGCAGGAGTTCGAACGCGTTCGCGGCATGGGCCGCTACCAGGGCATGGACATCGAGATGTGCTCGACCCAGGATTTGAAAGACCGCTACGAGTATCTCGAACTGCACGATCTGGAAGGCGGATTGTACGACCCTTACGACGGCGACATCGACCCCGCGCAGCTGACCCAGGCACTGGCCAAGGGTGCTCGTGATCTTGGCGCGCAGATCGTCCGGTTCTGCGGGGTAACCGGCGCACGCCGCGAGGGCCACGAATGGGTGGTCTCGACCGACAAGGGCGACATTCGCTGCGAGTACGTCGTCAACGCCGCCGGGTATCGGGCGCAGGAAGTCGGCAAGATGTTCGGGCGCTTCGTGCCGATGGTCTCGATGTCCCACCAGTACATTCTGTTCGACGAGCTCGACGTCATCAAGGAGCGAACGGAACGCACGGGCGGCAAGCTTCCGCTGCTGCGCGACGTGGATTCTTCGTACTACCTGCGTCAGGAAAAGAATGGCTTCAACCTCGGCCCCTACGAGCGCAACTGCAAGGCGCACTGGATCACGCCGGACGATCCGATGCCCGAGGATTTCAGCTTCCAGCTCTATCCGGACGATCTCGACCGGCTAGAGTGGTATCTGGAAGACGCCATGGCCCGTGTGCCGCTAATGGCGGAAAGCGGCGTCTACAAGGTCATCAACGGGCCGATCCCCTACATGCCGGACGGCAATCCGAACATCGGGCCGATGCCCGGCGTGCCGAATGCGTTCGAGGCCTGTGTCTTCACCTTTGGTATCGCCCAGGGCGGCGGGGCAGGCAAGGTGCTGGCCGAATGGATCACCGAGGGCGGCACCGAATGGGACATGTGGTCCTGCGACCCGCGTCGGTTCGGCAAATGGTGCGATCAGGACTATGCGACGGCCAAGGGCATGGAGGTCTACGGCCACGAGTACGCGATGCACTTCCCGCATCACGCCTGGCCCGCCGGACGCGACAAGCGGCTCGGCCCGAACGATGCCAAGGTCAAGGAACTGGGCGGGCAGATGGGTGCCTTCAACGGTTGGGAACGCGCGCTTTGGTTCGCCAAGACCGGCGACGATACCTCGGAAGAAGCCACACAGACCTGGATGCGCGAAGGGCCGTGGGAGCCGAGGGTCAAAGAGGAGTGCGAAGCGGTCCGCGATGCGTGCGGTGTGCTCGACCTTCCCGGCTTCTCGCGCTTCAACCTGACGGGCGAGGGTGCAGCGGAATGGCTCCGCGGCATGATTGCCGGTGGACTGCCAAAGGCCGGGCGCATGAACCTGGGATATTTCCCGGATGACAAGGGCCGCATCGTGACCGAGATGTCGCTGATGCGCCACAGCGAGGATCACTTCACGCTGATTACCGCAGCGGGTGCCGAGTGGCATGACTGGGAGCTGTTGGAGAAGTCGCTTCCGACGGGCCTGACACTGACGAACCACACTGACGAGTACGCGACTCTGATCGTTTGCGGGCCGACGGCGCGCGATCTTCTGTCGGGCATCGGCGAGGCAGACTGGACGCTGCCATGGCTGAGCCATCAGCAGGGGACTGTCGCGGGCAAGCCGGTCCTGTTGGCGCGCGTATCCTTCGCCGGTGAACTCGGTTGGGAAGTTCATGCGCTGAATGCCGATATACCCGCCGTCTACGATGCCGTTCTGGCGGCAGGCGCGAAGCCGTTCGGGATGTTCGCGCTGGACAGCCTGCGGATCGAGAAGGGCTACCGCGCATGGAAGGGCGACCTGTCGACCGATTACACGTTGCTGGAAGGGGCTCTCGACCGGTTCATCAAACTCGACAAGCCGCAGGACTTCCCGGGCAAGCAGGCGCTCCTGAATCAGAAGCAGCAGGGCGTGCAGAAACGGTTCGTCACGATGACGGTCGATGCGGGCGACTGCGACGCGCCGTACATGTCGACCGTCTGGGTGAACGGCGATGTTGTGGGCGAGACGACCTCGGGCGCCTGGGGATACCGTGTCGGCAAGTCGATTGCGCTGGGCACGATAAAGGTCGAGCACACCGTGCCCGGCACCGAAGTGGAGATCGAGATCTTCGGCGAGCGGCGCAAGGCCGTGGTGCAAGAAGATCAGCCACTCTGGGATCCGAAGAACGAACGATTGCGCGCGTAAGCAGCGGGGCTGACCCCGCGCAACGCATGGTTGGGAGGCCAACGCATGACAGATATCGTACTGCTGGACGGCGGGATGGGCCAGGAGCTTGTCCGCCGCTCGAAGGATCCCGCGCACCCTCAATGGGGAGCGTGGGTCATGATGAACGAACCCGAAGTGGTCCAGGGTCTGCACGAGGATTATATCCGTGCGGGCGCGAAAGCGATCACCATCAACGCCTATTCGATCAACCGCAGCCGTCTTAGCGCATTCAACATGGCCGAGCGATTGGGCGAGTTGCAGGGCATTGCACTGGACATCGCGTCACGCGCGCGTGACGCTTTCGACTCCGAAACCACGATCCTAGGCTGCTTGCCGCCGTTGATCGGGTCCTATCATCCCGAGCTGATGCCGCCAGAGCCCGACACGTTCGAGGAATACCGCGAGGTCGTGTCTCTGCAGGCGGACCGTGTCGATGCCTTCATCTGCGAAACCATGGGGTCTGCGACCGAGGGACGCCTGGCGGCAGCCGCCGCTTGCGAAAGCGGCAAGCCGGTCTGGATTGCCTGGACGCTGGACGAAGCCGTTGCTGAGGATGGCCAGCCACGCTTGCGCTCGGGCGAAACCGTGGATGTCGCCATTGCGGCCCTCGGCGACCTGCCGGTCGAAGCCATTCTGTTCAACTGCACAGCGCCCGAGGCGATGACGGCTGGCATGGACACCCTGATCGCGACAGGCAAGCCGACGGGCGGATACGCGAACGGCTTCACACCTATTCCGAAGGAATTCACCCTCGGTCAGACCGTCGACATGATCGGCAAGCGTCGCGATCTCGACCCGGCGGGATATGCAAGGCACGCTATGGACTGGATTGCGCGCGGTGCGCGCATCATCGGCGGCTGCTGCGAGACCTCGCCTGCCCATATCGCGGAGTTGAAGACCCAGTTCGAAGCCAAAGGCCATCGGGTCGTTGGCCGCGTCATGCCGGAGACTGTGTGATGGAGATCACCCTTCTTGACGGCGGCATGGGACAGGAGCTTTGCAACCGGTCGTCCAACCCGATCCACGCGGAATGGGGCGGCTGGGTGATGCGCAACGAGCCGCATCTGGTTCGTGAGTTGCACGAGGACTATCTGCGGGCGGGTGCCGGGGTGATCACGCTGAACACCTATGCCACGACGCCCCGGGTCAGCGAGGACACGCACGGCCAGACCCGGGATTTCCTAGGCGAGCAGACTGCAGCGATCGAGCTTGCGCAGGCCGCCCGCAAGGCTGCGGGCCCGGCGGCTCGGATTGCCGGATGCCTGCCGCCGCTGAGTTGGTCTTATCGGCCACATCTGGTCGACGCGTTCGAGCGCAACGTCGGTGAGTACCGCCAGATCGTCGAAGTCGAGGTCGACCATGTCAACCTTTTCATCTGCGAGACGATGTCGACCGCCGAAGAAGGGCGCGCTGCGGCCACGGCGGCCTGTGAAAGCGGCAAACCGGTCTGGGTGTCGTGGACGCTGGCGCCAACACTGGCCGAGGACGGTACGGCCCGACTGCGGTCGGGCGAGACGATTGCCGAGGCCATTGCCGCACTCGACGGTTTGGATGTCGCGGCACTGCTGGTCAATTGCTCGACCCCCGAGGTGACGATCGTGGCCTTGCCCGATCTTGCCCGCGATGGACGGCCCTTTGGTGCTTATGCCAATGCGTTCTCCGCCGATCTCAGCGCGTATGCGCCGGGTGAGACAGTCGAAGTGATCGAGAACCGTACCGATCTGGACCCGCCTGCCTATGCCGGGCATGTGCTGAGCTGGATCGAGACGGGCGCCACGATTGTCGGGGGATGTTGCGAGACGACGCCCGCGCACATCGCTGCGGTCGCAAGACAGGTATCGGCGTCCGGGCACAGCCTGGTCGGGAACGTCTGATGCTCAGCGCTGCTTTGCAAGACTTCGTCAACGAGTGGCGGCTGGGTCATCTGGCGACGGTCGGGCCGGAAGGGCCGAACGTCTCGCCCAAGGGCACGTTCCAGGCCTTGGACGCCCAGCGGATCGCCTTTGCCGAGATCCGGTCGCCGAACACGATGGCGAACCTCGAGCATGACGCGCGGGTCGAGATCAACATGGTCGATGTGTTCTCCCGCAAAGGGGCGCGGTTTCGCGGCACGGCGGCGTTTCATGCCACGGGGTCCGAGACCGCGGATGCACTTGGCCCGCGGTGGACCGAGTTGTTCGGTACCGATCTGCTGAAGCTGTCCAGCGGCTTCGTCGTGATCGATGTGACATCGGCCAAACCGCTGACGACCCCGGCCTACGATGTCGGCGCCACCGAACAGGCGCTGCGCGAGGATTACCTCGCCCGTTTCACGGCCATGCAGACGGCATGGCTGACCCAGCACGAGAAGGATTGATCCATGGCTGACCTGCCCACCAAGGCGCGTGCAGTGATCATCGGGGGCGGCGTGTCCGGCTGCTCGGTCGCGTATCATCTGGCGAAGCTTGGCTGGACCGATGTCGTGCTGCTGGAGCGCAAGCAGCTGACCTGCGGGACGACGTGGCACGCGGCGGGGCTGATCGGGCAGTTGCGTCCGAACCAGAACATGACGCGCTTGGCGAAGTACTCGGCCGATCTCTACGTGAAGCTGGGAGCCGAGACCGGTGTTGCCACCGGGATGCGGCAGAACGGCTCGCTAACCGTCGCACTGACCGAAGAGCGGCGCGAGGAGATCCTGCGCCAGGCAGCGCTGGCCCGCGCCTTCGGCGTCGACGTGAACGAGGTCTCACCGACCGAGGTCAAGGCGATGTACCCGCATCTGAATGTGGACGATGTGATCGCTGCCGTTCATCTGCCGCTGGATGGGCAGGCGGATCCGGCGAACATCGCGCTCGCGCTGGCCAAGGGCGCGCGCCAGAACGGCGCCAGGATTGTCGAGAGCGTCAAGGTCACGGACATTCATCAGGCGAATGGCCGGGTCTCGGGCGTCTCGTGGGCGCAAGGTGGCGCGGAAGGCCGGATCGATGCGGATGTCGTGATCAACTGCGGCGGCATGTGGGCACGCGAGGTCGGTGCGATGGCAGGGTGTGCGGTGCCTCTGCACGCTTGCGAGCACTTCTATATCGTCACCGAACCGGTCGAGGGTCTGACGCAGTTGCCGGTCCTGCGGGTGCCGGACGAGTGCGCCTATTACAAGGAAGACGCGGGCAAGATGATGCTGGGCGCGTTCGAGCCCAAGGCCAAGCCCTGGGGCATGGCGGGCATCCCGGAGGATTTCGAGTTCGACCAATTGCCCGAGGATATCGACCATTTCGAGCCGATCCTGGAGATGGGGATCAACCGGCTGCCGATGTTGGGCGAGGCCGGGATTCACACCTTCTTCAACGGACCCGAAAGTTTCACGCCGGATGACCGGTACTACCTGGGCGAGCATCCTGAGTTGCGCGGCATGTGGGTCGCGGCGGGGTATAACTCGATCGGGATTGTCTCGTCCGGTGGCGCTGGCTGGGCGCTTGCGCAATGGCTCGAGGACGGTGCGGCGCCGTTCGATCTGTGGGATGTCGACATCCGCAGGGTGCAACCCTTCCAGAAGAACCGGACCTATCTGAAGGAACGCGTCAGCGAGACGCTGGGGCTGCTTTATGCTGATCACTTTCCCTATCGCCAGCCCGAGACCGCGCGCGGTGTGCGGCGCTCGCCGTTCCATGCGCATCTGAAGGCAGCGGGTGGTGTCTTTGGCGAGACGGCAGGGTGGGAACGGCCAAACTGGTTCGCGGCGAACGGGCAGACGCCAGAGTATCAGTACACGTGGAAACGGCAGAACTGGTTCGAGAACAACGCAGCCGAGCATATGGCGATCCGCACGGCGGTCGGCATGTACGATATGTCAAGCTTTGGTAAGATCCGCGCCGAAGGTCCGGACGCGGAAGCGGTGTTGAACCGGATCTGTGGCGGCAACATGTCGGTGCCGGTAGGCAAGATCGTCTACACGCAATTCCTGAACGCCAAGGGCGGAATTGAAGCCGACGTCACCGTAACCCGGGTCCGCGAAGACCTTTACCTGATCATTACGCCAGCTGCGACGGCGATCCGCGACATGAGCTGGCTGAAGCGCCATGTCGGCGATGCCCGCGTCGTCTTCACCGATGTGACGGTCGGCGAGGGCTGTTTGGCCGTGATGGGACCGAAGGCACGGGACTTGCTGGCGTCGGTCAGCCCGCACGATTGGTCGAACGACAACCATCCGTTCGGATGGGCGCACGAGATCGAGATTGGGATGGGCCTCGCCCGGGCGCACCGGGTGACCTATGTCGGCGAGCTCGGTTGGGAGATCTATGTCGGCTCAGATCAGGCCGGGCACGTCTTCGAGGTGCTGCACGAGGCTGGTGCCGATCACGGTCTGAAGCTGTGCGGGATGCACACGATGGACACGTGCCGGATCGAGAAGGCGTTCCGCCACTACGGGCACGACATCACCGATGAAGACCATGTGCTGGAAGCCGGGCTGGGCTTCGCCGTGTCGAAGACCAAGAACGATTTCATTGGTTGCGATGCCGTGCAGCGCAAGCGGGACGACGGCCTGTCGGCCCGCATGGTGCAGTTCAAGCTGACCGATCCGGAGCCGCTACTCTATCACAACGAACCGGTGATCCGGGACGGCGAGATCGTCGGATACCTGTCTTCTGGAAATTATGGACATCACCTGGG
>JBCAXJ010000097.1:0-13073 GCA_038534135.1 Pseudomonadota bacterium | reverse complement strand
ATGCCACGGCGAAATCAACGGCCGAGGTCCCGGCCCACAGGGCTACCAAGCTGAAGATCAGCGCCAGTGCAACCCGACCCAGCGACCACCCGCGCGGTGCCGCCATCGTCGCAATGGCGCGCCCCGACGCCGAACCAGCGGATGCAAGGTCGTCGGAAGGTGCAGGCGCATCTGCCGGGCTCGGAGCATCCGGGAGGGCTTCGGTTTCAACCTCGATAATTACAGGGCCTTTGCGTGTTTCGTTCATGGGTCAATCCAACCTATCGCCGATCAAGAACTCCAGTGCGCGGTCCAGGCGAATATGCGGCGGTCCGTCTTCTGCCGATGATCCCCAGCGCGGTGGGGCGAAGACCGGGCGCGAAAAGTCCTGTCCGCTGGACCACTCCAACGGTGCGTTCCCAGGGTCAGTAGCATTCGCGCCGCTCAAAAGTTCCGTGACGTTTCCGGGCAGTTCCCCGGGGTAGAGTGCGATCTCCTTCGAATCCGACATTCGTATACCCCGGACCAAGCCCAGTTCGGCGCCATCGCGCGCGAGACGTTGTTCGGAACTTGCGCGGATCGCTGCGATCGACATTGCCGCCGTCTCAGCGCCCGAGAAGGCCGCCGCGTGCCGGGCGCGGTCGAGCATAGCTTCGGCAAGCTGCGTCAGGCGCGGGTGTTGCTCGTGGTGCAGGTGATCCGCTTTCGAGGCGGCAAACAGGATCCGGTCGATCTTGCGTCCTCCGAGGATCCGGTCGAGCCATCCGCTCTGCCCATGACGAAAGACGCTTAACGTCTCTCCCATAGCTGCGGTCAGATCACCCAGCGCGCGTGGTCCAACGGCCAACGCACCGAGGACATCAACCAAGACCACCTGCCGGTCCAGTTGCGCGAAGTGATTGCGAAAGAAGGGTTTGACGACGACCCGCTTGTACGCCTCGAACCGGCGTGACATCTCGGCGGCCAAGCTGCCGCGTTTCGTGCGATCCGGCATATGCAACGGCGCGAAGGTCAGAGCGGGCGAACCGTCCAGATCGCCGGGCATAAGAAACCGGCCTGGCGCGAGAGCGGAAAGTCCAGACTTGCGGCACTCTCTCAGATAGCCCCTGAAAACCTGCGCGAGTTGAGTGGCAACCGTTTCGTCATGGGACGCATTCGGGCGGATTGCAGCCAGTGCATCAAGGTAGGCCTGCCCGTGCTCCCGCCGCGCCGGTGCGCCCGCCACCTCGAGAGCCTGGAGCGACCACGCATGATAGTCCATGTCGAGTAAGGGTAGGTCCAGCAGCCACTCGCCCGGGTAATCGATGATATCGAGATGAAGTGTCCGCGTGCCTGTGACGATCGAGAAAAGCCCGGAGGGCCGGACCTTCATCGAAAGCCGGAGTTGACTGATTTGACGGGTCGACTCCGGCCACTGGGGCGGCGTCCCAGTCAAAGCCGCGATATGATCCTCGAAGGCAAAGCGCGGGATGTCTGGATCGGGTTGCGGGCGCAGCATGGATGCGATGATCCGGCCCTCGGCCTCGGCCTTCAGCAAACGCATCCTGCCGCGCCGCAACAGACTGGCGACCAGCGAGGTGATGAAGACCGTCTTACCCGCGCCACTTAGCCCCGTGACGCCGAGGCGAAGGACAGGCTCGAACATCTCATCGACATTGCGCCAGGCCTGTTCGGCACCATGCAGGAGATCATCTGTCCAATCCGCGATCCCCAATTTTTCTGCTCCCGCATCTTCGCATCCATAGATGGGCCAAGCTCCGCATGAAGAAAACCCATCTTGCAGAAAACCGTGCAGGCGCTCTATTCCGCACGGCATGGCACGGTTCAAGCTTACGGTCGAATATCACGGCGGCCCCTTTGTCGGATGGCAGCGTCAGGCCGACGGGCTTTCAGTTCAAGGCGTGATCGAGGCTGCTCTTGCCAAGCTGACACGAAGCGAGGCGACGCCAACAGTTTCAGGGGCAGGCCGGACCGATGCAGGCGTCCATGCTACTGGGCAGGTCTGCCACTGTGACATGCCGGCCGACTGGGAGGCCTTCCGCTTGTCCGAAGCGTTGAACCACCATGTGAAGCCGCACCCTGTATCGATCGTCGCAGCAGAGAAGGTGGATGAAACGTTTCATGCGCGGTTTAGTGCCGTTCGACGGCATTACCTGTATCGCGTCGTGAACAGACGCGCGCCGCTTGCGCTGGATCATGGACTGGCGTGGAAGGTTGCGAATTCTCTGGATGTCGATGCCATGAATGAAGCAGCGGCTATGCTGATCGGTCGGCACGATTTCACGACTTATCGGTCATCCCAGTGTCAAGCGGCATCGCCGGAGAAAACACTAGACCATTTTTCAGTTTCGCATAATGGCGATGAGGTCCGGTTCCGGCTTCATGCCAGAAGCTTTCTGCACAACCAGGTTCGATCGCTTGTGGGCACGCTGGAGCGTGTTGGCGCCGGCAAGATGCCAGTAGAGGGACCACGTATCGCGCTTGAATCGAAAGATCGCTCGACGTGTGGACCGGTGGCACCACCGGACGGTCTCTACCTGACAGCGGTCGACTATGATGACGACGTGACCGCTTGTTCGGCTGAAAGATTGCAAGATCAGGACACCGTCAGCAAGAGCGCCGATATATCGTCGTCGAATTGATTGGTCTTTGCGAAGGTCTCCATGTCCCGAAGGATTCGCTCGAGTGTCGCGCGCTCGCCGTACCCGGCATGACGCTCGAGCATCGATTGCAGTCCCTCTTCGTCGAGCATCTGCCCATTCGGATCTTCCGCTTCGGTGATGCCGTCGGAATACAGGAGCATCCGGTCTCCCGGATCGAGTCTGACAACCGAAGTTTCGTACTCCATGCCAGGGATCAAGCCGATTGGCGCACCGCCACTGCCGACAAATTCGACCTCGCCGGAGGCCCGGATCACTGCGGGGTTCGGCTGACCGGCCTGACAGAACCGTGTCAGGCCTGAATCGAGGTTGATGTCGGCAAAGATCATCGTGAAGTATTGATCGCTGTCGACCTCGTCCTGCAGACGTTCGTTCAGCTCCGACGCGATCGCCGATGGATCGCGCGCCACGAACTCTCCGTTCGGGAGACGTCGGATCGCGATGTTCTCATCAAGATGTTGAGCATTGAAATAGTTGGACAAGCGCGCCGTCATCAACGCCGATGACACGCCATGGCCCGAGACATCAATCGCGTAAGCTGCGATTCGGCTATCCGAGATCTTGAAGAAGCCCAACAGATCACCGCCGACATGATGTGACGGCTGATAGATAAGACCGATCTTGACCGGTCCGCAGTAGGTTTGTGCTTCCGGGATCAGAGACTTCTGAAGACGTGCGGCCGCCTTCAAGTCCCGATCGATACTCTGATAAATCGCATTCAGCCGATCGAACGCATCGGTGATCCGGCGGTTTTTGTCGACCAGATCATCCTGCATCATGATCAGCCGCTGACCGGCTCTGAGACGGGCATGCAGTTCGCCCATGTCCATAGGCTTGGTCAGAAAATCATCGGCGCCTGCGTCGAGTCCGGCGGTGACCTCCTCCTTCGACGTCTTGGAGGTCAACAGGATGAAGTAGACGTAGTGCTCCTGGTCGAGCGCACGAACCTCGCGGCACAACTCTGGGCCGGACATCTCTGGCATCATCCAGTCGCTGATCACAAAATCGATGCTTTGTGTCTGCACGGCTTCCAAGGCGGAGCGACCGTCCGACGCTTCGACGACCTCGAAGTTCCATTTCCGCAAGAGCATTTTGAGCATCTTGCGTTGGGCCGATGAATCATCGACGACCAGTGCAACGAGTTTGCGGAATGCGCGACTCTCGGTCTGATCGAACACTGTTTCGTCGGTTTCCTCGGTCATTTCACGCACGGCGGCCAACGCTTCCCATCCTTATGCTCAGATAGTTTGATTCTGCGCTCTACTTCAGGCGTCGAAAGTTTTTTCGAGACGCAGGATGTTGCAGCCATCCCGGCGTTCATATTCGACTGTGTCCATCTGGCTTTTGATCAGCATCCAGCCGAATCCGCCTTCGGGAAGTTCGTCGAGTTCTTCGGCATCAAATTCACAGCTTCCATCGGGCAGCTTGCCACCGGGCATCGGCTTGCCCTCGTCGATCAGCATCACTTCGTATCGGTCGGGTTTCATTCGAACGTCCGCGAAGATCGGCCGGCCCTCGGCACCTTCGTAGGCATGTTCGACGATGTTGTTGAGCGCTTCGGCCAGACAAAGCCTCAGAACATCGATTGCGTCCGGTGAAGACGCCCTCTTCGTTTTACAGAGGTCGCTGACTTCCTCGGCAAGGGTTGCCACATTCTCGAAGGAACTTCCGATCGAGAAGCGCACCTGGTCTTCCGCGGCACCGCTCATCCAAATGTCCTCGCTACGCTTTCTTGATGTCGCATTCAGGAAGCCGCCTTTTGGGCAACTTCTGCCGCTGCCAGGCATGCCGCTTTCGAATCGCGGATCGCAAACACCCGCTCCAGGCGCGTGAGCCGGAAAATCTTGCGGACCGTGGGTTTCAGCCCGCAAAGCTCCATCTTGCGCTCGCGCCCAAGAAATTTGAGCAGCCCGACCAAGGCCCCGACCCCGGCACTGTCGACAAAACCGACGGCAGACAGGTCCAGTATGTAGAGATTGCAGTCAGGGCGGACGGCCTCGCGCACCGCATCGCGGAACTCAGGCGCAACGAGCCCGTCCAGGCGACGCTCACCGAGTGTCATGACGATCGCTCCTCCGACCTGTTCCGAGGTAAAGCGCATCCCACATCGCTCCTGAAATCTCACTTTCCAGGAACGCTAGGGCGAAAGTGTAACTATCCCCTTATCCGCGTCGGCGATCGATGCACCGCCGGCCCGTTGGGGTCCAATCCGCTCGATCGGGTACGCGCGATGAGTGGGACGGTGAGCGCGGGAGCGTTAGTCGAAGCGTCCGACGCGGAACGGTGCCAAATCGATGTTGGGTGTTCGTGCGGATATCAGATCGGCCAGAAGACGGCCGGTTTTCGGTCCCGTCGTCAGGCCGATATGCTGGGCGCCGAAGGCAAAGTAGATGGATTTCGCCTGAGGGCTTGGCCCGATAAATGGAATGCTGTCGACTGTGGACGGACGATGCCCCAGCCACCGCTCTTCATCTTCCCATGTCAGGTCAGGGTACAACTGTCGGACCCGCGTGTTCACGACCCGAAACGGTGCCTCGGACGGACCGGCTGTCAGACCGCCAAACTCGACCTGACCCGCACAGCGAAGTCCGCCATCCATCGGCGTCGCCACGAATTTCGCATCGGTTAGCATGTAGGCAAACGGTGGCTTTCGATTGGGTTCCTTGAAGACGAGATGATATCCCCGCTCGGACTCTAGCATCGGCTTGTGGCCGAGGCGCTTGGCGAGCTTGGCAGACCATGCGCCACCTGCCAAAACCACCCTGTCGAAGCCGTGTGTGATCCCGCCAAGGGAAATCTCGGCACCCGTGTCGCCTGGACTTATGCCGTCGACTTCGCCCTGCAGAAAATGCCCGCCCTCCGAGCGAAAGTGCCCGGCGAGGGCGGCCACGTAGGCGCCCGGATCGCTGATCCAGCCATGATCGATGTGGCAGGCCGCATAGTTGTAGTGCTCGCCGAGATGCGGGTCATCTTCCAGCAGACGTGTGCGATCCCGAAACTCGACGCGTGCTCCATGCTCGCGGCGGATGGCATGACCCCATTCATCGGCGTCGCACGCAGCCTTTGACGTATAAAGAAACGCATAAATGCCGTCGTTGATAAAGGTTGCCGCCGGGGTGCCTGCCGCCAGCGCTTTGTGCTGCTCGACCGTATCGGTGACGATTGTCGCCAGGGCACGCGCGGTCGCCTCGACATCCGCACGCGTCGCACGGCGTAGAAACGGGACAAGCCATGGCAGCAGTTTCGGCAGATAGCTCCATTTCAGGTGCAGCGGCCCCAGCGGATCCAGCAGCATCTTCGGAACCTTGGCCAGCAAACCCGGAACCGGAACCGGGATGATCGAGCTTGCAGCGAGAATGCCTGCATTCCCATAGGAGGTCTGGGCCGGCTCGCCGGGGTCATTGCGATCAATCAGCGTGACATCGTGGCCATCGCGGCGCAGCCATTCAGCCGTCGAGACTCCGACGATTCCAGCGCCGATCACACCGATCCGCAAGCTCATTCGATCACCCCCGACACGATTGCAAGCGCGATGCCCAGTCCTGTTACAGCGATCAGGCCAAACCGAATAGGGCGTCCGGTGACCAGATTGGTGACCATGCGCGCGCCGACATAGATCATGATGCACAGTGCAACAGTGCGCAGAGGCGTCTGGACGATCGGATAGCTCATGCGACCCACTCGCTGACTGGCGCAGCTGCGTCCTGCAACGGTTGCGCGATCACGTCGACCAGGGTTGGGCCGTCATGCGCGATTGCTTGCTTGAGAACACCGTCCAGTTCGGCCGGATCGTCAACACGCCAGCTTTTCACGCCATACGCCGCGGCGACCGCGGCATGGTCGGTGCGGTTGAAATCGACCGAGAAGTAGCGTTCGCCAAAGCCCGATTTCTGACCCGCCTTGATCCAACCAAAAACGCTGTTCGAGAACACGATCGTGGTGATCGGTAACTTGTAACGCGTGATCGTCTCGAACTCGCCCACGCACATGCCGAAACTACCGTCCCCGGTCGCGCAAACGATCTTTGCCTCTGGCCTTGCGATCGCGGCTCCGATGGAGGCTCCCAGAGCATATCCCAAGGCACCATGGGCGCGGTTGGAGATGAAATGCCGACCCGGTTGCTGGATTGTCCAGTAGGCCGAGAAGTATGGACATGGCGTTCCCGGATCGGCGCAGAGGACCGCCTCGGGCGGGAGAAGGCGGTTCAGCGAGTCGATCACGCGCTCTGGCTTTATCGGACGCTCGACGCTGTCAGCAAGCGGACGGAAGCCGACCTCTTTCAGACGCCGCGCTTCGGCGGCCCGTTCAGCGCCGTTGAAGTCCGGCATCTCGTCGACTTCGCGCAGGATCTCGTTCAAGCCCTCGAGGCAGGTCTTCGCATCTCCGATCCACGCCGCCCGGGTCGGGTAGCTCGCCCCGACAACGGCCGGATCGCAGTCCATGTGCAGGATGTCTACGCCAGGGGCAGGAGAGCGCCACCGCTCGGTCGTGACAGACCCGGCCCGGCAGCCAACGAACAGAACGACATCCGCACCGTCGACGACCGCCCGCGTTCCTGCCCGGCCACCGTTCGAGCCGACGACACCTACGGCATTGGGATGCGTCTCGGCAATTGCACCCTGGCCACTTACGGTCGTCGCGACCGGCAGGTTCAGGCTCTCGGCCAGGCGTTGCAGCTCTGCTTCTGCACCGGACAGCACGACGCCCCCGCCGCAGATGACCACGGCATTGGACGCGTTCAGCAGTGTCGCGATGAACTCGGCAATCTGGGCATCGTTCAGGCCGACCTCGTTGCGCTGTGCCGGAAAATGGCCGTACCGTTCATCCGCCCAGATCTCATCTTCGGGCACCGGGGCTTTCTGGGTGTCGAAGGGAAGCGCCAGATGAGCCGACCCAGGACGCCCGGTCGTCATCTCGCGAAAGGCGCGACGAACCACGCGCGGCAGTGCTGCCGCTTGATCGAGAACGGCATTCCATTTGGTCAGTGGTGCGAACAACGCCTTCTGGTCAAGCTCGGTCAATGGGAACCGACCGGTCGATGTCGTAGCGACATCCGTGGTGATCGCCAGGATCGGTACGGAGCTTTCGTTGGCCTCGACCAGACCTGGCGCAATATAGGTCGCGCCACCGCCCGAGGGCCCCTCGCAGATCCCGACCTTGCCGGTCAGCCGCGCATAGGCATCCGCCATGTACGCGGCGTGCCGTTCATCCCGCGTCAGGATGTGCTGCATCGGGTGGTCGAGCCGCGCGAGAGCGTCATAGAACGGCAGCGACGTGTCACCGCACAGCCCGAAGATATGCCGAACACCGTGGTCAGCCAGCAGGCGGACCATGGCTTCCGCACCTGTGGATTGGTTGGAGGTCGTCTTGTCCATGCCGCGCACGCTTGCGCGCAGGGCATGGCCTGTCAAGCGACCCCGGTTTCGGCGGCGGGGTAAATTGTCGCCATCCCGGTGCAGGCCGGGCTCCGCCACTCGGCGAAGACCCGGACCATGCCGCGCCCGGACAGGCTAGTTCAGAATCGTGATATCCACGCGTCGATTGGCCTGGCGCCCGGCTGCGGTGTCGTTGCTCGCGACCGGAGAGGTTTCCCCGAATCCTTTGGTCTCGGAGTTGATCCCGAAGTTCTGCGACAGATACGCCGCGACCGAGGTTGCCCGGCGCTCGGACAGCGTCTGATTGTAGGCATCTGATCCCCGACCGTCGGTGTGCCCTTCGACCCGTACGCGCGTTTTGCCCAAGCGCTGCGCCATTGTTCCGAACTCATTCAGTTCTGCCACCGCTTCGGGCCGCAGGTCGGACTTGTTCGTATCGAACAGCGCATCGGCATCCAGCGAAACCGACTGCGGTTGCTTGCCAGGGCAAACAGGCCGTCCCTGACGGTCCAGGCGGGCGCTCAAGAAACCAGCGCTGCCGTGGTCGGAGATCCAGTGCTGGCAGCCCAGCCTGTCGGTCCAGAGCGTGGCTTCCTGCTCGAACCTCTGGGTCGTGTTCTGTGCATTGGGGTACGTGGCTGGGGTCACACCGGGACATCTGGGCGTGCCGTCGCGGTTCAGGCGCGGCGTCAGGTAGCCTTCGACCCCGTCATCCATCATCCAGTGATGGCAGCCGTTGGGGTCTATCCAGATCATTGGATCGAGATTGTCGAGATCACCAGTCAGCGTCTGGGCCAACGCGGGGCCCGAGGCGACGGCGGCGGCCAGAAAGACTGCATGTGAGAGACGCGTCATAGCCGAACTCCTCACAAGCAATCTGGCGTGCCGTCGAGGTTCAGCACTGGGCTCATGTAGCCTTCGATGATGTCATCCACGACCCAGTGCTTGCATCCGTCGGGATCGACCCAAACCGACGCCGAGAGGCTGGTCAATTCGTGACTGTCGATCCCCTGGTCGCGGGTGGTCGACGTGCATGCGGCCGCTGATGTCAAAACGCACAGGGCTGCGAATTTGTAAAAAAGCTTCTTCTTCATGGCATTATCCTTTCGGTACTGCGTATGTGCACGCGTGCTTTGGAAATAATTCACGTCACCTGGTGGATTGTAAGCTAAGGTGTTGGGGTTGCGTTCAAATCTGGGCTTTTTGAGGCCTGCTGACGAGCCACGCTTCAGCCACGGCTCACGTCGATGTCCGGTGCGTCCTCTGCCTTCATGCCGACAACGTGATAGCCGCAATCCACATGGTGGCACTCACCTGTCACGCCCGACGAGAGGTCCGAGAGCAGGTACAAGCCTGCCTTCCCGACATCCTGCTGGGTCACATTGCGGCGAAGTGGTGAGTTCAGCTCGTTCCATTTCAGAATGTACCGAAAGTCGCCGATGCCCGATGCCGCCAGGGTCTTGATCGGCCCGGCAGACAGTGAATTGACCCGAATGTTCTTTGGGCCGAGGTCCATCGCCATGTACCGGACCGAGGTTTCGAGTGCTGCTTTTGCGACGCCCATCACGTTGTAGTGTGGCATGACCTTCTCGGCGCCGTAATAGGTCAGCGTCAGCATCGAGCCGCCTTCGGTCATCATCGTCTCGGCGCGCTGTGCCAGAGCCGTAAACGAGTAGCACGAGATGTTCATCGACATCGCGAAGTTCTCGGCCGAGGTGTCGACATAGCGGCCTTTCAGCTCGGCTTTGTCGGCGTAAGCGATTGCGTGGACTAGAAAATCTAGCCGCCCCCACTTGGCTTGCAGTTCGGAGAATACGGCGTCGACCGAAGCGGTGTCGGTCACGTCACAGGGCAGCACGATCTGGGACCCGACCGAGGCCGCCAGCGGATCGACCCGCTTCTTCAGCGCATCACCCTGATAGGTGAAAGCCAGGTCCGCGCCTTGTTCGCTGCAAGCCTGCGCGATGCCCCAGGCGATCGACTTGTCGTTCGCGACGCCCATGATCAATCCGCGTTTGCCTGCCATCAGCGGCGTCGTCATGGCTGTTCTCCTGACTGTCGCACTTGCTTGTTTCGCGGCGATTTAGGCTAATCTACAAGGCCAAGCAAGCAGAACGGCGCGGAGGAGTCGAGGGAACAAGATGCCGACAATCACTGAAACTGGACGACGCAGCGGCATATTTGCGGGCGAGGATCCTTTTGTACTGGCCAAAGCCTGGCTGGCTGAGGCCGAGGACAGCGAGCCGAACGATCCCAACGCTATGGCCCTGTCAACAGTGGATAAAAACGGCCTGCCGAACGTCCGCATGGTGTTGTTGAAGGAGGTGGAGCCGAGCCTGAAGAAGGGCGGTTTCGTGTTCTACACGAACTATGACAGCGCCAAGGGGCAGGAACTCGACACCAATGCGAAGGCGGCACTGGTGTTCCACTGGAAATCGCTGCGCCGTCAGATCCGGATCCGCGGAATTGTCGAGCGCGTCGGCGGGAAGCAGGCTGACGACTATTACAACAGCCGCAGTTACCCGAGCCGTCTGGGCGCCATCGCGTCGAAGCAGTCGCGCCCGCTGGCGAACAGGCGCACACTGATGGCCGAGGTTGCGAAGCTGGCGGCCAAATACCCGATGAAGCCGCCGCGTCCGGCGCATTGGGGCGGGTTCCGGGTGCGGCCGGTCGAAATCGAGTTTTGGGCCGACGGCGCGAACCGGCTGCATGACCGGTTTCGGTGGACCCGGTTGAAGCCCGATGCTGATGCGTGGATCGTGCAGCGGCTCAATCCATGAGCGGTGTTCTCAAGGCTTGCGCGACCCGGTGCGTCGCGTGATTTCGCACGTGAAGAAAATCACGTAATTCTACATTAACCGGATATGGCGGGCTGATCCGTGGTCAAGGCGCACCCAGCAGACGGCATCGAATGGCGGCCGCCACCGCGGATGATGACCGACTATCGCCCGCCAACCGGACCGTTGGTGGTTTTGCATTGCGACGATGATCTGATGCTGGTCGACAAGCCATCCGGGCTGTTGAGTGTTCCGGGCAAACCGGCAACCCACCGGGATTGCCTCGAGGACCGGGTGCGCGCGGATTTCCCCTCGGCTCTGCTGATCCACCGCCTGGATCTTGAAACCTCGGGTGTCATGGTTTTCGCGCTCAATCCGGCCGCGCAGAGACACATCAACCTGCAGTTCGAACGCCGGGTCGTGCAGAAGACGTATGTTGCCCGGGTGGCCGGGCGTGTTGTCGAAGATACCGGCGCGATCGATCTGCCGTTGATCGCGGACTGGCCACGCCGCCCAATGCAGAAGGTCTGCTTCGAGACCGGCAAACCTTCGCGGACCCGTTGGCGGGTGCTGGAGCGCGAGGATGATGCGACGAGGCTTGAACTGACGCCCGAGACCGGGCGCAGCCACCAGCTTCGTGTCCACCTGAAGGAGGTCGGGCATCCAATCCTGGGCGACCCGTTCTATGCACCCGACGCGATCTATGAGGCCGCCGACCGGCTGCAACTTCATGCCGAACGGCTGGATCTGCGCCACCCGGCAACAGGCGACTGGCTGAGCACGACTGCGCGGTGCCCGTTTTAGAACAGGAAGGCAGTTGTCTTGGCGGGTTCTGGATGCTGTGCGCGCGCAAGACGTCGCTGCGTGCGCAAGACAATCCCGCGATCAAAGGCGTGCGAGCAATTCTGCCTTCTTTGCCGAGAACTCTTCCTCTGAAAGAGCGCCCGCATCGCGCAGCTTCGCAAGCCGTTCGATTGTGCCAAGGATGTCGTCCGTCGCGCGTTGATCTTGCGGCGCTTCCGGAACAGGCGGTGGCGAAGCCATCGGCGGTGGCGCCTCGGACTTTGGCGGCTCGGGTGTCGGTTCGGGTGTCGGTTCCGGGACAGGTGGCGCACCGGCGTCGTTGGCCAGCGGGAAAGACGAGAGGGCGAACTGTCCGAACTGGCTGGAGACCGAAATGCCGAAATACGGATCGCCCGGTCCGGATTGCTGCTGGCTGAACCCGCCGATCTGGTGATCTCCGGTATCCATCAACACAATCGGGCGCCCATCTCCGTGATCGAAGGCAAGGCGCCGTGCGTGCGGAAAGTAAGCGTAGCGCGCCTGGTTCTGTCCGCCCGTCGCCGCGGGCTGGCCCAGCCAGTCCGGCCAGGCGCTGCTGGCGAACGCGGTCTTGGGTTGCTCGAAGAACAGTGCCGAGGCCATGGCGTTTGACAGCTCGCCGCACAGGTTCGAGACCGTGTTCTGCAGACCGCTGTTGAACATGTCGCCGACCATCGTCATGCCCCCGGCCATCCATTGACCGGAACCGCCCAGTTCGGGGACATTGAACTGCGCCATCGATCCGCCGCCATTGGCAACGGCGCGGGCCATATGCTCGACGGCGTCCTGGGACAGGC
The DNA here is from genome assembly GCA_038534135.1 of Pseudomonadota bacterium. Taxonomy (GTDB): domain Bacteria; phylum Pseudomonadota; class Alphaproteobacteria; order Rhodobacterales; family Rhodobacteraceae; genus Thermohalobaculum. Next base: position 663 of record JBCAXJ010000097.1, on the reverse strand, counting down.
CGTAGCGTTGAGCGAGGTCTGCGATTGCGGCGCGGCCGGCGGCCGTCAGGTTCGACATCGACACATCCTTTTCAAGCCGGGCTTCTGCCCGTCACGGGCGCCCTCCTCGCGGAGGACGAATGCGCTGTCAATGCACTCTTGGATGACAATCTGAGATGCTTCCAATCACAAACCGGCAAGCGTGTTGCGCCCGCGTTGCCAAAGTCGTAGGGCTAGGGCGTCCTAGAACGGAGGGCGCGCATGTCGTCGGGCAATGACCGCAAGACTCTGCTGCTGACAGGCGCCAGCCGGGGTATCGGGCATGCGACGGTCAAGCGGTTCTCGTCGGCTGGCTGGCGGGTGATCACGTGCTCGCGCCACCCGTTTCCCGAAGATTGCCCGTGGGAAGCCGGACCCGAGGATCACATTCAACTGGATCTGGCCGATCCGAAGTCGACCATCGAAGCGGTGGAGGAGGTCCGGTCGCGTCTGGACGGCGGTCGGCTGGAGGCGTTGGTGAACAATGCCGGGATCTCGCCAAAGGGACCCGAGGGCGAGCGGCTGAACACGATCACGACGGATCTGCGAACCTGGGGGCAGGTCTTTCACGTCAACTTCTTCGCATCGGTCGTGCTGGCGCGCGGTCTGATCGAGGAACTGAAGGCCGCGCAGGGTGCCGTGGTC
>JBCAXJ010000096.1:0-13347 GCA_038534135.1 Pseudomonadota bacterium | reverse complement strand
CAGAGCTGCCTCGAAATGCACCAGGGCTGGATGTCTTCGAGCCAGTTGAAGTAAGTCTTTTCCCAGTTCTGCGGCGCAAACTTGGTGGTGCCACTGCGGACCGCCTTGAGCGCGGGCTGGGCCAGCGTCTTTGCGTCGACAAACCATTGGTCGGTCAGCATCGGTTCGATGACAACCTTCGAGCGGTCTCCAAATGGCTGCATGATCTTCTTGGATTCGACCAGCGGCAGTTCAGCGGGCGGTTCAGCGTCCTCCGAAACCGAGCTGAAGCCCGGTCGACCATCGGTCTTCCAGGTCGGCGCGACGCCCTTCATCCATGCGACCTCAGGATGGTCTGCAGGGACCATGACCGCCAAACCTTCGGCAGTGATGTCGGCGATGACACGCGCGCGGGCCTCATAGCGGTCCAGCCCACGATAGGCGTCGGGAACCAGGTTGATCGCATCGATCTCGTTCGCCGTCATTTCAGCGCCGTCGATGATCGCTTGCGCCTTTGCGGCTTCCTCGACATAGGGCGCCCCGTCTGCGCGCATCCAACCCTTGGTGTCCATCAGGCGATAGCACGGGATGCCGCCACGCTGTGCCACACCATTGTCGTTGAAGTCGTGCGCGCCGGTGATCTTGACCGCACCCGAGCCGAAGTCAGGGTCCGGGTAGTCGTCGGTGATGATCGGGATCAGGCGGCGGTGTTCCTTCGGCCCGACCGGGATCTCGCAGAACAGCCCGACAATGGGCGCATAGCGCTCGTCCGAGGGGTGGACCGCGACCGCGCCATCTCCCAGCATGGTTTCGGGTCGGGTCGTGGCGATCGAGATATAATCCCGCGTCTCGCGCAGGGTGACATTCCCGTCCTCGTCCTTTTCGACATATTCGTAAGTCGCACGGTTGCCTGAGTCATCCGCCGCCAACGGGTACTTGAAATGCCACATGTGGCCGTCGACTTCGATGTTCTCGACTTCCAGATCCGAGATCGCGGTCTCGAACTTCGGATCCCAGTTGACGAGGCGTTTGTCCTTGTAAATCAAACCTTGATTGTAGAGATCGACGAAAACCTTGAGGACGGCTGCCGAAAGCCCTTCAGACATGGTGAACTCGGTTCGGTCCCAGTCACAGGAAGCCCCCAGCCGCTTGAGCTGACCCAGGATCGTGCCTTCGGAGTTGCGCTTCTGTTCCCAGACCCGCTCGACGAACTTCTCCCGCCCCATCGCGGCACGGCCAGGCTGCTGGGTCTCGGCCAATTCACGCTCGACGACCATCTGTGTCGCGATGCCAGCGTGGTCGGTGCCCGGTTGCCAAAGCGTGTCGAAGCCTTGCATCCGCTTCCAGCGTATCAGGATGTCCTGCAGCGTATTGTTCAACGCGTGCCCGATGTGCAGCGACCCGGTAACATTGGGCGGCGGGATCACGATGCAAAAAGTCTCGTCGCGCGATTTGTTTACACCGGCGGCAAAACAGCCTTCGGCCTCCCATTTGGCATAGATGCGCGGCTCGGCCGACGCAGCGTCGAATTTGGTTTCCATGGCGCATGATCCCTGGCTGGTCGGGCGCGGTCTTAGCGCGCGCGAACGCAGCATGAAAGTGCGGAATTTGCCTCCCCTTGCCGGGCGGCGGCGGCGGCGGGGGCGGGCGGGTGGGCCGTCGTCTCCGCCGCCCAACTGCGACCATCACCAACTGGTGTCTTGAGATCGTATCTGATGCGGGCCACGCTAATGCCAACTGACAGGAGAATGCCATGCCCCGTCTCATTGCTGCTTTGATGCTGATTGTGTTCGCAATACCTGCCTATGCCGAGGAGCCGATGACGGTTGATCGCATGGCCGAAGTTGTCCAGGCGGTCGATCCGGAAGCCCAGATCACGCCGAATGCGATGGCTTTGACCATCGAGGATATCCCGCTGATCATCGTCCATGATGCCAGTGCCGACCGAATGCGCGCCATGACGGCAATTCGATCAGCGGATGGCATCTCGCCCGCGGAGTTGATGCGCATGATGCAGGCCAATTTCGACAGTGCGCTGGATGCCCGGTACGCCGTTGCCCAAGGGCGGCTTTGGTCGGTCTTCATCCACCCACTGGGCCCGCTGAGCAAAGACGAGTTGCTCGAAGGGCTCGGTCAGGTCGTCAATCTCGCGTTGACCTACGGCAGCGCTTACACGTCCGGCGCGCTGACGTTCGGTGGCGGCGACAGCAACGAGATCCATCGCAAACTGATCGATGATCTTCTGAAGAAAGGTGAGCCGATCTGAGGTAAATGGCGTCAGCTACTTGCCGAGCGCCTTGCCCACTTCGGCCTGGATCAACCGCATCACGTTCTGCGAGATATTGCCGCCAATCTCGCCAGTTGTGAGTTCGTCGCGGATCACCGAGCGGATCATTTCGCCAGCATCCGCGCCACCGAGTTGCTCCATCACGACCTCGCGCACCATCTCACGGATCTGATCCGGATCAAGCGCATCGGTCACCGAGGGAACGACGTCAGCGACGGCTGCCGTGGTAGACTCGAGTGGCGTTTCATCCAACTCCGAGGCGGCGTCCGGCGCATTTACATCCGGCGTCATCCGCATTTCAGGTGTCAACGCGAGTGGCTCGATCGCTTCTGTCTCGGGCTCTGGCGGGGTTTCAAAGCCGGTCTCTGCAACCGGGTCCGGGTCTTGCGTGCTGACCGGATCCTTTTCCGCCCTGACGATACGGCGAATCGAGGCGAGCACATCATCCATGCTTTTTCTGTTGTCAGTATCGCTCATGACGCCTTCCGTTCCCGGCCCGATCTCTGCTGTGGGTGCTCTCGCATTGGATTTTGCATACACTTTATGGTCGGTAAGACAATGTCCAAACCGTGTCATCGTCGTCATCATAGCCGAAGTTTCTATCTTTCACGGCTGCATAGTAGCCTGACGCACTCTCCTCGAGTTCCGTTTCCAGGCCCATATGGTCGACCGTAAGTTTCCCGATCGAGAACAGCACATTGTACCCGGCGACATATTCATCCCGCCGCGCCGAAACCACGTCACCGCGCGCGTCAAGTAACTCCTGCTCGGCGTCAAGCACGTCCAAAGTTGTCCGCGCTCCGACCTTCGCTTCTTCCTGAACACCTTCAAACGCGATCCTTGCGGCGCGGATTTCAAGCTGGCCGGCCCGGATCGACGCCTGGGCCACCGAAAGATCCGACCACGCGACCCCAACCCGTTGGATCGCATCCCGCAGGGCTGTCACGATGTCGCCGTCGCGGCCCTCGGCCTGTGCCTGGGCCTCGCGAATGTTCGAATAGTTGGCCCCGCCGGAATAGAATGGCAGCGTGACTTGAACGCCAAGTGTTGCGTTGTTCGACGCGCCCTGGTTCAGGAGCCCCGCGTCCTCGGACCGCAGGGTCTCTGACCTTTGCACCTGCCCGACCAATGAGACCTGCGGCAGCAGAGCGCCGATCGCCGTGCGGATGTCGCTGCTCGCTGCCTGCCGCTCCAGCCTTGCCGCGCGCAAAGTCGGATCGTCGGTCACACTTATCGCGATCGCCTGATCCAGGTTTTCCGGCAAATCGGGGATTGGTGGCGGCGGTGCGAGCTTCTCGGGATAGACGCCGACGACGCGCTTGTACGACTCACGCGACGTTTGCAGCACACCTTCACGCGCCGCCAGAAGACTGCGGGCCGCTGCCAGCCGGGCCTCGGCCTGTGCGACGTCCGTCCGCGTGACTTCACCGACGTCAAAACGCTCACGGGCTGCGCGCAGCTGCTCGCGGATCACCCTGACGTTGTTCTTGCCAAGGGACACGAGCGTCTCATCACGACGCACATCAAGATACGCGGTGACGGTGTTCAGCAGCACGCTTTGTTCGGTTGCGATCAGACGGGCTTCCTCGGCAGTGATCCGCGTCTCGGCCGCCTCGGTCGCATTTTCGACCTGCCCGCCTGTATACAGCGGTTGCGTGACATCGAGTTGGAGCGTCGTTGGAAAGACGAACTGCTCGAGATCCAGGAACTGTGTCGTTGCGTTCAGCGTTCCCGAAACCTGGAGCCTGCCGCCCGCGCGCGCCTGCACCGCCTGTTCGGACAGAACCTTGACGTTTGCTCGTGCGGTCACAAGCTCCGGGCTGCTGCGATAGGCCATAACCATCGCATCCGCGAGCGTTTCTGCTCGCACCGGTCCGGTAAACACCGTCGAGATGGCGACCACCGCAACCAATCCCCCCAACGGCCTGTTAAGGATATTCATCCTCGCGCCCCTTTTTTGGATCCACCCCGTGCACGGTCCTCAGAACGCAAACGCCTCTTTGCGCTCAAATCCGGCAAGGATCGGCGCCCATGCATCAAACGCATACCGGCTCGATACCGTCGTCTCACTCCGCACCATGACCCGGCATTGCCCGATTGCACCGTCAACAAATATTGCAACCAGACGTCCCCCCACCTTGAGTTGGCTCAGCAAGGCATCCGGGACGACTTCAACCGCCCCGTTCAAAAAGATCACGTCGAAGGGGCCGTGCGCCGGATCGCCCGAAGCAGGCTCGCCCTCAGTCGTTGCGATGTTGTCTATCTCCAGCGCGTCGGTCGCGTCGCCTGCCTGTTTTCTCAACGCTGGATCGGATTCAACGGCAATGACGGCCGCCGACAGCTTCGAGAAGATCGCGCTGGAGTATCCTGTCCCTGCCGCCACGTCGAGCACGAGATCCTCCGGCCCGACCTGCGTCTGCTCAAGCATCTTGGCAAACGTGCGCGGCGGCAGCATCACCCGATCCTCCGACAGCCGGATCTCGGCCTCGGAATACGCGACGGATCTCTGCGCCTTGGGAATGAACACTTCGCGTGGGATCGAGAGCATTGCATCAATGATACTGTAATTCGTGACGTCCGAAGGTCTGACCTGACAGTCAACCATCGCATGTCGTGCCGCCGTGAAATCGATCATATGTCTGTTCCAGATCCACGATATCGTGTTGAAGTCTGTGCCACATCGTCTTGGCGGAGGCAAGAAATCCGCGCTGACCTGTGGTCACATATATCGACCGTCTTGCAATAGCCTGAACACCGGACTAAGAGCGGCTTCCTCGCTTCTGAGCAACAGCCAGAACCCCGACGGCGACGTGGCGGAGTGGTTACGCAGCGGATTGCAAATCCGTGTACCCCGGTTCGATTCCGGGCGTCGCCTCCAAGATGATTTGGCAGGAGCTGCGATCCTACTGGAGCAGCACACGGTGAGACCAGGTGTCACCGTCGGAAACAACGATGTCCTCGAATCCCAGCATCTTCGCAAGATCGAACCAGGTCGCAACAAACTGAAGCTCGTTCGCGCGGAAGAATTCAGTCCCACGTGCGTTTGCAGTGAGTTGCGCCATCTGCGCGCGGGCACGAAAGAGTGTCCGGAAGATCTCGTCATCCAGTGCGACGATGATCATGTGCTGCGCTGCGCCGCCCTTTGCGAAAATTGCAAACCGGGGATTGTCCGGTGCAGCGAGCTGGGCCTTGGTGATTTCATTGATAAAGTTCGTGCGGATCGACCGGTCAGCCGGCGGCGGCGATGCGATCGAGCGGACGAAGACTTCCTCGCTGCCGACGGGCGGATAGTAGTACCCCTCGCGCTTGTCTGCCGCCATGGCGCTCACTGCTCCTGCGACCAACATAAGAACCGCTGCTAGCCAACTCTGGAACTTCATCGCATTCTCCCAGTTCTGCTCTGCCTTTGCCGCATCTGCACCCGAAGATTGGTACGAGAAGTCCGCAGCGCGGTCAGCGTTGCGCGTTTTTCCCGGACACTGCAATCCCCCGGCAGTGAACTCGCAACACGCTGGCGTGACAGGACCCGCGTTCCCAGAAAGCCTGGCGCAGCCTGACCTCGACACTCTCGAGATGCGTCTTTGAGATCGACTCGCAGGCGCAAGAAACCAGGTTCAGGACGTTCCCTCGAACCTGTAGGCGTGCAGCGCCCTGCCCTCGCGCTTCAGCCACGCCCGGTGCCGCGCATAATCGGGCATCAGACCTTCAAGGACGGACCAGTAGCGTGGTGAGTGGTTCATTTCGACAAGGTGGGCCGCCTCATGCGCCGCCACGTAATCCTGGATCTCGACCGGAGCCATCGCGAGACGCCAGGAGAAGCTCAGGTTGCGCGCCGACGAGCAGGATCCCCATCGGCTGGTTGTATCGCGCAGCGAGATCGAGTTAATCCGTTTGCTGAGCTTGCGCGCGTAGGAGCGCGCCGCAGGTTGCAGCCGATCCCGAGCACGCAGTTTGAGCCATGCCGCCACGCGCGGGCCGACGGCCCCGTCGCCCGACAGGAGGAGGCAGTCGCCGTCGACACACGGAGCCATGCGACGACCATCGACCACGGTGACGCGGTACATCTTCCCGTCAATCGGCACCACCGCACCGTTCGTGACTTCGGTCACTTCGGGCCGCTTCCCAAGGGCCTGCCGCAGCCAGCCGCGATGACGCTGGATGAAGTCTTCCGCGTCAGAACGAGATACGCCGCGCGGCACCGTCAAGGCGGGCGCGCCGGAAGCCCTCAGACGCAAGGTAAAGCGTTTCGCACGGCTGTTGACGCTAACGTCAATCGTGCAATCGGGATCCTGCAGTCGGATCGGTGCGATCCTGCCGGGCATGCGTCGCCAAATTATCCGCGCACCATCGAACGACGGGCACGAATGAAGTTCCGGATCTTTGGCTGGATGAAATTCCGGAACCTTGACCCGTTGAAGACACCGTAGTGTCCGACCTTCGGCTGCACGTAATGCATCTTCTTCTCGTCGGGAAGATTGACGCAGAGATCCTGGGCCGCGCCGGTTTGTCCCCGGCCGGTGATGTCGTCCTTCTCGCCCTCGACCGTCATCAGCCCGATATCCGTGATCGCGCCCGGATCGACCAGATGACCCCGATGGCGGTACTCACCATGCGGGATCAAGTGTTTCTGGAACACTGCTTCGACCGTTTGCAGATAGAACTCGGCCGTCAGATCCATGACGGCGAGGTATTCATCATAAAACGCCCGGTGCGCCGCTGCCGAGTCGCCGTCTCCCTCGATCAAGTGATGGAACTGATCGAAATGTGCGTCGACATGGCGATCCAGGTTCATCGACATGAAACCGGAGAGTTGGAGGAAGCCCGGATAAACCCGACGCATCATGCCGACATTAGGCCAAGGCACAGTCACAACCACACTCTGTTCGAACCAACTCAACGGGCGACTTTGCGCCAGGCGGTTCGGCTCGGTCTGGTTGACCCGTGTATCGATCGGGCTGCCCATCAGGACGATCGACGACGGGCGACATGCGTCCTGTGTCTCCGCCATCAGCGAGGCTGCAACCAGGACCGGTACGCCGGGCTGGCAAACCGCCATGATCGACGGTCGCTCCCCGTCCTTGGACAGGAAACGGCAGAACTCCATGATATACTCGGAATAGTCGGCCAGATCGAAGGCGCCCTCGGCCAGCGGCACATCGCGCGCATCGCTCCAGTCCGTGATGTACACTTCGTGTTCGGGCAGCATCGCTTCGACAGTGCCGCGCAGCAGTGTCGCGAAATGCCCCGACATGGGAGCGACAACCAACACTTTAGGGTCGTTGCGGGCATGGACGACGGGATGATCGCGTTTGAAATACACCAGATCGCAGAACGGTTTGGAGAGTACGACCTCCTCGACGACGGGGACGATCTCCTCCATCACCTCGGTTTCGTTGATATCGAATTCAGGCTTGCCGTACCGCTTAGTGGCGTTCACGAACATTTCGCACGCTGCAGCCGTCGCGCGCGCAGGATAGGACATCGAGAATGGATTATAGGGGCTGAGAAGTGCCTGAGAACTGAGTTTTGCCGCCGCCCGCATGGGGCCCATCGCGGCGTGCGTCATTTCATACGCGTGATACAGCATGCATCTGTCCTGACTTCTTTTTTCCACCCCAGTTTCGGAGGCGCACGTTAGGGTTTGGATAATTCCACGACAAGCTAATTTTGTGCAGGTGCGAAATATACAACCTAGGACCGTTCAATTGTGGCGCGAGAAACCTTTGACAAGCACATTGCCGGTGTGCGAACTGCGCGAATCTTCGAGACACCGCCAAGGACACAAACATGCCTAATCCCGATTGGGGCGTGAAACGGACCTGCCCAAGCTGCGCAACGCGATTCTACGACATGATGCGCCAGCCGATCACCTGCCCCGAATGTGGCACGGTGATTGATCTGTCCAAGCCGACGAAGGGGGCATCCTTGGGCGCCGCCGCCGCCACGGCAGCCATGAAGGCAAAAGAAGCCAAGGCGGCCAAGGAATTGGCAGACCGCGAGGAAGAAGAAACCGTCGCGAGCGACGCCATCATCGACGATGACGATGACGGCGCAACAACCGCGAGCGGCGATGACACGGCGTCTGAAGATGGCGATGCGACGAGCCCGACGCTCAGCGATGAAGAACAGGAGGACGAGCCTGTCGAATTCGAGGATGACGTGCTGCTGGACGAGGACGAGGAAGAAGACACTCTCGACGGAATCGGAGACGTCTCGGGTGTCGAAAACGAGGAAACCTAGGCGTCCGGATCGAGCTGATAGCACTTGATTCCTACCCGGGCACCACGTAGAGACCGCCTACCGTTTGGAATAGGGGCCATAGCTCAGTTGGGAGAGCGCTTGAATGGCATTCAAGAGGTCGGCGGTTCGATTCCGCCTGGCTCCACCACCCCCCAAAATTCCCTAAGCTCAGACCGACCAAGATGACCGTTACAGGTGTCGACCGTTAAGACTGTCTGGTGAATGCGGTGAATGAGGCTTCCGCTCGTCGAAAATCAGACCCGGACAAAGCCGACTTAATCGAACGCAAGGTTTAGACTGGCCAGAAGGCGCTGTAACGTTGCGCCTTGCTTCTATGCTGTCTTGAAGTTGAGGCAGCGCTCGGATCCCGGTCTCCGTTTTGATCTTCGGTTGAAGACTGCCAGCCCCCTTATTTGTTGCCGATTAGACACTTTGGCGACAACTGCCGATCCGATCCAAACCCACAATCGACCGGTCGTCGCGGACGTATCCCGAGCCAATCATGCCCGTTCAAGGTTTCGGAAATGCCTCCGTTAACCTTGACATCCCGCACAAGAGCGCTTGCCTTCGCGGCAGCAAACGACGCGGCTTGAGGAGGCACCGGCCATGACACTTCCAGAAATCGGCAAACCCGCACCAGACTTTTCGTTACCCGCAGATGGTGGACGTACCGTTTCGCTTGCGGCTCTGACGGGAAAGGCTGTTGTCCTTTATCTCTACCCGCGGGATGACACGCCCGGCTGCACCAAGGAGGCCATTGCCTTTACCGAGCATCTTGCCGAGTTCGAAGCCGCCGGAGCAGTCATCCTTGGTTTATCAAAGGACACCGTCGCCAAGCATGAAAAGTTCATCACCAAGCACGATCTGAAGGTCACGCTTCTCTCGGACGAGAACGGTTCGGTGATCGAGTCCTATGGGTCATGGGTCGAGAAAAATATGTATGGCAAGAAATCAATGGGTATCGAGCGTTCGACGTTTCTGATCGATGGCGAAGGCGTCCTGCGCGAGGCTTGGCGCAAAGTGAAGGTGCCGGGCCACGCCGAGGCTGTCCTGGACGCAGTCCGCGCCCTTTGACCCTGCTGGCGGAGAAAGGGCTGACCCAGGCTGCGGAAAGTATTCTTCGGACATCCGATCCGGTCGAGAAAACCGGACTTAGCCGAAAGGTAGCGGCTGCGTGGCAAACGGCGCGCGACCGAGGAGATCCGATCGAACTCGGCGTCGCGTCGCCACCTGACTTTCCGGCACGCCCCGCACATCCCGTGTTGAAATCGCCGCGCGACGTCCCGCGTCGTCGCCCAGGCACACCTGCCGGGCGCATCGCCCTGCTTCATGCCGTGGCACATATCGAACTCAATGCAGTCGATCTGCATTGGGACATCATCGCGCGTTTTTCAGAGACGCCGCTGCCGCTTGGGTTCTTCGACGATTGGGTGCGGGCTGCAGATGAAGAGAGCAAGCACTTCGGCTTGGTCTCGGAACGGCTTCAAGCGCTCGGTTCAAACTACGGTGCGTTGGATGCACATGCGGGAATGTGGCAGGCAGCCCACGATACAGCTCAGGATCTGATGGCTCGCCTCGCAATCGTTCCGATGGTTCTCGAGGCGCGCGGGCTCGATGTCACGCCGGGCATGATCGAGATCTTCAAGAAGGCGGATGATGAAGACAGCGTCTCTGCCCTCAGCACGATCTATGCCGAAGAAGTCGGCCACGTCGCCTACGGATCGAAGTGGTTTCACTTTCTGTGTGGACGCCAGGATGTCGATCCGAAGACAACCTTCCATGAGCTTGTTCGCACATACTTCCGCAGTGACTTGAAACCACCCTTCAATGAAGAGAAGCGCGCCGAAGCTGGAATTCCGATGGATTTCTACTGGCCACTTTCCACATCCGAGGCCGTCAATTGAATTCGTGGCGCTGAGAAATCGTTATTCTCACAGATCGGACGATCTGCGACACAAAACCATCGGTAACGCCTCGAAAACTGTTGCGCCAACGTGGGGCGGGGACTAGGAGTTGCATAAAGGACGCATTAACGAAAAATCTGCGGCGCGACTCGCAGAATATGGGCAGACGGGCGACCTTCGAGGGACTTTTGATGGCGGGCGGCGTTTTCTATTCGATTAATCAGCGTCTTGCAGGCGCTTTTCCGGAGCGTCGCATCTATGTGCGATCAGACGCCGGGACACGATATTGGACGCTAAGCCCAATATCACAAGCGGGAATGAGCACGCTCTGTATCGCCTTGATCGGCTGGTGCGCATTCACATCCGCGGCCTTCGTCGACAAAGCCATGGACGGAAGGACAGCCGAAAACCGGCTGGATGCGCAGCAGGAGGTCTATGAGATCCAGTTGAGCGCCTTGCGCCAACAGCAACGTCTTCTCGAGGAAGAACTCAATCGCTCGAACCTGCGCGGTGACGCCGTTACCGACGAGCTCAGCGGAAAGCAGGAACTTCTTGTCGTAACCACTGCGCGTCTTTCAGCAGCGACAACTGAACTGGCAGGGCTGCGGCGCGAATTCGAAGCGATCGTCGCCAAGCGCGGCGCTGCTGAAGAAGCGATGGCGCAACTGCAGGACGAGGCGATTGCGCTGCGCCTGAGACTTGCAGAGGCTGAACGATCGCACGATACGCACACGCATACGATGCGGACGTTTGCCAAGACCATGTCGGCGGTGATCGCGGAGCGCGACGGCCAAAAATCTCGTGCCCAGGAGCTGGACGAACGGGTCAAGCTGTTGGAAGGCGAGATCGGCGATTGGGAGAACCGCCAGAAACATCTGATGGCGCAACTCGAGGATGCAACAAAAACCAGCTTAACGGCACTCAACGACTTGTTTGTCGGATCCTCAGTCAATCTCGACGGAATTCTGAAGCAGACCAAGCGGGACTTCACTGGACGCGGAGGCGGCCCGATCGATGAACCGGCCCCGGAAAACTCTGACGACCGCAGCGAAGTAGAGTCCGGCGAGCGCGTCGCGGCACTGATGAATGACCTCGAACGCATGAGCCTTATGCGGATCGCGATCGATCGGCTGCCCTTCGGAATGCCGACCCGTGGCGCGCGCCTCACATCGGGCTTCGGACCGCGGCGTGACCCGCTCCGGCGGTCTTACCGGATGCACAACGGCGTCGATTTTGCAGCACCTCGCGGCACCGCGATTTATTCGACCGGCGAAGGTGTTGTGAGCTTTTCGGGCCGCCAGCGTGGCTACGGGATTGTCGTGAAGATTCGACATGCCTTTGGTTTCGAAACAGTTTATGCTCATCTGAGCAAGAGTCGTGTGAAAGTCGGTCAACGGGTTGCGCGCGACGAGCGTATAGCGGATATGGGGAGTACGGGCAGGAGTACCGGAACCCATCTGCACTACGAGGTCCGGATCGACGGCAAACCAGTGAACCCGAACAAATTCATAAAGGCTGCACGGAATGTTCTCTAAGAGCAAAATCAGCGACACACCACCAGCGTCGAAGACAGACGATGCGTCGCCGGCGCCGTCCACCGCTGGCGCTGCAGTAGCGAGCAAAGCAGAGTCTCCGTCCCCAACGCCCGCGTTTCAGCCAAAGGCGAAGCCGTCACCCTCGTTGCTTTCGAGCGATCTGACGATCAAGGGCAACGTCACGTCGTCCGGCGACATCCAGATCGAAGGTACGATCGAAGGGGACGTGAGGGCGCATCTGCTCACCGTGGGCGAAAGTGCCACGATCCGGGGCGAAGTGATCGCGGACGATGTCGTCGTCAACGGCCGTGTGATCGGCAGGGTGCGTGGGCTGAAAGTGAGGCTGACGTCTTCCGCGAAGGTCGAGGGCGATATCGTCCACAAGACAATCGCCATTGAAAGCGGTGCACACTTCGAAGGATCGGTTCAGCGCCAGGAAGATCCGCTTGGCGAGGCTGGCGAGCGGCGCGCGACCAAGCCCGCTGCCAAGACTGCCGTCGCCGAGCCTGAGTCGACAGACGCGTGAGTCGCGGGTAGGCGGTCGCTTTCGACTTAGCGTCTGAGCCTGCAAACGCCTGAGACACAGATCGACCGTCGCTTCTCGAAGACAGAAGAAATCTGTGCTGAGGTCGCTTGCCGCAGCGCTAACGCTTCCCAGCACAAGCTTTGCGAGACCTTAGGTCTCGCGGTCGATCCGGTCAGGCAACCTCTTCCACCGGATCACGCAGGACGTAACCACGTCCCCATACGGTCTCGATATAATTCGCGCCACCAGTCGAGAGCGCCAGCTTCTTGCGCAGCTTGCAGATGAAGACATCGATGATCTTTACTTCCGGCTCGTCCATCCCGCCATAAAGGTGGTTCAGGAACATTTCCTTCGTGAGGGTCGATCCCTTCCGCAGGCTGAGCAATTCGAGCATCTGGTACTCTTTGCCCGTCAGATGAACCGGATGACCGTTGGCCTCGACGGTTTTCGCATCGAGGTTCACTGCGATCTTGCCTGTACGGATAATCGATTGAGCATGGCCTTTGGACCGGCGCACGATCGCGTGGATACGTGCCACCAGCTCTTCCCGATTGAACGGTTTCGTTAGGTAGTCATCCGCGCCGCAACCGAAGCCTTTGATCTTGTTATCGGCACCATCCATCCCTGAGAGGATCAGGGTAGGTGTGTCGATCCGGCCCATCCGCAACTTTCGGAGCACTTCGTACCCGTCGATATCCGGCAGCGAGAGGTCGAGGATCAAAAGATCGTAGTCGTACAACTTCGCCAACTCGATCCCTTCCTCACCGGAATCGGTGACGTAGGTATTCAAGTCCGCTTTCTTGAGCATCAGTTCAATGCTCTCAGCGGTTGAGGGATCATCTTCTATCAACAGAATCCGCATGGGGTACTCCGTTT
>JBCAXJ010000095.1:0-13676 GCA_038534135.1 Pseudomonadota bacterium | reverse complement strand
CGGCCGTCACCATGCGCACGCCCATCAGGTTGTTGGTCGTCACGCCGTATTTCAGGCAGTGCGCCCCGCCGGAGTTCATCGCGATGTTTCCCGAGATGGCGCAGGCCAGTTGCGAGGACGGGTCGGGCGCGTAGAAGAACCCCTCGCCCTTGACCTCTCCGGTGACCGAGAGGTTGGTCATGCCGGTCTGGACCCGGATCACCCGGTTTGCATAGTCGATATCGAGCACATCGTTCATCCGCGCCACGCCGAGCAGCACGCAATCGGCCGTTGGAAGCGATCCACCGGCCAGCGATGTCCCCGCGCCGCGGGGCACGATAGGCACGCTTTCCTCGGCGCAGATCTTGACGGACGCTGCGACCTCTTCGGTTGTCGAGGGCAGGATCACGGCAAGCGGCGGGCAGCGATAGGCCGTCAGCGCATCGCACTCGTAGGCCTTGACCTCTTCAGCTGCAAAGATGACCGCCTCGGACCCAAGCAAGTCTTCGAGCCGCGCTACGATATGATCCCGCCGGGCAATGACCGACTGATCGGGGACAGGCATTTCCATGGTCGAACCTCCCAGGAAGACCGGTCCGGATTACGGCGATCCGTGAGAGGCCGCAACTCCTGACCGAGTTTCCGGAAGGCTCTTTTGCCTGTCGGAAGGGTGGCCCGGTCGTTTCAGAAGTCGAGTCGAATGGCGATGTGGCCCTGCATCCCGCGGATCGGACTGTTGTGCCCGGCAGAGAACCGCAGGATCTCGCTCGGCGCCAACACAATGCCATCGATCCTCGGGCGACCGTTGGTCGTATCGATCGCAAGGTTCAGGGCACCTGCAAGACCGTCGAAATACATCGATTCCGGGATCGACGTCGTCGTCGAGGCGACAGGACCGTCAATGCTTGTCGCACTGGCGGCAAACCCCACGCCCGAGAACACATCACTGTCGGGACTTCGATCCGCCACACCGGCAATCCGGATCGAGACATTCATCAGATCGGCAAGGAGCGTGCTTTCCGCCCTGACGGCGATCGGAAAGACCACAAGCGCGGCAACGGTGCCAGCGCACGAAACACAAGAAACACGACGCAGAAATCGGAGGACCATGACAACCAGCCTTTTCTGAACCAACTCAGGCTGGATACCCGAACATGGTTAAGCCATGCTCAAAGGATGGTTAGCGCGGAATAAGGATATGCTTCAGCGCATCCTCCAGATCTTTCCGCGCAGAGGTCGCCCCGCTCGCAAGCGTGCGGTCCAGGACCTGCCGCACCTGGCCAAGATCGACGCTGCGCAGGGCCTGCTTGACAGGCCCGATCGACGCCGATCGCATGGATAGCTCGGTCAGACCCAGAGCCGTCAACGCAATCGCCTCGAGCGGGCGGCTCGCCGCCTCCCCGCAGAAACTCAGCGATGTTCCCGTGGCATCGCATCGTTGCACGATCTGGCGCAGGAACTTCAGGAACGAGCAGTTCAGCGTCGAATACCGCCTGCGCACGCGTTCGTTCTCGCGATCAGCGGCGAAAAAGAACTGCATCAGATCGTTTCCGCCGATCGAGATGAAGTCCGCTGTTTCATACAAACGGTCGGGTGCATGGACCAAAGCCGGCACTTCGAACATCAGTCCGATCTTCAGGCGCTCGGGACGCGCGTATCCAAGGCCGACAAGGCGTTCGACCTCGCCATGGACGATATCGCGCGCCTGGAAGAACTCCTCGGCTTCGGTGATCATCGGAAACATGATCGACAGGGGCCGCCCCTTCGCGCCGCGCAGAAGCGACTGGATCTGCATCCGGAACAACCGCTGCCGGTCCAGGCCCACGCGAATCGCGCGCCAGCCCAGCGCCGGATTGGCTTCGCGTTCGGACCGGACATAGGGCAACACCTTGTCCGAGCCGATGTCGAGCGTGCGGAAATAGACGTCGGCACCCTGTGCCGCATCGAGCACCCGCGAATACAACGCCGCCTGCGCCTCGCGCCTTGGCATGCGGTCGCGGATCATGAACTGAAGCTCGGTCCGGTAAAGCCCGACGCCTTCGGCTCCGGATTTTGCCAGGGATGGTAGATCGGCGAGCACGCCTGCGTTCATCCGAAGCTTGATCGCGGTGCCATCAAGGGTCGTCGCGGGTTTGCCCACCAGGGCCCGGTAGGTCTCGCGCGCTTCGGCCGCCAGGGCCGCCTGACTGCGGTAGTGCTCCAGCAGGGCCCCATCGGGGCGCAGTTCCGCGCGGCCACGGTCGCCATCGACGATGATGACATCGCCTTGCTGGGCATCGCGCGTGATGCGTTTGGCCTGGACGATCATCGGGATCGACAGCGCGCGTGCGACGATGGCCGCATGCGAGGACGTGGCCCCTTCCTCGAGGATCACCGCCGTGACCCGGTCCGCGTGATCCATCAATTCGCCCGGGCCGAGATTGCGCGCAACCAGCACCGAGCCTTCCGGGACGACCGCGACCGTCCCGTTGCCCGGCGACACGAGATACCGCAACAGCCGGTTCGCCAGATCGTCAAGATCGGCAAGGCGTTCGCGCAGATAGGGATCGGTGATCCGCTCCATCCGCGCCCGCGCATCCGATTGCACTTTCTCCACGGCAACCTCGGCCGAAAGACCGGAGTCCACCGCTTCGTCCAGCCGGCGGCTCCAACCCTTGTCATAGGCGACCATCCGGTAGGCTTCGAGGATATCGCGCTGTTCGCTGCGCCCGCGCCCCGCCTGTTCGAGCAGGCGGTCGGCATCGACCCGCACGGCGGCCAGCGCATTGGTCAGGCGATGGCGTTCGGTCGCCGGATCTTCCGCGATCGGATCGAAGGCCACCAGGCGCGGCTCGTGCAGGTGGACCGTACCCTCGGCGACCCCGTCGCACCCCGACCGTCCGCTTATCCGGATGGCACCCGTGCGGGTGCCGGGTCCGCCCGACAGCCCGGATGATCCCAGGAAGGCCCCCGCCTCGGCCATCTCGGCGATCACCATCGCGACGATCTCCAGGCCTTCGATCTCGTCATCATCGTAGACCCGGGCTGTGGTGTTCTGGACGACGAGCACGCCCATGATCTCGCCCACGCGCTGGATCGGAACGCCGACGAACGAGCGGAAGATCTCCTCGCCCGTCTCCGGCAGGTAACGGAACCCCGGCGCGTTCTGCGCATCATCCGTCGCGAAGGGTTCCGCGCGCTCCGCGATCCGGCCAACCAGACCCTGGCCGACGCGCAGCCGGGCGGAATGGACGGAATCCGCACGCAGACCTTCGGTGGCGCACAGCTCCAGAACGGTCTCGTCGCGTTTCAGGTAGATCGAGCAGACCTCGGCGACCATGTTGCTGGCAACAAGGCGCACGACCTTGTCCAGGCGCTGCTGTCCATCGCCTGCGCCCGCCATGACCTCGCGCAGCGCCTTCAACAGCGCGCGTGATCCGCCTTTTGTGGTGGGCATGCTGCCCTCCGTGCCCCACCCAGGGGATTGTCTGCCGCTCAGGCAGCTTCCAGATCGAATGCCTTGTGCAAGGACTGCACAGCCAGTTCCATGTATCGTCGGTCAATGAGCACGCTGACCTTGATCTCGGACGTGGTGATGACCTTGATGTTCACGCCATCCGCCGCGAGGGCGGCGAACATCTTCTGCGCGACGCCTGCATGGCTGCGCATCCCGACACCGACGATCGAGACCTTCGACACATCGTCGTCGACAATGATCTCTTTATAGCCGATTTCGTCCCGCGCGGCCTCCAGCGCCTCCTGCGCCCGCGCGATCTCATCATCCGCGAGCGAGAAGGTCATGTCGGTCATATTGTCGGCACCGATGTTCTGGACGATCATGTCGACATTGACCCCGGCGGTGGCCAGGGGCCCGAAGATCGATGCTGCCACGCCAGGTCGGTCCGGAACCTTGACCAGGGTCACCTTGGCCTCGTCGCGCGAATAGGCGACACCGCTGACGACATTCTTCTCCATGATCTCCTCCTCGGGGCAAACCAGAGTGCCCGGCAGATCCTCGAAACTCGACAGCACCTGAAGCCGCACCTTGTGATTCATCGCAAGCTCGACCGACCGCGTCTGCAGGACCTTCGCGCCCAGTGATGCCAGTTCCAGCATCTCTTCGTAGCTGATCCTGTCCAGCTTGCGCGCCTTGCGTTCGATGCGCGGGTCGGTGGTGTAAACACCGTCGACATCCGTATAGATATCGCACCGCTCCGCTCCCAGCGCCGCCGCAAAGGCCACCGCCGTCGTATCGGACCCACCGCGCCCCAGGGTCGAGATCCGCCCGTCCGGCGCGATCCCTTGAAACCCCGAAATCACCGCGTGCAGGCCCTCGCCGAACTTCTTGTCGAGATTCTCGGTCTCGATGGCCTCGATCCGGGCGGCACCATGGGCATCCGAAGTGCGCACCGGCACCTGCCATCCCTGCCAGCTGCGGGCCGGCACCCCGATCTCCTGCAAGGTCAGCGCCATCAGGCCCGAGGTCACCTGTTCGCCCGAGGCCACCACGGCGTCATACTCGCGCGCATCGTACAGACCGCGCGCATTCGATCCCGGCGATGACGCCGAATCGCGGACCCAGCCGACCAGTTCGTTCGTCTTGCCCGACATCGCCGAGACGATCACGGCAACCTCGTAGCCGCGCTCGACCTCGCGTTTGACCCGCCCGGCCGCGTTGCGAATGCGATCGAGGTCGGCGACGGAGGTTCCGCCGAATTTCATCACCAGGCGTGGCATGGGTCTTCCTGTCCGGTTCGCCCCGCGCGGGCGTCGTTTCGCGCGCCGCTATAGCTCTGCGGCGGTTCCGGGGCAAGGGTCGCAGAGGGGTTCAAGCACAAAACCTGACTGCAAATTCAGCGCGGATTTCGTGCGAACCCGCTGATTGTTGATCGGTGTTTAAGCGTCCGGTGTTCTAAGCGCCTTCGGTGACCGTGACCGCGATGATCGGCGCCTCAATCCCCCTTGCCTCGTCATGCACGTTGCGTAACGTCGGTGGGAACAGAGGATCCGTCATGACCAAAGCACAGCCCAGAGTGATGAAGCCCGGCGAGATGACGTTCGCCCCGCGGTTCGAGTATGGCGAACAGGCCGAGGTGGCGGTCGCCTGCGGTCCGGACGATGGCACAGCACTTGGATGCGGCTATGTCCGCATGACCGGTGCCGAGATCCCGTGGACCATTAAATACGACGAAATCGTCCTGGTGCTGGAAGGCTCGATCACCATCCGCACGGCGGCGGGCGACCTGACGGCAGAAGCGCACGATTCGATCTGGCTGCCTGCGGGGACCAAGCTGACCTATGTCTCGCCCGAAGCGCTGCTGTTTTACGCCATTCATCCGGCAAACTGGGCCGAGGCCAAGTAATGAAGATCGACATCCTTCCGTCGAACGACAAGACGAACGGCTGGAATGTCATTCTGCCCGACCGGACACCGCATGCGGCCCTGGACTCCGATTGCAATGCCGACTGGCTGGTGGTGGGCGGCGGATATGCCGGACTGGCGGCGGCCCGGCGGCTGGCCGAGAACCGCCCCGACGACAGGATCGTGCTGGTCGATGCCGGGATCGTGGGAGAGAACGCCTCGGGCCGCAATTCCGGCTTCGCCATCGACACGCCGCACACGACCAGCGCCGACCCGGGCGAGCTGAACGCTGCCCACGCCTATATGCGCCTGTCGCGCGCGGCGATCGCCTATCACAAGGAACAGATCGACAGGTACGGCTTCGACTGCGACTGGCATGTCGCGGGCAAGTACCAGACCGCGGTGACCGACAAGGGCCGCTCGGACATGCTCGAGCCGTTTTCGACAGCGCTCGACGCCTTGGACGAACCCTACGAATGGATCGGCGCAGAAGACCTGGCGGCGCGCATCGGGACGACCCACTTCAAACACGCCATCTACACACCAGGCTGTGTCCTGATGAACCCGGCGGCCCTGGTGCGCGGCCTGGCCGACCACATGCCCGAGAACGTGACGATCCACGAGGAAACCCCGATCACCGAGATCGAGTACCAGAACGGCGTGCAAGCCCGGACGCCGGGCGGGACGATCCGCGCGCCCCGCATGATCCTGGGGGCGAACGGGTTTTCCGACCAGTTCGGCTTCATGCAACGCAAATTCGTGCACATCGCGACCCATGCCAGCCTCTCGCGCCCCCTGACCGATGCCGAGATCGAGGCATACGGCATTGAAGACCCCTGGGGTGTGACGCCGATCAACGCGGTCGGCTCGATCACCTGCCGCTTCACCCGCGACCGGCGCATCCTGATCCGCAACAGGATGGATGTGGCGACCAGCCGCTCGACCGCTGCGTCACGCCAGGCTCAGTTGACCCGCCAGCACAAGAAACTGTTCGACGACTGGTTTCCGATGCTACCCGAGGTCGAGATGGAGCACACATGGACCGGCTATGTCGCCCTGTCGCGCAATGGCGCCCCGGCGTTCGGGCAGATTGCCTCGAATGTCTGGATCTGCGCCTGCCAGAATGCGATCGGCGTGACCAAGGGCACGATCTCGGGCCTGCTGGTCGCGGATCTGGCCTGCGGACGGGACAACCCGTTGATCGAGGACATGCAGGGTCTCGGCACACCATCCGACATCCCGCCACAATGGATGACCGAGATCGGGGCCCGCGTGCGTCTCGCCTGGGAAGTCTGGTCCAACCGGCACGAGGCCTGAGCGCTCCGGTTGACGGTACACTCCGCAGTGTCCCGGGCTTGACCCGGGACCGCCGCGATGCCTGTGGGCGGTCCCGTGTCTGCGGAGCAGCGTTTCACGCCGCACCGCGCACGGGACAGCGCGGCGCGGTCGTCGACTTCGAGTGTCAGTCCGGCATCAGGGCATCAGCTTGGTGATGTATCCCGGCAACGCGAATGCGCCCTTGTGCACCTTCGGCGTGTAGTACTCGGTCTTGATCCCTGCGACGGCGAACCGGTCCGCCAGTTCCGAGACGGACACATACCGCCCCGGCCCGTTCGTGCCCCAGCCAAAGGCCATCGGCCCACCGGCATAGGTTGGCACCGTCGCCAGATAACAGCCCCAGTCGCGGAACAGTGCCTTGAAGGCGCGCATCGAGTTCGTCAGTTCCTCGCCCTGCATAAACGGCACACCGTTCTGGGTGACCAGAATTCCATGCTCGGTCAGGCAACGTGCCGCGTGCCCGTAAAACGTGTCGGTGAACAGAACCTCGCCCGGCCCGATCGGGTCGGTCGAGTCGATGATGATCACGTCAAAGGTCTCGGCGCAGTCCCGCATGAAGTCGGCACCATCGGCGATCACCAGGTTCAGCCGCCGGTCGTTGAACGCGCCTTGCGACAGCGCCGGCATGTATTCCTTGCAGAACGCGACGACGCCCGCGTCGATCTCGACCATGGTGACATGCGCGACCGTCTTGTGGCGCAGCACCTCGCGCGCCATGCCGCCGTCGCCGCCGCCGATGATCAGCACGCGCTTGACTGCCCCATGCGCCAGGATCGGCACGTGGGTCAGCATCTCGTGATAGATGAAATTGTCGCCCTCGGTGGTCTGCACGACCCCGTCCAGGGTCATCACCCGGCCCCAGCGCGCGTTCTGGAACACCTTGATGCGCTGGTGCTCTGTCTCGCTGTCATAGAGCATCTTGTCCACCGACAGCGCCTGGCGATAGGCCGCGTGCAGGACTTCTTCTTCCCAAACGGTCATTCCGGGGCCTCGACCAGCCCAAGCCCGCGGCGGAACTCCTTGACCCGCACGTCGCTGGTCTCGAAGGCCGCACTCAGCACGTCCACCGCCTTCCAGGGCACGGCCTCGCCGCACATGAACACGTCGAACGCGCCATAGCCGATCTCGGGCCATGTGTGGACCGAGATATGGCTTTCGGCCAACACCGCGACGCCGGACACGCCCTGCGGCGAGAACTTGTGGGTGTGAATGTGCAGCAGCGTCGCCCCGCACGCCTCGACGCAATCGCGGAAAGCCTGCTGAATGCGCGTTTCGTCGTCCAGGCCAGCGCCGTTCACGACCTCGATGATCAAGTGTGTGCCTGCAAACACATCCGCGCCGTCGCGAACGAAGTGGTCCTCGCGATCCGTGTCGAACAGAGCGGTTCCCGCGACCACCTTGAGCAGTGCCGCGTCGGCATCGGCCATGCGGCCGAGGTCGGAATCTTCCTCGTGGGCGCCTGTCTCCAGACCGATCCCCAGTTGGAAGAGGTTGGCGTCAGACATGGCGCTCCCCTTCATACCAGCAGATGAATCCAGAGGTCCCTTAGCGCCCCCCCGGGCCGGTCTCGACCGGTCCGAAGTTGGGATCGGTTCCCCTCTCGCGAAATTGGCATCTAGGGATGCCGCTCGATTCGCGCAAGGGATGCCTAGCGTACATCTTGTGTATATACAATTATTTTCCTTGTTTGGCCGCGCCAGAGCGGGAAAGCTGAGCCGAAAACAGAGGGGAGGCTTCAACATGACGAGCAATCTGATCAACCGCCGGGTGGTGTTGTCGAGCCGCCCGAAGGGCGTGCCGCAAGCTGAGCATTTTACGGTGGACGAGGTGCCGGTGCCGGATCTGGGTGACGGTGACGTTTTGGTGCAGACGCTGTTCTGGTCGGTCGATCCGGCAATGCGTGGCTGGGCCAATGACGCGCCGAACTACTTGCCGCCGGTGGCGATCGGTGATGCGATGCGGTCGTTTGCGGTGGGCCGGGTCGTGGCCTCGCGCCATGCGGGGTATGCCGAGGGTGAACTGGTGCACGGGATGCTCGGCTGGCAGCGGTTTGCCGTCAGTGGTGGATCAAACATCGACCGGAAGGTGGTGGATAACGGTCTGTCGCCATCGTTGGCGCTGGGTGTGCTGGGATTGAACGGCGTGACAGCCTATTACGGGCTGCTCGACGTCTGTGATCCGAAGCCGGGTGAAACGGTCGTCGTGTCCACGGCTGCGGGGGCGGTCGGAGGGGCCGTGGGCCAGATCGCCAAGATCAAGGGCGCGCGCACGGTCGGGATCACCTCATCGCCCGAGAAGATGGCACTCTGCCGAGAGAAGTTCGGCTTTGATGCCGTGATCAGCTACCGTGATCAGGATGTGGCGGAGGCCCTGGACGAAGCGGCGCCGGACGGCGTGAACTGCTATTTCGACAACACCTGCGGGCCGATCAGCGATGCCGTGATGACCAAGCTCGCACTCGGTGCACGGATCTGCATTTGCGGGACGGCGAGCCTGACGGATTGGGATCCGATCCCTGTCGGGCCGCGCGTGCATCGTCAACTGCTCGTGGCCCGGGCGCGGATGCAGGGTTTTCTTGTCCTCGACTATCAGGACCGGTTCGGCGAGGCGATCGACACGCTGTCCGGCTGGATCAAGGACGGCAAGCTGACCTATGAGGAGCATACCCTGGAAGGCGCCGACGCTGCTCCCGGCGCGATCGACATGCTCTATCGCGGGCAGAATGCAGGCAAGCTGCTGATCCGGGTGGATTGAGCGGCGTGGCGCACGGCCTCGCCCGACCGCGGGCTGGCGACGCAAAGATCATGCTAGAGCGCTTTATGGTTCCACAGACCTGGGACACCCGAGCTTGGTGGTTCTGCTGGTCAGTTCGCCCGCCCGGGGGGCGGTCGGGCGAGGCCCGGCGGCGCGATGCGCCTTGATTCCGGGCCGGAGAGAGGTGCAGTTCACGCAGATCTCCTCCTTTTGGCCGTCAACCCGCCGCCTCCGGCATTGCCGCACCGCGCGCCATGAGCACATCGATCTCTGCGGGCGCATAGCCCAGATCCGCCAGAACCTGTGACGTGTGCTGACCCAACCGTGGCGCTCCCAGGCGATACTCTGACGGCGTCCCGTCGAACCGCGCCGGTGCACGGGTCTGGCGCAAACGCCCGGCGTCCGGATGGTCACGCTCTTCGATCAAACCGTTCGCTTCGATCTGCGGATGCCGGATCATCTCACGCCGGGTCAGCACCGGTGCGTGCGGCACGTCGAACCGGTCCAACCGTTCGATCCACTCGGCACTCGACCGCTCGCGCAGCGCCTCCTGCGTCATCGCCAGGCGCTCGTTCTTGTACTCCTCCAGC
This sequence comes from Pseudomonadota bacterium, assembly GCA_038534135.1. Lineage (GTDB taxonomy): Bacteria > Pseudomonadota > Alphaproteobacteria > Rhodobacterales > Rhodobacteraceae > Thermohalobaculum. The sequence continues at coordinate 3,674 of JBCAXJ010000095.1, read as the reverse complement.
CCCGCCGAGGTCAGGAACCGCGCGTCGGCCTTCCAGTCCGGCTTCTCGCAGGCATCGGCCAGCTTCTCCCAATCCACCCGGCGAAACGCGGCGACCGAGATATAGCCATCCGCCGTCTCGTAGATCAGGTCGATAAAGCTCTGCGCCGTCTCGCGTTCCAACTCGTGGCCAACAAACGTGTGCCCACCCATGTCCGAGGACCAGAGGAAATGCACAACCGTATCCAGCATCGACAGATGGATGTGCTGACCCGCGCCCGACCGCTCCCGCGCGAACAGCGCCGCCGTGATCGCCTGCGCCATGGTGAAACCCGTCAGCTTGTCGGGCACGATCGTCCGCACCAGCGACGGCTTTGCATCGTCCGACCCCGCCTGAACCGAGGTCAACCCGGACAGCGACTGGATCAGCGGATCGAACACCGGCTTGTGCGCATAGGGCCCCGTCTCGCCAAACCCGCAGATCGAGGCGTAGACGATCCTCGGGTTCACGGCCTTCGCGTCCGCATAGCCGATCCCCAACCGGTCCGCCACACCCGGCCTGAAGTTCTGCAACACCACATCCGCCGTCGCAAAAAGCTTCAGCAACGCCTCGCGCGCGCCGTCCTTCTTCAGATCCAGCACGACCGAGCGCTTGTTGCGGTTGTTGTTCACGAACGAGGCCGAGAACCCGCCGCGCCGCGTCGCCACGTGCCGAGAATTGTCCCCCGCCGGGCTCTCCACCTTGATCACATCCGCACCCTGATCGCCCAGGATCATCCCGCACAGCGGGCCTGAGATCATGGTCGAAAGATCGACAATGCGCACTCCGTCGAGAGGTCCGGGCATGGCGGGTGTCCTTCGGCTGTTCCGGTCCGCGGAAGGTAGAACGACCAAAGCCGCTTGGGAAGCGTCGGTCAGATCAACTCATCGGTACGATCGTCGGTCTCGCCGAACCGCTTCAGCGTCGCCGGACGCGTGCCCTCGTAGACGGCGGCCAGACCGGGGGCGATCTTGGCGTTCTCGCGCTCGAACAGGCAATTGCCCTGAAGATCGCTCGCCACGATGAACGGACCCATGTTGTTGCACTTCAGAACCCACATCGCCTGGGCCGTCCCAAGCTCCTCGGCCCAGTGCACCGCCTCGACATTCTCGACCCCGCGCCCCAAAAGCGCGCCGGTGCCATACCCGACCGTCGTCAGGTAGACAGCCCCGTTCGGGACGAAATGCTCCCTATAGGTCTCGGGCGACATGCCCCCCTTGCCGACCACCAGCTTCGCGCCGGACTTGGCGAACCACTCGCCGATCCACTTGGAAAAGCGGAAGCTCGCCGTCGCCGTCACCGCCCCCATCGTGAATGTGCCATCCGCGTTGATCGACGCCGCCGGAGAGCAGTGGAAATTTGCCGCCGACTCGCGCGGCAGCTCCATCGGGATGTTCGCCTTGTCCTCGAGCGCACGCATGTAGACGCCCTCACGCGCCGTGTACATCAACCCGTCCAGATAGACGATATCGCCCAGTTCCAGCGCGGCCAGCGCGTCGGGCGTCGGCGTGGTCGACAGGCGGATCTTGCGCGGAGTGCTCATCATGGGCAGAGGACCAGAAATCGCGCCCGCCGTCCAGACAGGTTTGCGTGACACGGACATCGCCGACGCCAACAGCCGACACGCCCCGCCAGCGAGGCGACCCGGAATGCATTGAACGCCCGGACAAGGTCTTGTCGGCACGGGCCCGGGGCGCTGCGCGCTGTTAACCCGGGCCTGAAAACGCAAAGACGCCCGTTCAACTCTGTTCAGGGTTGGCGAACGGTTCTACCCTAGTGAACAGATGGCTTCGTCGGCGGCAACGGCACATCGGACCCGAAGATCTCCTCGATCGTGCCGCGTACTGCGTTGCGCACATCGGGCGCAAGATCCGCCAGGATCGCACGGACCTCCTGCTCGCCATCGCGCAGCATCTGGGCTGCATTGATCCCAAGCCGAAACTCGTCATCGATCTCGGCGCCGATCGATGCGCCAACCCCCAAAGCGATGCCAGTGATCGCACCCTTGCCGTAATGCGTCACGATCCGGATCAGCGTGCCGATTCCGGTCATCGTCACGGAACGCGCTTTGTCCGCCTGTGGCCCTTGCCGCGCGGCAATCTCAGCCAATCCCTTAATGAACAGTGCACTCTGCTCATCCAGAACCTGTGCACGCGTCGTCTGGTCGATGAAGGCCCGCACCCGGTCTGGCCCGAATTTGTCGCGCAGGAAGCCGCCGCGCGAGTCGTCCAGCGCTTCGGCGGCCGGGAACAGGCGCACAAAGATCGAGGATGCCTCGATCACCCGTTGCAATGCGCCCATGCGGCTGGCCGACAACCGGTCCAATGGATCGGCGCCATCAGCCACCGCCAAGGCGTGTTCGTCCAAATAACTGCCCAAGGCGACCGAAATCTGCCACAGCACCACGGCGTCCTCGGCAATTGCCATGGCCTCGCTGGTCAGCAGGTCACGCATCCGCTTCGCACGGCGCAGGATGCCCCGCGCCATCACCGAGTTCGGGTTCTCGAACGTGTCGATCAGATCCTCGACCGAGTCGCGGAATTCCGGCAACAGCTTCTCCGCCTGCGCCCCCGGCGGGTCCGAATGCATGTCGATTCGCAGTTCGTAACCCTCGACTGCGTAACGGATCCCTGCCTGGTCTTGTTTTGCAAACTCATATGGATCCAGAGGCCGCCACGGCTCCGGAGGTCCGCCGAATTCGGGGTGGTTGCCGTTCAAGAAGAGAAGCGTTTCCTGTGCGCAAGGGTAGAAGCTTCTTTGGGCAAGTTGGCCATGGATGTCATCTCTCGCAGAAGCTGGCGTTCCCGAGAAACACAGTCCATCGTCCTCGCCGAACGTTAAGTTTGAAAGCAGTCTCAACGGCAGCAGATCAACAACGTTCGTGTTTTCCAGGTCGATGATCCGGAGAGCGGTGAGGTTTCGAAGTGGCTCGATGTGCCGGACGGATGTTCCGCTCAGAAAAAGCCTCGTCAGTGAACTGATCCCTGCCAAAGGCGTTAGATCCTCTACGATCGTGTTGTCCAAGCCCAAGATCTCAAGTTTGGGCAAACCGGCAAGCGGTGCAAGATCTCGCACCTGGGTCCCATTGAGATGCAGTGCCTTAAGGCTCACCATACTTGCGAGTTCGCTAATGTCTGAGATTGCCGTCCGGTTCAGGTGCAACTCTCGCAGCCTTTTGAGGCTGCTAAGTCCTGCAAGTGATGTTATCGCGGTTTCGCTGGCATCCAGGCTCCTCAGCCGGACCAGCGTTGCAATCGGGCGCAGGCTGTCGATGGGCAGCTTTTTGAGTTCGAGCGTGCGCAGCTCTCGGAGTTTCCCGATCTCTGAGGGGAGCGAACGAATCCTTCGGTACTGAGGGAAGTCAAGGTCAAGGCTCATGAGGTCCGCAGAAGCGGCGCGAGCGATTTCGGCGCGTACTCGATCGAATGCCTCGCTCGAGTTCTCCTCCACTTGACCCATCGCGCGCACCCTCGCCCCAAAACTCGTCCCGAATTGGGGCATGGGATCGCGGCGGGGTCAAGCCCGGCGGCTGCAATCGAAAGTGCTGCGCTGTCCCGTGCGCGGTGCAGCATGGCATGCTGCTCCGCAGACCCGGGACCGCCCGCAAACCGCATCAGCGGTCCCGGCTCAAGGCCGGGACACATCGCGCCAAAAGC
>JBCAXJ010000094.1:0-14289 GCA_038534135.1 Pseudomonadota bacterium | reverse complement strand
AATCGCCCAGTAGTCTCCCGCATCGGTAGCGCCGATCCCGATCCACCATTTCGACCAGAGCCCGATGAACGGCGGCAACCCGATCAGCGACACGGTGCCGATCAGGAAGGCCACGAAGGTCAACGGCATCTTCCGGCCCAGGCCGTTGAGCTGACTGACCTCGGTCAGATGGTGCGCCGTATAGATCGAGCCTGCCGCGAAGAAGAGCGTGATCTTCGATACCGCATGCGCGAGGATGTGCATCGCCGCACCGATGATCGCGAGCGGTGTCGCAATGGCCGCCGCCATTACGACGTAGGACAGCTGGCTGATGGTTGAATAGGCAAGGCGCCGTTTCAGGTTGTCCTGACCCAGCGCGATCACTGACGCCAATACGACGGTCAACCCCGCTAGATAAGCAATCGGGTCGGAGGCGCCCGTGGTGCTGAGGACGTCCAATCCGAAAATGTAGACCGTGATCTTCACCACGCAGAAAACGCCTGCCTTCACGACAGCCACCGCATGAAGCAGCGCCGAGACCGGGGTCGGCGCCACCATGGCAGCCGGTAGCCAGTAATGTACGGGCATCACGGCGGCCTTGCCGATCCCGAAGACGTAGAGCGTGTAGAGCAGGGTCAGCATGACCCCGGACAGGCCCGCCCCGGCCAGGATGCCGCCGGCCGTGAAATCAGTGCTTCCTGCGGCGGCGAAGGTCCAGATGATCGCCGGCAGGAGTAATCCGATCGAGGTGCCCATCAGCAACATGATGTAGACCCGGCCTTTCAGGCGGGCGTCCTCGTTCCCTTTGTGCGTGACCAGCGGATAGGTGCTGATCGTGAGGATTTCGTAGAACAGGAACAGTGTGAACAAGTTGGCCGAGAACGCGATCCCGATGGCTCCGGCAATCGCGATGGCGAAGCAGGTGTAGAACGGCGTCTGACGTGGCTCGTTGTTCCCCCGCATGTAGCCGATCGAGTAGATCGAGTTGACGATCCACAGAGTCGAGGCGATGCAGGCGAACAGCATGCCCAGGGGCTCGATCTCGAACGCGAGGTCGATGGCGCCGAACGCGGTCAGAGCCGTCCATGCCGGGCGCTCACCCGCCATCACCATCGGCAGAAGGTTCAGGACCACGACCACAAACAGCGCCGAGGCGGTGACCAGTGTGACCGCCTCGCGGACATTGCGATTGAACCCGGTCAGCGCAATCCCGACAGCGCCCAGCGTCGGGATCGCCAACGCAAGCTGGATGAGACCCTCGCCGGTCATGACGGTGTCTCCGGCCGTGCGGCGAACGCTTGCGGCGAGTGCATCGTTATTCGCCCTCTTTGGGCGACGAACACGAAGGGCACGGACATCGACATCACTCTGCCCATCCCGCCAGCAGTTCGGCGGCGGCAATCGTCGGCACGCCCGCGGACAGATCGGTCTGCACACCAAACCAGATCGTCGCCACGGCCAGCACCCAGGTCATCGCCATCATCTCGACCGGCGGCTTGCGCACCACGGCGGCTTTGGGTTCACGAAACCAGGCAATCTCGACCACCCGGCCGAGATATATCACCGCCAGCACCGACGATACCATGATCACCGCGATGATCAGCAAGTTGCCGACATCCGCTGCTGCCTGCACCAGGTACCACTTCGACACGAAACCGGCCGTCCCGGGCACGCCGATCAGACCCAGACCGGCGATCACGAACGCTGCCATGGTCAGCGGCATGGTCCGGCCGATCCCTGCCATGTTCTCGATCCGTGTCACGCCGGTCGAAAAGAAGATGCAGCCGACCGCCAGGAACAGGCAGGCCTTTACGATCGCATGGTTGAACATGTGGCTGATGCTGCCCGTCAGGCCGATATCGGTGGCGATCGCGATCCCGGCCAGCATGTATCCGACCTGCGCGACCGACGAATAGGCCAGCATCCGCTTGATGTTGATCTGGAAGATCGCACTGACGGAACAGACCAGCATCGCGAGCGCCGCTAGGATCAGGAACACTTCGCCGCCGGGCGCGTGCTCGGTCAGATAGTCGACCCCGAAGACCGAGAACGCGAACCGCAACAACAGGTAGATCGCGACCTTGGTCGCCGTCGAGGCGATGAAGGCTGTCGCGACCGTGGGTGCAAAAGCATAAGCGTTTGGCAGCCAGAGGTGCATCGGGAACATCGCCAGCTTCAACCCGAAGCCCACGACGATGAACGCCAGACCGGCAACGACCGAGCGCAAGTTTTCAACCTCGGGCAGGCGCTGTGCGATATCCCAGAGGTTCAGCGAGCCCGTCACCAGGAACAGAAGGCCGACCCCGATCACGTAGAAGCTCGCGCCGATGGTGCCGATGATCAGGTACTGGAACGCCGCGACCAGCGCCCGGCGTTCAGAACCCAGCGCGATCAGCGTGTACATCGCCAGCGAGCTGATCTCCATGAACACGAACACGTTGAAGGCATCGCCGGTGATCGCCATGCCCAGCAGACCGGCCAGGCACATCAGGTACATCGAATAGTACCAGCCCTGTTTCTCGGGCCGGATCTCGTTGCCGACCGACCGCGGCGCATAGAGCGCGACAACCGCGCCCATCAGCGACACCAGCACCAGCAGAAAGGCGTTGATCGTATCGATCCGGTACTCGATCCCGATCGGCGGCGCCCATCCGCCCATGGCATAGGAAATCGTCCCGCTCGCCTGCACCTGCCACAGGATCAGAAACGCAATCACCGGCATGACGGCCGAGCACAGGATGGTGATCGCCGCACAAAGATGGCGCTGCCTGATAACCGCACAGATGACGGAGCCGATCAGAGGCACCATGACCTGCAGCGCGGGCAGGTTTGCCGCGACGTCGAAACCCGGTCCTGCCGCCATTCAGACGCGCTCCGTCATGGCGTGGTCTCCGCGTCTTCACCCGCTTCGGCGTAATCCTCGCGGTCGACAATCAGGGTGATCTCGTCTTCTTCGATCGTCCCGTAAGCTTCATGCACGCGGACGGTCAGCGCCAGGCCCAGCGCCAGTGTCGCGACACCGACAACGATGGCCGTCAGGATCAACACGTGCGGCAGAGGGTTCGAATAGATCTGCGCGCCGTCGGTCAGGATCGGTGCCGTCCCGCCCAGAATCTTGCCGGGCGAGAGGTACAGCAAGTAGACTGACGTCTGGAAAATTCCCAAGCCCACCAGTGACTTGATCATGTTCGACCGGGCGACCACGATGTAGAGCCCCGAGACCATCAGGAAGATCGTGATCCAGTAGTTGTAGCTCGTGGCAATGGCCTCGAGCAGCGGGCGGTCGGCAAGCTCGGTCACGACGTCCTGGCTCATTCGGGGCGTCCCCGACCGGTGAAGCTGTAGAAGATTGTCAGCATCGTTCCGGTCACGGTCACCAAAACGCCGATCTCGACCAGAAACACGCCCCAGTGCTGTCCGTGGACCGCGTCATAGGTGCCGATCGGCTCGCCCGCGTGCAGCAACACGTTGTAGTTAAGGTATTCGCCGCCATTGATCATCGACCAGACGCCAACGCCCGCGAAGATCAGTACACCCAGCGGAACCATCTGCTCGACGGCCCATTTCGGGACCACACGGGTGGCTGCATCCTTCCCGAAGACGATGGCATACAGAATCACGGCGGCTGCAATGATGACCCCGGCCTGAAACCCGCCGCCCGGACCGAAATCGCCGTGCAGTTGCACATACAGCCCGAACATCAGGATGAACGGGATGAACATCTTGGCGGCGACCCGCAGGATGACGTCCAGGATCATGCGTCGCCCCAGCGCTTGAGCAGCAACAGGACGCCGATCCCGGCGGTGAAGACGACCGTTACCTCGCCCAGCGTATCGAAGCCGCGATAGCTCGCCAGAACTGCTGTGACGATGTTCGGAATGTCCGTCTCGCGCGCGCTCTCCGCAATGTAGTGCGCACCGACATGGATGTTGACCGGCTGATCGGCCGTGCCGAACGGCGGCAGATCCCAGGTGCCATAGATCAGCATCGCGCCCGTTGCGACGCAAACGATCAACGGAATCGCCGCGGAAAACCTGGGCGGGTCCTCGTGTATCTTCGTCAGGTACAAGGCGCCAAGCACCAAAACGGTCGAGATGCCGGCACCGACCGAGGCTTCGGTCATCGCCACGTCCACCGCATCCAGAATGATCATGACCGAGGCCATCAGAAAGGAGTACGCACCCGACAGAACGACGACCGCAAACAGGTTACGCGTCCGGATGATGCCGACCGTGATCGCGGCCAGCAAGGTCAGCAGCACCATATTGATCAGGAGTTCGATGGCGCGGTCTCCTCATCCGACGGGACCGACTGGCGAACCTGTTCGGACGTCAGCGGTGTCGCAATGCGAACGCCGAGTTCGGGATAAAGCTCTTCGCACCCGGTCTTCACGAGCGCGCCTTCAGCATTGGCCAGCAGCGGCTTCTCGCCATCGTGCAATGCCGCGCGGGCCAGGGCATGGCTGGCGACAGCTCCGGTGACATACAGCACGATCACGATGATCGCGAGCCGAACCCAGACGGTCCAATCCGTCGTCTGCACCGCCATCCCCACCACAAGAAATCCGACGCCAAGCGTGTCGCTGACCGATGTGGCGTGCATCCGCGTGAAGACATCCGGCATCCGGTTCAGACCGATCGCGCCGATCAGGCAAAAGAACCCGCCCGCGCACAGCAGAACCCAGCCCAAGACGTCCAGGATCACGCTCATCCCTTGCCCTCGGTATCGCCATCCGCATGATCGTAGCCGAGCGCGCCGTAGCGGAAGAATTTCAGGACGGCCAATGTGCCGGTCATGTTGAGCAAGGCGTAGGTGATGCCGAGGTCCAGGAATTCGGGGCGTTCCGTCAGAAACCCGAACAGTGCCAAAAGCATGATCGCAAGCGTGCCGATCGAGTTCGCCGCCAGCAGCCGGTCGAATGCCGTCGGACCAAGCAGCGCCCGCGCAACCGCCAGCGACATCGACGCGAGAACCGCAATGATGGCCACCGTGAACATCAGGCTCTGCCTTTCTCGAACCAGGCAACGCGATCGTTCATCTCGTCATCGGCAAAACCGTCGGCGCCTTCCTTCTCGATCGCGTGGACCCAAATGCAGCGCCCGCGCTCCGACGCTTCGATCGAGATCGTTCCTGGCGTCAGCGTGATCGAGTTCGCGTAGGTCACCAGCCCGACAGCGGTTTCTTCCTTCGCCGCCACTTTGACCAAAGTCGGTGAGATCGGCAGGGATGGAGACAGGATCAAGCGCGTCACGCGCAGCCCGGACATCAGGATCTGCCAGAGCAGCCATGGCCAGTACACGATTCCCCGCGGGATCAGACCGATCGGAAAACCCTCGACATCCGTCACCCGTTTGGAGAGGCAGAAGACCACGACCAGAACCGACAGCACGGCGCCGAAGGCAACCAGCCACCACTGATAGTGCCCGGACAGCGCAAGCCAGTAGGCGAAAAGGGTCAGAACAATCAATGCGATGCGCATGGCCGGTTCTGTCCCCCCTTCTGACACATGCGTGTCGTTTCACGCGACCCTATCCCATCCCGCGCAAGGTTCAACCGTCAGACTGCGCGGCGCCGGAAATTTGCGCCACCATGATCTTTACGGCAAACCGGCCTGTGTCCGGGTCGGCTCTCGATCCCGATCGAAAGTCTGTGTTATGAGTGTTGCGTGGGCTAGACCGACAGTCGGCTCAGCGTTGCCGAGATCTCCCGCGCGAGGAAGTCGATCAGCAGCGCGACCGGCCTTCGTTCGCGCAGCCGCTTCTCGGTCAGGACCCAGACGTCGATCTCTTCGGAATACACCTGCGGCAGCACCCGGCGGATCCCGGGCATGTCCTGCGCCAGAAAGACCGGCAGAGCCAGAAGCCCGACGCCATCGGCCAGCGCCCGCGTCTGGTTGACGATGCTGTTCGACGAATAGGCGATGCGCGCCGCGACCGCGTTCTCGCGCAACCAGAGCGCCTGCGGAATGTTGGCGAGATCTCCGGTGGATTCGATGATGCTTTGGTTCTCCAGGCAGTCCAGCGTGCCCGGATAGCCGTGCTGTTCGAAATAGCGCTCGTGCCCGAACAGGCCGAGCCCGGTGCACCCGGCTCTGCGCCCGACCAAATAGTCCGCATGCGGGTCGCCCATGCGCACCGCGACATGCGCCTCGTGTTTCAGGATATCGACGGGGCGGTTCGAGATCAGCAGATCAACGCCGGTATCATTGTTCTCGCGGCAGAACCGCGCCAGCAGTGGCGTGATCACGGCGTAGGAGAGCCCCTCGGGCGCCGCGACACAGACCCGGTCCGAGCCGGTGGCGATACCGCGCACCGAACGTTCGATCTGCTCCGCCTGTGCGCGCATGATATGGGCCTGTGAACAGATCCGCCCGCCAGCCTCGGTCGTGCGGACCCCGTCGGGCATTCGGTCGAACAACTCAACGCCGAGTTGCGCCTCCATCTCGGTGATCCGCCGGGTCACTGTGGGTTGCGTGACGCCCAACGCCCGGGCGGCGCGCGTGAACGAGCCGCTCTCGGCGACCGCCAACAGCAATCGGTAGTCGTCCCAGTTCCGCATCGTCGTCCCTCTGTGACGAAGGTCACATCATCCACGTATGCCCCCATGCGGATTTCGCCAGTCCCGAAGGGCTCTCGGGATGCGTACCTCTTGGCTGCGGCGAGGCCATAACGGTCGCGCCAGCAGACACCGAAAAACACGCAACACGGAGAATTGGTTATGGCTGTTGATATGTTTCTGAAGATGGATGGCATCGCGGGCGAGTCCGAGGACAACGACCACAAGGGCGAGAACGATGTTCTCTCCTGGTCCTGGGGCATGTCGCAGAGCGGCACGATGCACATCGGTGGCGGTGGCGGCGCCGGGAAGGCGAGCTTCCAGGATCTGGTCGTCACCAAATGGGTCGACAAAGGCTCGGTCTCGCTGATGCAGAAGTGCTCGAAAGGGACGCACATCCCGAAGGCACGGCTGATCGTGCGCAAGGCTGGCGACAAGCCGCTGGAGTGCATTCGGTTCGACATCGACGACATTCTGGTCAGCAGTGTCTCGACCGGCGGATCCGGCGGGGACGAAAAGCTGACCGAGAGCGTCAGCCTGAACTTCCGGGAGTGGAAGATGACCTACACGCCGCAATCCGATACCGGCGCCAATGCGCCAGCGGTCGATTTCGCCTTCAACATTGCAAAGAACGTTCCGGTGTGACGTTGGCCGCAGAGAAGGTCGCCTGAAAGGAGATCACAATGCCTTGGAGTGTCGACGAAAGCCTACCACAGGCGATCTTCAAAAAGAACAAGCACATCCCGGTCGATACGAGCGCCATGAAGAAGTACTATGAGTGGCGGAATGAAATTACATCCAGCAATGTCGATCCCGGGACGGCCGCGAAGAACCTGAAGAATGACTGCAATTTCGAGGGCCTGCAAGGAAAGAGGAAGGGGATCTACTCGATCCGGTTGTCGCAGGAACATCGGGTTGTGTTCGAGTACGACACCACCTTGCATACCGTCACCGTGCTGTCGATCGGCGGTCACTACTGAAACGGGCGGGCTTTAGACATTCTAGGAGGCGCGGGGCGTCAATGCGACCCGCGCCTTTCACATGCCGACCGGTCCGGCGTTACCGCTGCCGTCAGGCACGCGGTGCGGTCATCTCGATGATCCGCGTCAGGATCGCCTTGACCTCCGGGCTGTCCCATTCGGCCTCGCCCTGCAGCCGGGCAATCTCGCGGCCTTCCCGATCCAAAATGACCGTCACCGGCAACCCCAGCACGCCTGCCTTGCGCGCGACCTTGCCGCGCCGGTCCTGCAGCACGCGCAGTGTCTCGACCTCGATCTCATCGAAGAACGCCACCACACGCTCGACATCGAACCGGTCGGTCGAGAGCGCCAGCACTTCGACATCCGGGCCTGCCATGTCGGCGGAAAGCCGGTCGATCGACGGCATCTCTGCCCGGCAGGGCGGACACCACGTGGCCCAGAAGTTCAGCACCACGACCTTGCCTTCGTAGTCCTGCAATGTGACTTCGTTTCCGTACTGATCGCGAAACACTTCGGATATCGCTGGGCGGGCTTCCTTGTGAAAGACCAGCTTCTGCATGTCGCCTTTGCGCATCTCCATCAGCGCCGCGCGCTGATCGCTCGAAAGGCCCTCGGCCGCGACGGAGTTTGCTCCGAGCGCAATCACGCCGTATAGCAGCGCGCTGAGGCCGAGGCGCAATGTGTCTCGCATGGGTAGCTCTCCCGGTGACAGGCTGTTCGATGGTAGAAGATAATCAGAACGCGGTCGGTGAAAAGCCGAATGCGAACACAATGTGGGGAGGTCGCTTCGCGGCGGGCCCGTCGGCGGTGATGGAAGCGATCAACGCCAGCATCGATTTCGACAAGCGCATGGCGGCCGAAGATATCGCCGGGTCGCGCGCGCACGCGGCCATGTTGGCGCGTCAGGGCATCATCAATCAGGAAGATCAGGTTGCCATCGATGCCGGCCTGGATCAGATCTGGAGCGAGATCGAACGCGGCGAGTTCCAGTTTTCCCGCGCACTCGAAGACATCCACATGAATGTCGAGGCACGGTTGCGCGAGATCGCGGGCGACGCAGGCGCCCGGCTGCATACGGGCCGCTCGCGCAACGACCAGGCGGCGGTCGACATTCGTATGTGGGTGCGCGCCCGGTGCGACGAGGTAGACGTGGCGCTCGCGCGGTTGATCGGGGCCTTCGTCGCGCAGGCCGAGACCGGGGCCGACATGGTCATGCCGGGCTTCACCCATCTTCAGACTGCGCAGCCGGTCACCTGGGGGCACCACATGCTGGCCTATGCCGAGATGCTCGACCGCGACCGCAGCCGTTTCGGGGATGCCCGTGCGCGGATGAACGAATCTCCATTGGGCTGTGCGGCTTTGGCCGGGACCTCGTTTCCGCTGGACCGGGATATGACAGCCAAGGCCCTTGGCTTTGATCGACCGATGCGCAACTCGCTGGATGCCGTCAGCGACAAGGATTTCGAGCTGGAGTTCATGGCTGCCGCGTCAATCTGTGCGATGCACCTCTCGCGCTTTGCCGAGGAGCTGATCATCTGGTCCTCGGCGCAGTTCCGGTTCGTCACCCTGTCGGACTCGTTCACCACTGGCTCCTCAATCATGCCGCAGAAGAAGAATCCGGACGCCGCCGAGTTGATTCGCGGCAAAATCGGCCGCGTGGTCGGGCATTTCGTCGGTTTGATCACGGTGATGAAGGGCCTGAGTCTCGCCTATGCCAAGGACATGCAGGAGGACAAGGAGGCGACGTTCGACGCCGCCGACACAATCCAACTGATGCTGGCGGCGATGGAGGGCATGGTTCGCGACCTTCGTCCCAACCCCGACTCGTTGCGCAATGCCGCAGGGCAGGGCTTCTCGACCGCGACAGATCTGGCAGACTGGTTGGTTCGGGTGCTGGGCATGCCGTTCCGCGATGCGCATCATGTGACGGGATCGCTGGTCAAGCTTGCCGAAGACAAGGGCTGCGATCTGCCGGACCTGTCGCTGGCCGACATGAACTCGGTCGAACCGCGGATCACCGATGACGTCTTCTCGGTGTTGACGGTCGAGGCGTCTGTTGCCAGCCGCATGTCCTTTGGCGGAACAGCGCCGGTGCGCGTGCGCGAGCAGATCGCCGCTTGGAAAGACAGGTTGGGAGAGATCCGATGACATTCCTGCGCTGGACCGTCCTGGGGCTCGCCGCATTCGCCCTACCATTGGCTGCTTGCGGCAAAAAAGGCGCACCAAAGCCGCCGAGCGAGGTCGAGGCCGAAGCTAAGGAAGAAAAAACCGAGTGATTGTAGGGTAAGGCTGCAACCGCCCTGCGCGAGGATACATGGACTTCACGCGCCTCAGCTTTCTTGGTCTCACGCTGCTGGCGCTTGCCTTCCCGGTGCGACGCTACGTGATGTGGTTCACCGAGTACGGCTTTGACTGGGAACGCCTGGTTGCGGAGGTCACGATCACCGAACCGGCGACCGGTCTTGTGGGCTCGATCCTGATCGCCTCGGCCGCGACAATCATCTTCATCATTGGCGAAGCCGTTCTTCGCCGCGATTGGCTCTCGCTGATCTGCGTGCCAATCACGCTGATCTTTGGTGTCGGCGTCGGCCTGCCATTCTATCTCTACCTCCGACTGCGACCGCTGCACCGACACTTTTCCTGACAGACGACAGGGTTCCAACACCTGCGTCAATTGGATAAGGCGGTGCGTCTGCTGCCCGACGGAGCGTTGAATGGACCACTTTACGTATCGTGACGGCGTGCTTCACGCCGAGGACGTGCCCCTGACCGAAATCGCCGAGGCAGTCGGGACGCCGGTCTATGTCTATTCCACCGCGACGCTCGAACGGCACTACAGGGTCTTTCAGGAAGCGCTGGCCGGCATGGACCACCTGATCTGCTATGCCATGAAGGCGAACGGCAACCAGGCGGTGATCAAGACACTCGCGAACCTTGGTGCCGGGATGGATGTGGTCTCCGAAGGTGAACTGCGCCGGGCGCTGGCGGCAGGCGTGCCGGGCGAGAAGATCGTCTTCTCAGGTGTCGGCAAGACGGCCACCGAGATCCGTCATGCATTGGAACACGATATCCGGCAGTTCAATGTCGAGAGTGAGCCGGAACTCGACGTTCTGTCCACCATCGCGGACCAGATGGGCCGTACCGCGCGCATCGCGATCCGCGTCAATCCGGACGTGGACGCGAAGACGCACGTCAAGATCGCGACTGGAAAATCCGACACCAAGTTCGGAGTCCCAATCTCGAAGGCCCGCGAGGTCTACGGCCTGGCGGCATCTCTGCCCGGGATCGACGTGGTCGGGGTCGATGTGCACATCGGCTCACAGCTCACGGACCTGGAACCCTACCGCAACGCATTCCTGTTGGTGGCCGAACTGACGAAAGACCTGCGCACCGACGGGCACGATATTCGCAGGCTCGATCTCGGCGGTGGGCTCGGGATTCCCTACCAGAATTCGAACGAACGCCCGCCACTGCCGTTCGATTATGGCCAGGTGATCCGCGAGACCGTCGGCGACCTGGGTTGCGAGATCGAGATCGAACCGGGCCGCCTGATCGCCGGGAACGCAGGCATTCTGCTGGCCTCGGTGATATACCGAAAGCAGGGGGAAGATCGCGACTTCCTGATCCTGGATGCGGCGATGAACGACCTGATCCGACCGGCAATGTATGACGCCTGGCATGATATCGTGTCGGTGGCCGAGCCTGCTTCGGATGTACCGATTGGACCGGTCGACGTAGTAGGTCCGGTCTGCGAATCCGGTGACACCTTCGCCAAGCAACGCACCCTGCCGCATATGGCAGCGGGAGATTTGGCGGCTTTCCGGTCGGCGGGCGCTTACGGTGCGGTCATGTCATCCGAATACAATGCGCGTCCGATGGTGCCCGAGGTACTTGTCAAAGGCGATCAGTTTGCAGTGATCCGCGACCGCCCCACATATGCAGAGATGATCGACCGTGATACGGTCCCGACATGGTTGAGCGAAAGCGTCAGCGAATCGTAGTCTGACGCCCGAAAGGAGTACGATGTCGATCTTCACGGACGGGGGGCTTCGGGGGAACGAGATGCGGGTGCTGCAACGGCAGCGCAAACTGACCCGCTGGGCATTGCTTGCCGAGAGGATTGCGCGCGCCGGATGGCCGACCCTCGTGGTGATTTGTCTGGGGTTCAGCCTCGCGCTTCTCGGCGTGTTCAATGCATTCGGTCCGCTTGGTCACCGTATTGCGCTGGGCGTTCTCGGGCTGGCCATCGCGGCAGCACTGATCCTTTCCGGAATGCGCTTTCGTCAGCCTGACGCCGAAGCGGTAGATGCCCGCCTGGACGAAGAAGACCCGCGCCGTCCGCTTGCGACATTGCGCGAGGATCTGGTCGTCGGTCAGGGCGACCAGGCATCCGAGTCGATCTGGAAAGTTCATATCGATCGGGCCAAGGCGGCAGCCGTGGCCCTGCGTGCCCGGATGCCCGACCTTCGTCTGGCGCAGTTCGATACCTGGGCCTTGCGGCTCGCAGCACCGGCATTGCTGGTTGCAGCACTCATTGCGTCTGGTGGTGACATCACCAGTCGTGTCGCGGATGCGGCAAACCCGGCACCGTTGAAAGAGGTCCCGGGGTCTGCGTTCGCCGAACGCGATCCGTTTATCGAGGCATGGGCGACGCCGCCCGCTTATACTGGCCTCTCTATCGTCTATCTCGACAATCTCACTCAAACGGCATCTGCCGACGGCGCGGTTGCCGCTGAACCGGTGCTGCTGCCCGAAGGGTCGGATCTGATCATCCGTGTGACGGACGCCGATGCGCTGCCCGTTCTGTCGGGTGGTGAGGCAGCAGGCCTCGGCGACTTCACGATGCTCGGCGGTGGTCTGGCTGAAGTGCAGGGCGTTGTCTCCAGCTCGGGCGAACTGGTCGTCACGCTGGGTGAAGAGGAACTCGGCCGCTGGGCGATCGAGATGCTCCCCGATCATGAACCCGAGATCGAGGTTGTCGGCGAACCTGGCCCGACCGTGACCCGAGCCCTTGAGCTGGCCTATTCAGCCTCGGACGATTACGGGATCTCGTCGGCTTGGGCAGAGATCGCGCCAGAAGATCACGACCCGGAGAACGCGAAAGGCTTGCCGCTGGATGTGATCAACTTCGGCTTGCCGTTGCCGATCACTGGTGATCTGCGCGAGGTCGAGGATCTGGCGATCCGTGATTTCACGGCACACCCCTGGGCCGGAGCAAAGCTGATGCTTGAGCTCAAGGCCGAGGACGGTGCCGGACAGATTGGCACGACCGAGCCACGAGAGATCACGCTGCCTGCGCGGATCTTCAACAACCCGCTGGCCAAGGCGTTGGTCGAACAGCGTCGCGAACTGGCGCTGGACTATGGCGAGGCAACGCGGGTGCTTGACGTGCTTCAGGCCGTGACGCGACGTCCTGACGAGATTTTCGACGACATGTCGATCTACCTCCCGGTGAGGATCGCGATCCGGCGGCTGGCAGGATCGATCGGCACCGAGACCGTGCCGGACGCGGCACCGGACGTGATCGAGTTCCTTTGGCAGGCGGCCCTGGCGCTGGAGGACGGAGATCTGTCCAACGCGCTGGAGCGTTTGCGGCAGGCGCAGGAGGCGCTGCGTGAAGCCCTGGAAACTGGCTCCGAGGAAGACATTCGCCGCGCCATGGAAGAGATGCGCGCCGCGATGAACGACTACCTTCAGCAGCTCGCGCAGCAGGCGCAACGCGATCCGAACGCGCAAGCCCAGCAGCAACAGATGCCAAACCAGCAGATGACCCAGCAGGATCTGAACGACATGCTGGACCAGATGATGGAACAGGCGGAACAGGGCCTGCGCGATCAGGCGCGCGAGATGCTGTCACAGCTTCAACAGATGCTTGAGAACATGCAGGCCATGCAGGGCCAGCAACAGCAGATGGGTCCCGGCGAACAGGCGATGCAGGAATTGCAGGAGATGATCCAGCGCCAGCGCGATCTTTCGGACCAAACCTTCGACGAGTTGCGTCAACGGCGGCGCGAACAGCAGCTGGGCCGTGCTCCACAGCAGGGCGAAGGCCAGGAAGAACCGGGCTTCGGCGATGGCCAGGGCCGTGGCGACGAGCATGGCCAGGGCGGTCAGCAAGGCGGCGAGGGCGAGCGTGGCGAAGGCATGCAACCTGGCGAGATGCAAGGCGGTCAAGGCGGTGGCGGCAACCTCGCCGATCAGCAGGAAGCGCTGCGGCGTCAGTTGGAAGCCCTGTCACGCGGTGTCGGTTCGGACGATGCAGCCCGTGCGCTGGACGAAGCCGCGCGGTCCATGGGGGACGCGCGTGATGACCTGCAACAGGGATCGAATTCCGACGCGGTGCGCGATCAGATGGATGCGCTCGACCAGATGAACGAGGGCGCGCAGGCCCTTGCCGAGCAGATGCGCAACGGACAGGGCCAGACCGAGGCGCAGGGACAACGTCGCGGCCGTGGGCAGGCCAGTGACAACGAGACACTCGATCCGTTCGAGCGCCCGTCGTCGTCTTATGGGGCACTCGATGGGCGGTCGACCAAGGTTCCGGACAAGTCCTTGCTGGAACGTGGCCGCGAGCTGATGCAGGAGTTGCGCCGCCGCGCCGCGGACCCCTCCCGTCCCAAGCTTGAACTGGACTATCTTGATCGCTTGATGGATCGTTTCTGAGGCGCGCGATCGCTCTTGCTTCGTCAGGTGTCGTGTTGCCGGGCAATCGCCCGCTTTGGCGGGGAGGCCCACCCGCCCACCCCCTCCACCGCCAAAGCGGGCTGGTGGCGCG
>JBCAXJ010000093.1:0-14352 GCA_038534135.1 Pseudomonadota bacterium | reverse complement strand
GCTGAGGGCGAGGCGGCTGTGGCCGCGGTCTATGCGTTGGAGCCCCGCAATCCCTCGGTCAGCCTGACGGTGTCCGGCGGCATGAACCGACCGCCCTACAAGAAGAGCAACTCGGTGACCGCACTTTTCGAGCATGCGCGTGGACTGGCCGCCGAGATCGGGTTTGAACTCGAGGACACCTTCACCGGTGGCGGCAGCGACGGCAACTTCACTGCGGCGATCGCACCGACACTGGACGGACTCGGCGTCGACGGCGCCGGTGCACATACGCTGGACGAGCATCTCTATGTCAGTTCGCTCGTGCCCCGGATGTTGTTGCTGCGCCGGTTGTTCGAAACGCTGAAATAGCTAGGCGCTCGGCTTCAGCTCTCCCGCCATTATGGCAAACGGCAAGACATTGCTGCACGGCGGGAGCGGACAGATCGCATGGTCGGTGAACGCGCAGGGCGGGTTGTGCAGCCGGTTGAAGTCTAGCGTGATCTCACCGCCTTGTGTCGGTTCCGCGATCAGGAAGCGTGAGGCGGCATAGGTCTGCGGACCGGAGGTTGCGTCGCGGACCACGAACATCGGCTTGCCGGCTTTCCAGTGCGTCGGGACCAGATGAATCGCCTGGCCCTGATGGGTAAAGCGCGCCTCGTGCGTCAGGGTCACCGTGGTGTCGGGCGCGCCACTCTGGCCAATCTCGATCTGCTGCGGTGCGTCCATTGCCCTCCACTCAGCCTGAATCACCCATGCCGGATCGAAGGCGAAATAGTCCAGAGTGACTTCGCGCGGTTGCGTCAAGTCCCGGACCCGCAGAGCGGGGTCATCACCGGGATCGTGAAGCTCCAGAAGGAAAGGCGGAACCTTCAGTTGGGGAAACCCGCCAGGGGCCGTTCTGAAACTTTGGGGCGGATCACCCGGGCTGGCGAACTCGGCACCGTCCGGGCCGTGGGCGACGGTGCCCAGATGTTCAGGCCCAACAGGTAGACGCAACGCACAGTCCGATCCGGATCCGATTGAATACGTACCATATGGCAGCTCAAGACGGGCAATCAGGTTGAGCCAACCGTCCTCTGCCAGCAGTGCGGTTTTCCGGTCGGCCTTCCAGGCGTCATAGTCCTGCATGGCACCCATCACTCGAACGTCCTGATCTGGCGCGCAACTTCGCGGTCGTAGCCTTTGCTCGCCTGGATCAACTGGGTCGTGTAGGCGTCCGTGCCTTCTGCGGCGCGAAGCTGGTCAACACTCATCTCTTCCACGAAGCGCCCACGGTTCATCACCGCTATGCGTTCGCAAATATGGGCAACCACGGCGAGGTTGTGACTGACCATAATGTAGGTCAGCCCCCTATCGGCTCGCAGCCGCCCGAGAAGGTTGAGAATTTCCGCTTGAACGGACACATCGAGTGCCGAAGTCGGCTCGTCCAACAAGAGGATCTGAGGCTCGAGGATCAGCGCGCGGGCAATGGCGACGCGTTGGCGCTGGCCGCCCGAGATCTGGTGTGGGTAGCGAAAGCGCAGATCCACACCAAGTCCGACATCTTTCAACGCCTGCAGGATGCGCTTTTCGCGATTGTCGAGGCCATGGATCTCCATCGGCTCGCTCAGGATGTCATTCACTGTATGGCGTGGATGCAGGCTGCCGTAAGGGTCTTGAAACACCATCTGCATGTGTCGCGCGGTGCGTCGGTCACGGCGTCGGGCCAATGCCTGACCGTTGATGCGGATCGTGCCGGTCCAATCCTGTGTGAGCCTTGCGATGGCCCGCAATACGGTGGATTTACCGGAGCCCGATTCACCGACCAAGCCGAAGGCTTCTCCCTTGCCAACATGGAATGAGACACCACGCACGGCGTGCACATGGCTGCGGCCATTCCCGAAGATCACGCTCAGGTCCTGGACATCGATCATCGTCTAGTCCAGCCAGGCCGGATCCCGTTCAAGCACGGGCAATACGCGTTGTGGGCGATCCAGTTCCGGCAAGCAGTTCAGTAGGCCACGGGTATAGGGATGCTGCGCCGAGGTCAGTTGCCCCGCCTCGAGCACCTCGACCACACGGCCGCCATACATCACCAGCACACGATCGCAGAACGATGCGACTAGGTTGAGGTCATGACTGATCAGGATCAGGCCCATTCCGCGCTCGCGGACCATGTCATCCAGCAAGGCCAGGACCTGCAATTGAACCGTCACATCCAGCGCGGAAGTGGGTTCGTCCGCGATGATGATGTCCGGTGCGGGAATCAGCATCATCGCGATCATGACGCGCTGGCCCATGCCGCCCGACACCTGATGGGGATACAGGTCAAAGACCTTCTCCGGCTCACGGATCTGGACGGTGCGCAGCATCTCCAGCGCTCGGTCACGGGCCTCGGTTCGACTTGCGCTCGCGTGGATCAAGTACGCCTCGGTGATCTGCTCGCCCACGGTAATGACCGGGTTCAGTGAATAGCGCGGATCCTGCATGATCATCGAAATGCGGGCGCCGCGAATGTCACGCATTTGTCGTTCGCTGGCCGACAGCAGATCTATGCCATCGAATTCCATCCGCTTGGCGGTGATTTGAGCATTGCGCGCCGACAAGCGCAGCAGAGCACGACCGGTCTGAGACTTTCCGGACCCGGATTCACCAACAATACCCAGCCGTTCCCGGCCAAGCTGAAAGGACACGCCGCGCACGGCATCCACGGGCCCGCGCGGGGTGCGAAAAGTGACCCGCAGGTCCTCGACCGTCATCAGGGGTGCCGTCATCCACCAGCACTCTTGGGGTCGAGCACATCACGGAGTCCGTCGCCCAGCAGGCAAAAGCCCAGCGAGACCACGAAGATTGCGATGCCGGGCACCGTGGGCACCCACCATTGATCCAACAGGAAGGGTCGGCCGGTGGCGATCATCGCGCCCCATTCAGGAGTTGGCGGCTGCGCGCCGAGGCCCAGGAAGCCAAGGCCTGCCGCCGTCAGGATGATCCCCGCCATGTCCAATGTCAGGCGCACGATCACGGACGCCAGGCAAAGTGGCACGATGTGTTTGCGCAGGATGCGGAAGGTCGAGGCACCCTGAGCTTCGGCGGCCATGATGAACTCGGACTTGCGAATGGTCAGCACCTCCGCGCGCGCTATGCGTGCGTACGGCGACCAAGTTGTCAAGGCGATCGCCAGGACGGCATTCTCCAACCCCGGACCCAGTGCCGCCACCAAGGCCAATGCAAGGATCAGGCGCGGAAAGGCCAGGAAGATGTCGGTCACACGCATGAGGATGTTGTCGACCCAACCACCCATATAGCCCGCGACCGTGCCGATCAGCAGCCCGATTGGAACCACGATAATTGAAACAAGAGCGACAATGTAGAGCGTGATGCGCGAGCCCCAGACGATGCGATCGTAGATGTCCCGACCCAGTTGATCCGTTCCAAACCAGTGTTCAGCGCTCGCTGGCTGCAAACGATTTTCCAGTGTCGGGGTCAATCCATCGCTGCCGGTGATCACGGGGGCAAGGATCGCCGCCGACACCAGAGCAAGCACGATGATCAACCCTGTCATCGCAATCGGATTGGTGCGGAATGCAAGCCACCCCAGATAGGCACGCTGGCACCGGGCCTGCGTCACCGACTGGGGTGATGCTGACAACAACCACCCACGGAACGTGGCGTCGTTCACCCTCGGGCCCTCGGGTCGACAAGCTTGTAGAGCATGTCCGAAAGCATGTTGATGCCGATGAAGCACGCGCCGACGACGATCGTGCCGCCCAACACGGCGTTCATGTCTGCATTGAACAATGATGTGGTGATGTATTGCCCAATGCCGGGCCAGGAGAACACCGTCTCCGTCAGCACCGAGCCCTCGAGCAGCGACGCATAAGTCAACCCAATGATGGTGATCAACTGCACCAGCACGTTGCGGAAGGCATGCTTCCAGATGACGGCCAGTTCCGATGCACCTTTGACCCGTGCTGTCAGGACGTATTCCTGAGACAGCTGATCCAGCATGAAGCTGCGGGTCATGCGTGCGATGTAAGCCAGTGCGAATGAACCCAGGATCGCCGATGGCAGGATGATGTGGGATACGGCATCCCAGAACACGTCCCATTCCTGGGCCATTGCCGAATCGATCAAGATGATCCCGGTGACAGTGTCGACGATACCGTCGAAATAGGGTTCGATCCGGCCCGGGCCGCCGACCCAGCCGAGGTTTCCGTAGAAGATCAGAAGGCCGACCATGCCCAGCCAGAAGACCGGGACGGAGTACCCGATCAGGCCAAAGACGCGAACCACATGGTCGATCCACCGGCCCTGGTTCACAGCCGCAAGCACGCCCATGGGAATGCCCAGAAACACACCAATCAAAGTGGCGATCGTGGCCAACTCGAGCGTCGCCGGGAAGAAGATGGCGATATCGGTCAGAACCGGGCGGGCGGTCATGATGGACATGCCCAGATCGCCGCTCAGAAGCTCACCCAGATACCGAAAATACTGTTCGTAGATCGGCCGGTCGAGCCCCATCTCGAGATAGACACGCTCATAGACTTCGTTCGAGGCACGGTCGCCGATGATCGCCAGCACGGGGTCCGCCGGCATCACGCGTCCGATCGCGAAGGTAACCGCTGTCAGGCCAATGAATGTCAAGACCACGGTGAGGATCGTGTTTCCCACGGTCCAAACCCATCGCGGCAGCGCAAGAGACTTCCCCCGCGCTGCCGGTGACGTCGTTTGTTCAGTCAACTCCCGGGACTACTTTTTCACACCCCGGTAGAAGACCAGGTCAAAATTGGACCCCGACACGAAGCCCTCGACGGTCTTCTGCATCACTGTCTGCTCGGCCTGCTGGAACAGCACCGCATAAGGCGAGTTCTTCTGCAGGTCGCGCTGGATGTCGAAATACATTGCTTCGCGCTTGGCCACGTCCAACTCGTTCCGCGCTGCCGCGACCTTCGCGTTCATGGCCTCATCCTGCCAGGAATTGCGCCAGGCTAGGACGCCCGTCAACTTCGCCTCGGCGCTGTTGTCCGGATTGTTCGCAAAGCTGTCGATGTTGGAATGCGGGTCGGTGTAATCGGGCGACCAGATCGCAACCATCATCTCGTGCTTCCGGGCGCGATACATCGGCCAAAGCGTCTTGCCTTCTGACGTCACGATCTCGGCCTTGATGCCCGCTTGGGACAGCGTCGCCTGGATCGCCTGAGCGATTTCCGGGAACGGGGCCCTGTTCAGCGTGTCGATCTGCATCTCGAACCCGTCAGGGTGCCCGGCTTCAGCCAACAGAGCCTTGGCCTTGTCGACGTTCAGAGTGAACGGCTTTTCGTCCAGCGCGCCCCACAATCCGCCGGGCCATGCGGCCTGGTGAACGACGTACTGACCTGCGAGGAAGGAATTCGCCATGCCCTCATAGTCGACCAGGTGGCGGATCGCCTCGACCACCTTGGGTTTGCCCAGGATCGGATGCGCCTGGTTGGCTGCCAGATAGACCAGCGTGCCCTTCGGATCTGCACGGACGACGATGTCTTCGTTGCCTTCGATCCCTTTGATCTGATCGGGCGTCAGGTTCCGCGCGATGTCGACATCGCCTTTTTCCATCATCAGGCGTTGTGCAGAAGGCTCGGCCACATGGCGCAGGATGACCCGCTTCACGCCCGGGGCACCGTGGCGATAGTCGGCATTCGCCTCCATCATCACCAGTTCGTTGGCCTTCCACGTGCGCAGCTTGAACGCGCCTGATCCGGCCGAGTTCGACTTCAGCCAAGCATAGCCGAGATCGCCGTCGACCTCGTTCTCCATTACAGTCTTCATATCAACAACCGAGGCAACGCCAGCAGAGAGAGCATTCAGCACGAGCGCGGGAGAAAATTCTTCGGTAATTGTGATCTTCACGTTGTCGCCGTCGACGACGACGAGGTCATCGACGTTCTCTGGCGTCCATCCGAATTGCGTGACGATGAACGACGGCGTCTTTCCCAGCTTGACGACACGTTGCAGCGAAAACGCCACATCCTCGGCGGTAACAGGGTTGCCGGAATGGAAGCTCATGCCGGGTCGGATGGAGAAGATGATGCCCTTGCCATCATCGACGATTTCCCAGCTTTCCGCGACGCCACCCACCAGCGTGGACAGATCCTCGGGCTCGTACATCATGACGCGGTCATAGATGTTCGCGATGATTTCGCCGCCCGAAAGCTCGAACACCTCGGCAGGGTCCAGCGTGATCAGGTCGGAGATATCCTTTGCCATGACAAAGGTGTCTTTCGGCGGCCCAGCCTGGACTGGCGCCGACAACAGCGCTGCCGTCAGCGGCACCGCCACCCAAGCGCCTATCTTCCGGAAAAATGTCATGATGTTCTCCTCTCTGATGCCAATTATCGTCGGTCAAAACGCAGGTATCGTTAGAACGCATGGCCCTTTTGAGCGGGACCCGACCCTGACCGTGAGAGATTCGAAGAAGGATGTCCACAATGATGGGTTACGCGGGCGCTAAAAAATGCTGCAATGCACACAGTCATCACAGACTGAGATTGCGGGGAAAGCGATGCCAGCCAATTCGAAGGACAGGGACCTGCGCGAACGTGCATCGCGCGTGATACCGGGCGGGATGTGGGGACACATGAACGCCGCCCGTATGCCCCCGGCGTTTCCGCAGTATTTCTCGCATGGTCGTGGAAGCAGGCTGTGGGACGCCGATGGAACCGAATACCTGGACTTCATGTGTGCCTACGGGCCGATGATCCTGGGATACAGCGATCCAGACGTCGCCGCCGCCGTCGAGGCGGTGGGCGGTGACGGCGCTATCCTCAACGGGCCGACCGGCGTGGCGGTCGAGTTGGCTGAGTTGCTCGTGGATACAATCCCACATGCCGACTGGGCGATGTTCCAGAAGAACGGCACAGACGCGACCACGACGTGCGTAACACTGGCCCGGGCCGGGACCGGACGGCGGAAGATCCTGGTGGCAGAGGGCGCCTATCACGGGGCAGTGCCCTGGTGTTCTCCCTCTGTCGCTGGGGTCACCGAGGAGGACCGCGCCCATTTGATCCCGTACATCTACAACGACACTGACAGCCTTGACCGGGCACTGGACATCGCTGGCGGCGATCTGGCGGGGATACTCGTGTCAGCCTTCCGCCATGACGCGCGCAAGGATCAGGAAATGCCGACCCTCGCCTTTGCCCAAGCCATCCGCACGGCCTGCGACGGAGCTGATGCCGCGTTGATCTTGGACGATGTCCGCGCTGGCTTTCGCTTGAACCTCGGCGGTAGTTGGGAACCGCTCGGTATCCGGCCCGACCTTTCGGCTTGGAGCAAAGCGATTGCAAACGGCCATCCGCTGGGCGCGGTGACCGGCAATGATCGGTTCCGCGAGGCAGCGCAACAGATCTTCGTGACCGGATCTTTCTGGTGCGCCCCAGGGCCAATGGCCGCTGCGATGGCGACGCTGACGAAACTGCACGTGGGCGATCCGGTCGGACACATGGAGCGCTTGGGCCAGCGCCTGCGCGACGGACTGGCTGAACAGGCCAAGCATCACGGCGTCGGGATCCGCCAGACCGGGCCGGTTCAGATGCCGATGGTTTTGTTCGACGACGATCCCGATTTGGCGAAGGGCAATAGGTTTACATCGGAAGCATTGCGCAGGGGCGTATACCTGCACCCGTGGCACAACATGTTCCTGTCAGCCGCGCACACGCAAGACGACATCGATAGAGCGCTCGAGGCCACGGATGCCGCGTTCGCGGTTCTGGTAAACGGCCTTACAGAAACTGACCCTGATGATCGCTTTCTCTGCTGATCGTGTCCAGTGCACTGAGAACGGCAGGAAGTGCGATTCCTTATGGTCAATCAAGCTGACAAGTACGATCATCGCAATCGCAGCCTTGTCACAACGAGACGAGCGAATTGAATGGTGCGGGAGCAATGGATCTGAAACGGGACATCCTGAAGCCGGATTGTAGGCACAGCTCGTATTGGCTGGACGACCTAGCCGAGCTGCCGGTTCGTCAGAGCGAACTGATCCAGAACGTGGACGTTGCAATCGTTGGCTCGGGATATACGGGTTTACACGCGGCGATCGAAACGGCGCGCGGCGGTCGCTCGACCCTGGTATTGGACGCCGAAGAACCGGGCTTTGGTTGCAGTACGCGCAATGGCGGACAGATCAGCACCAGCATCAAACCATCCCTGGAGAAACTGACGAACAAATACGGTGCCGAACGGGCCCGAGCGATCCGTAAGGAAGGCGAAACCGCGCTGGAATGGATCGAGGATTTCGTGACAGCTGAAGGAATTGGTTGCGACTTTCGCCGGAATGGCCGCTATCACGCCGCACACACGCCAGCGCACTACGAAGAACTCGCACGGGATGCCGAAACTCTGGCCAGAGATGAGGGGATCGAAGCTTTCGCGGTTCCGCGCACGGAACAGAGGCGAGAACTTGGGTCGGACACCTATTTTGGCGGCGTCGTCTTTGCGCGGCATGCGGCGCTGAACCCAGCAAAGTACCATCGGGGCTTGTTGGAGACGGCAGTTTCAGCCGGTGTCCGGGTTGTCGGGAATTGCGCGGTTACAGGCATCGAACAGGACTCGAATGGATTTCTGCTTACGACCGCAAAGGGTCCTGTTCATGCGCGTGAGGTGATCGTGGCAACGAATGGCTACACGACAGGTCTGACGCCCTGGCTCCAGCGGCGCGTCATTCCGATTGGAAGTTACATCATTGCCACCGAGCCGTTGCCGCAAGACCTTATGGCGGAATTGTTCCCGACGGACCGCATCGCAAGCGATACATGCAAGGTCGTCTACTATTACCGCAGCTCGCCAGACGGCAAACGGATCTTGTTCGGCGGGCGTGTATCAGCAAATGAAACGAACACCTCGATCAGTGGGCCGAAGCTGTTCGCTGATATGTGCAGGATCTTTCCGCAACTTGCCCCGTATCAGGTGACGCATTCGTGGATGGGTCGCGTTGCGTACACGTTTGACGAGTTGCCTCATACCGGTGTCCACGACGGCGTGCACTACGCGATGGGCTATTGTGGGTCTGGCGTCTCAATGGCCAGCTATTTGGGCCGGCGCCTGGGCCAAAAGGTTCTGGGGCAGGCAGAGGGCATCACGGCTTTCGATGATCTGCGCAACCCGACACGCCCTCTGTATCGAGGCAATCCCTGGTTCTTACCTGCGGCGGTCGCCTGGTATCGTCGGAAGGATCAACGTCAGATTCAGCGCGCCGCTTTGTCCGGACGCTAAGTGTCGCAAGGAACGTATCGTCTGCAACTCTTGAAACCTGCGCCAAGCGACACCTTGCGTATTCACTTCTCAGTCGATCTGCGTCGCCGTCATCGCAAACTCGGTCCAGGTGCCGACTGTAGCCTGCGAGAGGCGACCGTTATCTCAATGCTCAAATCCGTTTGAAACACCGCCAAGCCAACGAGCAGTCTGTTGTTCGCGCGGCATGAGCCGCGAGACCCAATCGATGTTGAATGTGCGGTCAGCATGATCATGGTGATTTCGTGAACACCAGTGCAGGTTTGCAAACACGGTTCGAATGAGAAGTGACATGCGGAATTCCAGTGAGGAAGAGGTCTACGACTATGTCGTCGTCGGTGCAGGCTCGGCAGGTTCAGCGCTGGCCAGTCGCCTGACGGCATGCGGGAGATACACTGTTCTGTTGCTGGAAGCTGGCGGACCAGACAGAAGCCCGTGGATCCACATCCCGATCGGATACGGAAAGATTTTCCACGATGCCGCAGTGAACTGGAAATACGTGACCGAACCGTCTCCCGGTCTGGACAATCAGCGCACCTATTGGCCACGCGGAAAGGTTCTGGGCGGATCAAGTTCAATCAATGCGATGGTTCATGTCCGGGGTCATCCGCGTGATTATGCAGAGTGGAACTCCGCAGCGGCGGGCTGGGACTGGGAAGACGTTGCTCCGGTTTTTCGCCGTCTCGAGGATTGGGACGGCCCGGCAAATAAAAACCGCGGCGTTGGTGGACCGATCGCGGTGCACGATGTCTCGCAGGAAGTTCATCCGCTGACCCGTACTTATCTAGAAGCAGCCGATCAGGTCGGCCTGGGTACGTGCGCCGATTACAACAGCGGGGACATGGACGGGGCAACACTGTACCAGATTGCCACCAAGGGCGGCTTTCGCGCTTCGGCAGCTCGTGGGTATCTTCGTCCCGCGAGCAATCGATCAAATCTGAACGTACAAACCAAAGCCTATGTCACACGCGTTCTGCTGGCAGACAAACGCGCGGTTGGCGTCGAATACATGCAATATGGCGCCTCGAAGACAACTCGTGTCCGGGGCGAGGTGATCCTGTGCGGCGGCGCGATCAACTCCCCGCAATTGTTGCAGCTATCAGGGATCGGACCTGATGACGTCCTGAAGCAATATGCCATCCCCGTCGTACATGATGCAGCCCATGTTGGACGCAACCTGAAGGATCACTTGGGCTGTGACCTCTACTTCCGTTCACGCGTGCCGACGCTCAACCAGGAACTGCGCCCACTGCTGGGCAAATTGATGGTCGGACTGCAGTATTTGCTGACCCGCAAAGGACCACTGTCGCTCAGCCTGAACCAGGGCGGTGGCTTCGTGCGGTTGTCTGAACAATCTGAAGGCCCGGACGTGCAGGTATACTTCTCTCCCGTCAGCTACACGCGCGCACCGGTCGGGGTTCGACCTTTGATGAGCCCGGATCCATTCCCCGGCTTCCTGCTTGGCTTCAATCCCTGCAAGCCGACCAGCACAGGCCATTTACAGATCAAATCGCCGGACCCGATGGCGCCGCCCGAGCTACATCCGAACTACCTCGACACAGAACACGACAAGAGCGTCATGCTGGCCGGAGTTCGTTTGATGCGCCGCATCGCCAGCATGTCCGCGCTGCAGACCGCCATCGAAACCGAACTTCTGCCAGGGGCGGAGGTCCAGAGCGACGAAGATCTTGCCACATATCTGAGAAGCACCTCATGGTCGGTTTTCCATCAATGCTCGACCTGCCGCATGGGGAGCGACCCCGCAATGTCGGTGGTTGACGCTCGGCTGAGGGTCCACGGGATAGACCGCCTGCGCGTGGCCGATGCTTCGATCTTTCCAACGATCCCGACCGGAAACACGAACGCGCCAGCGATAATGGTCGGCGAACGGGCTTCGGACTTGATCCTTCAAGATGCGATAGCCTAGCCGGAGACCGCAATGAAACTCAGATCCATCGAAACATTCACGAACGAAGCCGTCGGCTTTGTCAGGGTCACGGCGGAAGACGGCGCCCAGGGTTGGGGACAGGTCTCGACCTACCATTCCGACATCACCTGTCAGGTGCTGCACCGGCAGGTCGCACCTTGGACCCTGGGACAGGCCACGACCGATCTGGACGATCTGCTCGATCTTGTGACCGAGCGAGAGCACAAGTTTCCAGGCTCGTATTTGCGCCGTGCAATGGCGGGGGTCGATACGGCGATCTGGGATCTCCGGGGCAAACAACAGGGCAAGCCGGTAGCGAAGTTGCTTGGAGGGTCGGCAGGCCTGATCCGCGCGTATGCGTCCTCGATGAAACGCGACATCACACCGGCAGATGAAGCAACGCGCCTGAAGCGGTTGCGCGACAGCCAAGGGTTTGACGCCTTCAAGATGCGCGCAGGTGCGGAAGTTGGCCGCAACCAGGACGAATGGCCCGGCCGAACCGAAGAGATCATCCCGACTATGCGGCGCGAACTTGGTGACGACGTCGATCTGCTGATCGACGCCAACAGTTGTTATTCTCCGGATCGCGCCATCGAAGTCGGACACATGCTTCAGGACAACGGGTTTTGCCATTTCGAGGAGCCCTGTCCCTATTGGGAGCTTCACCAAACCAAACAGGTAACGGACGCACTGGACATCGATGTGACCGGCGGTGAACAGGACTGCGACCTGCCAACATGGCGGCGCATGATCGACATGCGCGCCGTGAACATCGTCCAGCCGGACATCCTGTATCTCGGCGGGATATGCCGCACATTGCGGGTCGTCGATATGGCGAAAGCCGCCGGACTGCCGGTCACACCCCATTGTGCGAACTGGTCACTCGTGACCCTGTTCACAATGCACCTGCTGCGGGCAATACCCAATGCTGGCAAGTATCTGGAGTTCTCGATCGAGGGCGCCGATTATTACCCGTGGCAGACAGACCTGTATGTCCACTCGCCTTACGAGATTGAGAACGGGCATGCTCGCGTGACGGATGCGCCCGGCTGGGGTGTCGAGATCAGGCCTGAATGGTTGGCGAAATCGACGTATCAGATCAGCGAGTTATCCTAGGCCTCTGGTGCTCGGCCGACAGCCACACGGTGTCCGCAAACTCTTTCTTGAGCAGTTTGAGTTCAGGACTTGGATGGATCCTTTGTAAGCGGTGTGCTGACCCCACGTTGCTGGTGAGTAGCTGACGAGATTCAAACGATCCTGTTGAGGAGGATCGTGACATGAAACGTTTCGAACAGTCGAGCGATCAGGAAAGGCCTCGGTGGGGCGTTTCCCGCGATGGCGATGTCCGTTTGTTAGACGAGGCTCGCGGATGTGTTGGCCGCATGGAAGTTCTTGAAGGCCCGACCGGTCGGCGGTCATGGCCGGACGAGGAGAAGATCCGGATTGTTCGAGAAAGCCTGGAGCTCGGTGCGCGCGTCTGTGATGTTGCGCAGCGCAATGGAATGGCACCGCAGCATCTCTCAACCTGGCGGGGTTTCGCGAAGAAGGGCAAGTTGAATGTCCCTATTCCGGAGGATGATTTCCCTGCCTTTGCTGCGCTCGAGGTCGTAGAGGAGAGAGCGCCTGCGGTGGCGGCATCGATGGAATTGGAAGTGGATGGCGTCACTCTGCGACTCCCTGGCGATACGTCGGTGAGCCGGATTGCGGAGCTCGCCGCTGCTCTGCGCCAGACCCGGTGATTGTCCCGTCCCAGGCGGTCAAGGTTTTGATCGCGACGAAGCCGGTAGATTTCCGAAAGGGCCATGACGGGCTGGCCGCGTATGTCGAGAAGGAACTTGGTCTGAAGGCGCATTCCGGTGTCGTGGTCGTGTTCCGTGCCAAGCGAGCCGACCGGATCAAGATCCTCGTCTGGGTGAGCCATTGTCACGCCATTGGTCCGAGAGACAATGGCGCAAGAGCAGCCTCGTGCTGACCTACAAGCGCCTCGAAGGCGGCAAGTTTGCCTGGCCCGCTATCAGCGATGGTGTGATGCGGCTCTCGAAGGCGCAGTTCGAGGCTTTATCGAGGGCCTGGATTGGCGCCGTGTCTATGGACGAAGGGTACGGGCACCGGCTGCGGCAGAGTAAATCGGGCTGCTCTTTACGCATCAGAGACGAGCGCCTCGGCGGTATAATCGGGTCATGGCGCCAGACCCGAACGATCTCGATCTCAGCATACTGCCACCCGAACACCGTGCGGCTTTCGAGGCGATGCAGCGGCGCGTCGATGTGCTGTCCGAGGCGAACAAACGCCAGGAGGCATTGATCAAAGAACTGCGCCAAGCGCTGCATGGCAACAAGTCCGAGAAGCTGACCGAAGATGAGCGGCAGCTTGCCTTCGAGGGTGAGCCATGGATAGCCGCCATCGGTCCGAGGCCCATGGTGAACACGATTACTATCGAGGAGATCGAGGCGGCATCGGAAGAGGCCCGTGCGATGCCTACGGCGTCGCGTACGAGGCGCGCACCTGTCAATCGCAGTTGTCAGCGTGGGCGCCACCGGTTCGAGACCCGCTGGCGACGGCAATCTACCTGAGGAGTTGCCGCGGATTGAAGAAGTCATCGAACCGGAAAGCCTCGAATGCCCGTGTGGCTACGGACAAATGCACCGCATCGGTGAAGACCGGACCGATCGACTGGCCGTTCGACGGGCGGTCCTTCCACTGGAAGGCCCGCTTTATCCTCCTCACCCCGGCGCAGCTCCGCGTGATCGTCACTATCCGACCGAAATACGCCTGCCGAACTTGCACCGATGGCGTGACCCAGGCGCCGGCGCGGCCCTGGTTGATCGAAGGCGCGCTGCCCACCGAGGGCACGCTGGCGCATGTCACGGTGGCCAAATACGCAGACCATTGTCCTTTGTACCGACAGGCTCAAATCCTGGCCCGGTCCGGCATCCACCTCGACCGATCCACGCTGGCAGGCTGGGTCGGCAAGGTCGCCTTCCATCTCGGCCCCGTGGTCGATCGTCTGGTTGAGCATTTGAAGAAATCACCCAAGCTCTTCATGGATGGTGAGCCGCCTGGCGCGCAACCGCCACAGAACGAATGTGGCGACGTCTACACTTTGTGGCGACTTCGGCAGAGGTTGGGCGAGCTGGTTGTGTAAGTAAGTCGTCATCGCGTTTGATCAACAAGGCGTGCAATTGCGCGTTCAAACATTC
>JBCAXJ010000092.1:0-14555 GCA_038534135.1 Pseudomonadota bacterium | reverse complement strand
CTTGTCGTAACGCGTTGCGATGCCTCGGAATTTTTTGATCTTCGCGAAGTAGTTTTCGACGAGGCCGATTGTAGCTATCCAGCCAACTGGAACTTCGTCGCCACCATCATCGCATCTCGATGATTGTCCACAGGCCCTAGGTTGTTCCTTTAAACTGCGCCAAATTCACGATGGAAGATGAATCTTCTCTGCTACGGTCGAATGAGCGGTCGGAAAACCGGATCTCGCGCCGGTCTTTCTCTGCGAACGGCGATCAGCAGCGTGATTTGCCAAACGGAGCGCGCATAACCGGCTCTTCGATTCCCTGTTTACAGTTCTTAATACTGATTGTTCGCCTTTAGTCGGCGTAGAGCATTGCGACTCCAGGCAGGGTCTTGCCTTCGAGCCACTCCAGAAACGCACCGCCGGCAGTCGAGACATAGCTGAAATCTGCGCCCGCGCCGGACGCGTTCAGGGCGGCGACCGTGTCTCCGCCCCCGGCCACGGTGAGGAGTTTTCCTTGTCGCGTGAGTTCGGCAGCTTTCAGAGCCGCGGCGTCGGTCGCGGCATTGAATGGAGGTATTTCGAAAGCACCGAGTGGCCCATTCCAAACGAGCGTACGAGCGGCTTCAAAACGGGTGGCTATGTTTGCCACCGAGGCGGGCCCGGTATCGAGAATCATAGCGTCCGCCGGGCAGGCATCTGCTGCAACGATTTCGGTCTCGGCGCCCGCCTTGAACTCACGAGCGACGATGACATCCGTTGGCAGCACGATTTCGCAGCAAGCGGAAACCGCCTTTTCTGCGATCCGTTCGGCTTCGTCGGTCAGATCGTGTTCGCAAAGCGATTTGCCGACATCGATCCCGCGCGCTGCCAGAAAGGTATTAGCCATCCCACCGCCGATCACGATCTGATCGACCTTGTGGATCAGGTTTCCAAGCAGCGCGAGTTTCGTTGAAACCTTCGCGCCACCGACGACAGCGACGACCGGGCGATCTGGCGCCGACAGGGCCTTCTCGAGTGCTTCCAGTTCCTTCTGCATCAGCCGTCCTGCAGCGGACGGCAGGTGATGGGCCACTCCCTCGGTCGACGCATGAGCGCGATGCGCTGCGGAGAATGCGTCATTGACATACGCGTCGGCGCAGGATGCGAGGTGAGCGCTCATCCTTGGATCGTTTGTTTCTTCCATCGGCGAGAAACGTGTGTTTTCGACGAGTATTGTTTCACCATTGGCGGGATCGCGCGGCTGTTCGGCATACGTTACCGGGCTTCCGAGCAGTTCGGCCAAAGGCTGTGCGAGTGGTTTGAGCGAGAGATCGGGTACGACTTCACCCTTCGGGCGTCCGAAGTGCGCAAGTAGGATTGGTTTGCCTCCCTGCGCCAGGATCTCGCGAATGGTTGGAACCACCTCACGCATCCGGGTATCGTCCGTAATACGTCCGCTCGACATCGGAACATTTATGTCGATCCGAACAAGGACGCGCTTTCCCTCCAGATTGAGGTCGTCGAGCGTTTTCAGCGACATGCTGGATCATTCCTTGTAGAGATGTGTTCCGCGTAGGACGACTTGGATAAGCTGGGGTAAATCCGTCTGCTATGGAACGGCGTCAGATCAGCTTCCCCATGGCGACCGCCGTATCGGACATACGGTTGGAGAAACCCCACTCGTTGTCATACCAGGTCAGGATCGAGCAGAGCGTGCCGTCGATCACCTTCGTCTGGTCGCAGTGGAAAACGCTGGAGTGTGAATCGTGGTTGAAGTCCATACTAACGAGCTTGGCGTCCGTATAGCCGAGAATACCCTTCAGGGGGCCATTCCCGTCGGCCACATTGCGGATCGCGTCGTTGATCTCGTCAACGGATGTTTCCCGCTTCGCGACGAACTTCAGATCGACAACTGAAACGTTTGGTGTCGGCACGCGGATGGCAAAGCCGTCCAGTTTGCCGTTCAACTCAGGCAGGACGAGGCCGACGGCCTTTGCCGCGCCAGTGGACGTTGGAATCATGTTCATGCCAGCTGCTCGCGCCCGGTAGAGATCCTTGTGCATTGTATCCAGGGTTGGCTGATCGCCAGTATAGGAGTGGATCGTCGTCATGATCCCACTCTCGATGCCGATTGCGTCGTGGAGCACCTTGGCGACGGGTGAGAGGCAGTTGGTGGTGCAGGACGCGTTCGAAACCACCACATCCGCGGATGTCAGACTATCATCGTTCACGCCAAACACGACTGTCTTGTCAGCTTCAGTGGCAGGTGCCGATACGAGCACGCGCTTTGATCCGTTCTCGAGGTGCTGAGCTGCCTTCTCGCGCGTCGCGAAGATCCCGGTGCACTCCAGCGCGATATCGATCTCGCCCCAGGGCAGCTCTTTCGGATCGCGGATCGATGTCACCTTGATCGGCCCGCGGCCAACATCGATGGTGTCACCGTCAGTCGTGACCTGTCCCGGGAAACGTCCGTGCACAGAGTCGAAGCGCATGAGGTGGGCGTTTGTTTCAACAGGCCCGAGGTCGTTAATCGCGACGACTTCAATGTCTGTCCGACCCGACTCGATGATCGCGCGCAAGACGTTGCGTCCGATACGCCCAAACCCATTGATTCCAACCTGAACCGCCATTTCCGACCTCCGTGAACTGCTCCGCCGGGCTTTGCTAAGCCTTGAGCGCGCGGATACTCCCACGAGATTTCAAGATCAATCCATCATTGGTCTCGCCTGGGAAAAAACCGTCCATGAGTGGGTACTCGAGAGCGCACTGTTGACGCGGTTGGCTGTCGGGAGTTCGCGCTTCCATGGCTCGGAGTGCCTGCAATCAGAGCTCAACGCATCGCAAAACTCTTTTCGATTCAGTGTTTTGAACCACCCATGATCAAAGTGATCAGGTGTAGTGGTCCGATCTACGAAGCCGCGTTGAATGCGACGAATTCGGAGTCATCAAAGTCGTCGTCAAGATCAAGATCGAACCCTTCTGTGTTTGAAAGGGTCTGCGTTTTCTTGGCCGGCACAGTTTCTTTTTTGGCCTCAGGACCGCTGACGATATTGTGCTCGTTGCTTCTCGTTTCCACTTTTGCTGCCGCGCCCGCTTTCGGCGATCCAGCCGCGGGAGGCTTGTTCGGTCCTTTGTCGGACGTCGAAACGTGCGACGATCCATGAGAACCTGAGTTGCGCAGCGGGCTTGTTTGCTCGTGGCGAACTCGAGGCTTCGCGGCATTGGCGTTGTCGACATCACCCGACACCACACTCGACGACCTGGTCGAATAATCAGATCGCGCGCCGTCATTTGAGAAGTACTCGACAACGGAATTGAGCGCAGCCGATCTTTCTGCGAGCTTGGACGCCGCCGCTGCCGCTTCCACGGCAGTCTCACTGTTGTCGCGGATGAGGGAATCCAGATTGCGGATCTCTGATGCCATTTGCTCGGCTGTGGAGTCTTGCTCGCGCGTTGCGGTCGAAATCTCTTGAACCAGTTCCGCCGTCCGTTGAATGCCTGGCACCAAGTCGGACAACATCCGATTTGCGTCCTCGGAAGTCGTACGGGTTTCAAACGCAAGCGCGACAATCTCGTCGGCTGCATGGCCGCTGCGTTCAGCGAGCTTGCGCACTTCCGCCGCGACCACCGCGAAACCCCGCCCGTGTTCGCCGGCGCGTGCGGCCTCGACTGCTGCGTTGAGTGCCAGCAAGTCGGTCTGTCGCGCGATTTCCTGAACGATACCAACCTTCTCGGCAATGGCCGACATGGCTTCGACGGCACGCTCGACACTCTCGCCGGAACGTGTTGCATCCTCAGCGGCCTGAATTGCGATCTTCTCGGTCTCGCTCGCGTTCTCTGCGGTCACCGAGATGGTCGCGGACATCTCCTCGATCGCGGCCGCCGCGGATGATGCCGAGTGGCTTTGCTGGTCCGCACCCTGCTTGATCTTGTCTGCCGCAGCGCGCAATTCCAAGCTGTTCCCGGCGACTTCGTCGGCGCTCGATTTGGTTGATAGGATCACGTCCGAAAGCGTCACAAACATGTCGGTCAACGCCGCTGTCAATCCATTCGAGCGTTTTCCTTCCGACAGGCTTGCGGTGAGATCACCATCGGAAAACCTGCGCGTCGCAGCGGCGCCTTCATGAATTGTCTCGCTAAGGTCGCGGAGAACGCGCATCGTATGGCCGACAACGTCCGGACGGTCCATGAGATCCGAGGTCACCGTTTCGCCGCGCCCAGCCTGATCTACGGCCGATCCAAGAGCCTGGAGTGGGCGCAACAACAGGCGGTTGAGCGCAAGGCATGCCAACATCGCCATCAGACCGCCGACGATCAGCGTCACGACGAGCTTGGTCACTGTGTTTGACCAGACCGCGCGTACGATCGCGGTTTCAGACCAGAAGAATACGATAGCGCCAACGATCTGCGCGTTCTTGCCAAACTTCACCGGGACCACGTGGGTCAGTGTCTCGTCTGAGAAAACACCCACCCCTGATTGCAGGACTTTGGGCAAGGCCGGCGGCATTTGCGGGAGTACGGCAGACTGATCGCTGGTCGTGATCAGTGTCCCGTCCGCTGAGTAGACTGCCGCGCCTTGCAGTAGATCTCCGGTTTGGCTCTTCAGAGTTCCAAGTGTTTCGGCCAGTGCCTCGACTTTCTTGAACCTGATCGCTCCGGCAGAGTTCTCAGCGAGCAGGCCGCCCACGACGTTCGACTCCGCCTTGATGTTGCTCGTCATCTCGGATTTCATCGAGAACGCAGCGAGACCGGTGATGACAGTGGCCGTCAGGAAAATCGCGACGGATACGAGCAGCGCGACTTTCGTTTGGAGCGAGAGCTTCATGGTTTGTACCCTACACGGAGGACGAAAGCCGGCCCGAGCTACGGACCGACGTGGGCAACGACTGCCTTACTCAAGAAACTCGACGTTGACGCCGAAGGTGGCAGCGCCAATCGGCGTCCCGCTGCTCGGGTCGGAGATTACAACCGAAATCTGGCTCTGGTAGCTTTGCGTCGATTCGTCCAGCTCGACTTCCGAAATGTGCACCGCGCCAGCGCCTGCCTTGTAGGTCTGCTGCCACTTGGCCTCGTCGCCCTGCCAGTAGTCCGACGTCGTGTCGGACGCCGCGACGTTCAGGCCGACCATGTCCATCACGAAAATCTCGGTGAACAGGCCTTCGCTCTCGTCCCGAACTGCGCGCAGCATATCTGCGACGGGACCGCCTAGCACCGGACTGATAGTTGGCGTGCTCGCGCCACCAACCTCTGCACGCCACTGCTTGTCGAGCGCGATGATTGCATCTTCTGCCATACCGCCAGTGTCAGCGTTACGGGCCTGGATCGCTGCGATGATCGCTGGATCGCTTGCGATCTGCATGATCTTCTGTTCTGCCAGTTCGCGCAGAGCAGGTTCGAATTCGTTCGCGTACGCCGTGCCCATCAGCGCTGAGGCTGCGGCAGCGGCAAGCAGTGTATTGCCGATGAATTTCACGATACGTCTCCCGATGTGCATTGCAGGCGCGAAGCGTATGCGCCACAAGACAATGGGTAGCGACGAGGCTTTGAGCCTCGGTTAACGTGCGCACGCTTTCTGGGACTTAGTTAGCTGAGTTTCATTCGGTATTGTCGATACCACGAGCATGGCGTCGACGGGCATCCTCCAGAGCCTTCCCGGAAGCATGCTCTTCGATCAACTCCATCGTCCCGCTCTCGATGCGATCCTCGATCTCCGACATGAAGGTTTCGAAGTCTTTTCCTGGCGGGATCGGCTGCATGAACTCGATGGCACCCGTTTGGTTTATGTGCTTGCGCCATTGGCGCTGTGGCCAGATCACACCCAAGGATACCGCAACGGGAATAGCCTCGACGTCCATGGCTTTGTAAAGATGTCCGGCGCCGCTCTTGTATCGCTCCTTCGCGCCAAGCTTCATCAGCTCGCCTTCGGGGTAGATGATCATCGTCCGATTTTCGGCACGAATGCGCTTTGCACCATCGATCATCATCTGTGTCCGGCCCTGAGGCCCATTGTCGACCGCAATGTTCACTGTGCCGACCGTCTTCAGGATCGTGCCGAAGAACGGCAAGCGGGTCAGTTCTTCCATGGCAACGGCACTGATGTTGCGCATCAGCGCGCCGAGCATGACGATGTCGAGCTCGGACTGGTGCTTGGCGACGATCAACTGGGACCGGCTGAGATCGAGATGCTCGAGGCCGCGCACCTCGACGCGACCGCGGAGGATGACGCGCACAAGCCAGAGTACCGAACGGCCCCAGAAGTTCAGGACAATCCACATGCGTTCGCGGGTCGAGACCTTTGCTATGATCCAGCAGATCATCGCGATGAAGAAGCTGAACGTGTAGAATGCGATGTTGAAGAGTGTGGAGCGGATCATAGGCGGGACCAAATCGTGAGACGCGGGCGACTTACTCCGGGATTGACGCTGCGGCAAGCACTTCGCGGGCGCGTGCGCTGTCGCGGTCCATCTGTGCGATCAAGGATTCCACACCGTCGAAGGCGACTTCGCCGCGCAACCATTCGACAAGGCTGACGGAGATTTCGGTGCCATAAAGATCACCGGAAAAGTCGAACAGGTGCACCTCGAAGTTTGGCGCATTGATCCCGAAAGTCGGGCGTTCACCAAGGCTCGCGACGCCCTCATGGCGTCCTGCGTATGGCCCCTCCAAAATGTCGACCCAGGTCGCGTAGATCCCGTATCTTGGTATCAACTGTTCGTCATAGGAGAGGTTCGCGGTCGGATAGCCAAGATCGCGGCCGCGCTGATCACCCTGCACGACGGGTCCCGAGACCGTATGCCAACAGCCGAGCTGCTGCGCTGCTTCCCGGCACTGCCCCTGTTGCAGCATGGTCCGGATCGCCGTCGAGGCGAATTCCCCCGTCTCATCCCCGACCAGATCATGGATTGTGACGCCGAAATCTCTTTCGAGACCCATCTGACGCAAGAGAATTGCGTCGCCTTTGCGCGCCTTTCCGAAGCGGAAATCCGCGCCGACCGAAAGATGGCGGATCGCGAGGCCATCATACAGGACATCGCGCACGAAGTCTTCGGCCTCCATTCCCGACAAGTGTGCGTCAAACGGCAATTGATACAGAATGTCGATCCCATGCCGTTCGAGCCGGCGGGCTTTTTCGGCTGGGGTCGTCAGGCAGAACGGTGGTGCATCAGGCTGA
This sequence comes from Pseudomonadota bacterium, assembly GCA_038534135.1. GTDB lineage: Bacteria > Pseudomonadota > Alphaproteobacteria > Rhodobacterales > Rhodobacteraceae > Thermohalobaculum. The sequence continues at coordinate 7,420 of JBCAXJ010000092.1, read as the reverse complement.
AAGAAGCGCCTCGGGTGCGGATCGAAGGTGATCACGCCGACAGGCTGACCCGCGGCGCGGGCATCCTCGATCAGCGTCTGATGGCCTTTGTGCACACCGTCAAAATTGCCGATCGCAACAGATGCGTGACGTAGCTGTTCGGCCAGATCTCGATATCCGGTGACGCGTTCCATCCTGCCCCGTGCGTGCCCTGTCCAGGCACACGCGGCCCGGATGCCTCAGTCGAATTTCTTGGACGGCGCGAGAACCGTTGCCTCGCCCTTGAGCGCGATTGTATCGCCGACACGACAGGCACATTCAAGCGTCACGCGGCGCTTGCCGTAGTCGATCGTGGCGACGCTGACTTCGGCACGCACCGTGTCGCCCGGACGCACCGGCGCCATGAACTTGAGAGACTGGCCGAGATAGATTGTGCCGTGTCCCGGGAGCTGTTCGCCTATCACCGCCGAGATGAGCGAGGCCGTCAGCATCCCATGGGCAATCCGACCGGCAAAGATGGTGTCCTGCGCGTAGTCTTCGTCCATATGGACCGGATTGTGATCCGTCGAAACTTCGGCGAATGCGCGGATGTCGTAGTCGGTAATCAACTTCTCGACATGGCGCGACATCCCGATTTCGAGATCCTCGATACAGATCGAACCGCGCTCCGGCCCCATGTTATCCAGCATTTCCCGCTCCTGCCAACTTGGCGACTCATATGATGTTGCGTTGCACAATCACTAAATCATTCACATCAATTACGCAACTATATTGCGCAACATAATTTCATGAATATTAAGACTGACGCAGGATCAGAACAAGGAGCGTGCTAGCAGGATCATTCCGGAGACAGTCATCAGGCCGATCAACAGGCGACGAAACTGTGAATCCTCGAGCTTTCCGAAGACCCATAAACCGATTTGCGCAGCCAGCATGGTGGCGGGAAGCGCTATGAGAAGAGCGATCAAAACGTCACGGGTATAGGCACCGCCGATCGCCAGCAAAACAGCTGAGATTCCAAGGATTGAGATGTTGTAAGGTTGCAGGACGGCGCGCGTCTCGTGCCGTGGCCAGTCGCGCATGGCGAGCCACATGGTTGGCAGGGGCCCGGACAGGCCCGCAATGGCGCCAAGGATGCCTCCCAAAAAGCCGATAGTTGCATCGAGGACGCGTGTCGGCGAGGTCAGGTTCGGCAGATCACGGCGAAACAGGAAGAACGCGCCATATGCGAGCAGGAAGCTTGCGATGATCAGTTTCAGGGCTTCAGCATCAACTACGTCGAGTAGTTGGAGACCAATCGGTATCCCGATACAGCCCGGCAGGAGAAACCTCAGCAATCTCGCTGACTGAACCGCGTGTCGGACGACGAAGGCGCCCTGCAAGCCGCTGGCAACAGAGAGCGCAAGGACCAATGCGACGGCTTGCACGGGCGGCATGATCTGCAGCCACCAGCCAAGTGCAAACAGCGACGTGCCGAAGCCCGCAAGCCCATTGATGAACCCGCCGGCCGCGGCGCCGATCAACAGAAGGGCTACGAATTCCGTGTCCAAGGCGTGCTAAGGCGCTGACAGATCAGGCGGAGGTGTTGCCGCTGGTGCGCCCAGCTTCAACGCGGCGTCGCGACCGCCGTACCGCTGGATCATTGCGACCTGATCGGCGTGCGCAAGGGCGTCGGTCTCTTCGGGATCGCAGATCACTCGTAGATCGGATTGCAACGCAGCGAGAACGGATGCGTGTTCTGTGGAGTTCGCGAGGTTTGTGAGCTCCTCGGGATCATTCTGCAGGTCGAAAAGCTCTGGCTCGAAGCCGACATAATGGATGAGCTTCCAGTGACCCTTGCGCAGCATGAAGGCTCCTGTCACGGCGCCCGCCGCGTGATATTCACTGAACACCGCCCGATTGCGGTCCGGATTTTCGACGATGCGGGGCAGCGGGACGCCCGGTCCTTCGGTCTGGCAGGAAACGCCGAAGTGATCCGGGATGGTCGCTGAAAGGTCCAGCAGGCTCACAGGTGTCTCGCAAACCGACGCGGTTTGCCCCGGACGCGCCATGATCAGCGGGACGGCGGCGCTTTCCTCGTACATGTTCGACTTCCCCCACAATCCCCGGGCACCAACATTGTCCCCATGGTCCGAGGTGTAGACGACAGTCGTACTGTCGGTAAGGCCTGCATTACCGAGAGCCGTCAGGATCAGGCCGACATTGTGGTCGAGCCAGGTGCAAAGGCCGTAGTAAGCTGACATTGCCGCGAGGCGCTCCTGCGTATCCCGGAACTTCTCCTCACTGCGATCGAGGCCGAATTGCCGTTCGATCCAGGGGTGGCGCGCGTGGCCATCGTTCGGATGCAGCTTCGCCGGTGGCAGGGTGTCGGGTGGATAGAGATCAAAGAACTCCTGCGGCACGACCAGGGGAAAGTGCGGTGCGACAAGCCCGACATAGAGGCACCACGGCTGTTCGGGCGCCGAGGAAAGCCAGCCGCTTGTGTGTTTGACCACAGCAGCGTCATAGTCAGTGTATTTGCTCTGTCCGGGACCGATATAGTCGCCCAACATTCGCGAGGGCATTGCCACCCGTTCATCCTCCTTGCGGATCGAGGCCCAGACCATCCCAACACCACCCGCAACCATCATGGGAATATGCTCGACGTCGAACCCGGCGGGGTCTTCTTCTGCGCGGTAATGCAGCTTTCCGATGCTCTCGACCGGAACGCCAGCGGCTTGAAGGGCATGTCCCCATCCCGGGATCTGACCTGCATAGGGCATCGCATTGTCCCAAAGGCGAGTCCGATGGACATAGAGACCCGTCGCAAAGCTCGCACGCGCTGGGACACATATCGGTGACGGCGTGTAGGCGCTGGTAAACCGCGTGCCCCGCGCGGCGAGACTGTCGAGGTTCGGTGTCTGAACAAACGGATGCCCTGCACATCCCATGGCTCTCGCCTGATGTTCGTCGGACATCAGGACAAGCAGGTTGTCTGTCATGCGTGGAATTCTCGGCGCATGGCCGCGAGCTCGAGCTTGTCGAAAATCCCTAGAATCATGTCACGTTCAGCGGTGGACAGCATGCTGAGCAAGGCACGTTGCCTAGCCTGCATGTGGGGAAGCGTTTCCTCGTAGACCTGCCTGCCCTTCGCCGTCAGGGTCAATTCGAGCACGCGCCTGTCCGCCGAGGGGCGCCGGGTCGAGACGAGCCCACCTTCCTCCAACACGCGGGTCGTCCGGCTGGTCACGGCGGGCGCGATGATCGACTTCTGAGCGATGTCCCGCGCCGTCTTAGCGGTTCCGGAACCGACAAGTGCGATGATTCGCCATTGCGCCAGGGTGATTCCTGCGACACGATCCAGAACCGCGACCGCTTGGGCATTAAGCGCGTTGTGCAGCTTGACGACCCGGTATGTAAGAAACTGCGTAAGCTCCATATCTGTCGAAGCTTCCAAGTCTGCGTCCGATAGCATGTGGCCTCATTTTGTTGACCAACGAATAATTGACTTATCAAGCTTTTGTGTCAATGATCTGTGAACATGCGGCACAGACCGCAAAGCCGATATGCTCAGGGAGGTTACCATGAAGCAGATTTTGCTGGCCGGGGCACTTGTGCTCGGCGTGTTTGCCCAGACCGCAACTGGGATGGCCGCTGATTGGACGCCACCGGGCCCGATCAAGATGCTGATCGCATTCAAGGCCGGTGGTGGCGCCGACACGCAAGCGCGGTTGATTGCCGAAGAACTGGAAGCCCGCAAAGGCTGGAAAATCGTGCCGGAGCAGTTGACCGGAAAAGGCGGTGCTGTGCTCGCGGCCGCCATGAAGGACATGCCAAACGACGGCTCTGTGATCGGTATCATCGTCACCGAGACGCTCGGTTACAACATGATTGCCGGGAAGAGGCAGGCCTATAAGCAATCCGATTTCACGCCGCTGACGACAACCGCCGGGTTCCAGATGGGCATCGTGGCGCTCACATCGAAAGGATACAAATCCTGGGATGATGTCGTTGCCGCGGCCAAGGGCGGCGAACAGATCCGTTTCGGCGCGATGTCACCGCGCCTAGCCGACATCGCTTATCTGGTCGGCAAACACCATGGGATCGATTTCAACATCGTCATGGTCAAAGGCGGCAAAGGGGTCATGAACGGGTTGAACGCCGGCGATCTGGACATTGGCTGGGGGGCGGGCATCCAGACGAAGGCCGTTCTGGCCGGGGACATGATCAATCTCGTCTCCGGTATCGGAGAGCCGCTGGATGCATCTCCTGACGCACCGACCCTGCAGGATCTTGGTGTCGACCTGAACGCTGGTGGATACTTTGTGTTTGCCGCGCCATCAGGCCTCCCTGATGATGCGCGAGCAGAGATCTCCGAGGCGATTGCCGGGATTGTCACCGATACCAACACGAAGGCAGGCGCGCTCCTGGCAAAGGCGTTTGGCGGCGCAAAAGTCATAAAGGGCACTGAGCTCGACGCGTTGCTGGCGTCGGACGAAGACGCCGCCGTGACACTGCTCGAGCAGGCGAACCAGTAAGCGAGGGGGATCACCGTTCGGTGTTCTGGGGAGCGCCGGGCGGCGCTAGAAAATGCCGAAACTGACGCAAGATCGTGTCCTGGGGCTGGTCGTTCTCGCGATCGGCCTGTTCATCACATTCTACTGGGCGGCGGCGGATAGCGAAACGGGGTTGGTCGAGCGCGTGCGTGGGCGATCATCCATTGGCGACGCGCTGGCCCCGACCGTCGCGGGGACGATCCTGATATTGTCCGGCCTTTGGCTGTGTTTATCCGCCATGGGCGAGCGGAGACTTAGCCTCGCAAACCTTACTTTTCTGGCGAGTTTGGTTTGCGCGCTGGGTGTGGCACTCGGACTGATGCGTTGGGCAGGTCCCGCACTGGCCGAGTTAGCGACCGGTGCGGACTATCGCCCGCTGCGCGATACCGCGCCTTGGAAGTATGCCGGATTCATATTGGGTGGCGTCATGATGATCACGGCGTTGATCTATATCGTCGAGCGCCGATGGCATTGGAGCCGGATTGTCATCGCAGTCGTCGTTACGCTCGCCTTGGCGCTGTTCTACGATCTGCCCTTCGAGGATCTGCTGCTACCTCCGAATGGAGACGTATGATGGACATGCTGGACCATGTTTGGTTGGGCGTCCTCGCGGTCTTTCAGGGGCCTTCGCTGATTGAAATCGTGGGTTTCGGCATTCCCGTCACCCTGGTGATGGTCGCCGCTGGTTTCGTCACGGGCGTGCTGGTTGGTGCCACTCCGGGCCTGGCTGGACCGATGGCCATGGCAGTGTCGTTGCCGATCCTGATTTCGGTCTTTGGGTTTGAAACCGAGGCCCTGCTGCCCGTCATGGGGTTCCTTATCGGCGTAATGAAGGGTGCTACCATTGGCGGCGCGGTCCCTGCCATCCTGTTCAACACACCGGGGACGCCGGACGCGGTTTTGACGACGATCGACGGCCATCCGATGACCCGGGCTGGACAGTCCGGCAAGGCTCTGAAAGTTGCACATTTCGCGTCTGTCTCGGGCGACACGGTCTCCGATCTCGTATTGTTCGTCTGCGCGCCCTTTCTCGCCGTACTCGTCGAGCGCTATCTCGATCTGCCAGAGAAGACGGCCTTGATCCTGTTCTCGCTCGCCTTCATCGCAGCGGTTGTCGGCGAGTCGGTCGCGAAAGGGATGATCGCGATGGGGCTCGGGATGCTCGCGGCTTTCGTCGGGACGGGGGAGGACTTCTATCCGCGTCTCACGGGTGATGTTTCGTGGCTCGCTCAGGGATTTTCAATCACTTCGGCAGTTCTGGGCGTGCTGATTGTCGGAGAGATCTTTCGCAGTCTCGAGGATATGATGCGTGAGCGCGCCGAGACGGGCAGGATCGCGCGGACGCCAGAGGCGGGCGACAGTCACCTGCCATGGCATGAGCGGCGCAAGCTGTTTCCATTCATTGCGAACTCCGCGGCGATTGGCACGCTGATAGGTGCGTTGCCAGGGATAGGATCAACACTCGCGGCGACGATCGGCTATGCCTCCGGGCGTCGGATGCATCCGAAGCGACAGGCGATCGGTCCCGAGTTTGGAAAGGGCGCTCCGGAAGGCGTCGCGGCGACCGAGGCCGCGAACTCTGCTGTGTCCGGGGCCAACCTCATTCCGGTTCTGTCGCTCGGCATCCCGGGGAATGCTGCCGCCGTCTTTCTGATCCTGGCGACCGAGTCGATCGGTGGTTTCAATCCGGGCCCTGCGGTATTCCGCATCCCGTCAGATGGCGTGAACCCGGAAATGGTGCTGGCATTCGGGATCTTCACGGCGATGACGTGTGCGAACATTCTGAACTGGCTGATCGGCGGACGCATCATGCGCGCCATGAGCGTGATGGTCCGCATCCCGAAACACGTGCTCCTGCCGTGCGTACTTCTCGTGACCCTGACCGCGATCTATGTACAAGAGACGTCCATGTCGGCGTTGGTCGTGACCTTGGGTTTTGGCGTGCTCGGGTATCTGTTCAGACGGCTCGAAATCTCGGTGCTGCCGTTCGTGATCGCGTTCATCCTTGCGGGCAATCTCGAGTCGACCGCGCGCCAGGCGTTCTCCGCAACTGGCGGTGACCCATGGTTTCTTCTCTCGAGCCCACTGGCGCTGGTTTTTATTGCGTGCGGGCTGGGGATCGTCTTGTTCCTTGGCCACAGCAAAGACCGGCGGAATCAGAACGTTTGACAAGCAACTCCCGCATTGCTCCTTATGCAACAAACGGGTCGATTGGGCACCATGGTGTGGTTCAATTTTGATCTGGACAGACGGCATTCGATCTCGTAGCAAACGCGTCTCACACCGGTCACTCGATTGGCCCAGGTAGCTCAGTTGGTAGAGCAGCGGATTGAAAATCCGCGTGTCGGTGGTTCGATTCCGCCCCTGGGCACCAAAATTACTAAAATACTTCAACAGGTTATGCCCAATTCGGGTGTGCGATTGGAATGTCTCTGGATTGCTGGGATCCATATGGGTGCCAAAGCCGGTGAGCTTGAACGCGTCGGCTTGCTCCATCGTGAGATGATTTGCGCAGATATTCTTTGCTCGAAGAACGCGCTGAAGATCCGACGGATTTCTCCGATCGCGTAGCGATTTCTGATGTGGCACGATCTACTTGGCGTTTCCGGCGTTTGCTACGGTTCGCACTGATGGCAACTGTGCGCAGGAAGGTGAGCGATGGGGTGGACGCCCCTTCACGGCATCGATGTGCCAAAGTGGTGTCATGACCACTTGGGAGGAGGCGTCCATGGAAGAATGTAGCATCATCGGGATCGATTTGGCGAAGAACGTTTTTCAGGTTCATGGCTCGGATGGGTTAGGCAAGAAGCTGTTTTCGAAGAAGCTGTCATACCAAACGGTGTGGTGTCTGACTCATTTTGAGGATTCCCAATCGGCTGATCTTCTGAATCAATGTCTGTGAATAT
>JBCAXJ010000091.1:0-14758 GCA_038534135.1 Pseudomonadota bacterium | reverse complement strand
CATCGCGGCCCAGGAACTCGAACTGCCCCGGCGCAACCGTCCAGATCGTATCCGGGCCCGAGATCGCCGAAGTGATGTCGATCTCGAAATCCTCGAAACCAGCGATCTCTGTGATCGCATCGCCGTTCAGCTCAATGGTCGGACAACAGGTCAGTGCGAAGGCAGACAGCTCAACGAGATCGTTGTCGATATCGAAGACCGTGTCCGGATTGATCAGATCGTCCGGCGTGATGATGATCGGGTCATCATCTTCAAGAAATGCAACCTCAGCCGCCGCCAGCACCTCCGGCAGATCATTGACGCCGGTGATCGTGACGCTCGCCGATGTCGGAGTGACGTCATCACTGCCGTCGCTGACATCGTAGGCAAACTCGATCCCAAGCTCCTGCAACTCGGCCAGATCCTCGAACTGGCCCGCAGTGATGGTCAGGAAGCCGGTATCCAGATCGACGGTGAAGTCGACATCACGATCCGTCGGCGCCTCGAGCGTCACATTGGCAACACTCAGATCGTCGCCTTCCACATCGCTTGCGTTTTCCAGCAGGTTGACGATGATTTCAGCGTCGTCCTCGGTGAATTCCGCCGTAACACTGTCCGAGACCTCGGGCGCATCGTTCACACCGGTGATCGTCACCGTGACAAGGGCCTCGGACGTGAAGCCGCCATCCGAGATGATATAGCTGAACGTATCCGTACCGGAGAAGTCGTCATCCGGCGTGTAGACGAGAATGCCACCGCTGCCGCTGACGACCGAACCGTTCGCTGGACCGATATTCCCGACCGATGCGACGATGCCGACATTGTCGCTATCGACATCCGTGTCATTGGCCAAGACGTCGATGACAAGATCCTCGTCCTCGTCACCGGTCGCTTCGTCGTCTACTGCGACAGGCCCGTCGTTCACCCCGGTGACATTGAATCGAAGGGAGGCCGTGTCCGTCAGGCCCTGATCGTCCGCCAGCGTGTATGTGAAGATCTCCAGATCAGCGATGAGTTGGTTCACCGGATCTTCGCCCAGGAACTCGTAGTTCCCCCGCGTTTCGAAAACAAAGTCACCGGTCGCATCGATGGTCAAAAGGCCACGATCGGCGATCGAGATCTGTGCGCCGTCCCTGTCAGCATCCTCGTCGATATCGGCGAGGTCCTCACCGTTGATCTGCGTGATGGACAGACCATCGCCCTCGGGATCAAAATCCGGACCCAGGATCGGGTCGCCTTCAATGACGTTGCCAGTGACCGAGGCATCGTCTTCGGTCAGCGTGAACTGGTCGAGGACTGCAACCGGAGCGTCATTTATTCCCTGGACGTTGATGGTCACTTCGGCCGAGTCGGTGCCTCCGTTTCCATCGGTGACGTGGTAGGTGAAGGTTTCGGTTTCGACCTCTCCAGAACCTAGCTGGTCGAAGATCGTATCGTTCGAACTGCCGAGTCCAATCGTGAAGCCGAACGGATCATAGGTAAACGAGCCATCCGAGTTGATCCGCAGATGCGCGCCTGACGGCAGAATAATCAGCCCGCCATTTGCCGAGCGAGTAGCGCCATCGGACTGCGTGATCGATGTGATCGTCAGATCGTCGTTGTCCGCATCCGAGTCGGAATTGTCCTCTGGATCCTCGGACTGGTTGTCATCGAAGACATTCCCCTCAACCTGCGTGTCCTCGTCGGTCGAGAACGCGTCGTCCTGTGCTTCCGGCGCGAAATCATCGGTCGCGATGATCGCCTCGGCAGTCGCACCAGCAACCAGTGCTCCACCCGAGTCTGTGATCGTCGCAATCAGCGTCTCGTCGTCTTCGGTTGTCAGGTCACCCAGAACTTCGACTGTGATGGTCTTCGAGTCCTCGCCGGCTTCGAAGTCGATCGTACCCGCGAACTCTGTGCCTTCAGCCAGATCAGCCGCATCGACCGTGCCACCAAGCGCATAGGTGATCGACAGCGGTACAGACGCATCATCGAGCCTGCTGAACGTGAAGACGACGTTCTGCGAGCCGGCATCGCCCTCGAACGTCTCCGTGGGATCGGCCGATACGCTGATCGTCACCGGGAGATCCGGAGCGTCGGTGGGCTCCGTCTCTTCCGTTTGCTCGGCGGCCAGACCCAACGCGCCGGAGATGAAGTCCGGGTTGCCGGTCAGGGCGAAGTCGAGCACGGCAGCTTCGAACACCGCCTGATCCAGCGGATCGTTTGGATCCTGTGCGGCCAGTACTGCGGCCTCTGCTGCAGCGCGAACATCTGCAGGCAGATCGTCGATGGTCAGCAGCGCCGATGGGAAGTCCGGATCGCGCGGAACCTCGGCATCCGTGAAGAGACGGTCCTTGCCATCGTTGCCGTCGAGGTTCCAGCTTTCGGCAAAGATCCCGTAGAGCGCGGCGAAGTCCAGTGGCTGTTGCAGCGGAGTGTCCGCTGTCAGTGCCGTGCCTTCGGGAACCGCGTTACCGAGCGCATCGACGAGGTTCGAGCCCACAGGCACGACAGTGCCTTCACGCAGCGCCAGATCGTCGGTGGTATCGCCAGTGCCGTCCGCATCACCCATCAGACCGCGCACGTTGCCCTGGTTGCCATCGGTCGTGTCGGCCAGGAAGACACAGACATTGAGCGTGCCGTCCATGTTCTTGATCTGAAGCTGTTCGTTCTGATCGTTCAGCACAATGGTGAATTCGCTCAGAGCAGCGTCGAAGAACACATCCGCAATGGTGTCGCCGTCCACGTCGATCGCGCCCAGAGCCAGCTGTTCAGCGGTCGGTGCAACGCCATCGATCAGGAGTGCGTCACTGCCCAGTGCGTCAATCTCGACGGTAACACCGCCGATTTCCACCGCCATCCGGGTGGTGGTCGACACCAGATCCGAGCCCGGCAGCGGTTCGAACCGCACCTGCACCTGGAACGGGTTCGTCGCCCCAGGCAGGGTCTCGACCAATATGTACTCACCGACCGCCTGGAAGTCATAACCCAGTCCGTCCAGCGTAACGATGTGCGGATCGCCGAAGACATCTGCCTCGACCCCCGGCGGGATCACCGGCGGACGTCCATCATCGTTCAGGATCGTGGCCGTGCGCGCCGGTGTGAAGATGTCGTAATCCACACCATTCGTCGTATCGACTTCGGTGATGCGCAGCTCGAAGCTCTCACGCGGCTCGACAATGCCGTCGCGGACGATGTCGACCTCGATGACCTTCGAGGACTCACCATCCTCGAAACGCACGCTTTGCCCAAACAGCGGCAGGAAGGTGCCCGTGACCGCTTGGCCATCGACGGTGACACCTGCAATATCCTGGCTGTCTGCAGCGAAGAAATCGCCCTGTGACGGCAGCGGGTTCAAGTCGAAGGTCACATCGGTGACCCCGGTCGTATCGCCCGTGCGGGTGATCTCGAACGTAAATGTCGTCGAGCCCGGCCCGGTACCTTCCGTGCGGAAACCACCGCCTTCTACCGAAATTCGTGGCGGGAAGTCGTCATTGCTGATCGTGCCCGTCCCGAAACCGTCCAGGATCACGACACCGTCGGTGGTCCCATCCGGGAGTTGAGCGTTGGTGAGGCGAGCATCGATCCGCTCGTCGCTTTCGATATCGACGTCCTCTGCTATTGCGAGCCGGATCACCTTGGACGTCTCAAAGGCCGCAAAGCTCAGCGTCTGCGTGCCAAACGGATTGGTTTCGAAGTCCGAAGCATCGGCTGGGCGGAAGCTCGAGGCCTGCAAGGTCAGGTCAACCTCGGCCGCAGGCTCGGTGTTACCCGATCGGGTGACCGTGAAGACCAGCTCGCGCGCGTCCGATGCATCATTGCCTTCGGTCACAAACGCGTTCGAGACCGCGAACTGGACGGGGAAATCATCGTTGAAGATGGTCCCGATGCCAACCGAGTCGTCGATCTGAACAACCGAGGCTCCAGGTGACGATGCATTCGACAGGTCGATCCGAACCTGCTCGCTCGACTCGATGTCGAAATCTTCCTCGATCGCGAGTTCGATGGTCTTGAAGGTCTCCCCGGCCGCAAAGGTCAGCGTACCGGATTGTTCAAGCTGTACGCCTGCCTCGAAGTCATCCGCATCTGCGGTGAGGCCGGTGATCTGGAAGTCAACCGAGGCTTCGACCTGGGTTTCGCCAGAACGGCTGACGGACAGGACGAGCACCCGGTCATCGCCTGGGTTGCCCTCGGTCACCGATACGTTGTTGGCACGGAAACGAACCGGGAAGTCGTCGTTGAAGATCCGCGCCTGCGTCGCGTCGCCGCCAGGCGTGATCGAGATCGGCGACGTGCCGTCCGTTGTGGCGTTCGAAATCGTGAACGTGAAGTCCTCGGAATTCTCGATGGTCAGGTCGCCCTGGACCTCGATCTCGACCTCGACGGAGCTTTCCCCGGCGCCGAATGTGATCTGAGTGCCGTTCGCGGCGTTGCCCGACGGGAACGCTCCACCGACAAAATCGTCGGCCTCCGCTCCGTCGAAGCCTGAAGGCGTGACGGCAAAGTCGAAGCTTACTTCCTCGGTCAGATCCCCGGTGCGATCCACCGTAAACGTGAAGATCGTCGCACCGCTGTCGCCTTCGGACAGGAACTGCGAAAGGAGTCCGGCACTGCGGACCGAAACCTCGATCGGCAACTCACCCGTATCGACGTCGACGCCAATGTTGGCGATGTCGATGACACCGTCATTCGTGCCGTCCGCCTCGTCCGCAGCACCCAGGGCTGAGCTGCCGCCAAAGACGACGAACGCTGCACCGTCAGAGAAGCTCTGACCATCGGCGTACGGGTCGCCGATGATGATGTCGTTGACCCCATCACCGTTGACATCGCCTTCGCCGGAAATATCCAAGATACCGAAATTGTTCTCGAAACCCTCGATCCGGAAGCCGAGGCGTTCGTCCGGGTTGATGTTCGCGCCGAACGTGTCTGCAAGATCGATCACGCCAGTCATCGGATCCGTCTGACCGAAGATCAGGTAGACGACTGACTCGCCGACAGAATTCGATGTCGCCCCGGGCGGCAAGTCGTTGCGAGTCCCCACGGCGGCAAAATCGTCAATTCCATCGCCGCTGACATCGCCCAACCCGACTATGCCAGTCGCAGAGAAACCAAACTGAACAGGCACGGTGGCGCCATCATTGAAACCGACCAAACCGCTGGTCGAGTCGGTGATGAATGCACCGCGACCATCGTCAAGGATTTGCTCGAGATCATAGTCGAGCAGGCCGACTGTGGAACCGGGTCGTTGCGGGAAGAATTCACCCGTTGTGCCGCTGATCACGGTGACGCCACGCGCAATGACATCGAATGCGTCAGACTGATTGCCGAACAGCGTGTCACTGATCGCGAAATCGTCGATACCGTTTGATGGATCTGCGTCACCATCGCCCGACACGTCGCCGATACCACCACCGACCGGGTCGAAGTCCTGGCTTAGGAATACCTGGAACTCGACTTCCGGGTCGCTGAGGGTTGCATTCACCTCGGCCGGGAAGCCGTCACCTGTTGCGTTGCCGAAGATGAAGAATTCGCCGTAGCTGGCCTCTGACGTATAGTATTCGCCATTGATGTCGAGATTGCCATTGCCGTCGCGGACAATCGTCAGCGTCTCTCCGTAATTCGCCCCTCCCGGAAGGAATGAATTGTAGTAACCCCGGCGCGCGGCAACGATATCGTCAACGCCATCTCCGTTGATGTCGCCCACACCGGCGATGCCGCCGGTGCCGTAGGAACCATCAATGGAGTAGCTGTAGTAGTTGCCATTCACAGATGTCAGCGTGCGGCCGGTGTCGATAGAAAAGCCGTCACCGCCGTCCAGCAGGGTCGTATTGACGATGGTCTCACCAATCGTCGGGGCATCCGCGGGGACAGTGAATGCCGCGAAATCAATTGGCGGGAAGCCGCCACCGCCGCCCGTGGCGATCGGATCGTCGGATACACGCTCCTGATCCGTGCCGAAGACCACGTAGCTGGTCGACTGCCCGACCGCCAGGCGGATCTGACCCGTGTAGTAGAAATCACGACCATCCGGGTTCGTCTCTGGGTCGAACGGTGTATAGACGCCGTCACCGTCATAATCGTAGAGGTAGCTGAAGTCGACGTACTGATAGCCGTTTGCGCGACGATCGACCGTATCCACACCAACATCGTTGAAGCCGTCGCCATTAACATCGCCAAGATTGATGATGTCCAACACAGCGCCTTCGGCATCGATCCGGAAGCCGGCGAGTTCATCAACTTCCTGAACCGCTTCGAATTCCTGGCCGCCCAGGATCACGTAGGCAACGCCCTCGGTGCCACGGCCCGGACCGTAATATCCGCCGCCTTCACCGTAGTAGCCATAGAACCCGCCATAGCTGGTCGCGCCGTGCGCGATCCCAAAGTCGTCGACCCCATCGCCGTTCACATCGCCAAGGCCAACCAGGCTCGAACCGAAACTGTCAATACCGAAGAAACCGAACCGATCGAGCAGGGCGCGATCCGGTTCGATCACAAAACCATTCGTGCCGTCCAGGTCATCTGTACTGATATTCAGCGGCAGTCCGGCATCGGGGCCATCGCCATCAGAATCGCTGTCACCGAAGATCACATAGACCTTGCCAGCGTCGTAGAAGTTCCGCTGAACTTCACCATAGTACGCATCATAGCTGACTTCCGCGTCCGGCGCGGTCACAGCGAAATCGGCGATGCCGTCTCCGTTGATGTCTCCGATGATTGCGACGTTGGATCCGGTACGCTCGTTTTCTCCCGGTGCACCCAGCACCGTGAATCCGGCATAGTTGCTCATGATCAGAATCCCCTCTGACAACGACTTACGGGCGCAGTAATGCTGCGCTGATGTGTTGTGAAATTACCCTCGTTAATGATTTTCTCATGATTCTCGAGGGCACGCAACAGTGTTGCGCAATTTTCTATCGCGGGTTGTTGGCGTATCTGCGCGAACACGTCGACCCACCTGCGGACTTGCCGGTTCGCCGCGCGCCATCGTAGACTTTTGTCGCCAGATCAGGGGAGCACCATATGACGACCGAGACCGCCGATGCCGCAGACGCAGCGGACGGACAGGCCAAGGATGCCGCCGGACCGAAGCTGGAGTTGCGTCCCTCGCGCATGTTCGCGCCTTGGCTGGCCTCGACCGGATCCAGTCTGGGCTTCACCACGTATCAGGCGGGAAAGGTCTTTCTGATCGGCTCGAACGCCGGAAACGGGCAGCTTTCGGTCTACGAGCGCAGCTTCGCGCGCTGCATGGGATTGGGGTCTGGACCGGACGGAGCGATTTGGCTCAGCTCGCTCTATCAGCTCTGGCGTTTCGAGAACTTCCTCGAGTCCGGCCAGAACCGCGATGGCTATGACGCGATCTATGTGCCGCTCGAGGGCCGGACCACCGGCGATGTCGACATCCACGATGTGCATCCGCTGGGCCCGGACAAGTCACCGGTCTTCGTGGTGACCCGCTTCAACTGCCTGGCCACGCTGGACCGTGCGAACAGTTTTGCGCCGCTCTGGAAGCCGCCGTTCATCGACCGCATCGCGGCCGAGGACCGCTGCCACCTGAATGGCTTGGCGATGCGCGACGGCGCACCCGCCTATGTGACCTGTGTGTCCCGCACCAACGTGGCCGGCGCCTGGCGCGAGCACCGTCAGGACGGCGGCATGGTTCTGGACGTCGCGACCGGTGAGCCGGTCGCAACGGGCCTGACCATGCCTCATTCGCCGCGGCTGCATAACGGGCAGCTCTACATCATTCAGTCCGGCACGGGCGAATTTGGACGCGTCGACATCGCCACAGAGGCGTTCGAACCAATGTGCTTCCTGCCGGGGTTCGCGCGCGGCGTCTGCTTCATTGGCCACCATGCGGTGATTGGCGTGTCGCGTCCGCGCCGCGAGAAGACCTTCGAGGGCCTCGCTCTGGATGACCGACTGGCCAAGGCCGGTGCCAGCCCGACCTGCATGCTGGCGGTCGTGAACCTCGAGACCGGCGACATGGAGCACTCGCTCGAAATCAGCGGAGCGGTGCAGGAACTCTATGACGTGACCACGTTGGCCGGAGTCCGCCGCCCGATGATCCTCGGTTTCCGGACACCCGAGATCCGATTCATGATCCGCCCTGCCCCACTGGGAACGGACGGGGACTGAGCCAGAGGGTCCGCACACCGATGACGCTGCCCCGCATTCTTTTCACCTGGGAGATGGGCGAGAATTTCGGTCATATCTCGAAGATCGCCGAGACAGCCAAGGCGCTTCAAGGAAAGGCCGAACTTTGGGTGGCAGTGCGCAATCCGGTGGCGTTTCGCCAGATCGCGCGGCAGTTGGATGTGAAGCTGATGGTTGCACCGGCGGCTCCGCCCCACGGCGCCATCGCGCCTGACGATGCGGGACGCAGCTATCCGGATGCGCTGCGGCATGTGGGCTGGGCCAAGCCACAGGACCTCGCCCCGTTGGTCGAGGCATGGCGCAATCTGTTCGCCCTGGTGCGCCCCGATCTGCTGGTTGCCCAGGCAGCGCCCACCGCGCTGCTGGCCGCGCGGGGTCAGGGACTGACAACTGCCATGGTCGGATCTGGCTATGACGCACCACCGCGCGCCCATCCGATGTCGTCCTTCTATCACTGGGACCCGCAGCTCCGCGCACCGCCTGTCGAACGCGAAGCCGAGGTGTTGGCAGCCGCGAACGCGGTCCTTTCCGATTTTGCCGCTCCAGCACTCGGGCGGTTCTGCGATCTGCTGGACACGGATGCCTACCTTCTCGCGACCTTCGCCGAGATTGACCACTATGCCCCGCGCGACGCGATCGAACCCGGGCATCCTGCGTATCTTGGACAGTTGATCACGACCGACCAAGGCGCGGAACTGGATTGGCGTGAAGACGCCAAGCACCGGATCCTGGCATACCTGCGTCCGACCGGGCGACCCTTCGAGGCCGGTGCCAAAGCGCTGGAACGGCTCGATCGCAGTTTCGACGTGATCCTGGCCTGTCCCGGCGCGCCGCCTGGCATGGCAGAGCGCCTGGCGACGTCCGCGGTTCGGCTGGTTGATGGGCCTGTACGGCTCGACCGGCTGATGATGGATTGCGATCTGGGCATCAGCCATGCCTCGAACGGCATCGCAGCGGCATTCGTGATGGCCGGCGTGCCGCAGATCGGCCTGCCGAACCATGCCGAGCAGATCATGGTGGCGCAGGCGCTTGGCAGATCGCGCCTCGGTCTTGGTCTGGCCGGGCAGTACGGGGTCAATGAGGTTTCGAAGACCATCGAAACCGTACTCTCTTCGGATACGTTGCGAAGCAGCGCCGAGGAAGCCCGCAAGCGGCTCACGGCGACGTATCCCGAGGGGCCCGCGCCCGCCCTGGCGGCGGCACTGTTGAAACTGGTTTGAACCTCGACGCATGGTGCCTGCACGGCCTGGGATGCGACGGCCCCGATATCCCAGAACGGGCAACCCATGAGACGACAAAGCCGACCGTCGCCTCTGGCGCCTGGCGATCGCCCACCGTGGGTTGCGGCTCCACGGTGCGGATCTGATCGGCGAGAACGTGAAGATGCTTGATCGATTTGCTCAGCAATGTCAGAAACATACCCGGGCGTGTACGCGCATCATCAGCAATTGATTGATCTGGCGACGGTATGGAAGATGACCGCAATCTGCTGAAGCGCGTGGCAATGCGCGATCAGACCGCAATGAGAGCTTTGTACGAACGGCATCACGACGCCGTGCACGCCTTTCTGAAGGCACGCGGAAGCGATCCGGCCACGGCTTCAGATGTCCTGCATGATGCAATGCTCGAGGTCTGGAAATCCGCAGACCGGTTTCAAAGCAAATCCTCCGTGAAGACGTGGATCTTCGCGATTGCGCGGAACAAACTGGTGGATCGATTGCGAAAGGCATCTCGGACGAGCCTGGTCGACGAAGTCCCCGATGTTGCTGACGATGCGCCGAACCCAGAGGCGGCTGCGATGGCCGCCAATGATACGGCTCGGTTGCAGCGGTGTCTTGATGGTTTGAGCGCACCGCACCGCACAGCTCTGCGGCTCGCGTTCTTTGATGACCTGACCTATGAAGAAATTGGCGAGATCGAGGGCGTTCCGCACGGAACAATCAAGACACGGATCTTCCACGCAAAGCGGCTGATGATGCGGTGCCTGGGCCAGCGCTAGGATGCTGACCTACGGGTCGCCGATGAAGTTGACACAGACCAGATCCGCGAGAGGCAGGCGGCCCGAGCAAGCGCGCTTAATAGATAGGCCCGGCATGGTGAACAGCGTTGAATCAATCTTGGAAGATCGATTCGATCAGGCCCGACCTGTTTTCCAGATCGCTCAGAGCAGCATTGCGCTGGGCTTCACTGGGGAACGAAATCCGAAAAACGCCCAATGTCCCCGGGCCGTCGACAATCGTGCCCTCATGTGCGCTCAAGATCGCAGCGATATCGCCAATCGTCGCGTCACCGCGGAATGTGACCTGCAAGGACGGCAGGTTGACCTCGCTGCTCACGGTTCGGTAGCCATCTTCTGGCGCAGGCCCGATCTGCGGCACGACGGCGAACTGCCACACGGCAACCGCAAAAACCGCCACGGCCGCGGCCTTCAAAAGCGCAAACGCGGGCGAGCGGTTCAGGTTGGCCGGCGCCTGGCCCTCGCGCTCGAGCGTGGACTGCAGGCGCTGCCAACCTTCCTGGGCGGTCTGCACCGGAGCCTCTTCGGCCATGACCCCCCGGGTGGCGCGCATAACCTCGACTTCCGCGGCCAGAGCCGGGTCTGCGGCCATTTCAGTCTCGAACGATACTCGCGCGTTGGGCTCCAACCGTTTTTGGAGATAGGCGAGAAGCAGGTCATCGCGATCCATGTGTCGGCCCTTTCAATCGTTACGCTTCGCCTCGGCGACCCGATCCATTGCGCACGATCAGGTTAAAAGGCAATTTCGTCGGATTCTACCCGCTTGGACGTACGACGCCGAGGACAGGTTCAAAAAAAGTTCTATCCGCTCAAAATAATTTGAACCAAATGGACAAAATTTCGACCAAGATGCACGACAGCGCGGTACATGGGACCAAACCGATATGAAGACATCCAGGGCAGATCTTACGATGAACGCCATCGCTGGTCTATCGTGTCATGCGATCGCTACCGCGCTGTTGATTGTCCTCGCGGCTTGTGTGCCTGACAGGCGGTCGGCGATCAATGCAGGGCCAGAGGCAGAAATCGGACAGGTGCAGGTCCTTGCATTCGCGCCGGACACGGCGACCCGTGACGCACTGCTCAGCGCCGCGACCGCGCGCGGGTATCGCGGCTTGGCAGAGACCGAGTTGCCAGCACTCGGCTTGACCATGCTGTCGCTGGAGACGCCTCGGGGGGTCACGGGAGAAGCCGCAATCGAAACCCTTGAAGCCATTGTCCCAGCATCTACGGTCGGGCTGAACCACAAATACCGGCTCCAGAACGTGTCGAGCACGGTCGGGACGCGGCGAAATTATGCCAGTGCCCTGATGAGCTGGCCCGACGGCGGATGCTCCGCAACCGTACCGATCGGCTTGATTGATACGACGGTCGACACAACGTCAGTGGTGCTGAACGGCGCCCAGATCGTATCGGAACGCTTCACGGACTCACCGAGCCTCGACATGCGCCATGGCACAGAAATGGCGGCGGTTCTGGCCGACCCCTCCCGGCTGCAGAATGTAACGATCTACAGCGCGAGTGTCGTCGGGATGACGCCCGAAGGTGACTCGGTGGCCAACACCGACGCTCTGATCCGGGCGCTTGACTGGATGACCGGGTTGAACGTGCCACTCGTGAACATCGCGCTGGCCGGCCCCTACAACAAACTGCTGGAACAGGCGGTCGATGCTGCGACAGCCCAGGGATTGACGCTGGTTGCCGCGGTCGGCAACGCCGGGCCGGACGTCGATCCGCTTTATCCTGCTGCGTTCGAGGCTGTCGTTGCAGTCACCGCCGTGGACGCGGAACGACGTTTGTTTCGCAACGCGGTGCGCGGCACCCATGTCGACGTCGCTGCACCGGGTGTCGATATCTTCGTCTCGAACGGTTCCCAAGCCCGCTTTGTCACCGGCACGTCGATCGCCACCGCGTTTGTGACGGCGTGGCTCGCCGCGAGCCCGTCCTTCACGACTGGCACGAACATTCAACTGGCACGTCAACGCTTGCTCAGCTCGAGCGAGGATCTTGGTGCCCGCGGTCCGGATCCGCTCTTCGGGGTTGGCCTGCTTAGTGCCGAAGGACTTTGCATCGCGGGCGCCGGTTGATTCGACGTCTCTGACGGTCGCGATGTGATCATCCACCGGGCGCCTGAATTTCATCCACGGGCTTTGTCGGCGCTCTGATGCCTTTTCACTCAGACTCCACTCATGGCGCTCAGCGGACGAGTTACGGCCCGACACGCAACAACGTGCGTCCCACCAGATCCCAATGGCACACGCAAGCGATGTGCGGAGCGACACACGCGCCGCGCGACTTCGATACCCAGGCGCTCACGCAATTCTGATACTTGCTGCCGTACTTGACCGGGTAAGCCCATCCTCGAAGATCGCATGAGGACTCGCCCACCAAGATGCTCGAGATGACCTCAGGGATCTTCAGAGAAGGGGATCCACATGAACCTGAGAGATCTGGAATACGTCGTCGCCGTTGCGGATCATCAGAATTTCACCAAGGCAGCACAAGCCCAGCATGTCAGCCAACCCGCGCTGTCGAGCCAGATCAAAAAGCTCGAACGGGAACTGGGTTCCGAAATCTTCGAGCGGCGGCAAGGCAGTGTCGAACTCACGGATTTCGGACGGCAGATCACAGCTTTGGCGCGCCAGATCAATTCGCTCGCGAACAAGATTGATGAGACAGCGGCAAAGTTTCGTCAGATCGACGCCACGCCGCTGCGTCTTGGTACGACGCCGACCCTGGCTGCGTACATGTCGCGCTACACATTCGAGATGTTCGAGTCGCTCTTTCCCGACCTGAAGCTGGTGATCGTCGAGGAAAAGCCGGTGGAGTTGGCAAGATTGGTCGAGACCCAACAGATCGACTTCGCCTTCATCGCCAGAAAGAGCCACGAACTGATCTTTGGGCCCGATCCCGTGCGCGGCTTGGAGTTCCGGCCGATCTGGCTGGAGCCCCTGTTTCTCGGTGTTCGGGTTGGCCATTGGCTGGCGGATGCACCTGAGATCGCGGCGCAAGACGTCCCACGAGAACTGCTTCTGCGCTTTGACGTGCCCTTTGGATATGCGCTCGAGGCTGATCTGCCGGATCCGGATCCGCGTGCAGCAGAGATGGTCGGGATCGATGTTCGATCCGCGAGGTTTGAAACCGTTTGCAGGCACGTGGCCCAAAGCGAAGCGTGCACGATCATCAATGCCATCGCAGCAATTCAGTTCAAGCAGGACAAGCTTGGCCTGACCTTTGTCCCATTCGCCGAAGGTGGCAATCTGCGGGAGCTGGGTATCATCAGCCGGCCCAATTACTCGAGGGCTTTGATCGTCGAACGCGTGCAGGCCTATATTCAGACGCAACCGCCGCCCGGAACGATACCCTATGCGCTCTCGCCCGAGGATCGGCGTGCTGCCCTGGACGTCATGAATGCAAAACTGATCGAAGACACAGGCAGCCGCATGAGATGATGACGGCTGCGCTATCCGACAAAAAGCCGCTCAAGGCAGGTGACGTTTTCGTCAGCTCGCGTTCCTGAATAATCTCAATGCCTGCCAAAGATCATTCAAGCATCTGAAATTTCACGCCTCTTCACTCACGGACATCACGTATCCCGTGAGTATAAGCAACACCTATCGCCAGCATTCCGACAATGTATTTCAGCGCATGTGGCCCGCTCCATAGGTCGTTTGGCGCGGGGGCCGACACCCCCTCTCGGTTCTCGCACCCGCAACACAAACCTGGAGACTCACCATGTTTTTCGAGATGCTCGCAAGCCTGCGCGCACGCCTTTTGACGACATCAACCCTGTCGCAAGAGACGAACCGTGACGGCCAGACACTGGTCAACAGCTTCTTCACAAACACCGTTGTCGAAGACACCCCTGCCTTCGTGCTGCAGAATGACCTTTCGCGTCTGCTCAACTTCGGAGAAATCACGACCGAGAATGCCCCTGCGGCCGTATCGGTCGAAGGACAGGACGTTGATGTCTTCAACTTCCGGACCGGGCGCATCGAAGCGAACAACGGTCACGAAGTGAATGCGACGGGGATCGATGTCACCGGAAGTGCCGACATTCGCAACTTTGGCGAGATCACCGGCGACTTCAACGGCGTCAGCTTCACGGGTGCTGCGTCTTCGGGCAGCCTGGATAACTTCCGGGGCGGCGTGATTTCCTCTGACAGCCGGGCCGTGGACATACAGGGTGAGCAGGTCACGTTGCGCAACTTCGGCGACATCGTGGGCACCGGCGACCAGCGCAATGGCACCGTCTACACCAACAGCACCGTCGAAGAATTCTCGATCAGCAACTTCTCCGGCGGGACGATCGACGCTGGGGAAGGCAACCTGGGGGCCGGGATTTCCCTTCAGGTTGGCAACGAAGTCGATGACGTCGTCAGCGGGACGCTGTTCAACGGTTTCGGCGCGACCATCCAGGGCCGTGGCCAGGCGGCCTCTGACACTCCGTTGGCAGGCGACGGCATCCGGATCGACGACGGCGCTGAAGGGGCCGTGCTCGACACTGATATCGTCAACAGCGGTCTGATCACGACCGAGAGCGATCAGGGCACCGCGGCAGGTATCCGCATTGCAGATGGCGTGAGTGCAGAAGGTCAGATCCTGAACACCTCGACCGGTGTGATCGAG
>JBCAXJ010000090.1:0-15002 GCA_038534135.1 Pseudomonadota bacterium | reverse complement strand
GTCGACTATCCGCAATGCACGCCATCTCTGCGCAGCGCCCCACAACGCTCGCCACTATCGCGAAGCGATTTAGTGCAATCGCGCACCCTCCCAATAGGCCGCACAGCCGGAGATGGGGGAACCTCGGGCGCAGCCACGCGAGAAACTACCGGGAATTCTGCGCGAACTAAGACATTGGTCAAGAACCTCGTTGTTGTTCGATAAGCGGCATCTAACGGACGACGCTTCAGGCCTAACAGGCTGGTTATTTGAATCCATGCACGTTGAGTGCATGTCGCCGCTAGGCAGTCGACTTAAATTCCTTTCGAACCACGTTTCTGATCCAGTCCGGTTTGTGGTTCAGGATCTGCAACTGTCCGATCGCTCCGAAAGCCCCCGGTAAGATCTTTAGGCATTGCGGGTGAAAATACACCTGCAACCCTTCGCCACCATATTTCTTCTCCTTGTGCTGTGCTTTCAGGCCAGCGCTCAACAGACCCTTCGAGGCCCATTTGCGCAGGCTGGTTTCGTGCCCGCGAGGATCATCGAGGCTCTTGAATGCATAGGCCTGTTCAACTTTGAACGAGACGGGATCGTGACCGCGCACCACGAACATCGCGCCTAAGCTGGGCATGCCATCATAGGGCAGAACGGTCTGGCGAGCGACGATGCGGTTGTTGAAATCCTGGGCGAAACGATAGTCACCGACTCGCGGTGGGGAGAACGGGATGCAATAGAGGCTTGGAACCAACTCCGGTGCCTTGTAGGCAAGCCAATGGGTGAAAATGGCCGCGTGACCCGCACCTTGGCTATGACCTGTTATGACAACATTGCTACCTGGATAGGCCCGGCGCGCCTGTGCAATTTTCGCGTAGACCGCGTCGCGGTAAGACGCAACGACGCTCTTGTAGCCGCCGTGGATCAAGAAGCCACCACCGCCGTAGTCGGCGAAGTCCTGGACATTATCGAAGTTCGCACGCCAATCGATGTTGACGGTCTGGGACGCCTTTGATTGACCGCCCCCACTTGGCTTGCCGCCCATAAAGCCCGCGCCGCCAGCGTTCTTGTCGCCACGAGAACCGCGAAACACCACATAGATCGAATAGGGCGGCAACTCGCCCGGGTTCTTAAAAACGACTATCATTGCCGTCAGCGACGAGTCTTTCAATCCGCGCCAGCTGCGTCCGAACACCGGATACTGGTTGACGATCTGATCCGAGTTCGAGTCGTCGTGCAGGGCTTTCGTCGTCCGCTTCGAGAGCGTCAGCCATTCGTACTTTGAAGCCTCGGACGCACCGTATATCTTGTAGGATAGCGCCATAGCGCGCAGCGACGTGACCCGTGGCATGTCATAGCCGACCCCGGCTTCGAGCGTGTTGCGGATCTGCTGCGCAAACCCAGTCTCGGATGGATCACATCCGTTACTGCACTGATAGAAGAACTTTTCATAGGCGGGCACTTGGTCGAGCCAGGCAACACTCTCCTGCAGACCGCAATGTTTGCATTTGACGAGCATGTCGATTTCCTATCCAGATAATTTCTTCTTAAAGACTGTGACAGCGAGCCAATTCGCTGGTTCTCTACGTTAATCCTCTTGTTCGGGAATGCTCCGAACCCCTCACGCGTTTCCGTGAGTTTTGGGCGGGGGAGAGCAGAACCCAGTTACAATTGTCGGGCTCCGCATTCACTCGCCTCAACGGGCAGACGCCTCACAGTTGTTTTGTCGTCTTCTCAGTGAGCTTGATGATCGGTTCTGCCAGTGTGCAAAGCTGCTTCATCGTTCGGTCCATCTGCATTTCTATCTCCATCAAAAATTGAGCGCTAAACATGGATCTGAATATAGTATTGAAAATTAGAATGTCATTAGGCTGGAGTCTCAGTCTCGGTTGACTCCCCGTCTCATTTGTCGCCCGGCCCCAACAAACGTTGAAGTTGCGCCTCAGATGCGTAGGCAACTGGAAGGTGAGCGATTGGATGCGATTCAAGAGAACGTTTGAGACGGCAGAGTTTCAAGATACGTCTAGGCAATGAGTGAAACGCCGAGCGGCGTTCCAAAGGGACACATGGCGAGGAGAGCGGGATGAACGGCGTGCTGGAACCCCTGCGTAAGCCTGACATGGCGCTCAATTTCAGTTCGATGGACCGTGAGCAGCAGTTCAGGATGTGGCAGCAAATCAGCGCTCCCATTGGCGATGTTAATGTTCAACGATGAGACACGCGCCGACGATACTCCTTTCACCTCTGTCGCCTGGAACCTGAGCCAGATGGTGCTGACGACGACCTCGTTTCCAATGTCCACGGTCATCCGCAACGACGCGCATATCGCCAAGGGAAACAGCGACTATATCCGCATCCGGATCTTCCGGGGCGGCGGCGGTACCTCCGTTGTCGACAACAGGCACGTGACAGTGGTGCCGGACGATGTGCACTTTGTGCATGGCAGTTCGCGGGTGCACCTAACCGCGAGGGCCGACGATATCCTCGGGCTGTTGATCCCTTATGACCTCCTGGATTTCGACTCTTCGAAGGTTGATCGCTATTTCAGTGTTCCAGCTGCGGAGCCAACATCTCGCATGATCCGCGCAGCCTTGGAGACAACGCTTATCGAGATGCCGCGTACCGAGATTGGGCACATCCCAAGGCTTGCCTCGGCTCTGATCGGACTGATCCGCGGGCTCCTCGTGTACGAGGCGGCTGAGGTGACGGACGACACGTCGTTTCGACTGCTCCAGCAGCATGCTGTGCGACAGTTTGTTGATCAGAATCTCTTGGACGCCAACTTGACCGCAGATCGGCTTTGCGAGGAGTTCAACGCCTCGCGTTCGACCATCTACCGGCATTTCTCCGACCTCGGCGGTCTGCGCAAACACATTCTGAACCGGCGCCTCGATCGGAGCATGTTCGATCTGGTCATCGCGGAGAAAACCCGCGGCGCGGTAACCCAGATCGCCGGAAAGTGGGGGTTCTCCGATACGGCGCTCTTTAGCCGGCAATTTCGTGAGCGTTTCGGAACACCGCCCATCGATGCATTAGGTCTCAGGCACACGGGTGAATCACATCAAAATGCTGCGGACAGCACCGACGTCACCGCCTTCCCAGAATTCGCGTACGTGCTTGATGGCTCCGATGATCCGGTTGAGTACTTGAGTGTTCTGAAGGAAACGCAGTAGGAGACCGAGGTTCCCGACCGTCCGGCGGTCTCCAATACGACAGCAATCCGAGCATAACTCTTTATTCATCTGCGTCTCGAAAGCATGTCCGCAATTGATTGGACTTTGCCGCTTCCGATGACCTTGTCGAGTACCGCCTTCTGGCGCAACCCAAGCGATGATATGGCGGCGACGGCTACGGCAGGTTTAGGGGATTGGCGCGGTGGCTACGAGAGTCTTGTCTCGCGCCTATCAGACATCCGGATCTCCTAAACTCCGAGCTCGTCCAACGTGTTCCCGCTACAACGTCGCCCCAATCTGCCAAGGCACAAACTCCAGATCCCCAAGACCCTGCCGCTCCGAATGCGTCTTCTCCCCGGACGCCACGCTCAGAAACTTCGCGTAGATCTCGCGGCCGACGTCTTCCAGCGACTTGCCGTCCGAGATGATGGCGCCGCCGTTTATGTCCATGTCGAAGGGCATCTTGGCGTACAGCTCGGCATTGGTGGCGACCTTGATGGTTGGCGCGGGTTTCGAGCCGAAGGCCGAACCCCTCCCGGTGGTGAACACCACCAGGTTCGAGCCCCCGGCGATCTGGCCGGTCACGCTGGCCGGGTCATAGCCCGGCGAGTTCATGAAGGTGAAGCCGCGGGTCGTGACCTGCTCGGCATAATCCCAGACGGCGGCAAGCGGAGCGGTGCCGCCCTTGGCCGCTGCCCCAAGCGACTTTTCCAGGATCGTGGTCAGCCCGCCTGCCTTGTTGCCGGGCGAGGGGTTGTTGTTCAGCGTGGCGTAGTTGCGGCGGGTGTAATCCTCCCACCACTGGATATAGCCCAGCAGCTTCTCGCCAACCTCGCGCGAGGCGCGGCGCGTCAGCAGGTGCTCGGCGCCGTAGATCTCGGGCGTCTCGCCCAGCACGGTCGTGCCGCCCTGGGCGACGAGCAGGTCCGAGGCATAGCCAACGGCGGGGTTGGCGCCGACGCCGGACCAGGCATCGGAGCCGCCGCATTGCAGGGCGACGGTCAGCTCGGAGGCCGGGCATTCGGTGCGGGTGGCCTCGTTGGCGATGGGCAGCATGGCGCGGATCTTCTCGACGCCCATCTCGACGGTGCGTGTCAGCCCGGCGACGTTCTGGATGTTCATCCACTGGAAGAGCGGGCCGGATTCAAGCCCAAACGCCTCCATCAGCCACTCGATCTGGTTACCCTCGCAGCCGAGGCCGACCATCAGGACGCCGCGCACGTTGGGGTGGCGGGCATAGCCCCACATGACGCGCTGGAGGGCCTCGAACCCTTCGCCGTAGTTGCCGCAGCCGGTGCCGTGGGTGAAGGCGGCGACGCCGTCGACATTGGGGTACTTGGCGAGTTCCTCCGGCCCGAAGGCGTCGGCGATCAGCTTGCAGGCGGTGGCGGAACAGTTCACGGACGAGAGGACGGCGATGTAGTTGCGCGTGCCGACGCGGCCGTCCTTGCGGCGGTAGCCCATGAAGGTCTCGCGCTCGGCCTCGGGCACCATGGCGACGGGGCGGATGTCGGTGCCGAATTCGTAGTCGACATCCGTGCCGCGAAACTCGGTGTTGTGGGTGTGGACGTGGTCGCCCGCGGCGATGTCGGCCGAGGCATAGCCGATGACCTGGTTGTACTTGGTGACGACGCCTCCGGTCGGGACGGCGGTGGTTGCGATCTTGTGGCCGCGCGGGATCAGGGCGGTGGTCGCCGCGTCCTCGATCGCGTGGCCTGCCTCGAGCGGGCGAAGCGCGGTGACGACGTTGTCGGCGGGGTCGAGACGGACGAAATCGGACATGAGCGGCCTCCCTGGCGTTTGGGCGCACAGTATCACCCGCGCGTGACGGGGCAACGGTTCGCTAATCATTGTGGCGATAGTGATGCTTGCAATTCGGTGTGCGTTGCCGATGATGCGCGCGCCTTTGGGGGGCACGGAGAAGCCGGTGGGACGAGCAGGGAGTCAAGCATGGCCAAGCAGTTGATGTACTACGAGAAAGTCGTTCCGATCAGCACGGAGCGGCACAAGGGGTGGTCGGTCGCGCAGGGGGATTACGGCTTCGCGCGGGAGACGAACGCGGCACCCCTGATGTGTGCCGAGTTTCAGTCGGCGGCGACCGAGCTGCCGATCGTGTTCGGGAAGACCGAGACGGGGTACACGCCGGTGGTCATCATCGGGATCGAGCAGGGCAGGGCGTTGACCGTCAACGACAAGGGCGACTGGGTTGGCCAGTACATTCCGGCCTTCGTGCGGCGCTATCCGTTCGTGTTTGCCGAGGCCGAGAACAAGCAGACCTATACGCTGTGCCTGGACGAGGATTACGAGGGCGTGGACAGCGCGGGCGAGACGGGTCAGGCGATGTATGACGGTGACGAGCCGTCGGAGTTTCTGAAGAAGGTCCTGGAGTTCACCAAGAACATCGAGTTGGAGCAGCGGCGCACGCTGGAGTTCGGCAAGCTGCTCGAGGCGAACGACCTGATGACGCCGATGCAGGCCGGGATCACCATGCCGGACGGCCAGAAGCGCGCTGTGACCGGGTTCCACGTCGTCTCGCGCGAGAAGCTGAAGGAGATCACGCCCGAGGTGCTGACCGACTTCTTCAACCGCGATGTGCTGGAGTTGGTCTACTACCATCTCGCATCGCTGCGGAACATGGAGAAGCTGCGGATGCTCGCCTCTGGCTGACGCTTGCGCTGTGCCGGATCCTGCACCGGGACACTAGACCATTTTCCAGTCAACCTGACTCAGATTGGCGTCGCGGAAATGCGAAAAAACAGGGACTTAGAGCACGTGATCTGATGCAATCAGGTCAACGCGTGCTCTGACCGGTTGCCAAGACGCCAAAGCCCATCGGCGAGAGACCTGAACACCGGGAGCATCGCGCGGATATCTGACTTGGCCTCCCAGTCGTCGCGGTGCAAGCTGCGCCAGATGCAAGGGGGAGGTCGCATGTCGAACGCCATCAAGTCGATGAAGCTCTACACCCAGGTCGAGCGGATACACCGGGATCTGGAGAGCATCGGCATCGGGCCGTCCGATCCGGTCAGCGTCGACGCGCTGACGCCGTTCGACCAACTGCACTATTTCGGGACCGAAGCCGTGGATGCCGCCATCGCGGCGATCCGGCCCGATGCCACGACCGACATACTCGACGTCGGGTCGGGCTTTGGCGGCCCGGCGCGCTACATGGCGGATCGGGCCGGATGCCGGGTCACAGCGGTGGAACTGCAGCCGGATCTGGACGCGGCGGCGGCGGATCTGACGCAACGCTGCGGTCTCGCCGACCGGGTTGGGCATGTTTGCGGTGACATCCATGACGTCGCCCTCGCGCCCGGGCAGTTCGGCGGGGCGATCAGCTATCTCGCACTCTATCACATCCCCGACCGGGCGGCGGTCTACCGAAAGCTCTATGATGCGATGGCGCCGGGGGCCGGCCTATTTGTCGAGGATCTCTATCAAAGGGCGCCGCCATCGCCGGACGAGGACGAGATCCTGCGCAATGCACTCTTTGCCAACACGATGACCGATCTCGATGGCTACGCGGACGAACTGCGCTCCGCCGGGTTCGAAGCGCAGGACCTGCTGGACGAGTCCAGTCGATGGGGCGGTTTCTGTGCAGACCGGCTGGACGGGTTCCGGGCCGCGCGCCCGGAGAAGGAGGCTCTCCATGGACCCGAGGTCGTCGAGGCCCTGGACACGTTCTACCAGACCATGTGCGATCTGTTCGTCGGCGGCACCCTGGGCGGTGTCCGCGTGATCGCCCGCAAACCGGGCTGAGCGCGCCGACGAGGACGGTGTCCGACCGGCCCTAGGCCATGTCCTGATCGCTCATCAGACCCTCGCCCTCAGAGGACCCCAAGATCATCGCCGAGCAGCTTTTTGTCCTCGTCTTTCTTGACGAGATCGGGGCTGGACGCGTCGATCCCCTTCAGACCAGAGCTTGCCTTGAAGCCGCCCTGGGCTTGGTCGAGGTCCGCGTCTTCCATCGTCTCGGGCTTCTTCTGGTCGGTCATGATGGTCTCCTGTCTTGAACTGTTGCTGCACCCTATCAGAGCTCCAGGTCGGCTCAGTAACAGATGTTACGTCGACACTGCGCACCCACGGCAAAAGGCGCGCCTGAAATCCCCAAACCATCCATCCGCGGCCGAACCGTCCGGGTTCTCCCGAAAGTCCCGGTTGCTTGACAACGACCGGGCGTGCGCCGCAGAAGCGCGCCACAATCGACGATCGGAGGGATGAGATGCGCGCGTTTACCTTTCCCGGGCAGGG
The DNA here is from genome assembly GCA_038534135.1 of Pseudomonadota bacterium. Classification (GTDB taxonomy): domain Bacteria; phylum Pseudomonadota; class Alphaproteobacteria; order Rhodobacterales; family Rhodobacteraceae; genus Thermohalobaculum. Next base: position 7,602 of record JBCAXJ010000090.1, on the reverse strand, counting down.
AGCCCAGGCAATCGGCATGGGCAAGGATCTGGCCGAAGCCTATCCCGAGGCACGGATGGTCTTCGAGGCGGTCGACGAAGCGCTGGGCGAGAACCTGTCCCGGCTGATCTGGGACGGCGCGCAAGACGACCTGACGCTGACCGCGAATGCGCAACCGGCCCTGATGGCGACCTCGCTGGCGGCGATGTGGGCTTTGGAGGCCGAAGGCGTGCCCATCACCGCTGCCAGTTTCGTCGCCGGTCATTCGCTGGGTGAGTATTCAGCACTGGCCGCGGCCCGTGCGCTCAGCGTCGCCGATACGGCGCGCCTGCTGCGCCTGCGCGGCGAGGCGATGCAGGCCGCAACCCCTCTTGGCGTCGGCGCCATGGCCGCGATCCTGGGACTGGATTTCGAGACTGTGCAGACCGTCGCCGACGCCGCCGCGCAGGGCGAGGTCTGTCAGGCGGCGAACGACAACGACCCCGCCCAGGTGGTCGTGTCCGGCAACAAGGCCGCCGTCGAGCGTGCCGTCGACATCGCCAAGGAGAAGGGCGCCAAGCGCGCGATGCTGCTGCCGGTGTCGGCCCCGTTCCACTGCGCCCTGATGCAGCCCGCCGCGGACCGGATGGCCGACGCGCTGGCCGAGACCACGATCGAGCCCCCCTCGGTCCCGCTGGTCGCCAATGTCCGGGCGGCGGCGATCACCGAACCGGACGTGATCCGTGCACTGCTGATCGAACAGGTCACCGGCCGTGTCCGCTGGCGTGAAAGCGTGCAGTTCATGGCGGCCTCGGGCGTCACAGATCTGGTCGAGATCGGGGCGGGCAAAGCCCTGTCCGGCATGGCCCGGCGGATCGACCGGTCGCTGACCGCGACGGCGGTCAACACATCCGATGATGTGAAGAAACTGGCTGCCCAACTTACCGGTTGAATGAAAACCTGTTGCGTTTGAGCCGGTTACGGCTCGTCATCAGCCAGTCGATCCGTCATGCGATCGAGTCCGGGCTGGTATATGAAGCGCGATCATGGCGGCAGTCGAAGAAATCGATGTGGATCTCCCGCATCAGTCAGACCCATCGATTTGCTGGGCAACCGTAACATCCGCGGCGCTGCGCGGCATGGGCGTCGAAGCGCCGCCGAACGAACTTCAGGTTTTCTGGGACGTCAAGGGATGGCCGCTCGAACTATATGAGGGGCAGCGCAAGACCCACCCCGTGGAAGATGCTCTGAAAACATACAACTGCGATCCCGATATCATCGAGTTCGATACCTATGAAGACGGCATCAAATCGGTCGTGCGGGACACGCTCGACAAAGCTCTGAACTGGAACAAGATTCCAGCAATCTTCGGACTGTACGAATCCGGCGGCCTGTTGACTTGGAAGGACGAGGCAAAGCGCGGCGAGCCTTACATGCTCGGGCATGCCATTCTCTGCGTCCGATACGATCCTGGCGCCCATACGTTCAAGTTGAAGGACCCTGCCCAGGGCAACGAGTACACGCATTCCGAGTTGGATCTTTTCGAGAACGGTTTTCACTACATGAACGCAGAGCAATTTGGTCCCAAAGCCAGGACTAGGGTAAACGTCCCCGCAGATGGGACGTCGATCCGCATGGTGGTGAGAAAGATCATTGTCCCGAGAAAACCAAGTTAGCGTTCCAGCGCGGCGCATTCGTCCGGGCTGAGGGCGAGTATCAGGGACGTGACTTGCACGTCCCGGTGGCTGGTCCTACGCCTTCCGGATCACATGAAATCAGGGAGGCTCAGATGATCGGCTATGCAACTGTCGGCGTGACGGACATGGACAAGGCGAAGAAGTGGTACTGCGACCTGTTCGCGGATCAGGGTGCGAAGGTGGTGATCGACGCCGGACGGATCGCGATGATCGGATCGGCCCCGGACAAGCCGATGGTCGCCGTGTGCGAGCCGTGGAACAAGGAAGCGCCCGAGCCCGGCAACGGCACGATGCTGGCATTCACCGTCGAGAGCAAGGAAGCCGCCGACGCCTTGTACAATAAGGCGATCTCGCTGGGTGCTACTTGTGAAGGAGAGCCCGGCCAGCGCGTGCCTGACCGGTTCTATGGCGCCTATGTGCGCGACCCGGACGGTAACAAGCTGTGCTTCTTCATTTTCGGGTGACGTCACAATCTTTCAATACGTTACGAATGCGCGGCGTAAAATTTTAAATTGGCACTTAAAAACAGCTTTACGCTGCGCAGCGACTCGGCTATAAGTATCAACATGATATTTAGGAGCCAATCGATGACGAGAATTGTTACCTCAACCGCAGTGATGGCAGCGATCATCCTCGGGCTTTTCGGATCCGTGCGCCTGATGGACTCGGATCCCGTGCAAACCTTTATCGGACATGCCTTTGACACCGGTCTTCCGCTGGTCATGACGACGCTCGCCGCCTTGATGCTGATGGGCACGCTCAACCGGCATCGTGTCCGGCGGCGACTGCCAGCTTTTTGAGGACGAAAGCATTCTGAGAAGCACTTTTTATCATTTGCATTAAACCGGGTTGGCGTGGCATTGGCCTCGCCAACCCGGGTCCAAGGCGGCCCTGGCATTACAAACGGGGGACGCCGATGTTCGATCTGACAGGAAAATGCGCGCTGGTCACCGGGGCGTCGGGCGGCATCGGGGCCGAGATTGCGCGGGCCCTGCACGGGGCGGGAGCCTCTGTTGCTTTGCACGGCACGCGCACCGCACCGCTGGAAGATCTGGCGGCGGAACTGGGTGAGCGTGCCCACGTCACGCCCGCGGATCTGAGCGACAGTGCAGCGGTCGAGGAACTGCCGAAGACCGCCACGGCGGCGATGGGATCGATCGACATTCTGGTCAACAATGCCGGGATCACGCGGGACAACCTGTTCATGCGGATGTCCGATGACGAATGGGAAACCGTGCTGAACGTCAACCTGACCTCGGCCTTCCGGCTCTCGAAGGCGGTTTTGCGGGGCATGATGAAGGCGCGCTGGGGGCGGATCATCGGCATCACCTCGGTCGTCGGCGTCACCGGCAATCCCGGCCAGGGCAACTATGCCGCCGCCAAGGCCGGGATGATCGGGATGTCCAAGTCGCTGGCGCAGGAAGTCGCGTCGCGCAACGTGACGGTCAACTGCATCGCGCCGGGTTTCATCGAGACGGCGATGACCGAGAAACTGACCGATGATCAGAAAGAGAAGATCATGACGGTTATCCCGGCCGGGCGCATGGGCACATCGGGCGAGATCGCGGCGGCGACGCTCTATCTGGCCTCGTCCGAGGCGGCGTATGTCACCGGGCAAACCCTGCACGTGAACGGCGGCATGGCGATGATCTGACGGGCCATCGCGGCCCATAGCCCGCCGTCAAGCCACCTTGGCCGGATGTCGCCGCGCCGCATGGCCTGACCAGAGCGCGGCCAGAAGCCCCAAGAAGGACGCCATCAGCATCAGCCCGAGCAACGTGGCGGCGCCGCTTTCGCCGCCCATCAGGACACCGGTCAGCGTCGTCAGCACGGCACCGCTGGCCACCGTAAGCGCACCATTGAACCCCGCCGCCGTTCCCGCCAGCTTGGGCCGGACCGAGACGGCCCCGGCATTGCTGCTGGGCATCGTGATCCCGTTGCCAAGACCGACGAAAATGGTCGATCCGAAATAGGTCAGCGGCGTGACGGTCCCCAGAAGCACCAGGACCAGACCGCAGGCCAGGCCGGTGCACGCGATCACGCGGCCCGCGATCATCATCGTGGTCGGCTCAAATCGCGGCGCGAGGCGCCCTGCGATGAACCCCCCGGTCATGAACCCGGCGGTGATGCTGCCGATGAACACGCCCAGCGTGGCGGTCGACACCCCGAACGTCGCCATTGCGACCAGCGGGGCACCGGCAAGAAAGATGTAGAACGCGCCGGTCGAAAACGCCGTGCAGAGCGAGAACCCCCAGAAGCGCCCGGCCCCCAGCAGCGCGCGCGTCTCGTCCCACCGGTTGACTCCGTGCGCCCGCGACGTGTCATGCGTCTCGCCCAGATCGACCCAGCAGACCACCAGCAACATCAGCCCGGACGCGGCATAGAACCAGAAGTTCGCGCGCCATCCGAACACCGTATCCAGCAGACCGCCGAGCATCGGTCCCAGCATCGGGGCGACCGCCATGGCCATGCTGATATAGCCGATCAGGCTGGCGGCTTTGCGCTCTTCGTTCGTGTCCCGGACGATCGCCAGAGACATCGCGTATCCGGCGATCATGCCACCCTGCAGCATCCGGAAAATCAGGAACGTCCACACATCCTGGGCCAGCGCACAGATCACCGAGGCGACCATGAACAGGCTGATCGCCCCCAGCAGCACCGGGCGCCGCCCAATCCGGTCCGACAAGGTGCCGACCGCAAGCTGAACCACCGCCGTCACGCCCAGGTACAGCCCGACGGCAAGGCTGACGAGCGCATAGTCGGCCTGCAAATCCGTCGCGATGCTGGCGAGCGAGGGCAGGAACATGTTCAGCGTCAGCGTCGAGAATGCCGTCAGCAGGATCAGCGTGATCAGTCTCGGCGGGGTGGTGGCGGGTCTCATCTGGCTGGCTTTCGTTAGAGCAGGCACAAAAAAAGCCCCCGAACCTGATCCGGGGGCGCATGAAGCATCGGTACGGGGTCCGTTACCGATCCACGCGCTTGGCTCCTACGACGGACGTTCCGATGGCTGAAATCGCGTCATTCCTTCCAAGGTCAAGGTCGCGCCCGGTCCGACAGCCTGTTGGCGGCACCGGTCGCGAAGCTTATCGAACACAGTACAGAACCCGGGAGCGCCCCGCAACGGATCACCGAATCTTCAGGCGGAGTGATTGGCAATGCCACCGCGTTTCGGCGATTTTATCGTCGTACACAGACCATCCGCGAACCGACCGCGCCAAAGCTAGAACACGCCATCGCAAGACACGCAGCCGTGTCTGCCAAGAGATACGACAGGGAATGAACCGATGATCAAATCGACGACGCCGTATTGGCTCTATTGTCTGATTTTCGTGGTGGCAGCGCTGATGTTGGTGCTGGACAGCCCGTCGCAAGCCGCAGAGCGAAAGCCTCTCTCCAATTACGTTATCGAACAGTTCGGGACGCCGCCTGCGGTGCCGGACGGACCGCTGTCGGCCGAGGTACAATCGGCCGTGCAGGTCGCCCTGGTCGATGGCATGACGCAGACGCGCTGGGGCAGCGATCAGGAAGCGGCCCTGGACCGGCTCGCGGCCTCCAACGATCCAAGGCTCGTCTGGCTGATCAGCGATGCCATCCGCTTCGCGTGGGAGCGTGAGCGTTACGGCGCCCTCTCGGATGCAGCGGCTAAACTGCTCGCGATCGATCTCGGCGCGCGGAACCGCTGGATCACCATCACCAACCACCTGATCGCGTGGGACATCCCCTCCTATCCCGGCTACCTGGACAGCAAGCGCGCGATCTTCACGCATTTCGTGTCCGGCTGGGACAAGATCTTCGTCGAAGGGCAGATCGACTGGCGCCTGGTGTCCTGGGGCGGCGTCAACATCGACGACCGCGCCTATGACCGCACGCACGAGCCATGCAATTGCATCCCCGCCGCCGACAACCCGACAGTCAGCACGGCGGCCGAGACCACGTGGCTGAAGGACGACGACATCGTCTTCGGCGTCGAGGTGAATGGCGAGGCCCGCGCCTATCCACGCCGCATCATGGAAGTGCGCGAGATGGTGAACGACACGCTGGGCGGGCGGCACCTGGGCATTCCCTATTGCACGCTCTGTGGTGCGGCACAGGCCTATTTCACCGATGATGTGCCCGAGGGCGTCAAGCGGCCCGTCCTGCGCACCTCCGGCCTGCTGATCCGGTCCAACAAGGTCATGTATGACGTCGAAACCCACTCGATCTTCGACACCTTCCTCGGGCACGCGGTGACGGGACCGCTGGCGCGAAAGGGCGTCCAGTTGAAACAGGCCAGCGTGATCACGACCGATTGGGGCACGTGGAAGGCCCAGCACCCGCAGACGACCGTGCTGGTAGAAGGGCTGGCCCTGGGCCGCGACTTCGACTTCCGCAACGGGCGCGACGCCAACGGGCCGATCTTCCCGGTCGGCGATGTCGACCCGCGCCTGTCGGTGCATGAGGACATCATTGGCGTCATCACCGCCTCTGGCACGCCGGTCGCGTTCCAGCGCAGCACGGCCTTTGCAGCCCTGCGCCAGGGGCAGGAAATCGCGTTCGAGAACGTGCGCCTGACGCTCGAGGCCGGCGGGATCAAGGCCATCGATGCCGACGGATCGGACCTGGGCAGTCACGAGGCCTTCTGGTTCGCCTGGTCGCAGTTCCATCCGGGCACAGCGCTCTGGCAGGGCTGACCGGTTCTCGGTAAGCCTCAGATCGCGCCGGTCAGGACCGCGAACCAGCGGAACACGCCGATCAGCGTCTCACCGACCACCGGGTAGTGGCTGAACAGGAAGCCACCGCCATGCCAGAGGATCGAGCACGGCACAGCGACGGACAGCGCGATCAGAACACACAAGGTCAGGCAGGCCGGACGGCCCTGTAGGGCGGTGCCTGAACTCAGGCCCGCCGCGATCCACGTTCGCAGCTTCTCCGGCCACATGGCGACAAAGGCAAAGGTCGCGATCACGCCGTGCAGCACCGTCGGCAGCAGGGTCGACAGGAAGGTGACGTAAAGCCACCAATAGGCGTGCGGCTCGGTCAGGATCGCGCCGCGGCATTCGTTGAAACTGGGCGGTGCACCTGATCGACAGTCGGAACTCAAGAGCAAGTCGAGGTCGATCAACACCGGCCCGTCGAACGCCTTGACCAGTGCGACCGTCCCGACCATGGCAAAGCCGAGCCCGAAGAAGGTTGCCGCACCGGCGCCCAGATCATACAGTCCAAACCGGCCCGGATGCCCCTGCGCGCCTCGTGCCAAAAAGTACCTAGTCATTCCAACTGACACGAAGTCAGCAATACCGTTTAGAACTGGCAAAATCGCGAAAAAGAGTATGCTTACATGGCCGTATAGGTCGTCATAACTCTCTCTGTAAAGCTCAATAAATGTCAAAGAAACAATAATAGGCATAAATATGCCAAATATAAAAAGTATTATCGTAGGCGTTTTTGATATATATTCAATATTTGATATAATATATAAAAATAAAATCGAAAATTTATTAGTAAAAATAAATAGTGCAATCAGAAATGTGAAGAAAATTGAAATTCTTATATAATAATTTGATGTATCAAAAATTATAATAAATTCCATTCCAAAAATAAAAAGAAAAAATATAATAATCCAGCAATATCCAAATAATATTCCACGCTTAGACGCAATTGCGAGTAGGATTACAGAATACGAAATAGAAATATTCAGAAAACTTTCAGTAGAGTTATAAAAAAATTCCTCGAATCCTATTCCAACTAAGGATAGTAATAATATTCCAGTGACAAAACATAGAGCTCTATATACTCCATCGATAAAAAAAGCTACTATAAAGAATACTGATCCACAGATGAGAAACAGTGCAGATTGGAATCTATGTATATCATCTGTAGATGATGTTATTTTGAAATTTTCAATATGCCCATCACCACTCACAATCCATTGAATATAGATGCTTAAAATCGGGTATAATATGGCTAT
>JBCAXJ010000089.1:0-15099 GCA_038534135.1 Pseudomonadota bacterium | reverse complement strand
GTCTCGGGAACTACGGTACCGCTTCTCTCTTCTTCGGGCTCACCACCCCCACCGCCGCCAACGCGCTGCGCGCGTTGGCGGCGGTGGGGGTGGTGGCGGGCCGGATTGGAAGGCAGGCGCCGTCCGAAGGACGCGCTCTGCCGCGCAACGAAACCGAGCACGGTGAAAGGAAAGAACCATCATGCGGATGACGCGCCGGACTGCACTTTCGGCGATCGGGGCTTCGGTCGCGAGCCCCGCACTGTCGCGCGCACGCCTTGCTTATGATCTGGCACCGGTGTCCGTAGCAACCGGGATCTGGATGGTTGAAGGCTCGCGTGACTATTTCTCGATGGAGAACGGCGGCGCCATCGTCAACATCGTCCTGCTCGAGACCGAGACCGGGCTCGTCGTCATCGATACCGGACCCTCATTGCGCTATGGCGAGAGCCTGCGCCAGGTCGCGTTGCAGACCACCGGGCGCGGCATCTCAGGCGTTATCCTGACGCATCATCATCCAGACCACTTCTTTGGAAACCTTGCCTTCTCGGACGTCGAAATCCGTGCCCTGGCCGAGACCGGCAAATACGCCCGCAGCCACGGCGATGGCTATTCGGATGCGATGTACCGCATCCTCGGCGACTGGATGCGCGGGACCGAGGTGATCCCGCCGAACAAGGTCCTGGCGGGGGGTGACTTCTCGATCGGTGGGCGGGCGCTGCGGGCACTGCCGCTGGGCGGGCACACAGAAGCGGATCTTGCGATTGTCGATGTGGAGACCGGCCTCGTGATCGCCGGAGACCTTGCGTTTCTGGATCGCGCCGCGACGACACCGGATGCGGACCTGCCACGCTGGCGGCAGTCCCTGGATGCGCTCGAGGCTTTGCAGCCCAGTGCGATCGTGCCCGGCCACGGGCCATTGGATCGCACCGGAGAGTCCTTGCGGCAGACGCGCGCCTATCTTGACTGGCTCGAGGCGACACTGCGCGCGGGCGCTGAAACCGGTCTCGACATGGTCGAGATCATGAGCACTCCGCTGCCGGACAGGTTCGCCAGTCTGGGCGCGCAACCCCAGGAGTTCCAACGCTCTGTCAGCCACCTGTTCCCGGATATCGAGACCGAAATCCTGCCGCTGCTGAACCGCTGATCAGGCGCGCCAATGCCGGATGTTACCGCTCGGATCGATCAGAACAGCCTCCCGAACACCGGTGGCCTCCAGGAGTTGCTCAGCCGTCCCGATTGGTGCTGCGGCTATGGCGGTGGAGACACCATCTGCCCAGGCCGCGGTCGCCGCACGAACGGTGACGCTGGCCCAACGCGGACCTGGCCGGTCCAGCGGGTCGAAGATGTGCGGCCGTCCTCGGATCGTCGTCCCCTGCGGCTCGGATGTCGCGATCGCGCCAAAGCCCCGTTCGGAAGACAGAACAGCGCCAATCCCGCCTGTGACCGGGTTCTCTACGCCGACCCTCCAGAAGCGCCCATCGGGATGCAGGCCGCGCGCATGATACTCACCAAGATTGACCAGCACGTCCCGGTAGCCCCGGGCTTCCAATACGGTGATGGCGTTATCCGCCGCGATCCCCTGCGCGATGCCGTTGAAGGTCGCGCGCATCCCTTGATCGAGCTGGATGGTATCCCCATCCATCCGAACGCGCTGCCAACCGATCACAGTCTCTGCCTCGGAACCCCGCGCCGCCGCCTCCCATAATGGCTGAACCGTGACGTCAAAGCTGCCCCCGGTCCGGCGCGACAGCTCCAGTGCCTGGCGCCATCCGTGCCGGAAGATTGCGCTTGTGCTGGAAAGCGTCCCCGCCTTGTTCAGTCGCGAAAGCTCGGACCCGGATCTCCAAATGCTGAAGCTCTGCTCGATCCGGTCGATGGCCAGCGCGACCTCGGCCACGGCGCGCTCGGCGCGATCCGGTTCACCGGGCAAGGAAATTTCGCACTCCGCCCCGAGGGCGCTGAATCGCAGTCGGTTCAACGCTGTTGCCGCCGTGACAGCCCCGGTCCCTGCCAGGGACGCCGCCGAGATCGCAAGAAAGCGCCGCCTGTCGATCCTCATGCTGCCGTTCTCTGCTTTGCTGCAAGCACCAGTGGCACGCAGGTCCGCGCATCTTCGTGGATCGTCACGCAGTCGAGGCACTGGAAGCATTCATCATACCGGATCCGCCCGTTCCGCTCGATGGCGTTGTAGCTGCAACGCACCTTGCAAAGCTGGCAGGGCGTGCCGCACTCGGCGCGGCGCGGGATCCAGTCCCAGCGCCGCACCAGACCGCCAATGGCGAGAAACGCGCCCAGCGGGCACAGATACCGGCAGAACGCCTTGAAGACGACCAGCCCCAACACGAGCCAGAACGCGGCATAGAGCACATACCCCCATTCGCGGTCGAAGCCCGTTGTGATGGCCGTCTTGAACGGCTCCACCTCGGCCAGCGCGTCATTCGCGGCAGGTGCCAAGACCGCCACACCGACCAGCGCGCCCAAGACCCCGTACTTCACCCACTTCAGCCTGCGATCCCAGTGGTCCCGCACCCGGATTTCAGGCAGGCGAAGCGCCCTGCCGAATGCATGGGACAGTTCCTGTAAGGCTCCATACGGGCACAGCCATCCGCAGAACAAGCCCCGCCCCCAGACCACCAGAGCGGCCAACGCCACCCCCCAGATCATCAGACTGAACGGATCGTAGAGCAGGAAGGCGAAACTGCCGCCGTCCAAAGCAGTGCGCAGAACGCCCGTCACCGTGACGATCGAAAGCTGACCCTGGCCCCACCAGCCGACGAACACGACCATGGCTGCCAGAAACGCCAGACGGACAGGCCGGAAGCCGGGCATCGATGCGAAGCGGGTCAAAGCGCGCGCCAGCACCAGAACCAGCAAGGCCAATCCAAGCCCCAGTGCCGCCAGATCCCAGATCCGCGCGAGCAGGCTTTCAACCCAGACCGGCAGGGGCGCCCGCACCTCGGGCCGGTTGAAGAACGCGGCGTCGGTGCCCAGCGTCACCGCGAAATCGCGCGTTCCGATCTCTGGATGGAACATGCCGTGGGTGCGCACAGCACGGATGCTCAGCTCCCAGGGCCGCGTCGGGTCGAAGCCCAGCCGCCGGTCGGTGCGCAGCATCAGCATATGGTCGAACTCCGGCACACCGGGCGCCAGGGCGATCTCGAAATCCGCATCGCGCAGCGCCACCGGCAGCCCGTCCTGGGTGGCCGAGATCAGATCTGGCGCCGTGTTCCGGACGAACGCCTCTGACACCAGACCATGCCGTCCCTTGGCCAGAAGCAGGATTGGCTCGTCCTCGGTGGCGATGGACATGAACTGGTCGCGCTCGGCCATGGTCTCGGCGTCCAGCACGCCCGCCGCGATGGCGCGGGGGCCGACATCGATGATCCAGAGGTCCAGGAACACGCCATCGGGATCCTGAGCAGCCTCGATGTCGTCGTCTTCCCACAGCGTTCCGGCGAAGGATGCCTGCACCTCGCGGTTCAGGATCAGGCGTCGCTGGGCCAGCCCGCGCGCGACCAGATCGTCCCACAGGATCGCATCGCCATCCTGCACCGGGTCCGGCGCAGGACCAGCGGCAAGTCCCTGCATCTGACTGCGCGCCACGTCGAGTGCGGCGGCCAGGATCGATTCGTGGGCAATGCGCACCGAGGCCGTGGCCTTGGTCACGCCGTCCAGATAGACATGGCCCGAGGCCGCGCGATCGCCCGCGCCATACGGTACCCCGACCGTGATCGAGTCGAAGATCGACAGCCCGCGATACTGACGCATGAACGCATGGAACGGCGCCTCGCCCAGGCCCGAGACAAAGACCGGTTCGTTGTGTTCGAGCAATTCGGCCCGCAGCAGGCGCCCGTTCGATTGCAGCGTGACCAGCACGTGGATCGGCGCACCGGAGAAGCCAGGCAGGGGCGCAAGCGGCCCGGTCTCAAACACATAGCCTGCCGCATCGCCCGAGAGATCGCGGATCGACCAGACGCCGGTGTCGGTCAGTTTCTCGCCCAGCTTGTAGGGCGGCTCGATCTTCGTGGCGAGATCCTCGGGCGACAGGATCTGTGCGTTTGCCTGCATGGCAATCAGGATCGCGAGCGCGCCGAGCATGCCGGAAAGGAACGTGTGCAGGCCGATCATCCGCCGACCATCGGGTGAGGCCGTTTGAGCGTCAAGCCGCCGAAGGTCTGTGTCTGTGAGGCCACAGGCTGACGCGGATAAATCACATCTATGTTCGAGGATGAGACAACTTCTTGCGCGCGACTCGCCTGCCTGTGGCATCGTGAGGAAACGCCGCGTTGGCGGATCGGTGCCGCTCTTTTCTCCCTGGAGGGCGGCACCCTTTTTTGCGGCACTTTCCTACAGGATCTGGCTGAGAAATTCGCGCGTGCGGGGGTCGGATGCTTCGGTGAAGAACGTCGCTGGCGGGCCATGTTCGACGATCACGCCCCGGTCGGTGAAATAGATGTGATCGGCGACCTCGCGGGCAAAGCCCATCTCGTGTGTCACCAGGATGCAGGTCATCCCGTCCTCGGCGAGTTCGCGGATGGTGACGAGCACTTCCTTGACCGTTTCCGGGTCGAGCGCCGCCGTAACCTCGTCGAACAGCATCACGTCCGGGTTCATAGCCAGGCTGCGCGCAATTGCGACGCGTTGCTGTTGGCCGCCTGACAGCTCGCCCGGAAAACTGTCTTCCTTGCCTTGCAGCCGGACCTTGGCCATCAGCTTGCGCGCGCGGTCCTCGACCTGCGCCTTGTCCTGCTTCAGGACCAACACCGGCGCCATCATGACATTCTGCAGGGCCGTTTTGTGCGGGAACAAATTGTATTGCTGGAAGACCATGCCGACCTTCTTGCGCAATTCCAGCTTGTCGAGGTCGGGGTCGTGAACCTCCTGTCCCTCGACCGTGATCGAGCCTGCCTGGATGTCGTTCAGCGCGTTGATGCAGCGGATCAGTGTGGACTTGCCCGAGCCTGACGGCCCGATGATGCAGATCACCTCGCCCTTCATGACGTCGAAGGTCACGCCCTTTAGGACTTCGAGTGCGCCAAAGGACTTGCGGACCTCTCGCAGCGAGATGATCGGCTGATCCGGGGTCCAACTCGGGGTCGGTGCATTCATGGTATGGCTCCGGGCGCAGGGTAACTTTCGGCAAAGTAGACGTCCAAAGGCGCGCAGTCAGGGTAGATCCATGTCGTCCACTCTTGCTGCAGCCAACCCATCAATACAGCGCGACGATTACCCGTGGCACGACACGCCTCGGGCAAGGCTTGAAGAATGATGCCTGACTTTCGGCCGGTCGCAACCATAAGGATGAATCCGGACCTGGCTTCGTATGAATCGATCAGCATGAAATCTACCATGGACTCGTATGGCCACTTTCCCTTGCATCGGAAAACTGTACCACGCCACAAAACGCTGCTCGGATCCGCATCCATCATCGGAGTCCAGGTCATGGCCATCCTCTGGGTCAGTAGAGACGGTTCTCGCGGTCATTGTCGATGATCGACTGCATCTCCGCGGTGTCCTGAACCAGGCCCTGCTCGACCAGCTTGCCGTGGGTGACCATTGCCTCGGCCATGGTCGGAACATCACTGGTATCGGGCCAGGCATTCGGGTGCCACATTTGTGCGCGCACCATCGACTTGGCGCAGTGCAGGTACGCTTCTTCGACGGTGACGATCAGTGCGAGACTTGGCGCCCGGCCCTTAACGGTGAGACGCTGGAGGATGTCCGGTTGCGTTATCAGACGGCCTCGTCCGCCGACCCGCAATATGTCGTTGTGGCTGGGGATCACGAAGATCAGGCTGACGGCCGGGTTCTCCAGCAGTTTCTCAAAACTGTCGAGCCGACCGTTTCCAAATCGGTCTGGCACCGCGAGTGTCTTGTCATCCAGCACCGCAACGAACCCTGCAGGGTCGCCCTTCGGCGAAAGATCGACCAGACCATCGGGGCCGTACGTGCCCAAAACCAGAAAGGGCGACGCTGCGATGAACCGTGCGCAATGCGTGTCGATGTGGTCGATCACCTTCACCGCGGCGCGGGGGCCGGCCTCGGGCACGATGGAGCGCAGGCTGGCGCGATCGGTCACCAGATCAGCGTCGTCGATCTTCATTCTTGGGAACCTGTATCCTTGCGCGACGAACTTGTTAGCGGCCGCGCAGACGAGGTGCCTCGGCATACGCTTCACGTCGCCGCTTTCTTGAAGGCCCGTCGAACGGCCTCGATCCCGGCGAGGTTGGCCGCCAGACGCGCCGGGGCAAAACGGCTCATCGCAGCGATCGCGACCGCCTCCATGGCGAGCGCGCCTGCTTCCATGTGGGCCTTGCCGTCCTCGACACGGCGGCGCCGAAGATCATCGGCCAAGAGGACCACATCGGCGGCAACGGTTGCGCAGGCGAGGCCCAACCGCACCGGCGGCGGCGTGAACGGGATCGCGGCCCGGCCAATATGGCGCGCACGCTCGATCCAGACGCGGTTGCGGGAAATCATGCCCGGCGTCACATCATGCGCCTCGGGGTCCGGTGCCTCGGGCGGCAGCAGTTCGGGGTCGGTTTTCAACGTCACACCTCCTCTACAGCTTCACTGTATATCGGCGTTCCAGCGCGATCGTCCAACGGGCGATCGGGTAACAATAGGCGAAGAACAGCACCAGCGCGAACCCATAGAACGGCACCAGCAGTTCAGGGTGGTTGTCCTCGGCCTCCATGGCCTGGCGGCTCAGTGTGATCAATTCCTCGATGCCCAGCAGCGTGCACAGCGGCGTCGCCATGGTCAGGATCGCGTACCAGTTCATCCAGGGCGGCAGCATGCGCTTGAAGCACTGCGGCAGGATGATCTGCCAAAGCGTCTGGCGGCGCGTGAACGCCAGGCTTTCGGATGCCTCCCACTGGGCGGTCGGCACGGATTGCACCGCACCGCGCACGACCTCGGAGATGTTGGCCATGATTGGCAGCGACAGGCCGATCACGCCCTTCATCCAGTCGGGGATCGGGATGATCACGCCGAAGATCACGATCTCGAACGGAAAGGCCAGGAGCACGATGAAGAGCAGCACCAGCCATGGCGAGTTCCGGAACGCCTGGGTCAGGAACCACGCGGTGTTGCGCACCCAGCGGGTTGGCGAGATCTGGGCGAGGCCGAGGGCGGCACCCGCGACCGTCCCGATCGCCATCGCCAGGACCGAGATCAGCACATTGAAGAAGAACCCTGACCACAGCAGGAACGGCGCCCAGCGCCACAGCGCATCGAAGGCCTGCACGGTCGAGTAGTTCGATTGCGCATATGCCAACGCGGGCCACAGCACCGTCATCAGCATGACCAATGCAGGTGTCCACCAGGGCAGGTTCGCGACCCAGCGGACAAACACATAGCCGTCTGGTGTGACCGCGTGGACGTCGAACGGTTTGAGGACCGGAAGATCGGTGGTCGACGGCGCGTTGACCCCGGCGATGCGCTTGGCCTGGGACCGCGCCGCCCCGGCAACGGCTCCCACCCACCCGCCCCCGCCGCCGCCGGGACGGCGCTGGTTGGCTGCGTTCGCGCTCACCTGCCGTATCCCGGGATTTTCATCGCGCGCTCCCAGCGGTCCATGCCAAAGACCAGGATCGCGACCAACACGATGTAAGCGACGAAGACCAGCAGCATGGTCGGGTACTGGGCGCTGGGGTAGTCGTTCCAGATACTGACCGAGTGATAGAGAAGCTCGGGCACTGCGATCGCATAGGCTTGCGTCGTGGTCTTGACCAGGTTCACCAGATTGTTGTTCAGCGCGGGCAAACAGACCCGGAAGGCGAGCGGCAGCACCACGTGGATGTACGTCTGCAACCGGGAAAACCCAAGGGATTCAGCGGCTTCCTGAGTGCTCTCCGGCACGGCCTCGATCCCTGCGCGGAAAATCTCGACATTGAACGCACCCGCGAAGAACGACAGAGAGATGATCGCCCAGCCGACATTCGATATGATCGGCTCGACGGTCCAGCCATCAGCACCGGTGACCACTGGCGTGAATTGTCCCAACGCGAAATAGAAGAACAACAACTGCACCAGTGGCGGCGTGTTGCGGAAAAACTGGATGTAGCCCGCGACGATGCTGCGGACGATTGCCGACCTCGCACCTTGCATCCAGGCGCCGATCAGGCCGATGGCGACGGAGAATGCCAGACAGAACAGACTGAGTTGCACCGTCATCAACAGGCCCGACAGGATCTTGCCCTGCTGACGGTCGTCATACATCCATATGAAGTTCCAGCGTGGCGCATCATCGGCCAGCTGGCGGAAGAACTCTTCCATGGGGGCCCTCGGTCGTCTCGTCGCCACGGTGCTGCGGCTGCGAAGGATTGTCCAGTCCGAACTGGCGCCGAGGGGCCTATCTACTGCTTGATAGCTGCCTATCTATGCACAGGGAGGTGCGTTATTCGAACTCCATCTGCTCATAGACGCGTCCTGCGTTGCGCGTCGCAAGCTCCTCGAATGTGTGCAGGTGGGAATAGGCGGATTGGTCGACATAATATGCGTCTTCCAGGCCGCCATCATTGTCGAGGTGTTCGCGGATCTTGCCGCGCAGGTGCACGAGGTAGTCTTTCGTATAGCGCCGGACCTGCGCCATGTTGGTCGGATGCCCGTGACCGGGAATGACGTAGGTGGCTGAAAGCGCTTCGAATTCGTCGTCCCAGGTCTCGAGCCAGCCCGCGGTGTCGGTATCATCGAAGATCGGCAGCATGCGCTCGTGAAAGGCCATATCGCCCGCGATCACCAACTTCTCCTCCGGCAACCAGACCGAGATATCGCCGGGCGAGTGGGCCGGACCCAGGTACAGGACTTCTATGGTCACGCCACCGATGCTTGCGTCATAACGATCCTCGAAGGTCAGGGTCGGCAGAGTCACCTCGGTCTTTGCGGCCTTGTCCCGGTTATAGACCTTCATACGGTCCAGGATGTCGTAGCCGCGCTCTTCGAATTCCTCCGCCGCATCGACATGGGCGAGGATCGGCACGCCTTGTTCCGCCCAGTAAGTGTTGCCCAGCATCGCGTGGCCCTGACCGTTTTCATTGATCACCAGAACGACCGGTTGGTCGGTGATGCGCTTGATCTCGTTGTGCAATGCCTCGGCCAGAACATAGGCCGCGCCCGCGTTGACCACGACAATCCCTTCGGGCGTCACGATGAAGCTCAGGTTATTGTTGTGGCCGGAATTCTCGTATCGCGGCGGTGCGGTCGCGCCGATGGCGGACCAGACGTGGGGTATGACCTCGACCGGTTTCTGGTAGAGCGCCGAGCCCGGATACTGATCGTCGATGTAGTAGTCGGCCTGGGCCGGTGCGGCGACGAGGATTGCCAACAGGACGAGAGCGCAGCGCATTGTTCAGGCTCCAAACAGTTTCATATTCTTGAATGTGTAGTCCTGATCGCGACCGCGTGCAAGCCATGCGCGGCGGGCGTGGCGTGCTGCGGCTTGCCTCAGCCCCGGAGATTCACCGGCGATCCCATAACGATGTAGGATGTGAGCGAACTGACTTGCGCAAGCTGGCCGACGATATCGGTGTGAAAGGTCTTGTAGGCCGCGAGATCCGCGACCTCGACCCGCAGCAGGTATTCCACGGTCCCGGTGATGTTGTGGCACTCGACAACCTGGGGAGCGCGCGCCATGGCACGTTCGAAGTCTTCCTGAGACGTCTTCGAGTGATCCGAGAGCCCGACGGCAAGATAGGCAATGAACCCGCGCCCGGTTTGAACCGGGTCCAGCACGGCCCGGTAACCGAGGATGATGCCGCGCTTCTCCAGATCCTGAACTCGGCGCAGGCAGGCCGAGGCTGACAGACCGACCCGCGCTGCAAGTTCGGTATTGCTGAGTCGCCCATCTGTCGCGAGCTCGCGCAAGATCTTGTCGTTGATGGGATCAATCTCGGTCATTCATTGTGAACTTCGTGCAAATCACGCGGCAAACGCAAGCACTTTGCGTCTGTTTGGTGGCACATCCTGCGCCATGACATATGACCTCTACATCGCGCTTGCCGTGTTCGCCTTTGTCACCTCGATCACGCCGGGACCAAACAACATCATGTTGATGACGTCGGGCGTGAATTTCGGATTCTATCGAACCATCCCGCACATGCTGGGCGTCGGCATCGGGTTTGTCGTCATGGTTCTCGGCGTTGGGTCCGGGCTTGCCAGCATCTTTCAAAGCTGGCCCACGGCGCACGACATCCTGAAGATTGTCAGCACGGTCTATCTGTTATGGCTGGCCTGGAGGATCGCTACACAGCCGGTCCACCGCATCGAGGCCGGATCAGCGGCGCGGCCACTGACATTCCTGGAAGCCGCAGCATTTCAATGGGTTAATCCGAAAGCCTGGGCGATGGCGTTAACCGCCGTGACCGCGTATTCGCCCGACCGGGAACTGGCTACGATCCTGCTGGTCGCAATCGTGTTCGGAGCAATCAATCTGCCTGCGGTCGGGTCGTGGACTCTGTTGGGAGAGGCGATGTCGGGCATTTTGCGCAAACCCGCCCGCCTGCGTGCTTTCAACATCGCAATGGCGGTGTTGCTGGTCGCATCTCTTTGGCCATTGGTCATGGCGTAGGTCAGCTATCTATCAGAAGGTAGGGTTGATTTGCTCCCTGTCTATCGGTTGATAGGCTGCTGACCTGTAGATGATCCGAGAGTAGGGTGGGCGCATCGCCCACCCCGGCCTTGGGCTATTTGATCCAGTCGCTGTACTTCTCGGCCTGGGCCTTCAGGTAAGCCGTTGGCTTAATGCCCCACTTCGCTTCCAGCGCGATCAGGTCGCCGCTGCGGTGCCAGTTGTACTGCACGCCAGACATGAAGTTTCCGAAGACGCAGGACTGCTCGGCCAGTGGCACGGCGAGACCCCAGGGGTTGTCGTCCTCCGAGCTTAGCGGCATCTCGAAATCGTCCCAGTTGCCGGACGCGAGGTCCGAGCCGATCGACGAGTCGTCATAGACCCATGCGACGCACTTGCGGTCACGCAGCGCCTGCTTGGCTTCAGCATTGCCCGTAAACGCAACGATTTCAACGCCGTAACGCTCTTCAACGATCTTGTTGTAGAACGCGCCCTGTTTGCCGCAGACCTTCTTGCCGCTCAGATCTTCCCACTTCGAGAAGCTCAACGCCTTGGGTGCCATGACGTTGGTGCCCGAGGTGTAGTAGTTCGGGCCCGGAATGCCGACGATCTGGCGGCGGTCCTCACGGTCGGACATCGTCGCGATGAACATGTCGACCTTGCCCTGTTCCAGGAACTGCATGCGGTTCGAGGATTGCACGGGGACCAGTTCGGCCTCGACGCCCATCTTGGCCGCGACGTCCATGGCCATGTCGATTTCCATCCCGACAAGCGCGCCGCTTTCGTCACGGAAGCCCCACGGCTTGTAGTCGGCTTTCACGCCGATCACGATCTTGCCGCGCTCCATCACCTTCTTCCAGGTGTCGTTCGTGCAGGTGTGGTTGTCGGCGAAGGCCGCCGAACCCATCAAAGCTGCGACGGTGAGCCCGCCGAGCGTTGCTGTCAGTGTCTTGAACATCAGTCTCTCCCTGTTGCCGGGCGCGCTGCCCGAGCCGTGTAGCCTGATCGCAGAGAGGCCGGGCCGAGATGCCTCGACAGCTCCGCGCAAACGCGCGAAAGAGGATCATAGCCCCGTGAGCGCGTCAACGTGGAAGCCGCCATGTCCCCTGCCGATTTGCCGTCCCATGCATCTGTGATCGTCGTCGGGGGCGGGGTGATGGGGTGCTCCGTGCTCTATCATCTGGCGAAGTTCGGGGTGACGGACGCGATCCTGCTGGAGCGCAATCAGGTGACCTCCGGGACCACATGGCATTCTGCGGCGCAGGTGCGGGCGCTGAGATCCTCGCGCAACCTGACCGAGCTGATCCGCTACTCCATCGCGCTCTATTCCGAGTTGGAGGCCGAGACCGGGCAGGCGACGGGCTGGATCAACAAGGGGTCCCTCTCGATTGCGACGACCCCGGACCGGCTGGTGCATATCGAACGGCAGGCGGCGCTTGCACATCTGTTCGGGGTCGAGGCCGATGTGATCGGTCGCGGCGACGCGCAGGAACGCTGGCCGCTGATGAACGCGGATGATGTCCTCGGCGCGGTCTGGTCGCCGGGCGACGGGCGCGTCAGCCCATCCGATTTGTGTGCTGCACTGGTGAAGGGCGCCAAGGCCCGTGGCGCCCGGATCTTCGAGAACACCGGGATCACCGGGATCCTGACGCGGGACCGCAGGATCGCGGCGGTCGAGACCGCGCGCGGTGTCATCCAGTGCGATGCGCTGGTGTTGTGCACCGGGCTCTGGTCGCGCGAGGCCGGGTTGATGGCGCATGTCGATCTGCCGGTCTGGCCGTGTGAGCACTTCTATCTGCTCACCAAGCCCGTACCCGGGGCCGAGGGCAATCTGCCCACGCTGTCAGATCATGACGGGCATCTCTATATCCGCGACGATTCCGGCGGCTTGCTGGTCGGGTGCTTCGAGCCGATGGGCAAGCCGATCGATCCGGGTCGCATCGGGCCGGATTTCGCGTTTCAACTGCTGCCCGAGGACTGGGACCATTTCGAACCTATGATGACCAACGCGCTGCACCGGCTCCCGGTGCTGGAGCAGGCCGAGGTCAAGATGCTGTTGAACGGGCCAGAATCGTTCACGCCGGATGGGAGCTTCATTCTGGGGGAGGCGCCGATGGTGCCGGGGCTCTACCTGGGCTGCGGCATGAACTCGGTCGGGGTCGCGACCGGGGGCGGGGCAGGGATGGCATTGGCACGGACCATCGTGGACGGACAGGCCCCGTTCGATCTGGGCGAAGCGCACCCGGCGCGGTTCCCGCCAGAAGTGTTCACGGCAGAGGCCTTGACCGCCCGCGCGCCGGAGGTGCTCGGCAAGCATTACGAGATCACCTATCCCGGGCGCCACTGGTCGACAGCGCGCGATCTGTGGGCGCATCCCCTGGTGGACCAGTTCAAGCGATCAGGTGCCGTGTTCGGCCAGGTTTATGGCCGGGAACGCCCGGTCGTCTTTGGCGATGCGCCGCACGCGCCGCTGACATTCGGGCACCCGCCCTGGTTTGATCAGGTCGCAGCAGAGGTCGAAGCTGCGCACAACCAGGCCGCGCTGTTCGATCTGTCGACGTTCGGCACGCTGGATGTCGAAGGGCCGGATGCCCGCCGTTTCCTCGATCGCGTCTGCGCGAACCGGATGGACCGGGCGCCGGGGCGCGCGATCTACACGCAGATGCTGAATGCGCGCGGCGGCATCGAGAGCGATCTGACGGCGGTCCGGATCTCGGACACCCACTACCGGCTTTCGGTCGGCACGTCGGCTGTGCTGCGCGATATCGCGTGGCTGAACCGGCACGCTGCGGGCTTCGACGTCACGATCCGGGATCGTACGGCCGCGGTATCCACGATCGGCCTGATGGGACCGGACAGTGGGACAATCCTGGAGCGTTTGGGCGCCACGGATCTGGTCGCCTTGCGTTACTTCCATAGTACAGACGATCTGATCGATGGTGTCGCGGTGCGCGGCACACGCTTGTCCTTTGTCGGTGAGCTTGGCTGGGAACTGTCCTGTGCTGCGCCAGCCGCCGGGCAACTCTGGGACATGCTGCGCAGCCAGGGCGCTGAACCCGCCGGGCTCTATGCTCAGACGTCGATGCGGATCGAGAAGCGGTTTCTTTCCCATGGCCATGACATGGACACCGAGACGACGCCGTTGGATGTCGGTCTTAGTTTCGCTGTCGGATGGGACACGGACTTCATCGGGCGCGACGCCTTGATCCGTGAACGGGAGAACGGCGCAGCAAACCGGCTGATGTCGGTGCTGTTCGATGACACCGACGCCTGCCCAATCGGGGATGAGCCCGTGCGGTGGGACGGCAAGATTATCGGCAAGACGACCTCCGCCGCGTTCGGACACCGGGTCGGGCGTCCGGTCGCGCTGGTGATGTTCGCCGACGGACAAGTCCCACCGGAAGGTGCGACGGTCGAGATCCAGATCGCGGCGCGGCGCTTCAGCGGCACAGTCACTGATGGTGCGGTCTTTGATCGGAGGGGCGCACGCATGAGGGATCACTGACCCTCGATGTTTCAGCACTGACATCGACATCGATTGCCGATGCGTCCCGGGCTTGACCCGGGACCGCTCGCTCACGCGCTGACCCAGCGGTCCCGGGTCAAGCCCGGGACGCATCGGAGCGTGAAGCCTGTTTCCGACCCCGGTGCCTTGACGCCGAACCGGTCGCAAGCGCCGATTGCAATTCCTTCGAATTCAGTGCATCCGTGCGCCGGGAAACGAGACTGGCGTAAGGCCGGCGAGGGAACGCACCATGGCGCTGGCCGAGGACAAGCACGCCCAAATCATCGACGCGGCGGTCGCCGAGTTCCGCGAGCGCGGCTTCAACGGTGTTTCGATGGACCGGGTGTCGGCGCGAGCCCAGGTCTCCAAGCGTACGGTCTACAATCACTTCGAGAACAAAGAGGCCCTGTTCCGCGCGATCCTGGACATCATGGCGTCCCAGGCGAACCGGTCCTTCGAAATCGCCTATGATCCCGCGCGCCCGATCCAGCCGCAGCTGATCGAGCTTGGCTGGGCCGAGGGACGTCTGCTGATCGATCCCGATTTCATGAAGCTGGCCCGGATGGTTGTGGGCGAGACCATGCGCGATCCGGATCTCGCGGCCGAGATGAACGACAAGATGGCCCGGATAGCCGTGTTCGAGGAGTTCATCGGCGATGCCGCGCGGGCAGGGGCGCTGGCAATCGACGATGTCGCGCGGGCGGCAGAACAGTTCCTGGGCCTGATCAAGGCAACCGGGTTCTGGCCCGTGATCTTCTCGGGCGAGGTGCTCGATGAAGCTCAGATGACGCGGCTGATCGAGGACTCCGTCAGCGTCTTCCTGAACAGCTATCTGAAAGGAAAAGGGTGAGAGGCTGGACAACGACCCAAGCGGGGCTCGTTACGGCTGCTTCCTTCCGGATCTGACCGGGTTGGCGAGGCGCTCACCCGCGCCAACCTCTCAATGCCCATATACGCCGTGATCGGGTGGCGGACAAGACCTCGCGCGTTCTTTCGTGGCTTCGGATGGACGCACCCCATTCGCTTCGATACTCTGTTTCGC
>JBCAXJ010000088.1:0-15120 GCA_038534135.1 Pseudomonadota bacterium | reverse complement strand
ACGTAGTCCTGAAGAACGGCTTCAGATCCTTGCGCGACTTGAGCAACTCCAGGACTACGTGGATCCCGGACGAGATTTTCTTCCAGACCCTGGTCTCGCACGTCACGCCGTCAGACCAGATCCGTCGCGAACCACCGACACATCTGCTTTTCTCGGATTACGGCTTGCCGGTCGTGTTCCATAGCGATCACGAGGATCTGCTGCGGGCGAATGACAAACCCATGGCACGGAAGATCTCGGGACATGCCGATGCATTGCGGACCCGCTTGCTCGAGATTTTTCGGCAACGCGGCAGCAATCGTGCGGAAGGTGGCGGCAACACCAATCTCTATCACTACCTGACGTGGCGCGGGCGCACCGGCCAACGCTACAAGTCGCGGTTCTGGGAGGATGCCATCGGGCCGCGGCGCGATGCCGAGCTTCTGATCGTGACCGCGCGTCTATGGCATATCGGCAAGCAAGTCGAAGGCGTCATCGCGGATGCGACCGGCCTTCGGCAGATGTCCTATGTGTTTGATGAGGATGTGCGGATCGATCTGCCGCTTGGCAATCTCGAGAACGGGCTCTTCAAGCGTGGCCAGCACCGGCGGGCCGTGATGAACATGATCATCGATGCCGCTGGCGACCAACGCCTCGTCATCGCAATCGATCCGACGCGAAAAGATGTCATCGAGGATCTGGCCGATATGGTTGGAGCCGCCCGCATCCTGAACGTCGAACGAACCCTGAGCGATGAATACGTCGAAGGGCACGCCCGGCGCGCCGGGCTGATCTCCGAAGGGAGCGGCGAGTTTGAACGGCGCGAGGCCAAACAGGCGTTGATGCAGGAACTTCGCGATGCCAACCGCGAGTTGCGTCACGCGTTCAGGGGTCGGATCTTCCGCAACGATCTGAAGCGATCGCACGAAGACAATGTGGTTGATCTGTGCCGGTTCCTGAATTGCCCGCGGGACACCGGCGAAAGCATCGCAAGCAGAGTCGCGGACTTTGTCGATTGAACCTCGGCGCGTTGCTCAGAGGTCGTCGCCTACCCTGCCCAGATTCTCCCCGACATGGCCGCGATGCAGCAGGATGTGGTCCAGCAGAACACAGGCCATCATCGCCTCTCCCACGGGTACCGCGCGAATTCCGACGCATGGATCGTGACGGCCCTTGGTGACGATCTCGGTGGCGTTGCCTTGCTTGTCGATCGTCTGACGTGGCGTCAGAATCGAGCTGGTCGGCTTCACGGCGAACCGAACCACGACGTCCTGCCCGGTCGAGATACCACCAAGGATCCCGCCCGCATGGTTCGAGCCATAGCGCGCGCCGTCGTTGCCCCAGGACATCTCGTCGGCATTGTCCAGTCCGGTCAGGGCCGCCGCTGCAAAGCCATCGCCAATCTCGACCCCTTTGACGGCATTGATCGACATCATTGCGGCGGACAGGTCCGTATCAAGCTTCGCGTATATTGGCGCGCCGAGGCCGACCGGCACGCCCGATCCTACAATCTCGATCACGGCACCGACCGAGTTTCCTGACTTGCGCAGATCGTCCAGATAACTCGCCCAGTCCGATGCGGCGGTCGCATCCGGCGTCCAGAACGGGTTGCGTTCGACCTCGTCCCAATCCCAGTTGCTGCGATCGATCTGTCGCGGCCCCATCTGGACCATGCATCCCCGTACCGCAAGATCCGGGACAAGCTGTCGAAGTGCTTCACGGGCAATGCCCGCCGCCGCGACGCGCGCTGCTGTTTCGCGGGCCGAGGACCGGCCGCCGCCGCGATAATCGCGGATGCCGTATTTCATCCAATAGGTGTAGTCCGCGTGACCCGGGCGGAACTTGTCCATGATCTCGGAATAGTCCTTGGACCGCTGATCGGTGTTGCGGATCATCAGCTGGATCGGGTGGCCCGTGGTCGTACCCTCGAACACGCCGGACAGGATTTCGACCTCGTCGGCCTCCCGCCGCTGCGTCGTGTACTTGTTCTGTCCGGGTTTGCGCCGATCCAGCCAGTGCTGCAGCATTCCGGCATCCAGGGTTACACCGGGCGGGCAGCCGTCAACCGTCGCGCCCAGCGCGGGGCCATGGCTTTCGCCCCAGGTTGTCACTCGGAAGATGTGGCCGAACGTGTTGAAGGACATGTGGATTGCCGGGCGCTCTCGTCAGGTGCCGCTGCGGATAGCCGATCCGGGCGAAAAGAAAAAGGCCCGGCGCGATGGCCGGGCCCATGTATCAGGAGTTCGGGCGCAGGCCGATCAGGCTTCTTCCTTGCGCTTGATCGGCGCCCAGAGCTTCTTGTTGGTGTAGAACAGAAGCACCGCCAGGATGATCACGAAAACAAGGTTGCGGAAGCCTGCTTCCTTGCGTTCGATCAGCGTCGGCTCTGCCGCCCACATCAAAAAGGCCGCGACGTCTTCGGACAACTGTTCTATCGTCGGCTCTGGCGGCGTGTAACCCTCGTACTCGGCGGCTGTGCCGTCCGCCGCGTAGACCGCGAACTCGACATCATCACCGTAGAGCGGTTGCGCCATCGAGATCCAGCCACCCGACATCGTATCGTTTCCGTAGAGAAGCGAGCCGCCGACTTCCTCTTCTTCACCATTGTAGTGCGTCAGAAGCGAGTAGATGTACTCGGGGCCGCCGATGCCTTTGAAAAGCTGGTTGACCAGCAGGCCGGAGGGTCCGTGGAACCCGGCGCGCGCCTTGGCCATCAGCGTCAGATCGGGCGCACCCGCGGCATCGTTCCCAGGGAACAGATCCGACGGCAGACCGGGCCGCTCGCCGTCCTCGCTCTCATCGTCGATGATCGTGTAGCTCGCAGCGATCGCCTTGATCTGCTCGGCAGGGAACGCCGGGCCGTCCGAGCGTCCAAGATCGCGGAACGCCAGATATTTCAGGCCATGACACCCCGCGCAGACTTCCTGATACACTTGGAAGCCCCGCTGAAGCTGGTACGTGTCAAAGGTGCCGAACGGGCCCTCAAAGCTGAAGTCGACATCGTCGACATACCCGGAACCGCCCGCCGCCAGCGCCCCTGCGGGCGCCAACGCCAAAGCGATCACCGCGGCTGTGATGCTTTTTCTGAACATCTCTTATCTCCTTGCGCGGCGGGTCACTCGGCCGGAGTGGCCGACGTCTTCGGCGGATAGTGAGTGTCGAAGTCCGCTTCGATCGACTCGGGTCGCGGCTGTGGTTTCTCGGTGATGCCGAGCAGTGGCAGGATCACCAGGAAGTAGCCGAACCAGTAAATCGTACCGATCAGCGAGATCGTCGGCACCAGACCCTCGGCCGGCTGGGACCCGCACCACATGAGCACGAAGAAGTTGAACACGAAGATCCAGAACCACCACTTGAACTGCGGGCGGTAACGGCCCGAGCGCACGCGGCTGGTGTCCAGCCACGGCACCAGCGCCATGACCACGATCGCGCCAAACATTGCCAGCACACCGCCCAACTTCGAGTCGATGAACAGGATGTCGAAGGTGATCGCGCGCAGGATCGCGTAGAACGGCAGGAAGTACCACTCCGGCACGATGTGCGCGGGCGTCGCCAGCGCATTCGCCTCGATGTAGTTGTCCGGGTGGCCCAGGAAGTTCGGCATGAAGAACACGATGATCACGAAGATCGCCAGGATCACTGCCAACGCGAACAGGTCCTTGATCACGAAATACGGCCAAAACGGAACCGTATCCTTCTTCGCGATGTCGATCGAGTCGCGCCGCACTTCGACGCCCGTCGGGTTGTTGTTGCCCGTCGTATGGAACGCCCAGATGTGCACGACCACTAGGCCCAGGATCACGAAGGGCAGCAGGTAGTGCAGCGAGAAGAAGCGGTTCAGCAGTGCATTGTCGACCGCGAAGCCGCCCCAAAGCCATTCCACCAGCGGTTCACCGATCAGCGGCAGAGCCGAGAACAGGTTGGTGATCACGGTGGCGCCCCAGAACGACATCTGGCCCCACGGCAGCACATATCCCATGAATGCCGTCGCCATCATCGCGAGATAGATCAGGATGCCGATGATCCAGGTGATCTCGCGCGGCTCCTTGTACGATCCGTAGTACAGACCACGGAAAATATGCAGGTACACGGCAGCGAAGAACAGCATGGCGCCGTTCTGGTGCGCATATCGCAGCAACCAGCCGCCGTTCACATCGCGCATGATGTGCTCGACCGATGCAAACGCATGGTCGACATGCGGCGTGTAGTGCATGACCAGCGCGATGCCGGTGACAATCTGCAGGACCAGACAGACCGTGAGGACGATGCCCCAGATCCACATCCAGTTCAGGTTCTTCGGCGTCGGGATCATCAGCGTGTCGTAGGCAATGCTGAGGATCGGCAAGCGGCGGTGCAGCCACTTCTCCGGGCCCGACTTCGGTTCGTAATGTTCGTGCGGAATACCGGCCATT
The DNA here is from genome assembly GCA_038534135.1 of Pseudomonadota bacterium. GTDB lineage: Bacteria > Pseudomonadota > Alphaproteobacteria > Rhodobacterales > Rhodobacteraceae > Thermohalobaculum. The sequence goes on along the minus strand of JBCAXJ010000088.1, from coordinate 10,729 downwards.
GCTTTGTCCTTATCCCAGCTTGATTACGTCGTCTCCGACGAAGGATGCCGTCGGGACTGGAAGGTTTTCAGGCGCAGGTCCACGCCGGATGCGCCCGGACAGATCATAGTGCGACCCGTGGCATGGACAGAACCAGCCACCGAAATCGCCTGCGTCAGATAGCGGCACGCAGCCCAGATGCGTGCAAACGCCCATCATCACCAGCCACTCGCCGCCGGAATCCAGAGCGCGGTTTTGGTCTTCTGCATCCGCATCGGGTTCGTTCGCGTTGCGCGCACTCTGATCCGGAAGCTCGGCCAACGCGACGTCCCGCGATGCGGCGATCTCTTCGGCTGTACGGCGGCGGATGAAGACCGGTTTTCCACGCCATTTCACCGTAATCTGGGAACCAGGTTCCAGATCACCCACCGGAACCTCGATCGAGGCCAGCGCGAGCACGTCGCGTGACGGGTTCATCTGATTCACAAGCGGCCATACGGCAGCACCGGTCGCGACGACGCCTGCGGCCCCAGTCGCTACGTAGAGAAAATCGCGGCGGTCACCTTCTCCAGACACGTGTCTCTCCCTTGGCTACACCCGACCCCGTTGCCGGGTGCCTTGAAATCGGCGACGCACGGTTGTCCGCGCGCACTTCGGTATCACCGCAGGGAGTTAGAGCATGATGAACATCGCTGCCAGCGGACAACGCGCCGCATCGAATGCGTCAAAGCGCCTGTGCCGTCGGGCTTTCTACCCGGTGACAACGCGTGTCACAGGATGGCGACGCGCTCTGCCCGCCCATCATCCGGAAACGGCCGGTACAGCGCATAGCTCGCCTTCGCGATCATGGCATGCACCGGGTAGTAGAGTTCCTCGACCTCATCCGAATGCTGGGAGACATGCTGGAACGCCTCATCCAGCTGGTTGAGCCGGTCCACCTCGATCTCCAGCAGGAAGTCGCGCGCATCGTCCGACGCCAGGTTCAGCTTGCGCCGCAACAGGCGCCATGCGCCGATCTTGCCTTCCTGCTCCAGATATCCCAGCCACCGGTCCAACGCATGGGCGAAGGCCAGCGCTTTGGCGTCATCCTTGAGATCGATCATCACATGGTAGAGGTTCATGGTCGCCTCCTGCTTTTGGGCGAAAGAACACAGAACATGGTTACAGATGGATGAATCATCGGCCAAAAACGCGCGGATACGGCTGGCGCTCTTTCAGCCCGACATTGCGCCGAACGTCGGCGCGATCATCCGCTTGGGTGCCTGTATGGCGGTGCCGGTGGACGTCATCGGCCCGTGCGGATTTGCGTTCTCTTTGCGAGCAGTCCGGCGTCAGGTCATGGATTACGGCGACAAGGCGGATGTTACCGATCACATATCGTGGGAGCGGTTTAGCAAGGACCGCCCGCCTGGCCGATTGGTTGCGATGACAACCCACGGGGCCGAGGTTCTTTGGGATTTCACGTTCCAGCCCGGCGATACGATTCTGATGGGTCGCGAGAGCGCCGGACTGCCCGAAGACATCCACGTCCAGGCCGACGCGCGTCTGCTGATTCCGATGGCACCGGGAACCCGGTCGCTCAACATCGCAATTGCTGCTGGAATGGCCGTTGGTGAGGCCGTTCGTAAGCTTCGATGATTACGTGATCCGAACCTCGTCCGAATTCTCGATCCACCAAATGCTATACACGGCAGTGTTCGAATCTGATGTGATGCCGTTGCAATGCCGATTTCCGGATGTGATGACGCCGGTAATAAACTGTCTTGATGTATGCCGTTGGCGTCGATGAAACGCGTAATTCAAAGGAGTTTGTTCGCACTAACTCCGGCGCTCCTCGCGTTCGTTCCAGACGTATTGATCTGTCTTTCCTACGCCGTATTGCTCAAGTAGGGAGGCCTCACGATCTGCAGCAGTCCCAGCCTTGTCATCGCTTAATCTAGCAACCATCCATCTACACCAAAGCACGTCGTCGACCGTCATCTTGTGCCGTCCTGCCTGTGAAAGCGTATCAGGATCGTCGAGCCAATACTCTTCATGGTCTCCTGACAAAGCGCGCGCGATGTTTTTGTTGCCCTTACCTTTAGCGTGACTCAGAAGTCTACTTCGTATGGACGTACCGACCTTCTGTGGATCACCGTCCAATCGTCCCCGTGCCCGGCCAAGGTAACGAGGCACGAAATAGTTTGGCTCTACCCAATAGCCGACTTCATAGATTCCAGGTGAGTCCGGCGCGTTTGCTTTTATAGTATCGACATCGAGTTCGATGACTTGGCTGAACCTCATACTTGTAAACTCCTCCACAAAACGTGGACTAGTCTATCAGAAGCTTCGATTCGTTTTACAGAGCTTTATGCCGCCCGTGCCACCATCGCCGCCAACACCGCATCGCCCATCTCGGCCGTCGAAACCGGCGTCGCGCCTTCGGATTGTGCCAGGTCGGCGGTCCGCACGCCTTGATCCAGCACGTCGTTGACCGCGGCCTCGAGCATATCGGCCTCGGCGCCCAGATCGAAGGAATACCGCAGCGCCATCGCAAAGCTCAGCAGGCAGGCACACGGGTTGGCCTTGCCCTGACCGGCGATATCGGGTGCCGAGCCATGAACCGGCTCGTAGAGCGCCTTGGGGCGGCCATTCTCCATCGGCGCACCCAACGAGGCCGAGGGCAACATCCCCAGCGACCCGGTCAGCATCGCCGCGCAATCGGACAGGATGTCGCCGAACAGGTTGTCGGTGACGATCACATCGAACTGTTTGGGGTTCCGAACCAGCTGCATGGCGCCATTGTCGGCATACATGTGGCTCAACTCGACCTCGGGGTAATCCTTTGCGATCACTTCAATTTCTTCGCGCCAGAGGATCCCGGCCTCCATCACGTTGGCCTTCTCCATCGAGCAGACGCGCTTGCCGCGTTTCATGGCCAGCTCGAAGGCCGAACGCCCGACGCGGCGGATCTCGGAGGTCGTATAACGGTGTGTGTTGATGCCGACGCGCTCGTTGCCCTCGATGTGGATCCCGCGCGGCTCGCCGAAATACATGCCGCTGGTCAGCTCGCGCACGATCATGATGTCGAGCCCGGCGACGATATCCTTCTTGAGCGACGAGTAATCCGCCAGCGCGTCGAAACACTGCGCCGGGCGGAGGTTGGCATAGAGGTCCATTTCCTTGCGAAGCCGCAACAACCCGCGCTCGGGCTTCAACGAGAAGTCCAGGTTGTCATAGGCCGGGCCACCGACAGCGCCCAGCAGCACGGCATCGACGGATTGAGCCTTGGCCATCGTCTCGTCCGACAGCGGCGCACCATGAGCGTCATAGGCGGCACCGCCGACCAGATCCTCCTCGACGGAAAAGTCCAACCCCCGGATGGCGCCGAGCCAGTCGATGACCTTGCGAACCTCGGCCATCACCTCGGGACCGATACCGTCACCGGGCAGGATCAGCAGCTTCATTGCAGGCATGGGTCGCTCCCTCGAACCGCGTTTTATTGTCGGGGCGCGTTTTGCGCGATCGGACCTTGCTTGGCAAGCGGCGCACAACCGAACGTCGGATGTGTTTATCGTTTCTAAACGGCATGTCAGGTAGCGTCAGGCGGATTTGCAAAGGCGCCGTGCCAACAGTAAGCTGTTCACGAACAACGAGGGTGGGATTTTTTGCGTTGAACGGGAGAGGCCATTGCCCCTGTATCGTGCCGACGTGAAACCGCTCTTTGGCGAACGACGCGCGGACTCAGCAGCGCGGCCGAGCGCTGATCGCTTCGTCGGCGGTATCTTGGACACGCTCAGGGACGGCGTGCTCGTTGTCGGCAACGATCTTCGGATCCTCTACGCAAATCCGATTTACTACCAACAGCTTGGCATAACCGAGGCTGATGTCGCCCCGGGTGACCACTTGGAATCAGCGCTCCGGCATCTCGCGGTCGAGGGGTTGCTCGGACCGATGGCCGGGCAAACCGTCGAGGAATTCGTCGCCCGCCGTATGCGGACCTGGGGCACCGACGAAAGCCGGTTCGAACGCAGATTTCTCGATACCGGGCGGATCATCGAGATCTACCGGTCGATGACTTTGGCGAACGAAGTGGTTGCGGTTCACGTCGACGTCACCAGCGCCGTCCGGAGCGAGGAGGAGATCGAGCGCCAGCGGATCTATATGACTAGCCTGCTGGAGAACATGAGCGACGGCCTGGCGCTGATAGACCCCGAAGGCCGCTTCGCGATGTTCAACGATCAGTTCCTGGATCTCTATAATATCGACCCCAACCAGGTTCACTGGGGCATGGATTATGACAGTTTCGTCGAGAACATTGGCGATCTGAAATACATGTCCCACCAGAAACGCGCCGCCGAACTGAAGCTGCGCCGCGACTTCGCCTTCGATCCCAACGCAACGTCGGCGCGGCGGCATCTCAGCAATGGCCGCACCCTGAACATCAACAAGACCAACCTTCCCGGTGGCGGTTGCGTGATGACCACGCGCGACATGACCGATCAGATGAAACGCGAGCAGCAGTTAATACGCGCCCGCAGCGAAGCCGAGGACTCGGCCCGTTCGAAGTCCGAGTTTGTCGCGCGGATGAGCCACGAGATGCGCACCCCGCTCAATGGGATTCTCGGCGTCGCGGCGCTGCTGGACAAATCGGATCTGTCGGACAGTCAACGCGAACTGGTCGATGTTATCAGTAACTCCGGCCACGTCCTCTTGCGGCTGATCGACGACATTCTCGACCTCAGCCGGATTGACGCTGAAACATTTCAGGTGGTTCAGGACCGGTTCGAAATATCGGACGTCATCCGCGAATGCGTCGCGTTGATCGGGCCAAGCGCGGAAGAAAAGGGTTTGGAACTGATCTGTCTGGACGATGCCTCGGTCGTTCCGGCCCTATCGGGCGATATGGTGCGTATCAAGCAGATACTTCTCAACCTTCTGACGAACTCGGTGAAGTTCACCGATGCCGGGCAGATCGAGATCGGGCTTGATCACATGGATGGACCCGAGGGCATCACGATCTCAATCTCGGTGACGGATACCGGTGTCGGAATCGCGCCTGACCGGCTAGAGCAGGTCTTTGATCGCTTCTTTCAGGTCGACGGAACGATCACCCGAAGACATGGCGGAGCCGGGCTGGGCCTCGCGATCACACGCAACCTTGTGGACGCCATGGGCGGCACAATCCAGGTAAGCTCCGAGCCGCAGAAGGGAACGTCGTTCCTGATCCGGCTGACGATGGCCGCAGCGGATCCTCCAGCGATCAGTTGAAGATGTCTCCAATTCTTGGGAGACTCGGCCCCGAGGGAAATCTTGATAATCGGGAGGGCGATTTCATGAACACGCACAGATTTTTGGTCATGGTCGGCTGTATCTGCACTGCGCTGGCCGTGGCGGGTTGCTATCAGACGCCGCAATCGACCGCGGCATCATACGAAAAGGGTACCATTGCCGCTTCAGCGCAAGCAGCGGGAACGAGCATCACCGTCGACAGCATCGGTATGCCCAGCACGGGGTGGCTGGTGGTTCACGAGATGAACGGCGATGCGCCGGTGGTTCCGGCCTCCATCGGGCATGTCTATGTGCCGGCTGGTCCCAGCAGCACGGTCCAGGTTCCGCTAAGCAAGGCCGTTGGCCCGGGTGACCGCGTCATGGCCATGCTCCACCTTGATACCGGCGTCGCCAAGGTCTTCGAATTCGGCAACGACGCGGTCGAACAGCACGACACGCCGGTCCTGCGCGATGAAAAGCCCGTGGCGGTGGTGATCCAGCTTAACTGATCGCCATCAGCAATTGTCAGCCAGGGGCGTGGAGCGCGTCCTGACCAAGGATCAGGCCGCGGCTTTCTCCGTAGCCCTCAACGCATCCATCATCGCGTCGGTGACACGGAACCGTTCGCCGTAGGCGTCAGCCAGTGCGTCGGCCCGGGCCTTAAAGGCGTCCAATCCATGGAAGCGGCAGAACTGCAGCGCGCCGCCGGTCCAGGCCGGGAAGCCGATGGCCAGGATCGAGCCGATATTGCCTTCGACCTCGGTCCTCAGCACACCTTCGGCGAGGCAGCGCAGGGCCTCGATGGCCTGCCGATACAGCAGCCGATCCTTGGCGTCGTCCACCGAGATCTCGCCGTTCCCACGCTTGAACCGCTCAAGCCCCTGCCAAAGCGTCTTAGAGCCGTCGGCGTGATAGTCGTAGAACCCGCCACCATAATGGCGCCCGCCGCGCCCCATCTCGACCATCGCATTGACGACTTCCTCGGCGTGTTTGCCCTCGGCCGGAAACCCGTTCTCGATCCCCAAACGCGCGTCCAGCGCCGCGTGCGTTTCGCGGACCTTCTTGGACAACACCATCGAGACTTCGTCGTGCACGGCGAACGGACCCACCGGCATACCCGCCAGCCACGCGGCACGCTCGATCGAGACCGGCGCCATGCCGTCGATCATCAGCGCATGGCCTTCGTCCAAATAGGTGCCGAACACGCGGCTGGTGAAGAACCCCCGCCGGTCATTTACGACAATCGGCGTATAGCCGATTTGTTGCACGTAGTCGTACGCCTTGCGCAGCGTGTCATCGCTGGTCTTTTCGCCCAGGATGATCTCGACGATCCTCATCTTGTCGACAGGTGAGAAGAAGTGCAGGCCGATGAACCGCTGCGGCTCCGGGCAGGCTTCGGCCAGGATCGAGATCGGCAGGGTCGAGGTGTTCGAGCCATAGATCCCGCCCGGCGCAAGCCCTGGGAACGTCTCGGCGATCACCGTCTCCTTCAGGTCGATATCCTCAAAGACCGCCTCGATGATGATGTCCGCGCTGTCGATGGTGTCCGCTTCGGTTGGCACAATCTGCGCCAGCAGCGCATCCTTGCCCTCGGGCGTCATGCGTTTGCGGCTGATTGCCTTGCCGGCCAGCCCAGCGGAGTAGGCCTTGCCCTTCTCAGCTTTGGTGAGATCGGTGTCCTTCAGAATTGTCGCCAATCCCTTTGATGCATGCGCCCAGGCAATGCCTGCACCCATCATGCCCGCTCCGAGGATCGCGGATGACCCTGCCTGCCAGCGCTCGCCCGCCGGACGGTGTTGACCCGATTTGATCGACTGCATCCCGAAGAAGAAGGTCGAGATCGCGGCTTTTGCGTGCGATCCGAGCAGCAGGCTGACGAAAGCCCGCGTCTCTGCACGCAGCGCTGAATCGAAGCCCATCCGCATCGAATTCACGGCAACGTCCAGGATCTTCTCGGGCGCGGGCATCAGGCCGCGGGTCTTCTGATACAGCATGGTCGGCGCCATGGTCGCGGCCTGACGCACGTTCGGCGCGGTCGCGCTGCCACCCGGATACTGAAAGCCCTTCTGACCCCACGGCTGGGTGTGCGCCTCCGGATTGGCCTTGATCCAGGCCTTGGCCGCCACGATCAGATCGTCGGCCGACGCCACGATTTCGTCGACCATACCAAGCTTCAACGCCTGTGCCGGTTTCTGCGGTTTGCCTTCCAGCAGGATCGGCAGAGCTTGCTCGAGACCGATCACGCAGGGCAGGCGCACGACACCGCCCGCGCCCGGCAACAGCCCAAGCGTCACCTCCGGCAAGCCGGTCACCGCCTTGGGATCGTCGACGATAATCCGGTGATTGCAGGCCAGCGCCATCTCGTAGCCGCCCCCAAGTGCCGCGCCATTGATCGCAGCAACCACGGGAACCGGCAGCTTCTCGAGCGCCCGGTAATGTGACTTGGCGCGTTCGGTCCAGGCGAACATATCCTCTGGTGTGCCTTCTGCGGCCAACAGCTCTTCCAGATCACCGCCCGCGAAGAAGGTCTTCTTGGCTGAGGCAAGGACCACGCCCGTCAACCCGTCCTCGGCGGCAAGGCGCGCGAGGATCTCCTCCATCGCCCGGCCCCAGCGCGCGTTCATCGTGTTCGCTGACTGGCCCGAGGCATCGAAGGTGATCGTGACAATACCATCCGCATCGCGGTCCCAATGGTACTCCGTCTCCATCGGTCTCAGACCCGCTCGATGATCGAGGCGACGCCCATGCCGCCGCCCACACACATGCACATCAATGCGCGTTTCAGATCGCGGCGTTCCAGTTCGTCCACCATGGTCGACACCAGGCACCCGCCGGTGGCCCCCAGCGGATGACCCATCGCGATGGCACCGCCGACCACGTTCAGCTTCTCGTCCGGCACACCCAGGTCCCGCTGCAGGCGCAGGACCACCGAGGCAAACGCCTCGTTGATCTCGACCAGATCGATATCGTCGATCGTCAGCCCGGCCTTTTTCAGAGCTTTCCGCGAGGCCGGTCCCGGCCCGGTCAGCATGATCGTCGGCTCGGTCCCGGTCAGCGCGATCGACAGCACGCGGGCGCGTGGCTCCAGCCCCAGGTCCTTCCCGACCTGTTCGTTGCCAACCATGATCAGCGACGCGCCGTCGACAATCCCGGAGGAATTGCCCGGCGTGTGCACGTGGTTGATCCGCTCGACCTCGACATACTTCGCCAGCGCCACGGCGTCATAGCCGAACGCCCCCATCTTCTCGAAACTTGGTCGCAGCGCGCCGAGCTTCTGCATGTCCGTATCGGGCTTGATGAAATCGTCTTTCTCCAGCACCGTCAGGCCATTCTCATCTTTCACCGGCACGACGGAGCGGTCGAACCAGCCCTGGGCCTGGGCGTGCGCGGCCTTCTTTTGCGACTGCACCGCCACGTCATCCACGTCATCGCGGTTCCAACCCTCGATCGTGGCGATCAGATCGGCGCCGATGCCCTGCGGCACGAATCCGGTGGCGAAGTTCGTCTCGGGGTCTTCGGCGAACGGTCCGCCGTCCGAGCCCATCGGCACGCGGGACATCGATTCGAACCCACCCGCGCAGACCAGATCCTCCCAACCCGAGGCAACCTTGGCGGCGGCGGTGTTGAATGTATCGAGCCCCGAGGCACAGAAGCGGTTCACCTGCGCGCCCGGCACGCTTTCATCCCAGCCCGACTTTTGCAGCGCGATCTTCGGCAGAACCGATCCCTGTTCCATATGCGGCATCACACAACCCAGCATCACGTCGTCGACCCGCGACGTGTCCAGATCGTGCCGCCCCTGCATCTCGTCCAGCAGCGTCGTCACCAGATTGATCGGCTTGACCTCGTTCAGGGTGCCGTCGGCCTTGCCGCGCGAACGCGGTGTGCGGATGGCGTCGTAGATGTAAGCGGCCTCGGGCATGGTCGGGCTCTCCTGATCAACTGGGTCTGGGCGGTTCCCAAGTGTTATGTGTACTGCGTGCCGCCCCGGCAAGGCGGCGTGCCGTCCGTCATGTGATAACCGCGGCGCTGTCTGCAAAGCCGAACCGCGACATGGCCTCGCGCCACCAGGGGTCTTGCATCAGGGTACGGCGCAGGGGTGTGTCGGTCGCTACGGGCGCACAGGTGATATAGCGCACGGCTTCCTCGAGCTGTTCGTCTGTCAGTGTCCGCAAGTGCGCGCCGGCGGCATCGAAGGAAAAAGCGTGCCCGGATATCTCGGTGAAGTTGCTGCGCAGGTCGGTCCAGACAGCACCCGTCCAGCCATGTTCAGTGCACCAATCGGCGATGATCTCGACGATCTCTGCCCGTCCATCCCGCGTGCCTGTCGTATGGCAAACGGCCCCGATCATCTCGACGGGCGCGCGCTCACGCCGCGCCAGATCGTCCGCGACCGCACCAATTTCGGTGCGCCGCGACGGTACCGCGTGCGTCGGACAGGCCTGTCCGAACTCGTGATCCAGGCACACCGCCAGACCCATCTTGCGCTTGGCGCTGATCCGGCTGAACTCCATCGGCAGATGCGGACCATGCTCCATCCGCCAGGGCAACTCGACATGCGCCTCCAGGATCTCCAGGTCCCAGATCAGCGATCCCCAGCCCAGCACCGCGTAGCGTCCGTGCATCAGCCAAACCTTTGCATTGTTCGTTCACAGCTTTTCGCCTTGCCAAGTGCCGGTCATCCGATACGCTCGTCAAGCGATGGGGGAGCACTTTATGCCGTCGATCTTGAGCGTGAAACGCAATGTACTGGTCCTATGCCTAGTGTGGCTCGCAGCTTGCGCGCAGCCCCCGAAGCCGGGCGAGGCACCGATCCCGGATGGCGCGCGGGTCACGCATCGGGCCGTCCTGATCGGCGAGAGCAACACGGACGCCGTGGGCACCGTCTCGCTGTATCAGGCGCCGAATGCGGGCGTCTTGGTGTTCGAGCCGAACTTCCGGATGGATGCACCGGTGGGTGCAACTCTGGCGTTCGGACGCGACGGCTACCGGCCGGATACACGGTTTGCGACGCTGGTCCGAAATGCCGGGCGACAGAGTTACAGCATCCCGACCAGCATCGAGCCGTCCGGCTTTAACGAGATCTGGATCTGGAGTGAGAAGGTCGGTCAACCTCTCGGGTTGGGCCGTCTCACTCCGGTGATCTGAAGATGGGGCAGAGCATGGACAGAATCGAGGTGCTCGGGGCGAACGATGACTTCTACACGGCGATGCGTCGGGGGGACGTTGCCGAAATGGAGCGTCTTTGGGCGCGGCGGCGCGAGGTTACCTGCACACACCCAAACTGGTCGATGTTGGTCGGGCGCAAGGCCGTCATGGACAGTTGGCGGCTGATCCTGACCCAGGCGCCACCGCCGCAGATCTGGCCTGCCGATGCCGATGTGGTGGTCACCGGAACGACGGCAATGGTGATCTGTATCGAACGGCTGGGTGGTTCATGATGCGCCAGGCATGATCCTCGAGCACATAGGTGTTCGAGGCCATCAGTTCGTTGCCACCC
>JBCAXJ010000087.1:0-15126 GCA_038534135.1 Pseudomonadota bacterium | reverse complement strand
GTCTGAGGCTCGGCTGTCGATGCGTGGCCGGAAGGGGCTCGACGGTGTGACGCTGATCACGGCAACTCCGCGCTACGTCCTTGTTGGCCCAGCCCTGGAGACGGAGGCTGAGAAGGTGCTGACCGCGATCCAGGCAAACACGACAGCGGACGTGAATCCGTTCGGCGGCAAGCTCTCGCTCCTGGTCGATCCACGCATCACCGGCAACGAGTGGTATGTATTTGCCGATCCGGCGCGCCTCGCCTCGCTTCGCTACGCCTACCTCGGCAGCGCCCAGGGTGTTCAGGTGCAGCGCCGCGAAGCCTGGGATACGCTTGGGATGTCCTTCCGAGCGTGGCTCGACTTCGGTGCGGGTTGGATCGACTGGCGCGGTGCCGAGAAGAATCCGGGCGCGTAACCCATGGTCCGGCAAATCACCTATTCAACCAGCGAACTGCTCGTCCAAGCGGAGAAAGCCTACCACGATCTGTTGTTAGGTCAGTCGCCGCGCGTGTTCGTCGATCAAAACGGGGAGCGGGTCGAATATGGACCCGCGAACCGTCAAGCGCTCGCGGCGTACATCTCCGACCTGCGACGGGCGCTCGCCGGGGCCGGTGACAAGCCGAAACACTACAAAACTGCAACTTCGAAAGGAGTCTGAAATGGCTACGAACTTTGTCCAACCGGGCGAGAACCTAACCGTCACCGCACCGGAAGCGGTCGTCAGCGGTGACGGCGTCATCGTTGGCGATCTCTTCGGAATAGCGTCCTTTGATGCGGAGACAGCCGAGGATGTTGTCCTCGTGACAGAAGGTGTCTTCACGCTCAACAAGGTATCCACCGACGCCATCGCCCAGTGTGAGCGCGTCTACTGGGATGACAGCGCGAAGCTCGTTACGACCACGGCCAGCGGCAACGCCTTGATAGGCGTGGCCATCGCGACGGCGGGCAACCCTTCCGGGAGCGTCAACGTCCGGCTAAACGGCGCATTCTGAAATTGAACTGCCCGGCCTCGTGCCGGGCGGGCGAACCCAGCGAGTGTAGGCATGAGTGAGAATCTGCTGACGGTCGAAGAAACCGCCGCTGCCCTCCACGAAACCGTTTTGCCGAGTGCAGTGCGCCGATTGATCCGCAGCGGTCAACTCGACGCCATCAAGATCGGGAAACGGTTTTATGTCTCTGAAACTGCACTGGAAAGGTTCAAATCATGCCCAGAAAAAAGCAGCCGCCCAGGCTGTACCAGCGCCCCGATACGGGAGAATGGATCATCCGCGACGGCGGGCGTACCGTCAGGACGGGAAGCCGCAGCGAATGCGGCAGCGAGACTCCTGACGACGCGAAGCGCGCCTTAGCGGACTACCTTTCGTCTACGGCGGCGGAAGTTCCGACGGGGCCACAACAGCCGCACCAGATCACCGCAGGCCAAGTGCTGGCAATCTATGCCGACTATGCGGCGCAGCGCGTCCAGTCCAAAGGCACACTGGCCTATGCCATCCAGGCGCTCGCCCCGTTCTGGGGCGAACTCACCTGCGATGCGATCAGGGGAGAGACATGCCGCAGATATGAAAAGCAACGCAGTGTGGCACCGTCCACGGTGCGGAGGGAACTTGGCGTCCTACAAGCGGCATTGAACCATGCACATCGTGAGGGTTTTCTTGTGTACCCGATTGCCGTGTCTCTTCCACCAAGCGCACCACCGCGTGAGCGATGGCTGACCCGTGTCGAGGTTGCCGCGATCCTTCGACATGCCGTCCCGCATCTGCGACGCTTCATACTCATCTCCTTATACACCGGCACGCGGGCCAGCGCAGTTTCAAAGCTGCGGTGGACGCCCGCGCTCGAGTCGGGTTGGGTCGATCTCGACAACTGCATCATCCATCGGCGCGGGGCTGGCGAAGTTGTCACGAAGAAGCGACGCGGGGCTGTGCGAATGCCTCGCCAGCTTGCCGGGCATATGCGGCGATGGGCTAAATCGGGTGGCAGCCATGTGGTGATGTTTCGCGGCAAGCCGGTCAGTTCTGTGAAAAAGGCTTTGGCGGATGCGTGCAAACGGGCCGAGACGGCAGCGAAGGACCGCGAAGAGACGTTGGACCTTTCAGGGGTTACGCCGCACGTGCTGAAGCACACCGCTGTGACGTGGGCTTTCCAGCGCGGAATGTCGGTCGAGGACGCTGCCGACTACTTCTCGACGTCTTCTCAGACGCTTGAGTCTGTGTACCGCCAGCACAGCCCATACCACCAGGATAGGGCCGTAGCAGCCATGGAAAGGCGTTGAAACTGTGCGCGTTTCTGTGCGGAGAGTTGGGTGACTATCGGCTAAGTCATTGATTTTATGGTGCTGCCGGAGAGATTCGAACTCTCGACCTCTCCCTTACCAAGGGAGTGCTCTACCCCTGAGCTACGGCAGCGCAGATGCGGGCGCTAAATACGCGATCGGCCCGCATTTGCAAGCCCAGAATACCTGTCCGCGCGCCCATGACGGTGCACGATAACTGCTGAGCGAGGATCTGGACCTCGTCGCTTGCACCGGATAAACGAGCCGCGATGCGGGATGGGAGCAAAACACAGGCGCAGGGAACGCGCGCGGACAGGCTCGCCAAAGCGCTGCGCGAAAATCTCAAGCGCCGCAAAACACAGTCGCGAAAGCGCCGCGAAACTGCCGCGGAGAGCGACGACGAGATCGCCAAGAGGACCGTGGAGAACACGGACACGGCTGAGGAGTAGGGACATGGACAAGATCCGGATCGTCGGCGGGCGTCCGCTGTCGGGAACAATTGATATCTCGGGTGCGAAGAACGCCTGTCTCACGCTGATGCCGGCCGCTTTGCTGACAGACCAGCCGTTGACGCTGACCAACGCACCGCGTCTGGCGGACATCCGGACGATGACCGACCTGTTGCAATCGCTTGGCTGCGAGATCGCGGCGCTGCAGGACGGCAACGTGCTGGCGATCTCAAGCCGCAAGATCACGAGCCACACGGCGCATTACGATATCGTGCGCAAGATGCGGGCCTCGATCCTCGTGCTTGGCCCGATGTTGGCGCGTGACGGCTACGCCCGTGTTTCGCTGCCGGGAGGATGCGCAATCGGCGCGCGCCCCGTCGACCTGCACCTCTCTGGGCTCGAGCAAATGGGCGCCGAGATGGAACTATCGGACGGCTATGTGAATGCATCAGCGCCAGGCGGCCTGAAGGGTGCCGAGATCACGTTCCCCTTTGTGTCGGTCGGCGCCACTGAAAACCTGATGATGGCCGCCACATTGGCCAAGGGCACAACCACACTGAAAAACGCCGCACGGGAACCCGAGATCTTCGACTTGGCGACATGCCTTACCGCGATGGGCGCACAGATCGAAGGCGCAGGCTCTTCGACGATCACCATCCAGGGCGTCGAGGCACTTGGCGGCGCAACGCACAAGGTGCTCGCCGACCGTGTCGAGATGGGCACCTACATGATCGCGCCCGCGATAGCCGGCGGAGAAGTGACCGTACGGGGCGGCGACAGGGCGTTGGTCGGTGCCCTGATCGACCGGATGGCAGCGGCCGACATCAACGTGGAAGACGTGCCCGGCGGATTGCGCGTCGCGCGCGCCAACGGCAAAATCCAGTCCGTTGACATCGAAACAGAACCCTATCCAGGGTTTCCAACGGACCTCCAGGCGCAGATCATGGCTTTGATGACGGTCGCGGACGGCGTCTCGACCATCAACGAACAGATTTTTGAGAACCGCTTCATGCACGTGCCGGAACTCAACCGCATGGGCGCAAAGATCGACATCCAGGGTGGTACGGCGACTGTCACCGGTGTTCCGGAGCTGCGGGGCGCGCCGGTCATGGCGACCGATCTGCGTGCATCCGTCTCGTTGATTCTGGCGGCGCTCGCAGCCGAAGGTGAAACCGTCGTCGGCCGTGTCTATCATCTCGATCGCGGCTATGAGAAATTGGAGGAAAAGCTCAGCGCCTGTGGCGTAGAGATCGAGCGTATCCGGGAGACTTGAGAATGGAAGACGCCCGTTTCGAGGACGGTGCCATCGCGGACCGTCCGTTGCGGCTGGGCGCCAATAGCCCTGAGGATCTTGGCGTGATTTCGGCGCTGCTGCAGGATTCGGTGGGCAAGGCAGGCGAAATCTCGTGGATGCCGCGCCGACGTCGCTTCGCAATCCTGCTCAATCGGTTCCGTTGGGAGGACAAGCCGGCAGCTGAACTCCAGCGTCGGTCCTACGAACGCGTGCGCGCAGCACTGCTTATCGACAGCGTGCTGGCCGTGAAGACGCGGGGGTTGGACCCGCGCGACAAGGAAATGACATACTCCCTGTTGCGCATAGAGTTCGAGCCTGCCGAGGACGGCGTTGGCCGTCTTATCCTGGTCTTGGCCGGAGATGGCGACATTGCGCTGGACGTGGAATGCGTTGACGTTCGGCTGTCCGACCTCACGAAACCTTGGGAGTCAAAGGCACAGGCGCCGGACCACGGTCTGGACGAGGCCGAAGCATGACACCTGCCGAGGATCCGCGCGGGTTCCTGACCGATTTGTTCCACGCCGCCGTCACCGCTGCAGATCCGTTGGAAGCCCTGCGCCACGCGCTCCCAGAGAAGCCCTTTGGCCGCACGATCGTGATCGGTGCCGGTAAAGGTGCGGCACAACTCGCCGCGGCATTTGAAGAACTCTGGGACGGACCGCTCGAAGGCTGCATCGTCACACGCTATGGTTATGCCTGTGCGACCAAGAAGATCGAGGTGTTGGAAGCGGCGCATCCAGTTCCCGATGCTGCGGGGTTGATGGCTGGCAAACGCCTGCTCGATTTGGTTTCCGGATTGACAGCCGACGATCTCGTCGTGGCCCTGGTGTGTGGTGGCGGCTCGGCTTTGCTTCCGGCACCGCCGGATGGCCTCACGCTCGCAGATGAGATCGCTCTGAACGAGGCACTCCTGGCCTCTGGCGCGCCGATCTCCGAAATGAACACCGTCCGAAAGCACCTGAGCCTGATCAAAGGCGGACGCCTGGCTGCGGCGGCATCGCCTGCGCGGGTCGTGTCTCTGGTGGTCTCGGACATCCCGGGCGACAATCCAGCGTTCGTTGCCTCGGGCCCGACGGTGCCGGACACCGCGAACCGGATCGAAGCGCTGCGTATCGTCGAGCAATACGGCATGGATCTGCCCGATGCGGTGATGGCGCATCTGAACGACCCCAAGGCGGACGCGCCAATGCCGGATGATCCTGTTTTCGAGAGACACGGCGTCACGGTCATCGCATCGTCCGGCCTGTCGCTCGCGGCAGCAGCGCGTCTGGCAGAGACCCGGGGCGTGCATTCTGCGATCCTGTCAGATTCGATTGAGGGCGAGGCCCGCGACATTGGCCGGATGCACGGCGCCATTGCCCGACAGATTGCACAAACCGGCAGCCCGCTGACGCCGCCGGTCGTCCTGCTGTCCGGTGGAGAAACGACCGTAACCGTTCGCGCCAAAGGTCGCGGCGGCCGCAATGGAGAGCTTGCGCTCGCGCTTGCCAAGGACATCCAGGGATTGAGCACTGTCACCGCGCTGTCCGCCGATACCGATGGGATTGACGGCACCGAGGACAATGCCGGTGCGTTCGCCGATGGCAGCACATGGCAAAAGCTGATCGAACAGGGTCTCGACCCGAACGCCCTGCTGGCGGGCAATGACAGCTACACCGGGTTCGCCGCGAGTGGTGAGCTCTTCGTCACCGGGCCGACCGGCACGAACGTAAACGACTTTCGTGCCGTCCTAATCACGGCCTGAGCCAAGCGGGAAGACACCATGAAGCTCTACGATTTTCCACCCGCCGCCAATGCCCAGCGCGTCCGCGTGTTTCTGGCAGAGAAGGGCCTCACCCTCGACTCGGTCGAGTTGAACGTGCGCGAGGACAATCAGTTCGCCGAGCCCTTTACCTCGATGAACCCGTTCCACTGCGTTCCGTTCCTGGAGCTCAATGATGGCACGATCATCGCGGAATCCCTGGCGATCTGCCGGTATCTCGAAGAACTCTACCCCGAGCCGTCCTTGTTTGGCGGAACACCGGCACAACGCGGTGTGATCGAGATGTGGACCCGCCGGTTCGAGCTGGATGCGTTCCTGCCGATGCTTCACGCCGTCCGCAATCACGTGCCGATGTTTGCGGGCCGCGTCGTGCCCGGGACGCGGACCGACCTGCGCCAGCTTCCCGAGATTGTGCAGCGGGGCAAGGACATGATGGAGATCTTCCTTGATCGCATTGAGCCGCATTTCGCGGACGCAGAGTACGCCGCGGGCGACACATTCTCGATCGCCGACATCACCGGATTCTTCGCCACCCGGATGACGAAACCCGTCGGCATGGAGATTGCCACGACACACCCGAACGTCACGCGCTGGTTCGAACACCTCGCAAAACGTCCAGCGTTCCAGATCTGAGCGGCATGGGATTTTCGAGACCGCAGGATTTCGAGGGGATTGAACTCCTGCGGCCTCTTCGTTCGTCTAAAATTGACGTCGCGATGTGCGGTTTATGTCGCGCCCGCCTGAACGCGACCTGAACGCCGGGCCTTCTGTTGGCCGATGCCTCAGCGCCCCTCGTAGGATGGTTTTCGTTTCTCCAGGAACGCCATCACGCCTTCCTTGAAATCGCGTGAGCTGCCCGCCTGTCCCTGCAGCTTGGCCTCCAACGCCGTCTGCGTCTCGAAGCCGTTCTCCGGGCTGGCGTTCAATGCTTCCTTCATCAAACGATAGGCTTTGGTCGGACCGGCGGCGAGCTTGCGTGCCATGGCGTTGACATGATCCATCAAGGCATCGTCCGCGACGACGTCCCAGATCAAACCCCACTCGGCGGCTTTCTCCGCAGGTAACGGGTCGGCCAAAAGGCTCAGACCCATTGCGCGCGCGCGCCCGACAAGGCGGGGCAGCAAATAAGTGCCACCTGCATCCGGGATCAAGCCGATCCGCGCAAAGGCTTCCAGAAAAGACGCCGATCGTGCAGCGATCACGATGTCAGCCCCCAACGCGATGTTTGCCCCTGCACCGGCCGCAGCACCATTGATCGCAGCGATCGTCGGGATCGGACACTCCCGGATCGCCGACAGGATCGGATCATATTCCTCGCGCAACGTGCGCTCCAGATCCAACTCCTCGAAGCTGGTCACATCACCCAGATCCTGCCCGGCGCAGAACCCACGCCCCTTGCCCGTCAGGACAAGCGCGCGCGCACCCTCGGACGCCTCGGTAATCGCCTGCAACAACTCGCGCCGCATAACCGCGTTCATGGCGTTCATGCTGCCCGGCCTGTTCAGCGTGATCGTCGCGACGCCGTCCGCGACTGTGTATTCGATCGTCTCGTAACTCATGCCGTTCTCCGCCGCTCATACCGCGCGCTGCGCCTGCATATCTCTATTTTAGCGATGCCTGTTAGGGGAACATAAATCTGGATGCGCGACATTTGCATCAAACAACCCCACTTAGGCAGTACACGATGTCCGAACATCAGATCGACGATCCGCTCTTCGACTACAAGGTGTATCGATTTGGCAGAACCCGGCAGATCTTTCGCGGGCCGCAGCCGGACCTCAGGGGCCGCTACATCGCCTTCATAGGCGGCTCGAGCACATTTGGCCGGTATTGCGACAACCCCTATCCGGACATCGTTGCGCGTGAGACGGGTCAGACGATCCTGAACCTCGGCACAGATGGCGCCGGTCCGGGATTTTTCCTGGCAGATCCGGAAGTTCTGCGCGCTGCAATGGACGCAGATCTGACGATCGTTCAG
Source organism: Pseudomonadota bacterium (assembly GCA_038534135.1). Taxonomy (GTDB): domain Bacteria; phylum Pseudomonadota; class Alphaproteobacteria; order Rhodobacterales; family Rhodobacteraceae; genus Thermohalobaculum. Next base: position 7,389 of record JBCAXJ010000087.1, on the reverse strand, counting down.
GTCATGTGCGCCACGGCCACGTCGAACCGGATGTTCGCCGTGCGCCCGCGCCGAAATCTGCGGCTGCACACGGTCTCGGACCTGCTGGCAGGCATCTATCCGGAGGTGGACTTCTCGCGGTTTTCGTTCACCCGGGCGATGCTCAAGCACCTTCATGCACTGGACGAGACGCGATTCAAGCTGGTGTTCAACGAGATGAAGAACGCCTGGATCGGCCGCATGCAGACACTGCTGTCAACGATCGAGACGAAGACGCTCTTGTTCTACATGTCGCAGCGCGCGCCGGATGATCTGATCCCGCCCTCTGGCGACATCACCGATATGAAATACCCGCAGTTCGTCGATCGGGCGATGTTGGATGCCGTGAAACCCGCAGCGGACGGGTTTGTTGAATACGTGTCGTCCGAAGGCATGCCCCAGGACCTGCGCGTCGATGGCAATCCGGTCCTGTTCCGGCCCTCGGGTGAGCCGATCAGCGAGAACGCCGAGTTCGCCTCCCCCGAAATGCACGAGGGCGCCGCGAACGCGATGCTTCCGGAGATCGAACGCCTGATCAATCTTTGAACTTGGCCGAGGCGACAGCGCACGTCCATTGAAGCGCGCGCCACCCCGGTAAGCCGCCGATACCGCTGGCAAACAGCGCAATGCTCGGATGACACGCGCCGTGCTTACGCATACCGGCATTGCATCAATATTTAACACTTGATGAAGGGACGTTCCGGAACGATATACGTCGCGACTGTGAAATAGCCCGACCGGGGGTTCCCTGCGATGAGTTCCGACGCTGCGACTGTGCCCGCCACAGAATTCCCGATCCCTGCGGGCGTGTTCGCCGAGACGGTCACCACCGTCCAGCACTACACCGACCGCTTGTTCCACTTCCGCATCACCCGCCCTGCGAGCTTCCGGTTTCGCTCTGGCGAGTTCGTGATGATCGGCCTGCCAAATGCCGAAAAACCTGTCTTTCGCGCTTACTCGATTGCCTCACCGTCCTGGGACGAAGAGCTCGAATTTTTCTCGATCAAGATCCCCGGTGGCCCCCTGACCGAACACCTGCAAAAGATCCAGCCGGGTGACACCGTGCTGATGCGCAAGAAACCCGTCGGCACGTTGGTGAACGATGCGCTGATCCCGGGCAAACGGCTCTGGATGTTTTCGACCGGGACTGGAATCGCCCCTTTCGTCAGCCTGATCCGCGACCCCGAAACCTATGAGAAATTCGAGCAGGTGATCCTTTGCCACACCTGCCGCGAAGTCGACGAACTGACCTATGGCTACAATACCGTCGCCATGACCAAGGATGACCCCCTGGTCGGCGAGGAAGCGACCAAGCAACTGATCCACTACGCAACGACGACACGCGAAGACAGCCCGTTCATGGGCCGGATTACCAACCTGATCGAGTCTGGCAAGGTGTTCGACGATCTCGGTGTTCCCCCGCTCGACCCCGAGGTTGACCGCGGCATGATCTGTGGCTCGATGGCGTTCCTGAAAGACACGAAGGAACTGCTCGAAAAGGCGGGGCTCACCGAAGGCGCCAACTCCAAACCCGCCGAATACGTGGTCGAGCGCGCCTTTGTAGACTGACGCCGCCGGTCGGCGCGATAACCTCAGCCGACCGCGCCATCGCGAAATTCGATTTGCGAATTCCCGGGCTTGGCCAGAGTATCGCGCGGCTCGAGATTGGGAGACGCGCCATGAGTCCGTTGGATACCGACAATGCCGACCGCAAAGGTGTCTGGAAGTCCGGACAGGGCAAGGGCCGCAAGACGCCCAAGGGTCGGCAACTCGATGACACAGCCATGGCCGAGATCCTTGCTCTGTTGGGTGATCGCCCGCGCCGCCAGGACTTGCTGATCGAGTTCCTGCATCTGATCCAGGACAAATACAAATGCCTCTCGGCCGCACATCTGCGCGCGTTGGCCGAGGAAATGCGCCTCGCGCAGGCCGAGGTCTACGAGGTCGCGACCTTCTATGCCCATTTCGATGTGGTGAAGGAAGGCGAGGACGCTCCACCCGCCATCACCATCCGCGTCTGCGACTCGCTTTCGTGCGAGCTGGCGGGCGCTCAGGACCTCATGAAGACGCTCGCCACCAAGTACAATGGCGGTGGCGCGGTGCGGGTCGTCCGCGCCCCTTGCATGGGGCGCTGTGACACCGCGCCGACGCTGGAACTTGGCCACAATCACGTCGATTTCGCGACGCCCGAGAAAGTCGCCGACGCCATCGCGGCGGAAGACTTCCACCACAAGATTCCGGATTACGAGCGCCTTGACGCCTATCGCGAAGACGGCGGCTACAAGGAACTCGATGCCCTCCGCGGCGGCAGCCGCACGCCGGACCAAGTGCAGGAAACGGTGCTCGAGTCCGGCCTGCGCGGTCTGGGCGGCGCAGGCTTTCCCTCCGGCCGCAAATGGTCCTTCGTCCGCGCCGAACCCGGCCCACGCTATCTGGCTGTGAACGGTGACGAAGGCGAACCCGGCACCTTCAAGGACCGCTACTATCTGGAACGCGAACCGCATGTGTTCCTGGAAGGTATGCTGATCTCCGCCTGGGCGGTCGAGGCGGAAACCTGCTTCATCTACATGCGCGACGAATACCCGGCGGTCCTGGAAATCCTCGCCACCGAGATCGCAGCACTAGAGTCGGCGGGCATCGTCAAGCCGGGCTACATCGACCTGCGCCGCGGCGCGGGCGCCTATATCTGCGGCGAAGAAAGCGCGATGATCGAGTCGATCGAAGGCAAGCGCGGCCTGCCCCGCCACCGCCCGCCCTATGTCGCCCAGGTGGGCATCTTCGATCGCCCGACGCTGGTCCACAATGTCGAGACACTGTACTGGGTCACCAAAGTCGCCCGCCATGGGCCCGAGATCCTGAACCAGCACGGCGCCAATGGACGGGTTGGCCTGCGGTCCTATTCAGTTTCGGGCCGCGTCCGCGAGCCGGGCGTGAAGCTGGCTCCCGCCGGCACGACGATGGCCGACCTGATCGAGAACCATTGCGGTGGGATGCTTCCCGGCCACTCGTTCAAGGCCTATCAACCGGGCGGTCCATCCGCCGGGATCCTGCCCGCGACCATGGCCGACATCCCGCTCGACTTCGATACGCTCCAGCCTCACGGCTCGTTCATCGGCTCGGCGGCGATTGTCGTGCTATCCGATCAGGACCGGGTCCGCGACGCCGCCCTGAACATGCTCAAGTTCTTCGAGGACGAAAGCTGCGGTCAGTGCACGCCCTGCCGGGTCGGTTGCGAGAAAGCGGTCAAGCTGATGCAGGAAGACACCTGGGATCAGGGTCTGCTGGAAGAGTTGTGCGAGACAATGGTCGACGCGTCGATCTGCGGGCTCGGCCAGGCGGCTCCGAACCCGATCCTGCTCACCATGAAACACTTCGCGGACGAGATTTGAGCGGGCACGTCCCTGGGGACTTTGCCGTCCCCAAAGCGCTCACTGCAGAAGCCCGGACCGCGCTGAGCGAACCGAACCCCTTGCGTGCGCTCGCGCAGCTTCTGGTCTCCAAGGCCGATGCCGTGCCGATCCCGGATCTTGCGCTGTCGGCAGTCGCGCTCCGCCGTGCCGCTCCGCAGGACAGGGCGGTTTGGGCGCTGACCGACACGCTGCTCTACACACAGGTGCCCAACTACCACTGGCAGATGGTTGCGGATGCGCCCCGCAACGCCGCGTATGCGGGCGCCATTGCGGATGCTGTAAAACCCGGCATGACGGTGCTGGAGATCGGCGCAGGCTCGGGCCTGCTTGCGATGATCGCGGCGCGGTCGGGCGCAGAGCACGTTTATACGATCGAAGCCAATCCGCTGATGGCACAGGTTGCCCAGGAATGCGTCAAGCGCAACGGATACGCCGACCGTGTCACGGTGCTGCCCGGTCATTCCACCGACATGGAAATCGGCACGCAGATCCCGGTCAGCGCTGACATCCTGATCCACGAGATCTTCTCGGCCGATCTGCTGGGTGAGCACGTGCTGCCCTCGGTCGCGCACGCGAAGTCAGAGTTGCTCACAAAGAACGCACCGCTGCTGCCGTTCGGGATTGCAGCGGTCGGAGCACTAGCCGAGCCACCCAAGACAAGGCTGACCGAGGACATGGCCATCGACGGCTTCGACCTGTCACCACTGGCCGCGATCGACTCTGCCATCACCAAGTACCGACCCGACCTTTGCACACGCCTGTCCGCGCCATTCGCGCTCTATGATTGTGATCTGCGCGGCGCCTATCCGCAGGAGGGGCGCAGGGAGATGCGGATCGCTGCCGTGCAAGCCGGAACGGCAACCGGGGTCGAGCAGTGGATGCATATCGAATTCCCCAACAACACAGCACTGATCACTGATGATCGGGCCTCGCATTGGCAGACGTGTTTTCATCCGTTCGGTGCTCAACTCGCGCTCGATGAAGGTGCGAACGTCGATATCTCGGTCGAGTTCTGGCCGGGCGCGCTTGCAGTCGGCCTCGCCGCACAACCAGCAGGCTGATCGCGCAACGCCACCCTTGCATTTCGCCCGGAACGGGACCATGTTCCGCGCCCGTACGAAATCCCCCTAACCGGAGACAGCATGGCCAAGGAAGAAACTCTCGAATTTCCCGGCGTCGTTTCCGAGCTTCTGCCGAATGCGACATTCCGGGTGAAGCTCGAGAACGGCCATGAGATCATCGCCCACACCGCTGGCAAGATGCGCAAGAACCGCATCCGCGTCCTGGCCGGTGACAAGGTCCAGGTCGAAATGACGCCGTACGATCTGACCAAGGGCCGGATCATCTACCGCTTCAAGTGAAACTCGTTCTGGGGAGCGCTTCTCCCCGCCGCCGGGATCTGCTCGCCCAGATCGGCGTGATCCCCGATGCGATCTCTCCCGCCGACATCGATGAGATGCCAACCAAGGGCGAGCTGCCGCGACCCTATGTCGAACGCATGGCGCGCGAAAAGAACGTGGCCCTCGCGGGGGCCTATCTGATCCTGACCGCCGACACCGTCGTTAGTGCCGGGCGCCGGATCCTGGGCAAACCGGGCGATGCCGGGGAAGCCGCCGAGTTCCTACTGCTACTGTCCGGCCGCCGCCATCGCGTAACCACCTCGGTCTGCGTTCGGCAGGGCGAGACCTTGCGCCAGCGCACCGTCGAGACACGGGTCAAGATGAAACGCCTCTCGGATGCCGAGCTTTCGGCCTATCTGCGCTCCGGCGAATGGCAGGGCAAAGCGGGCGGCTATGCAATCCAGGGGATCGGCGCGGCGTTTATCCCAGAGATCATCGGCTCCTACACCAATGTCGTCGGCCTGCCCCTGACCGAGACGGCGAACCTTTTGACCGGCATGGGGTATCCGGTCAGCTACGAAGGCCCACCCGCATGAAGGGCCGAGTGATTGCCCTGACGAAGCCGCCCGTCCATGCCGCGCTGATCGTCGATGGCCGGATCGAAGATATCCTTCCCAGCCCGCCCGACGGTCAGCCCCATATCGGCGAGATCCTGACGGGCCGGATCGACCGCCCAGTCCCGGGCCAGAACGCGGCCTTTGTTCGACTTCCCGATGGAAACACTGGATATCTGCGCGAGGCCAAAGGATTAAAATCCGGAGATGCGCTTCCGGTCATCGTAACTGGCCTGCCTGAGGACGGGAAAGCGGTTCCCGTCTCGCACCGTATCCTGCTCAAGGGGCGCGGCCTGATCCTGACACCCGGCAAGCCCGGTGTGAACGTCTCGCGCCAGATCAGGGATCCCGAACAACGGGACCGGCTGGCCGAAGCGTTAACCCAACCGGATGCCGACACCGGGATCATCGTCCGCTCTGCTGCACGCGAGATCGACGAAAGCGCATTGGTGGCAGAATGCGCCGACTTGTCGACGCAACTGTCCGACGCCGAATTCGGCGCTGGTGTTGGGTACCACGCGATGGCGGACGCACTTCGCGAATGGACAAGCCCCATACCCGATGTCATCGCTGTCGCCTGGGAACTTGAGGACCGGCTGAATTGGGATCGCGATCCGGGGGGGCTTTATCATGATCCCGATCTCGCAGACGCGCTGCGCTTTGCTGATGGTGATCCGTTCGAGCATTTCGGTGTCTGGGATGAAATCGAGAAACTCAGATCTCCTCACGCCGATCTGCCCTCGGGCGGATGGATGGTGATCGAGGCAACGCGCGCCATGGTGACAGTGGACGTGAACACCGGCGATCAGTTTTCGGGCGGCGCCGGAATGACCGCGAATGTCGAGGCAGCGCGGGAACTACCCAGACAGTTGCGGCTGCGGGGCTTCGGCGGACAGGTGATCATCGACTTCGCACCGATGAGAAGGCAGCACCGCAAGAAGATCGAAGAAACCTTGAACTCGGCATTCCGCAAGGACCGGATCGAGACGACGTTGGCGGGGTGGACCCCTCTGGGGAATTTCGAGCTGACGCGCAAGCGCGAAAGACGCGCGCTCTGCGAGGTTCTGTAGCGCGCGACCTTCCGCTCTACCGGGTCAGTTCAGACCACGCTGCCAGGAACACCACGATCAGCAGGGCCGTCGCCATGCCCAAATTGATGACCCGCTGCGTACCCGCACTCAACTCCATCCGGCGCACCATCACACCAGCGGTCAACCAGGCAACATGCACGGGGATCCACACCAGGTTCATGATCAGGAACTTCAACGCGATCTCGACCACCACATCATCGGGCCAGAATGCATAGCCTGAGATCAGCAGATTGCTGACCGCATAGGCCTTGGGGTTGATGAATTGCAGGATCACGCCGTCCAGAAACCCGGGCGCTGTCTCGGATTCGATGAAGCCAACCCGCGTACCGGCAAAGGCGATCTTCGATGCCAGATAGATGAACCACGCGACCGACAGAAGCAAAAGCACGGCGCGCAAGCTTGGCTCGGCAAAGACGATCGCCGTCAGACCGGTCGCGACCAGCAATTGCACAAGGTTTGTGCCTATGCACAGCCCGGCCAGAAAGCGCGCACCGGCGCGATATCCGAAACCGGACCCCACGCCCGCCGTCGTCAGGACCCCTGGCCCAGGCGTGATGATCAGGAAGAAAACCGCGGCCGCGAAAGTGAGCACGTCAGAGCATCTCCAGGACCCGCTCGGGCGGGCGGCAGATGATCGCTCGGTCAACTGTCTCGGCAATTGGACGCTCGATCAGGATCGGATAGGCGAGAAGCGCGCGCATCACGGCGTCTTCGGGACTGTGATCATGCAGACCAGTCACGCGATACTCCGGCTCCCTAGTGCGAACGAACGCACGCAGTTGCGCGCCTGATTTGCGAACCAGTCCGCGCAGATCTTCCGCGCCAAGCGGGTGGATCAGGTAGTTCAACACCTCGAATTCAACATGTTTTCCCTGGAGAATATCCAGAACGGCGCGCGACTTGGAGCAGCGCGGAT
>JBCAXJ010000086.1:0-15168 GCA_038534135.1 Pseudomonadota bacterium | reverse complement strand
AGGATATCACGGCGTCGAAGCAATCCGGTCCAAGTGCCGTCCGGATCGACGCCGGGTCCGAGAGGTCGGCGACCCGCGCGTCGGCCGCCTCGGGCAATCCATGACCGGATGCCGCGCGGACCAGGCAGGTGACGTCAGCGTGGTGTGAGATCAGCTCCCGCACGACGGCGCGCCCGATCGTTCCCGTCCCGCCAAGAACGAGAACGCGTCGTCCGTCAGATCCAGACATCCAGGACGAGGCCGATCAAAAGGAACAGCCCGGCGACGTTGTTCGACCGGAATAGCGCGAGGCAATGGTCGGGGTCGTCCACGTCGACAACGGCGGCCTGCCAGGACAGGTGGATCAGGAAGGCGCCGAGGCCGAGCAGTGCGACCGGTCCTCCGCCTGCCGTGACGATGGCCATCAGTCCCAAAATGCCCGCGAGGCCCGTGAAGAGCCAGAGCATCTTGCGGGTTTCCGCTCCGAACAGCCGGGCGGTGGATTTCACGCCGACCAGCGCGTCGTCCTCGCGGTCCTGGTGCGCGTAGATGGTGTCGTAGTGCAGCGTCCAGGCGATGCCCATCAGGTAGAGATAGACCGGCGGCAGGCTGATCGAACCGGTCTTGGCGATCCAGAGGAGCAGCGCGCCCCAGTTGAACGCGAGGCCGAGGAAGACCTGTGGCCACCATGTGAAGCGCTTGGCGAACGGATAGATGCAGACCAGCGCCAGCGAGGCGATGCCCCAGATGATCGCCGTCGTGTTGAAGGTCAGCAGGATGCCGAAGGCTAGTAGGGCCTGGATGCACATCCAGACCAGTGCGCCCTTGGGCGTGACCTGGCCGGAGGGGAGCGGGCGCGACTGGGTGCGATCGACCTGCGCGTCGAAGTCGCGATCGGTGAAGTCGTTCCACGTGCAGCCCGCGCCGCGCATCAGGAACGCGCCGATGGCACAACCGGCATAGAGCCAGAGGTCGCTCCACGCCCATCCCTGATACACGCCGCCGAGTGCGATCGCCCACCAGCACGGGATTAACAGCAGCCAGGTGCCGATAGGCCGGTCGGCGCGGCTGAGCCTGAGCCACGGGCGCGACCATGGCGGGCAGAAGCGATCGACCCAATTGAGGTCGGTCGAGTCTTGCACTCTTCCCCCAGCGGGGTCGGCACTGCTATCTGGCGCCCAGGACATGGACGCGAGCATGGCACAGGCAAAGGTGAAAATCAGGCTTTACGTGGAAGCGGACCTGGGTCCGGGGCAACAGGTCGCGCTGGAGCGCGATCAGGCGCATTACCTGTTCACTGTGATGCGGCAGGAGGTCGGTGGCCACGTTCTGCTGTTCAACGGGCGGGACGGCGAATGGCAGGCCAGGATTGTCGAGGCAGGCAAGCGTGGTGGCCTGCTGATGTGCGCTGTCCAGACGGCCCAACAGCGCGATGCGCCGAATCTGTGGCTATGCTTTGCGCCGATCAAGAGGGCGCGGACGGATTTCATCGCAGAGAAGGCGTGCGAGATGGGTGCACGGCGACTGGTGCCGGTGTTCACGCAGCATACGAATTCCGAGCGGATCAAGGTGGACAGGCTCCAGGCACACGCGATCGAGGCTGCCGAGCAGTGCGGGATTACCTCGGTGCCCGATGTTGCCGAGCCCGTGACGCTGGACCGGCTGCTATCGGACTGGCCGGAAGAGCGGCAGATCCTGTTCTGCGACGAGACCGGTCCGCGTCCGCCTGCATCTGATGTGCTGCGCCGTGCCGAACCAGGGCCATGGGCGATCCTGATCGGACCGGAGGGTGGGTTTTCAACGGACGAGGCCGCCCGGCTGCACGGGATGCCGATGGCGCACGCGGTGTCGCTGGGGCCACGGATTCTGCGGGCCGATACAGCGGCGGTTGCTGCCTTGACAATCTGGCAGTCGGTTCTGGGGGATTGGGCGTGAGCTTCATCCGGCCCGAAGCCGCACAGGTCCTGAAGACCTGGGCAGAACCGGCGCTCTATGCCGTCGGCGCGGTCGTGTGCGGCGTCAAGGGCATCGGGCTGCTGGCAAATGGCGCCTGGGTCGGGGGCGTTCTGTCGGCAATCGGGCTGTTCTGCATCTTTGCGTTCTACGGGGCTGTCACACGGTCGGCATATGCTGCGCGGACCCGCACGCGTGGACCGGGTGTGGTGTCGGTCGTGGAAGGCCGGATCACGTTCATGGGACCGCTCGGCGGGGCCGTGATTGCCCGGGATGCGCTGGTCAGCGTGGACATCGTCTCGGGCGAGCCGGGGCCTCACGGAGCCGAGTTGCACTGGATGCTGACGGACGAGGCCGGACAGAGAGCGGCGATCCCGGCCTCCGCCACGGATGCAGCCAAGCTGCTGGACGTGCTGGGCGTGCTGCCCGGGTTCGATCACGAGGCGATGGTCACAGCCATGAAAGCCGAGGGCCCGGGCCGCTTTCCGGTGTGGCGCCGGCATGGACGGGTCGCGAACCGTTTGGACGTCTGACCGGTCAGTCTGCGCGGATCCCGGCAATCCAGCGGAACAGAAGGAAAAGGATCCAGCCACCGACCCCGGCGGCGATCAGCATCGGGCGCTCGACACGGTCCAAGAGCAACTCACCCAGCAACAGGCTGGAGATCACCCCGCAGAGCGCGCCGCACACCACCCAGGCAATGATGCCGCGTTGGCCAAGCCACCAGAGGATCGCGACCCCTGCCGCGCCAAAGGTCAGCATGAAGGCAATCAGCATCGGGACCAGCGTCAGCGCAGCCTCGACCGTGACACTGACAGCGCCCTCGCGCGTGGCCTCGCTCATCCCGGCGATCATGAAGGCCACCAGGACAACAACGCCGCCAAGGATCAGCGGTGCCAGCAGGAAGGCCAGCGCAAACCGCCATCGGCGTGGATCGCCGTCTGGCCAGAATTTTCTTTCGGATCCGCGTGTCGACATGAGCTTATCGAGCCGGGAGGGTGCACATCAATCGCCACGCCGATGGCGTGCCGGTTGCCGTTTCACACCTCTGGCGTTATCTCCCTTGCATCACAGCTGCCGCGAAGGACAAGTTCATGAACATCAGCGCTCCCGTGAAGGCCGCCACCGCCGCATTCCAGTGGGACGATCCGTTCCTTCTGGAAGACCAGCTCACCGACGAGGAGCGGATGATCCGCGACAGCGCCCGCGCCTATGTCGACGACAAGCTGACGCCGCGTGTCACGCGCGCCTTCGCGGAAGAAACCATGGAGCCCGAGATCTTCCGCGAGATGGGCGAACTGGGCCTTCTGGGCGTGACGATCCCCGAGGAATACGGCGGAGTTGGGGCAAATTACGTGAGTTACGGACTGGTCGCACGCGAGGTCGAGCGCTGCGATTCAGGCTATCGCTCGATGATGTCCGTGCAGTCGTCTCTGGTGATGCACCCGATCAATGCCTACGGCTCGGAAGAGCAGAAGCAGAAATACCTGCCCAAGCTGGCATCGGGCGAGTGGATCGGCTGTTTCGGCCTGACCGAGGCCGATGCAGGCTCGGACCCCGGCGGGATGAAGACCCGCGCCACCAAGGTGCAGGGCGGCTATGTCCTGAACGGCTCGAAGATGTGGATCTCGAACTCGCCAATGGCGGATGTCTTCGTGATCTGGGCGAAGTCCGACGAGCATGGCGGCAAGATCCGCGGCTTCGTGCTCGAGAAGGGCATGGACGGATTGTCCGCCCCGAAGATCGGGAACAAGATGAGCCTGCGCGCCTCGCCCACCGGCGAGATCGTGATGGACAATGTCGAAGTGCCGGACGACGCGCTGCTGCCGAATGTCGAGGGGCTTAAGGGTCCCTTCGGCTGTCTGAACCGCGCACGCTTCGGGATATCCTGGGGGGTGCTGGGGGCCGCCGAGTTCTGCTGGCATGCCGCACGGCAGTATGGCCTTGACCGCAAGCAGTTCGAACGCCCGCTGGCGCAGACCCAGCTTTTCCAGAAAAAGCTGGCCGACATGCAGACCGAGATCGCGCTGGGCCTGCAGGCCTCGTTGCGGGTCGGACGGCTGATGGATGCGGGCCCCTTCGCGCCCGAGATGATTTCCATCGTCAAGCGCAACAACTGCGGCAAGGCGCTGGACATCGCCCGGATGGCCCGCGACATGCATGGCGGCAACGGGATCTCACTCGAGTTTCAGGTGATCCGGCACTTGGTGAACCTTGAGACCGTGAACACCTATGAGGGTACGCACGATGTCCACGCGCTGATCCTTGGCCGGGCGCAGACGGGGCTGCAGGCGTTTTTCTGATCCCGACGATGCGCTTGTTTTTGCGGCGTATTTTAGTAAAATTTGTGCATTGGTGGGACATGTTTGGTTTGGTGCGTCGTGAACACTGCTACCGAAAGCCATCTCGGCAAGCTTGCGGACGTGATCACTGTCGCGTTGTTCGTGATCACGATCGCGGACACCAAATTTGACGTCAGCATCAACCTGGCGTCGTCGCTCGTGCCGATCCGGCTCGTCACCACGATAATCATCGACACGGCGTTCGCTGCCACGTTCTCGCTGTTGTTGCTGCGCTACACCTTCAAGAACGACGGTCCGTTCTTCATTGTCTACTTCATGGTCATCGAAATCGTAAACGCCTGGCAGTCAATTTATTTGATCAAGAATTGTCTTTTTGACAAAGACATCGATGGTTTCGGCGTGATTGTCTTGTTTTTTATCGCCTGTGCGACGTCTGCAATGCTGTTCGTCTACTTCGTTTTTGACCGATACATTCGCCACGCGGGTGAGGACGCGGCAGAGATCACCGAAAGGATGCAGTTCATCGCGGTGATCACCGGCTTTTTCTACCTCTGCTTTTTCCTCTCGGCGGTATTTCCGCCCGGGTTGGAGGAGGCTGCAAGGATAACCGCCGTTACCCCCACAGCACCGGACTGGTCGCAGTAGCGGACGCATCGAGGCAACAGCATTATGCGAATCACACTGTGATCAGTGCGCCCGCATGAGGTTGTCCCAAGCCTGATCGAGGATCTGCGGCGTCAGCTGCGGCCGAATGTTCTGGTAAGCGCAGATCGATCTGCACTGCTCGATCAGGAAACGCGGATGGAAGGCGTTGAACCGCGCCGAGGGATGCTGTCCGTAGAGATCGAACATGATGTATGTGAGCGTCTCTTCATCCAGGTTCATCGCCGATTGCTGCGCGGCGCGGACCAGGATCTTGACGAACGCCTTTCGGTCCGGCCGGTCAATCAGGATCTTGTGACGCAAGCGGCGCAGACCGGCCTCGTCCATAAGACTGCGCGGTTCGAAATTGGTCGCGAAGATCACGAGGTTGTCGAAGGGCACCTCGATCTTCCGGCCCGATTCCAGCACCAGATGATCGGTTCCCGATTCCAGCGGCACGATCAGGCGGTTGATCAGGGCCTGCGGTGCGTGCCGTTGCCGGCCGAAATCGTCGACGACGAACAGACCGCCGGATGCCTTGAACTGCAATGGCGCAGTGTAGAGCCCGTTGGTCGGATTGCGGATCAGGTCGAATTTCTCGAGCGACAGCTCACCGCCCACGATCGCATAGGGCCGGTGGCAGCGCACATATCGCGGATCATGCGGCACCACGCGGCGCAGCCGTGAGGCGCTGTCCCCGTCGACAGAAACCGGCACATGAACCGCCGGGTCGAAGAACAGGATGACATCCGTTCCCACCGAGAGCGCATGCGGCACGAGTATCGTGTCGCTGAACGCCGAACAGACAGCGGCCGCGATCGACGATTTGCCGTTCCCGGGCGGGCCATAAAGCAGGATCGAGGCGCCGGAGTTCACCGCCGGTCCGATCCGGTCCATGAGATCGTCCGACAAGGTGAGTTCGGAGAAAACGCCCGCCAGTGCCGCTGCGGTCAGCTGTTCGTGGCGCACGCTCTGATCGCGGGCCGTCTGAATGTACTGATCGATCGGCACCGGGACCGGGCCGATCCAGGCGCTCCGCTCCGCCGCCGCGATGGCCCACTCGCGTCCCTTCTCAGTAATCCGGTAGCGCAGTTCAGCGGACATGGACGCGCCCGGCTGGCCGAGGATGACCAGCAGCGCCTTCTCTTTCGCCATGTCGAGCAATTCGTGCACGACGTTCGGGGACAGGCGCATCGCCTCGGCGATCCGGCTCGGCCGTTCGTACCCGTGCCGATGAACCATCTTCATCAGCAGGTCGATCAGGAAGTTCCGTGTTAGCCCCGTCTCGGCAATCGCCTGCGGCACGTGTTGTGCGTCCGACATGCCCTCTGCGCGTCTGATGTCTGTCGTTATGTTCATGAACTTCTCAGCCTGCCCCGCGTCCTCTTAGAACAAAATACAACAACGCACGGAAGTGAATTCTACTCATTGGTAACTCATTCGTAGCGCCCAAAACAACCAACAAGCGAAAATTGCGAAATGCAGCGATGAATCCGTCCCTCAGCGCCAGATTTAAGCGATATTTCTCCCATGCGCGCCTCAATCATCGACATCGCACACTGCATACAGAAGATGGCACAAAGGTGGTAAGACACTGACAACATGACAAATGCCGGATCAGCCGGCGGGTGGAGGATCGATGCAAACCTATCAACATTATATTAACGGCGCATACGTCGATCCAGCCCAGGGCCAGTGGTTCGACAGCCATGACCCTTATCGCGGCGAGGTCTGGGCCCAGATGCCGCGCGGGACTGCGGCGGACGTCGATGCGGCAGTTGCGGCGGCCAAGGCGGCGCTGGACGGGCCTTATGGCGATCTGACGGCCTCTGCCCGCGGCAAGCTGATGCGGCGCCTTGGCGATCTGGTGGCCGAGAATGCAGATCGGCTGGCCGCGATCGAAGTGCGCGACAATGGCAAGCTGCTGTCCGAGATGGCTGGGCAGATGAAGTATCATCCCGAATGGTGGTACTATTTCGCCGGACTTGCCGACAAGGTTGAAGGGTCGGTCATCCCGATCGACAAGCCGAATCACCTCGCCTTTACCCGGCATGAACCGGTCGGCGTTGTCGGCGCGATCACGGCCTGGAATTCACCCCTGCTGTTCGTCGCCTGGAAATGCGCGCCAGCCATCGCGGCGGGCTGCGCGGTGGTGATCAAGCCCTCGGAGTTCACCTCGGCCTCGACGCTGGAATATGCAGCCCTCGTCAAGGAGGCCGGGTTCCCGGACGGCGTCTTCAACGTGGTCGCGGGGATGGGCGCAGAGGCCGGTGCGGCCCTGGTCGATCACCCGGATGTTGCCAAGATCACCTTCACCGGGTCGGACAAGACGGGTGCGATGATCTACTCGCAAGCCGCAAAGCACATCAAACGCGTCAGCCTTGAACTGGGTGGCAAGTCGCCCAACGTCATCTTCGACGACGCCAATCTGGACGCGGCCTGCGCGGGTGCAGTCTCGGGCATCTTTGCGGCCACTGGCCAGACCTGCATCGCGGGCTCGCGCCTTCTGGTGCAGAATTCGATCCGTGACGAAGTCGAGGCCAAGATGGTCGAAATCGCGCGTACCGCGAAGATCGGTGATCCGATGAAGGCCGAAACCAATATCGGCCCCGTCACTACGGCACCGCAATACGCCAAGATCCGCGAGTACATCGGCGTCGCCGAAAGCGAAGGCGCCAAGCTGCTGTTCGGTGGCGGCACGCCGCAGGGTCCCGAGATCCAGGGCGGTCAGTTTGTCGAGCCGACCATCTTCACCGGCGTGCTCAACTCAATGCGCATCGCGCAGGAGGAGGTCTTCGGCCCGGTCCTGTCGATCATCGGGTTCGAGGACGAGGACGAGGCCGTCGAGATCGGCAACGACATTGCCTTCGGGCTCGCCGCCGGGGTCTGGACGCAGAACATCGGCCGCGCCGTGCGCATGTCCGAGCGTCTGAAAGCGGGCACTGTCTGGGTCAACACCTACCGGGCCGTGAGCTACATGATGCCGTTCGGCGGGGTGAAGCGGTCGGGGATCGGTCGTGAGAGCGGGATCGATGCAATCCGTGAGTACCTCTCGACCAAGTCTGTCTGGATTAACACGTCCGACGAGGCGCCCGGGAACCCGTTCGTGATGCGGTGAGATAAGCATTTCCGCTTTGTATAGGAGGCGGAAGTCGTGAAGCATTCTATAACACCGCAGTTTAAACGGACCGACAGAAGTGTTATCCTCCCTCACCGTGAAATTGGCAGTAAGAATCTAACACAATCAACCAAAGGCACTTAGTCGACTCGTGCTATAGCAACCAGTAATTCGAATTTGTGGGCCTCTATGATGCCAGAAGAAAATGATAAAGCACCGGAAAATTTAACCGCAGCCATTCTAAATTCTATATGGCGTTCCAAGTTTCGCAGCAGAATGGTTTTTTTGGCTGGGATATGTGGTGCGATGTTCTTGATTTGGGATTCGGCTCCGGATGACGATAAATCCGAGTTGATCTCGTACGTATTTGGAAGTAACGCGCGGCTGGATGTTTTAGTCGAGAACTTTGCGATCTCAGATAATACAGACGAAAATGCGATTTGGTTAAGGAACAAGACAGAGAGAAATACTGTAGAGTTTTTGGTAGAGAACGGCAATCGCGTTGGCCATCGGTTGAGCGTAGTTGGAAGCCAAAGTAACGCTTATCGAACAATCAAGGGATCGATTTCGAGAACAAATTCAACATACATCGTAGATGTATCGCTGCATGCCTCAAATGGGGAGGTCATGGCTTCCACGCAGATGGAAGGGGATTTCCCGACATTAAAGCGGTACTATAAGTCAATTCCTGAAGCGCTATTGTATGGCATGGATGTCGATCCCTCGAAGATGGTCGCTCTTGAATCAAAGACTCGGCCGACAAGCTCGGTGGAGGCCTTTGCGTCATACTTGGAGGCACGCAGACTTGCCTCTATGGGGAGGCTAGACGAAGCGATTGAGCTCGTTGATCTAGCTATTTCAGAGGATCATCGGTTTGCAATGGCGCATTGGGGCAAAGGTCAGTTGTATGAGTTGATTGGAGACGAGGGGGAACGAGATAACTGGTTGGCCAAAGCGCTAGAACTTGACCAAGACCACCCTCGACTGCCGATCCATACAAATGTTTCTGACCCAATGCCTACGCTAATGGAAAATTCAAAAAACACTGCCTGGAATGAAATCAATCTGGGTGTTAAGTATAAAGAAGTTCATGCTGGTGCTTATGATGTGATAGTTCATGCTTGGTCATTTGATCAAAGATATTTCGAGGTCCGTGTCGACTTACAGACAGATCCCGCGGGGTCGTCCGTGGATGATTTAAGACAAAAATCGGGTGCGATATTTTCGATAAACGGCGGATTTTTCGAGATTGATTCTCAAGACCGGTTGTCACCGTCTGGATACACAATAGTAAATGGGCAACAGATACACCCATATCAGAAGGCCGCAGGCTCCGGACTTCTGTATGTATTGCAAGACTACGCGTCCATAGGCTGGAGCAAGGAGCACCATGTAATAGATGGCGCTAAAAGTGCCCTGCAATCTGGGCCTATGATCGTTGATCCTGGTGGTAAGAACGGAATTTATAAGAACAACTTTAATCGGCTTAATCGCGCAGCGGTTTGTGCACATCGCGGCGAGATGATTTTTTTTGTGACGGAAGGTGGACTTAGCTTGTACGAGTTGGGCCATATGTTGTCATCGCCAACCGAACAAGGTGGCTTCGAGTGCGAGAGAGCTATGAATTTAGACGGGGGGCCTTCTAGACAAGCATCGTTTCGTTGGAAGAGCGAAGAGACACGGATTGATGGGATCTGGAAGATTCAGAATGCGATTTCGATAATACCAAGGTAGGGATGTTGAGCAGACCGTCTTCCGCTTTTGGTCAAAAGCGGAAGCCACCGGAAGAGCGAAGCAGTTGATAAAAACGTTTTTTCCGACGGAGGCTTCGCCAGCTTCCGGCTTATGTCGCATACCAGTGCAAACTGGAAGTCGATCATTCACTCCTAGCCACAGTAGTACGCGTCCCCTCTAAGCCAACAAACTCCGGTACTTCTGGCTGAAGATCTCGCGGCCGATGATGATCTTCATCACCTCCGACGTGCCGGCATAGATCCGGCTGACCCGGGCGTCGCGGTACATGCGGCAGATCTCGTATTCCTCCATGTACCCGGCACCCCCGTGCAGCTGCACGCCGAGGTCGACCATCTTGCCTTCGACCTCGGAAGCCGCCAGCTTTGCCTTCGCGCCCATTTCGGCGGTCAGGCGGCCCTGATTGTGCTCGGCCACGCACATGTCGATATAGGCTTGGATCATGTCGATCTCGGTATCCAGCTCGGCCATACGGAACTGGGTGTTCTGCTGCTCGGACAGCGGTTTGCCGAAGGCGTGGCGCTCGGTGACGTAAGCGCGGGTGATGTCGAACGCGCGCCGGGCCTGCGCGGCATAGGAGCAGGCGCCGATCAGGCGTTCCTCGGCGAGCCCCTCCATCAGGTAGTAAAAGCCCTTGCCCGGTTCGCCGAGGACGTTGGCTTTCGGGACCTTGACGTCCTTGAAGAACAGCTCGGCCGTGTCCTGCGCGTCCAAGCCCATCTTCTTGAGATTGCGCCCGCGCTCGAAGCCTTCCATCCCGCGTTCGACCACCAACAGCACCATGGCGTGCTGCGAGTCGGCCCCGGCAAGCTTGGCGGCGACGATGATCAGGTCGGCGTTGATGCCGTTCGAGATGTACGTCTTGGATCCGTTCAGCAGGAAGTGGTCGCCCTTGTCCTCGGCCCGGGTCTTGGTTCCAGCGACGTCCGAGCCCGCGCCCGGTTCGGTCATGGCGATGGCCAGGATGTGCTCACCGGTCACGCATTTCGGCAGGAAACGGTCCTGCTGTTCCGCCGATCCGAAGCGTTTGAAATAGGGCGCGACAAGACGGGCGTGCAGGGTATTGAAGAACTCGCCGCAGCCCGCGCGGGATGTTTCCTCGATGATCACCTGCTCGAAGCGGAAATCATCGTCGCCCAGCCCGCCGTGCTTCTCGTCCGGCCAGATCATCAGCATGCCCATATCACCTGCCTTGCGATAGGCGATGCGGTCGACGATCCCGGCCTCGCGCCACTCGGCCATGTGAGGCTGGATCTCTTCCTCGAGGAAGCGGCGATAGCTGGAACGGAACAAGGTTTGCTCTTCGGTGAACTGGCGCATGATACTCTCCTTAACGGTCTGGCCAATCTTCCCTATCGCGGCGCGGATGTCTATGAACGGCCCGGTCCACAGGGTGAAATCGGTGGACTGACGTCAGGGCGTTGGAGGGGACGATGGGCGAGATCGACATTCGCGTTCAGGGCAAGGCCGGACGGATCACGCTGACCCGGCCCGAGGCGCTGAATGCGCTGACCTATGACATGGCGCTGGCGATCGAGCAGGCGGTGGACGGCTGGCGCGATGATCCGGCGGTTGCGCTGGTGGTGATCGATGCCGAGGGCGACCGGGCGTTCTGTTCCGGTGGTGACATCGCGAAGCTTTACGAGACGGGGCGCGCCGGTGACTTCGCCTGGGGTCAGAAATTCTGGCGTGACGAGTATCGGCTGAATGCCAAGCTGGCGCGGTACCCGAAGCCGATCGCGGCGTTCATGCAGGGCTTCACGATGGGCGGAGGTGTCGGGATATCCTGCCATTCCTCGCACCGGGTCGTCGGCGACAGCAGCCGCATTGCGATGCCAGAGAACGGGATCGGGTTGGTGCCGGATGTGGGTGGCTCTCTGATTTTGGCGAATGCACCAGATCGGGTCGGCGTTTTCCTGGGCCTGACCGCGACGCGGATGAACTCAGCAGACGCGATCCATGTCGGGTTCGCCGATCACTGCGTGCCGGAGGCGGCGTGGCCAGAGGTGATCTCACGATTGCAGCAGACCGGGGATCCCGCCGCAGTCACCGATGCGGCTGTTGAGCCCGCAGGCGCTACCCTGCCGGCCTTGGCGGAACAGACTGCAAGGCTGTTTCAGGGCGGATCGCTGGCCGAGATAAGTTTGGCGTTGGAGGCAGACGCCTCTGACTTCGCAACTGATGCGCTGAAGAAGATGTCGCGCAACTCTCCGCTGTCGATGGCGGTGTTCGTCGCGATGATGCAGGCGTTGGCGGGCCGCGAGATCGAAGACGCGCTCGAGATGGAGTACCGCTATGTCAGCCGATCCATGGAGCACGGAGACTTCCTGGAAGGCATTCGCGCGCAGATTATCGACAAGGACCGCAACCCGACCTGGCAGCACATCTGGCCGGGTGATGTCCCGCAGGCAGATGTCGATCGGATGCTGGCCACGACGGAGTTTTCGTTGCCACGGGACTGACGAGGGACGTTGGCTCCAGGCCCCGGTTTTTGCACGGTCTGTTCAGTGCAAACGGTTGCGTCATGCACCGAAAACGCGGCGTTTCCACACTGTGGAATAGCCCTATCTGATTGTTTATAATGGATATTCTTGATCATACATTATCTTCGATAACGAATTTAGAAGGCGCATGTTGTTTTTCTTATCGAATGTTTTAATTCATTCGCGAAGGTTGGTCGGGTGTGCATGCACCTGTGCAGAGACCCGATCACATGAAAACCAGAGCAATCAGGAGAGCAGCAAATGCCAAAACCCAACACGAAGTTCGAACTGAATGTCGAAGATGTCGACGTCATCGAAACAGCTCTGCGCGGCGCGTTGCAGACCAAAGAGATCGCGGATTTGGACGAACAGACGGTGACAGAGCTTTTGGGCCGCCTGCACAATCAGAAAGTCTTCTATCGTCCCCAGTCGGGCGTCTATGTCGGCGGCTGAGGGTCAGGAATTCCGGCCACGTTTCACGTTATAATCGGGTTTGGGCCATCCCAAACCCTCATACACCCTACTCCGCGGCACGGAGCGGAATGCTATCTGCCTCGGCCTCAGCTTCCTGGTCGAACTCAAAAGCTTCGAGCCTCCGCGCTCGCGTTCCGGCCTTGCCCGCAGATATCTTGATTTCGTCGATGTCCTTGGCAGCCTGCCCGAAATGCTTGTCGAGATTCCCAACCCGGTCGGTCAGACGATCGACATCCTTGTAGAGCAGCGTCAACTCGCGCCGGATCGCGCCCGCCTGCTCCCGCATCCTCGCATCTTTCAAGATCGCCCGCATCGTGTTCAGCACGGCCATCATCGTTGTCGGCGACACGATGAAGACACGCGCGTCGAAGCTCTGGCGTACGACCTCGCCGAAATTGGTGTGCAGTTCGGCATAGACAGCCTCGGACGGCAGAAACATCAAGGCGCTGTCCGCGGTCTCTCCGTCCAGAATGTACTTGTCGGCGATCGCCCTGACATGGTGCAAGACGGCTGTTCTGAACTGGCGCGCGGCCTGTGTCCGGGCACTCTCGGTCACCGCTGCAATCAGCGCCTCATAGGCTTCCAGCGGGAACTTAGCGTCGATGACGATTGACCCGGGTGGGTTCGGCAGGTGCACGAGACAATCCGCGCGCTTGTTGTTCGAAAGCGTCGCCTGCCAGGTGAAGGCGTCCGGCGGCAGCGCTTTCGAGACGATATCGTTCAGCTGGATCTCGCCGAACGCACCGCGCGTCTGCTTGTTTGACAGGATGTCCTGCAGGCCCAGCACATCGCCCGAGAGCTTTTCGATCTTGGTCTGCGCCTTGTCGATCGCTTCCAGCCGCTGCTGAAGTTCGCCCAGCGAACGCGCGGTCCGGGTGGCGGTGCCATGGAGCGACTCCCCCATCGCGCGCTGGACTTCCTCCAGCCGACGCTCGACCGATTCCATGATGCGTGCCTGTGCTTGCACCTGATGTTCGGAGACCATTTTCAGACCGCCCGCGAGCTGGTTCTGCCCCTGATCGAGCCCGCGCACGGCATCGCTCAGCGTCCCCAAATGCTGTGCCAACGGTTCGGCTGCATCGGCGGACCGACGCGCGGCCCGAACTGCCCAGATCAGCAACACAAACAGAAGAACGGCAACCGCAACGGCAAGGATCGCTGCGATCACCAAAGGATTGGCCCAGTCGATCATCGGCCCGGTCATCAGCGGCGCCCGAACAGCTTCTCGATGTCGTCGAGCCCCAGGCGCACCCAGGTCGGGCGGCCGTGGTTGCATGTGTTCGAGTTCGGCGTTGCCTCCATCTCGCGCAGCAAGGCGTTCATCTCGGGCGCCGTCATGCGGCGGCCGGACCGGACCGAGCCGTGGCACGACATCCGGCTGAGGATCGCGTCGATGCGGGTGCGGACCTGATCGGTCGTACCGAGATCGGCAATTTCGTCTGCCACATCGCGCAACAGCGCTGCGGGGTCTGTTTGGCCGAGGATCGCAGGCACTTCACGCACCGCGATCGCACCCTGGCCGAACGGTTCGATCCCGAGGCCGAGATCGGCCAACGCATCGGCGTGTTCCAGCACCCGGTCGGCATCGGTACCAAGCTCGACGACCTCCGGGATCAACAATCCTTGCCGGGCGATCCCGGTCTCTGCCTGTTGAGCCTTCAGCCGTTCATAGACCAGACGCTCATGCGCCGCGTGCTGATCGACAAGAACCACACCGTCTGAGGTCTGCGCCACGATGTAGGTCTCGTGCAACTGCGCGCGCGCCACGCCCAATGGCAGATCCAGAGCGTCTGGGTCCGGATCAGTTTGGAATGCCTCCGGCGCCTCAGCAAACCCAGACGTCGGCGCCGGCTCTTCGACCCGGGCAGACGCCCAGCCGGGATGCGCACATCCGGCTGGGGCCTGGGCAGCCAGCGCTGCCTGAACGGCCGCGCCCGAGGGACGTTGGGGCGGCCGAACCTGCGAGTGACGCGGTGTGCCTGTGGCCTCGAACGCCCCAAGCGCCGCGTCGGAAATCGTCGATGTCGATCGGTGCCCCGCCTCGGCCAGCGCATGGCGGATCGCCGAAATGATCAGCCCCCGCACCAATACAGGCTCGCGGAACCGCACCTCGGCTTTCGCGGGATGCACGTTGACGTCCACGCGTTCCGGCGGACACGTCACGTGCAGCGCCACGGCGGGATGACGGTCACGGCTAAGGACATCGGCATAGGCTGCACGCACGGCACCCAGCAACAGCTTGTCCCGGACGGGCCTGCCGTTCACGCACAGGTGCAATGCGACGGCTGCTCCGCGTGAGAACGTCGGCAACGACGCATGACCCGCCAATCCGATCCCATCGCGCTCGGCATCGATCGGAATGGAATTCACAGCGAACTCGGGTCCCAGAATGTCAGAGGCCCGCGCCAAACGGCTGTCGAACAGATAGCCACTGCTGGCGTTCACACGAAACAGCTGTCGCAGC
>JBCAXJ010000085.1:0-17624 GCA_038534135.1 Pseudomonadota bacterium | reverse complement strand
CTCGACGCACCCATCGGACGAGAACCGGATCGCCGCCTTGAAACAACAGGCGGCCGAGATGGGGCGGACCGCAGGCGTCGCCCAGGATCCGCGCCAATGGGGGCCGCCCTCGACCGGGCGTCCACAACGCGGCGGCCCTTGGAAGTGACCGCCCGGCCACGCAAGTCAGATCGTCATCAGACCCGGAACGACCCCGAGAAGACTGGACTGGGCGCGCGCCGATCTGCGTTGCGCTTACTGAGCGATGTGTTCGATCACGGGCGGATGATGTCCGAACCCGGTGGCCCGGGACCCGAAGCGGCAGAGGCGCGCGCGCTGGCCGATGCGGTTATCCGCCAAGTACCGCGCTTGGACACCGTGATCGCCGGTTTCGTCGAACGGATGCCCAAGAGCCCTGTCTCCCATATCCTGCGATTGATGGCGGCGGATCTGCTGATACGCGGAACGCCGCCGCACGCCGCCGTCGACAGCGCGGTCGCGCTGGTAAAGGCGGATCGGCGCTCGGGACGGTTTGCTGGCTTGGTCAACGCTGTCGGACGCCGGATGTCGGACCAAGGTACGGAGATCTTCGAGAGGACGGAACACTCCAGTCTCTGGATGGCGGATTGGATGAAGTCGCGGCTTTCCGATGACTGGGGCCGTGCGGCTACCGACGAGATTGCCCAGGCCTGCATGTCACCGGCCCCACATGACGTGACAATGAAGGTTCCGGACGATGCAGAAGCATTTGCGGCCGAGATCGAGGGCGATGTCCTGCCAATCGGGTCGGTGCGCCTGCGGACACGGCCGCAGATCTCGGCATTGCCGGGCTATGCGGAGGGCGCGTGGTGGGTTCAGGATGCAGCGGCAAGCCTGCCCGCCATCATGCTGAACGCCGAAGCATCGGAACAGGTGCTTGATGTCTGTGCCGCACCGGGCGGCAAAACCTTGCAGCTTGCGGCAACGGGAGCGACGGTAACCGCGCTCGACATCTCGCCGAGGCGCATGGAGCAGTTGCGCCGAAATCTCGACAGAACCGGCCTGAACGCGGATTTGGTCACAGCGGATGCATTCGCTTGGACGCCCGACGCGCCGTTCGATGCAATCCTGATCGACGCGCCATGCACGGCCACCGGCACCTTAAGGCGCCATCCTGAATTGCCGTATCGCCTGGATCCGAACGAACTCGACACATTGTGCGACCTGCAAGACCGCCTGCTTCGTTCAGCCTTCGCGTGGCTCCAGCCGGGCGGGCGCCTTGTCTTCAGCACATGTTCGCTGTTCCGCCGCGAAGGTGAAGACAGGATCGAAGCTTTCCTTGCGAACGAGCCAAGCGCGCAACTCGATCCAATTGATCCGCAGGACGGGATCGCCGCCGAATTCATCAGCGCCGAGGGTTATCTCAGGTGTCGGCCCGACATGTGGCGCGATATCGGATCGATCGACGGATTCTTCGCGGCACGAATCCGTCGAGGATGAGCCAATACCGAAGGTCTAACTTGCTGGCTGTCCCGAGGAACGCTTGACATTGCGCGGCGCCGCGACGGGATTGTAAACGGCCCGGTGCAGGGGCGCGACTGTGTCCAGACTTTGGAACGGGAGATCAGCGAATTGCGTCTGATGCGCATTCCACACCGATTGGCGGTCCGAGTCGCAGGACTTGGGCGCAGTCCGAATGTGCTGGAATGGCGACCGGAGCCGCCCGAGCGCGGCGATGCGGCATCGGCGCGGCGCCTGGCTGGTGGGGTTTGGCTGCTGGACGGCCGGTTGGCAGAGGCGAACGGCGCAAGTCCTTGGGACATCCCCGCACCCGATAGCGTTTGGGCAGCGGCACTGCACGGACAGGCCTGGCTCGACGACGTGCACGCAGCCGACACGCCGAAAATCTGGGGGCTGGCATCCGATCACGTGCGTGACTGGCTCGGTCGTTTCGGTGGAGGATCGGGACCGGGTTGGGCGCCGGACACGGTCGCGCGCCGCACGGTGCGCTGGATCGCTTACTCGACGCGTCTGCTGAAGTCTCGCGACGCCGCCTACTCCCAGGCATTCTTCAAGGCGCTTGGCAGGCAGCATCGGTTTCTCGAACTTCAGTGGCAGGAAACACCGCACGGATTACCCCGGATCGAAGCGTTGACTGGTCTGATCTATGCACAACTGAGTTTGCACGGCACCGATGGTCAGTCCAAAACGCTGGTTAAGACTCTGGGTACGCTGGCATCGCAAGTTATCCAGTCGGATGGGACGACGCTCAGCCGCAACCCCGAGGAACTCGTCCGTATCATCGGCCTTTTGATCTGGAGCCAGGATCTGATCGAAAGCGCTGGCATTGACGCCGCGCCCGGTCACGTTCGAGCTATTCGTGCTGGCCGGGAAACCATCAAGGCGCTGAGCTACCCCAACGGGGATCTTCCGCGCTACCATGGCGGCCGCGCGGCGGCACCGCATCCGATCATCACAGACGATCGGCCCGCAATGCCCGGATCGACCCCACGCCTCGCCATGGGATTCGTGCGTGTGACAGCCGGTGGAGCCGATCTTGCCATGGACGGGGCAAACGCGCCCGATGGACAATGGAAGAATACCGCACACTCAAGCGCGCTGGCGCTGGAGTTTCGTCATGATGGCCAACCCCTGTTCGGGAGCACAGGCTCGGGGCAAAGCTTCGGCCCTGCACATGCCGTCGCCTCACGCAGAGCCGAGGCACACTCGACCATCGAACTCGATGGACGCGGTGCCGGACAGCTCACATCCTCGAAAGGCGTGGACGCCGCCAGCGCGACGCTGACGATAGGCGGGTCGGTGACGACGCGCATCGATGCGGATGATGATGGCGCCTGGGTGATCGGAGAGTGCGCGCACTACATGACGCGCCTCGGCCTACGGATCGAGCGACGATTGCACTTATCCGCATCGGGGCTGAAACTGTCCGGCGAGGATACCGCTTTGGCACCGGATGCCCGATCACGATCGAAGATCTCCGGACTATTTCCGAAGAACAAGTCACCCTGCAAGATGCGGTCGCGCTTCGTCCTGCACCCGGACGTCCGTGCGGCACACACCTTGTCAGGACGCGGGATCGGGCTGACGCTGCCGGACGGACAGGTCTGGGTCATGCGGGCGGATACGAAGACGCTCGACCTGATCCCTGCGGTATACTTCGATGAAATGCGCCCACAGCCGCGTGCGACAACAGAAATCGTGGCGATGACATCGATCCTGGAGTACTGGGGCCGCATCGTGTGGTCGTTCGAGCAATTGACCGACGCGGCGCAGTGACCGTGCAGCGGCGCATCAGCGCCAACGAATAGGCGCGTCGCTGGGGAACGTCGGTACGCCGCGACAGGAGACATCATATGAGCGAAAGAACACCCGCCCGCCGGGCCCTGATTTCGGTTTCGGACAAGACGGGAATCGCCTCGATCGGACAACGTCTGGCCGCCTTGGGTGTTGAACTGGTCTCGACCGGTGGAACCGCCGCTCTGCTGCGCGAAAACGGACTTCTCGTCCGCGATGTCGCCGATCTGACAGGGTTCCCCGAGATGATGGAAGGCCGGGTCAAGACTCTGCACCCAGGCGTGCATGGCGGACTGCTGGCCGATCGCGCCAAGCCGGATCACATCGGCGCCATGGATGCGCACAGAATTGCGCCGATCGACGTGCTGATCGTGAACCTCTATCCGTTCGAGAACACGGTTGCGTCGGGGGCAGACGCGGACACCTGCATCGAGAACATCGACATCGGCGGACCGGCGATGATCCGCGCCGCCGCCAAGAACCATGCACATGTCGCCGTCATCACCGATCCCGATGACTACGAGGACGTCCTGTCCGCGCTAGAGGACGGCGGCACAAGCCTTCAGCAACGACAGCGGCTCGCCGCGACCGCCTACGCGCGCACTGCCGCCTACGATTCTGCGGTGTCGACCTGGTTCGCCACGCATCTGGGCGACAGCGCACCCCGGCGCCGCAGCTTCGCGGGAACGCTTCAGCAGACATTGCGCTATGGCGAAAACCCGCACCAGGCCGCAGCGTTCTATGCCGATGGAACCGATCGTCCGGGCGTCGCGACCGCGGAACAACTGCAAGGCAAGGAGCTCAGCTACAACAACATCAACGACACGGATGCGGCGTTCGAGCTGGTCTCAGAGTTCGATCAGAACCGCCCCACCGTGGCGATCATCAAGCACGCCAACCCTTGCGGCGTTGCCGCCGGAGACAGCTTTGTCGAAGCCTATCGACGTGCCTTTGATTGTGACCGCGTATCCGCGTTCGGCGGGATCATCGCCCTGAATGGCACGCTGGACGGACCGACCGCCGAGGAGATTACCCAGATCCTGACCGAGGTCGTGATCGCACCCGATGCAACGGACGAAGCCAAGGCTGTCTTCGCCGGCAAGAAGAACCTTCGGCTCTTGGTGACGGGCGGCCTGCCACAGCACGCGGCGCGCTTGGCCTGGCGACAAGTGTCTGGGGGTTTCCTCGTTCAGGACCACGATACCGGCAAGATAGCTGCGGATGATCTGAAGGTTGTGACCGATCGCGCGCCGAGTGAGTCTGAACTCAAGGATCTGCTCTTTGCCTGGAAAGTCGCAAAACACGTCAAGTCGAATGCCATCGTCTATGCAAAGGAACAAGCCACGGTCGGGATCGGTGCAGGGCAGATGAGCCGCGTGGACTCCAGCAGGATCGCCGCACGCAAATCCGCCGACATGGCGGAAGCTTTGGGTCTGACCGAGCCAACTGTCAAAGGTTCCGTCGTGGCCTCGGATGCGTTCTTCCCGTTCCCGGACGGTTTGTTGACGGCAGCCGAGGCAGGGGCCACCGCTGTTATCCAACCGGGCGGTTCAATGCGGGATGACGCAGTGATCGCCGCCGCAAACGACGCAGGATTGGCCATGGTCTTCACCGGGATGCGCCACTTCAGGCACTGATCCCGGTCATTCGGGTGGTTACTTGCGGAACTTGGCCAGAAGCAGCAGCGCGACCGCACCGATAACCGATGTCAGCGCACGGCCAAAGCCCAGGCCAACACCAAGCGCGCCCTGCAGGAACCACAACGTCACGGCGCCGCCGATCCCTAAACCGATGGACACAATGTAGCCGTTCGATACGAAGCCAAATCGTTCTGCGACGAAACCCGTCCCGCCGCCGACGATCAGTGCTGCCACCAAAGCAAACATCGCGCTCTCCGTTCTTGCCTCGCATCCGCATCCCGCCACATGAGGGATAATGCCGATGCCACCGGTGGAAGGTTTTGACAGGCCAAGGGGTGCTTGGAAAGGCTATGCGTTGCCGCGTCCGAAGGGGAGGAACGCATGGAACCCGATCCGGAAAGCTGGGAGAGTGAACTGGAAGAGCTGCGCAAGCGGCAGGAACTGGGCCGCGCGATGGGAGGCCCCGAGAAACTGGAACGCCAGCGCAGCAATTCCCGGCTGAACGTCCGCGAACGGATCGACCGGTTGCTGGATCCGGGCAGCTTTGACGAGATTGGCGTTCTGGCGGGACGCGGGGAATACGGCCCTGATGGCGAGATGGAGAGCTTCCTACCGGCCAACTACGTGTTTGGGCGGGGCCGGATTGACGGCCGTTCGGTGGTCGTTGGTGGCGACGATTTCACGGTGCGCGGGGGCGCCATGGATGCATCGATCCGTGAAAAGAACGAGCAGGCCGAGGCGATGGCGGGCGATCTGCGCCTCCCGATCGTGCGGCTGATCGAAGGCACTGGCGGCGGAGGTAGCGTCAAGACGATCGAGATGATCGGACGGACCTATGTCCCGTCAAACCCGGCCTGGGCGCAGGTTGCCGCCAACATGGGGCTGGTGCCTGTTGTCTCGCTTGGGCTCGGCCCGGTTGCGGGCCTGGGCGCGGCGCGCATGGCGGCCAGCCACTATTCCGTGCTGGTCGACGGTGTCAGCCAGATGTTCGTCGCCGGTCCCCCTGTCGTGAAGCACATCGGCCAGGACCTGACCAAAGAGGAACTCGGCGGCGCCAAAATCCATGCCAAGAACGGTGCGGTGGACGATCTGGCAGCGTCGGAGGACGAAGCCTTTGCCATGGCGCGGCGCTTCCTCAGCTATTTGCCATCGTCGATTGACGATCTGCCGCCGCGCGCGCCGTGCGATGACCCGACAGACCGCGCCGAGGATTGGCTGATCCGCGCCATCCCGAAAGATCGCCGCAAGGTTTACCGGATGCGCCCGATCATCGAAGCGCTCGTCGACAAGGATAGTTTCTTCGAGATCGGGAAACGCTGGGGCCGCTCGCTGATCACCGGGCTTGCCCGGCTGGACGGCTGGCCAGTCGCAGTCGCTGCCTCGGACCCGTACCACTACGGCGGTGCCTTCACCGCGGACTCCTCACAAAAACTGATGCGATTCGCGGACATGGCGCAGACGTTCCATCTGCCTGTGGTGTTCCTGGCCGATATTCCGGGCTTTTTGGTCGGGCTGGATGCAGAGAAGTCCGGCGTCATCCGCCACGGGGTCCGCGCGCTGAGTGCCGTTCATCAGGCCACGGTACCCTGGTGTTCGATCATCATCCGCAAAGCATTCGGGGTGGCCGGCGGTGCGCAGATCCGACACGATGGATATCGATATCGTTACGCCTGGCCATCTGGCGACTGGGGATCGCTGCCTGTCGAAGGCGGGATCGAGGCAGCCTACAAAGCCGACCTCGCCGCCTCCGACGAACCGGAAGCGCTGAGGATCGAGATCGAGCAACGCCTGAACCGCGTGCGTTCGCCGTTTCGTTCCGCCGAGGCGTATGGGATCGAAGACATCATCGATCCGCGCGAGACCAGGGCTAAACTGTGCGAGTTCGCCAACCTGACCGCGAAACTGCGCCGGACTGGTCCCAGCCGGTTCTGGATGCGGCCCTGAAAGAAGAGTCAGCAGTCATCGCGAGAAGCCGATTCGCGGAAAGACAGCCTGAGGGGCTTTGCCATCAAACGCCTTGACCCAGGCTGTTCCGGTATCGCGGCACGCGGTGGGCTGGCCTAAGGGGCTTTGATCCGGGGCGAACTCTTCGAAGAACGACAGACGTTTCAGCACCTCGGTTCCGCCAAGATAGAGCCGGCCCTTGAAAAGCAAGTCCTCTGCGATGCGCGCTCCATAGGGCGATTGGCTTTGTACGGACCACGCGCCACAGATGCGCACAACGCCGTTCGCCGGAAACGCTTTGACATAGTACATGGCGGTGGTGCCGTCGCCGAGTTTGAACCCGCTTCGCGCATAACTCGTGTCGACCGCGGCGGGCGGCGCCGACTCGGTCGCCGAACAGGCGCTCAACACACCAACAAGCAACACCGCAATAGCCGGCCAGAACCGCAAACGCATAACGAACCCCGTGCTCTTCAAAGAGCGACAAGTTGGCGCCTTCGCCAGTCTGCTGCAAGACTAACTTTTGGTGTGCGGCTCAGTACTGAGACAGCCACTCCCGCGTCGAGTTGACCATCGACTCGTGAACGCGGACTTCCTGATCCCGGCCAGCTGCGACGGCGACGAGGCCCGGGATACCGCCCAAGGCGATCCGGCCCATCGACAGGTTTTCGACCGAGGCCAGAACATCGCCCGATGCCGCATCGACCACGGCCACATCAGCGAGAATTTTGTGCCTCCCGCAGCACCACAGCCGTGAGAATTCCGTCAGTGCATGGAAATAGTTGACCTGAACGTTCATGTTGACCGGACGACGACCCTGCATCGTCTCCCGACCGACCTCGCGCATGGCGCGCTTGAAAATGCCGATCACCTGACGCTTCCGGTTCCCTTCATTGAAGCCGTTCCAGACGAAATTCGATGTGAACTCGTCCCCGGATGCCGTGCGCGAGATTTCCGGACCAAACTTGACCGAGATGTCTTGCAGGTTCCACCCGCCCGGTGCCGAGCCGACCGGGCCCTTCCCGGTGCCACAGGCCGCAACCAGAAGCATCAATGCGATCGCCGAAAATTTCCAGAATGCCGTCATCGATCCCCTGCCTCGTTCCTCCGCCAGGCGACTTCGCCGCCTCGCATACCTCAACTGTGCGCCTTTTAGCACCAATTACTTAGTGATTTACTTGCAGCGGCGGATCGGTGCAACACCGATCTACCAGCGGGCGCTGTGGGGCTATTCCGCCGCTTGCAACGTAGGCGTGTTTGGCGTGCGGAACATGGTCATAAGACCATCCTGTTCGCGCGAGACGGCGACCGCATTGGCCTCCTTCACATGACCGAACCCGCGGACCTTCAACGGCAGTCGTGCGATCTCGGCCGCCAGGGGCAGGTTCTCGGGCGTGAGGCCTTCGAGCAGTTCGGCAACCAGTTTCTCATAGTCCTTGATGGCCTTGCGCTCGCCACGCCGCTCCGCGCTATAGCCGAAGACATCCAGCGGAGTGCCGCGCAAGCCCTTGAGCTTCGCCAACACCTTCAACACCCTGAACATCCAGGGACCAAACTTCGTCTTCATCGGCTTGCCGTCGCTGTCCTTGCGTCCAAAAATCGGCGGAGCCATGTGGAAGCTGATTGCCCCGACATCGTCGAACGCATCGTTGACCGCGTCTTTCAGCGTTTCAACATGCAGGCGGGCGACCTCATATTCGTCCTTGTAGGACATCAACTTGAACAGACCCTCGGCAACCGCTTCGCCAAGGCCCTGCTGGCCCAGTCCCTTCTCAGCCTCCAGCGCCCGGTCGACCAGCTTGCGATAGCGCTTTGCCCAACCCTTTCCCGTATGTCCGGCCAGGTGCGCCTCGCGCCGAGCGATCTTGGCGGGCAGAGTCTCGATCACCTCGGCGGGCGGGCTCAGAAGCTTGCCAAGGCTCTCGCCATCGGCGATCGCCCAGCGTCCCAGATCGAACGCTTGAAGATTGCCATCGACACCCGCGCCATTCAGCCGAATGGCCTGCCGCAGCGCCTCGGCCGATAACGGGACCAGCCCGGCTTGCCAGGCCGCACCCAGCAGCAGCACGTTGGAATAGATCGAGTCGCCCAGCAGTTCCTCGGCCACCGTGTTCGCCTCGATCATGCTCACGCGCTCTTCGCCCAGCTTGCGCTCAACGCTCAGGCGCATCGCATCCGACGGCAGGGTGAATTCGGTATCGCGCGTGAATTCGCCGGTGATGATCTCGTGCCCGTTGCAGACCATGCCGGTGCGGCCGCGCTGCATCAGCGCCATCACCTTCTGCCCCGAAGAGACGACCAGATCGCCGCCAATCACCGCATCTGCCTCGCCGACCGAAATCCGCACAGCACTGATGTCTTCGGGCTTTTGCGCCACGCGGCAATGGATTGCGACAGCGCCGCCCTTCTGCGCCAACCCGGCCATCTGCATTTCGGCGGCACCCTTGCCTTCCAGGTGCGCCGCCATCGAGATTAGCGCGCCAACGGTAACGACGCCCGTGCCGCCTACGCCCGTGACAAGCACGTTGTAGGGTTGATCCCCGATCGCCGGAACTGTCGGCTCCGGCAGATCTGGCAGAGAGAATTCCTTGGTCGCTTTCTTCTTTGGCGTCGCGCCCTCGACGGTCACGAAAGACGGACAGAACCCCTTCAGGCAGGAGAAATCGCGGTTGCAGGCGGACTGATCGATTTCGCGCTTGCGGCCCAGCGGCGTTTCCTTGGGCAGGATGGCGATGCAGTTCGACTGGACCCCACAATCGCCACAGCCTTCACATACGTTCGGGTTGATGAACGCGCGCTCCGGCGGCGTCGGGAACTTGTCGCGCTTGCGGCGACGGCGTTTTTCAGCGGCACAGGTCTGCTGGTAGATGATGGCGGTGACACCTTCGATCTCCTGCAATTCCTTTTGTACCTTCATCAGGTCGCTGCGCGGGAACACGGCAACCTCGGGCGGGTAATTAACCCAACCCATCTCTTTCTCGTCGACGACAGCAACGACCTTCTTGACGCCAATGCCCACGAGTTCTTTTGCAACACGCTCGGCATCGATCTCGTTGTCGTGCTTCTGCCCGCCGGTCATCGCGACCGCGTCATTGTAGAGGATCTTGAAGGTCATGTTGGCGCCAGTGCCCAGCGCCGCGCGGATCGACTGAATGCCCGAGTGGTTATAGGTGCCGTCGCCCAGGTTCTGGAACACGTGCTTGCGGTTCGAGAACTGGTACTCGCCAATCCAGTTCGCGCCCTCGCCACCCATATGGGTGTAGCCCAGGGTCGAGCGGTCCATCCACTGCGCCATATAGTGACAGCCGATCCCGGAATAGGCGTGCGCGCCATCGGGCACGACGGTCGACGAATTGTGCGGGCAACCAGCACAGAACCACGGGGTCCGCGTCGCCGAATCCGGCGTGTTGTCGCTGCGGGTCGCCTCGGTCAGCGCACCCATCGCATGCCGCATCGATTCCGTTGCAGCACCCTGCTTTTCGCACTGTTTGCCGACGCCCAACGCGATCGTAACCGGATCGAGCCCCTTCTTGGCCGAGAAGAGGACACTGCCGTCCTCGTCCTTCCAGCCCACCACGCTGGGCCGGTTCGGGACGTCATAGAGAATTTCCTTGAGCTGCGTCTCGAGGATCGCGCGCTTCTCCTCGACGACGATGATCTGCTCGAGCCCCTCGGCCCATTCCTTCAGACGCACCGGCTCCAGCGGCCAGACCATGCCGACCTTGTAGACCGTCAGCCCGATCTGCTCGGCCGTCGCCTCGTCGATGCCCAGCAGATCAAGCGCATGCACCACGTCCAGCCAGCTCTTGCCAGCCGAGACGATCCCGACCTTGGCGCCAGTCTTGCCGAATGTGCGCTGATCCAGGTTGTTGGCCCGCGCGAAGGCCTGGGCTGCGAACCGCTTGTGATCGATCAGCCGGTCCTCACCCTGATACGGATCCTCGAACAGCGGGATGTTCACACCGTCATCCGGCAGTTGCAGGTCTTCGGGCGTCACGAACTGCAAACGGTGCGGATTGCCATCGACCACGGCCGTCGCTTCAACCGTATCCTTCATGCACTTCACGCCGACCCAGCAACCGGAGTAGCGGCTCAGCGCCCAGCCGGTGATGCAATGATCCAGCAGTTCTTGCACACCCGCGGGAGACAGAACCGGGATCATGGCGTCCATCATCGCCATTTCGGATTGGTGCAGCGTGGTCGAGGACTCGCCCGTATGATCATCACCCATACAGGCCACCACCCCGCCCAGAGGGGCCGACCCGGCGATGTTAGCATGGCGGAACACATCGCCACAGCGGTCGACGCCCGGGCCTTTGCCGTACCACATGCCAAAGACGCCGTCGTACAGGTTCTCGCCCTTCAGATGGGCCTGCTGCGAGCCCCAGACCGCCGTCGCCGCCAGATCCTCGTTGATGCCAGGATGGAACTTCACATGCGCCGGATCGGTGAACTTCTGTGCGCTCTGAAAGGTCGCATCAACCGCGCCCAGCGGCGAGCCGCGATAACCCGAGACGTAGCCCGCCGTGTTGTGCCCTGCCGTCTCGTCACGCGCGCGCTGCATCAAGGTCGCCCGAACCAGCGCCTGGGTGCCCGAGAGCAAAACCGGAGTCCGGTCCAAATCGTAACGGTCAGAGAGTTTAACGTCGCGCAGATCCATTCGGGGGCTCCTGTCGGTCAGCGGATATCAAGAAAAAAGGTAAGGCATGTTGACCCGTTTGTCCAGCGAAGTTGGCGTTGCCGTCCTGCGACTTTGAGTATGATTGGAACTCCAGCCCATTCAAGGCTAAGGCATCCCACATGTTCAGGCATCACAGTGCTGACATCACGGGGCGGCAGCAACGTCCGAGAAGCCGCTCAACCGTGGCTGGCAGTCTTAGCCGCATGGACCGGGCCTGAAGCATGGCAGCGATTCTGATCGCACAACCCACGACCGGACACGTCGTTTCCGGAACGGTCGGATACTTGATGAACCTGACCGTCGCCCTGCAAAAACGGAGCATCCAGTACAGTTACCGGCAGACAGCCCTTTCTGACATCGCGCTCAGCCGGAACATCCTCGCATCTCTTGTGCACGCCGATCCATCCGTCAGCCACCTGCTGTTCATCGACTCCGATATGGGTTTTCTACCCGAGAGTATCCTTGGCCTTCTCGACTTCGATCAGCCGGTCACCGCGATCGCCTGTCCAAAACGGCATCTGGCATGGGAGAGACTGCGCAGCGCGGCAGAGGGCGAGGCTTTGGCAGGGCGCACAGGTGACGAGCGCCGCGCGACGTCCACGCTGATGGATCTCTGCCTTGACTTCAACGTGGATCTGAAGCGGTTCGATGGATCGGACTGGACCGCGGAACGACGCGGTAACTTCCTGCACGTTCCTGCGGTCGGAACCGGGATTATGCTGATCCGGCGCGATGCACTTGAGGCAATGGTGCACAAAGGTACAGCGATCCCGCGCACGGGCTACAGCGGCTTGCCGCTGATCGGCGATGCCCCGCTCTACGACTTCTTTTCACCGATCGAGACGCCGGACCGAACCCTGGTGGAATCCGAAGACATTTCGTTCTGCAAACGGTGGGTCGAGGATTGCGGGGGCGAGATCTGGGTCGATATCGCAAGCCGCGTCCTGCACTTTGGCATGCGCGGGCATTCGGGCCGCTATCTGCCCAAAGCGATGCAGGACTTTCCGGAGGCTGCTCAATGACCACAAGCCCGGACGATACTGGCAAGAAGATCCTGCTGATCTCGATGCCAACACTCGGTCAGATCTCGACCCACACGACCAAGGCGCTTATCGGACTGACACAATATCTGCAACGCAACGGGATCCCGTTCGGGTTCGAGACTTATGAATTCTCGGACATCGTCTTCTCGCGGAACCAGCTGATCTGCAGCTTTTTCACCAAGAAGCAGTTCACCCACATGTTGTGCCTGGACAGCGACATGGCCTTCGAACCGCAGGCCGTGCAGAGGCTGATCGACATCGACGTTGATTTCGCAGCCACAGCCTATCCGCAAAAGCACCCACGTTGGGCGCGATTGCGTCAGATCATCGAGGCCGAGGCCCATCTGCCCCAGGATCAGAAATCGCCCATGGACGTACTGCTCAGCCGGACCTGGGTCTACAATCACCAGAAGGCCGATTTCGGCGGCAAGCCGTGGACACCGAAGCGGCGCGCGGGCTTCATCACAGTCCCGGCCACCGGAACCGGCATGATGTTGCTGTCGCGCCGGGTGCCGGAATCGATGGTCGAGAAAGGGGTGGTCAAACGAAAACCACGACTCGAACAGGTGCCGCTTCACAAGGGTCTGGAGTATTATGACTTCTTCAGCCACCTCTCGTCACCGGATGGCGGGCTTATGTATGGAGAGGACCAAAGCTTCTGTATGCGCTGGACTCATCATTGCGACGGCGAGATCTGGCTGGACACCGAGTCGCCCGTCACACATTATGGCGAGAAGACCCATACGGGGCGGTATTCAGCGCTGGTGGACGAAGAGTTCAAGACCTTCGAAGATCTGGACTAGGGGCTTAATCCCGACGGCTCCGCAAAGCTGAACAGTATCCCAATACACCCGTGTCAGTAGGACAAGGCCCGGTTACATCTGGACCGATCAGCGTCAGACCCTATGCTCGGTCCATGGAATTGCCCGCCCCTTTTTCCGGTTGGTTCGCCACACGCGGCTGGACCCTGCATCCGCATCAGCGGGCCCTGTTCGAACACCGGGACAGGCACACCTTGCTGATCGCTCCAACCGGCGCGGGCAAAACCCTGGCGGGCTTCCTGCCGTCCCTTACGGACCTCGCCACGGATGCGGGGAACGGTCTTCACACGCTGTACGTCTCTCCGCTCAAGGCCCTCGCGGCGGATATCAGACGCAACCTGATGACACCGGTCAGCGAAATGGGTCTGACGATGCGGATCGAGGATCGTACAGGCGACACCTCGGCCTCGATCAAGAGCCGCCAGCGCGTCGATCCGCCGGACATTCTGTTGACGACGCCTGAAAGCCTGACGCTCTTGCTCTCTCAACCGGAAGCACCGCGCATCTTTGGCAGGGTGAAACGCGTCATCATCGATGAAGTTCATGCCTTGGCCGGCGGCAAGCGTGGCGACCAGCTTTCGCTCTGCCTGTCCCGGCTGGGCACGATCGCGCCGGAACACCGTCTGGCAGCACTTTCGGCCACCGTGGAGAACGCACAAGAACTGGCCGATTGGCTCGCGCCGGGACGATGCCACATCCACCATGCCGATCCGGGGCCAGATCCCGAGATCGGAATCATGGACGCCGCCGGAGACCCCCCATGGTCCGGCATGGGCGGGCGCTATGCCGCCCCAGCGATCATGGACGAAATTGCAAGGAACCGCACGACCATCGTTTTCATCAATACCCGCGCACAGGCCGAGCTGTTCTTCCAGGCCCTCTGGGCGACCAACACGCAGAACCTGCCGATCGGGCTGCACCATGGCTCGTTGGCACGGGATGCCCGGCAACGGGTTGAAGCTGCGATGGCGGACGGACATCTGCGCGCCGTGGTCGCCACAGGGTCACTCGATCTCGGTCTCGATTGGGGTGACGTGGATCTCGTCATCCAGGTCGGGGCACCCAAGAACGTCAAACGTCTGGTGCAGCGGATCGGGCGCGCGAACCACACCTATGACGCGCCATCGCGCGCGCTGCTGGTACCCGCCAATCGCTTCGAGGTGCTGGAATGCCATGCAGCGCTGGCGGCGGTCCGGGAAAAAACTCTCGACCCGGAACCCTTGCCGCCCGGTGGGCTCGAGGTTCTGTGCCAGCATCTTCTGCTGATCGCGTGCGCAGGCGATTTCGACGCCGATCAGATGTATGCCGAAGTTCTGCTTGCGGGGGCCTATGCGACCCTTTCGCGATCGGACTTCGACCGCTGTCTGGAGTTCTGTGCAACCGGCGGATATGCCCTGCGCGCCTATCCGCAATGGCACAGGATGATCCAGCGCCCAAACGGGCAATGGGGGTTGCGCGACCCCCGCACCGCGCGACGCTTGCGGATGAACGCGGGCACCATTGTCTCCGAAGAATACATGAAAGTCCGCATGGGCCGCGGTCGCGGCGGGCCGGTTCTGGGCGAGGTCGAGGAGGCTTTTGCCGCAACCCTGACCCCCGGCGACAGCTTTCTGATCGGCGGTCAGGTCGTGCGGTTCGAAAAGGAACGCGATGCGGCGCTGCAGGTTTCGCCAAATCCCGGAAAGGAACCGAAGATCGCGGTCTTCTCCGGGACCAAACTTGCCATGTCGACACTGCTCGCTGATCGGGTCGTCCGAATTCTCGCTGATCCCGAAGCTTGGCGCGTTCTGCCCGCGCCCGTGCGCGACTGGCTGGATCTGCAGAATGCTCACGCCAAGCTGCCACAGCCCGGTCGTCTTCTGGTCGAAACCTTCCCGCGTGACGAACGCAACTACACGGCGGTCTATGCCTTCGCGGGCAAGAACGCCAACCAGACGCTGGGGCTCTTGCTCAGCCAACGGATGGAGGATGCAGGCCTCGCGCCACAGGGCTTCCTGTCGACCGATTATGCAACGCTGCTTTGGAGCCTGCGCGAGGTGACGGACCCGTCGAATCTGCTAACCGCCGAGGGACTGACGCAAGGGTTCGAGGATTGGCTGGCCGGCAATGCAGTCATGAAAAAGACCTTCCGCCAGGTGGCCGTGATTGCCGGGCTGATCGAGCAGAACCTGCCAGGCAAGCGCAAATCGGGACGGCAGACGATGTTCTCCTCGGACATCCTTTACGACACGCTGCGTCGGTTCGATCCCGATCATCTCCTGCTCCAGATCACTCGGACCGAAGCGCTGCGCGGCCTTGTGGATTTCGGTCGCATCGAAGAAATGCTCGCGCGGTCCGCAGGTCTGATCGACCATACACGCGCGGACCGCGTGACGCCGCTTTCGGCGCCCCTGATGCTCGAAATGGGGCGCATTGCGCTGAAAGGCGGGTCGGCCGAGGAGATCGCGCTGGCAGAAGAGGAAGCCCTGCTGGCAAGCCTTATCCCCGGGCTCCCGGCGGAACGAGTGCCCGCATGAGCACCAGCACGGACCTTGGCACCACCGACGCCGAAGTCGCGGCACTGCTGGTTCGGTTGCAATCCGCCAAGGGCATCGAACGCGGCCAGTTGCTCTCTTACCTCGCACGCCGTCTGGGCAGGTTGGGCTTGCGGGCACGGGCGTCCGAGCTCCACCGCCAGGCGTTGGAGATTGCGCCGCGGGATCCTCGGGTCCAGCGGTCGACCGGACTCGACCTTTTTGGCAGCGGAGCGTGGGCCAAAGGTCTCGAACTGTACGATGCCGGACGTTGGAAGCTGGACGAATTCGCCAAGTTCCGCCGCGCGTTTCCACATCCCGAATGGCAGGGCGCGCCAGTCAAGGGAAAGCGACTGCTCCTTTGGGCAGAACAGGGCATCGGCGATCAGATCATGCAGGCCCGTGTGTTGGGCCCGCTGCTCGACGCCGGCGCCGAAATAACCGTCGAATCCGATCCTCGGATGCATCCCCTTCTGACGCGCCGATGGCCTCGGATCAAAACTGCCGCACAGACCGTGGAGCTTCCCGCTGATCTGGTGAATGGTCAGTTCGACGTCCACGGATCGATGTTCTCGGCATGGCGCTGGGCGGATCTGGCCCAACCGCAGCCCGCTTACCTATCGCCCGACCCATCCTTGGTTGCTGCGTTCCGGCGGGCCTGGGCAACGCAAGGCTGGAAGATCAATGTCGGTCTGTCGTGGAGAAGCAAGGCCAAGGAAAACGGACACCTGCGATCGGTCCCGGAGGATCTGCTGCAAGCCCTGGTTCAGCGGCGTGACCTAACCTTTCACTGCCTGCAATATGATGCCGATCTCGCCGAAATCTCGACCCTGTCGAAAAGGCTGGGACGCCCGATCTTTCTGGACCGTGACAGCAATCCCCTGAAGGACATCGACCGGCTGACAGCGCAGATCGCGGCGCTCGACCTCGTGATTTCTATCGATAACTCGACGGTCCATATCGCAGGTGCCGTTGGAACCCCGTGTTGGGCCATTCTCCCCGCTGGTTCGGACTGGCGGTGGGGCGCGCAGGGTGACCATACACCCTTGTACGAAAGCGTGCGCCTGTTTCGGAACACGCAGCTTCACCACTGGGGCGGGGTGCTGGTCGACCTCGCGGACGCACTGGGAAACTGGAGGCAGAGCGACAGCGGACCGTGAGAACTCCCGGGATGCCGCCAAAGCACTCAACTTGATCGATGCTCCCCAGTCAGGAGCTTTTGGCAACCGGTGGGTCCACGACCAGAACGCCGCCGCCCCAGATCCGCTTCAGTGCAAGCCCGGCCACCATGGATACCAGCGCGGCGACCGCTGCAATCCAGTAGGCTGGAGCAATCGACGGCCCATCGACGACATCACCGGCCAGCACCACGACCAACGCACTAAGCCCCCCGCCGAGCACTCCGGTCATCACGCCCTGCACTGACGCGATCATGCGGCCGGGCAGAGCAGACGCGAGGAATGCCATCGCTGCCAGATGGGCCAGACCGAAACTCAACGCATGCAGGACCTGCAACGGCCACAACAGCCAAAGGTCAGGCTCTGCTGACAGCGCGACCCAGCGCACCAGCGCCGCCAGACCGCCCAAGGCGAGCGCATGGGGCGCACCCAGCCGAGTAACCCAGCGGCGCCCCGGACAAGGCATCTCGGACTCCGTGATCGGCTGGCTCTGGGCGACTGGCGTGATCGCCGAAACCGTCCTGATGCTGG
>JBCAXJ010000084.1:0-17799 GCA_038534135.1 Pseudomonadota bacterium | reverse complement strand
CGGGCTATGACCCATGTGCCCATTCTCGCGATCCGATGGATCGGATTGACCACGGTCTTTCGAGAAAACTGGCTCTCAAACCGCGTGTTCGGCTCCTACGACGACATCGTCGCGCTCTGCTGCGAGGCTTGGAACAAACTCATCGAAAGACCGTGGTCAATCCGATCCATCGGATCGCGAGAATGGGCACATGGGTCATAGCCCGTGCCGGTTGGTATCAGATGCCCCGATCAAATTTGCAATCCGTCACTCAGGTCACCTCGACCGCGAGGGCGTTGATCTTTTGGCAGGTGATGAAAGCTGTCGTTGTTCTCGAACCTCTTGGCGTATCGGACGTGCCGATTATTCCGCAGGTTCGACCGTCAAGACGCTTGGCAAGCTCACGTTCTTCACCACATCTGGCAGCGTGAAGACATCCAACTGGCGGTCCAGGTCCGAGATATCGACACATCCGCAGTCTTGCCAGTCTCCCGGTGCCGCATCGGCAAACTCCTTGAGCGCGAGCACGGGGATGCCGATTGTCTTGGTCGCGACCTCGACACGTTGAACGGTGTTGACGATCTTCCCGATCCCTGAGAACGCCAGCCGTGCGGGCACGCCGATGTTGCCGTACATCACGTCGCCGATGGCCAAAGCGATCCCGAAATCGAGCGGTGCGTTGTCCGGTGTGCCCGAGGCAATCGCCTCTTCGCGCAGGCGCATAGCGTCTCGCACGGCCGCCTCCGCATTCGCCGCAGCGTCCATCGGGCAACTTTCCTTGATCGGGAAGATCGCGAGCACGCCGTCACCGATGAAGTTCAGGATTTCGCCGCCATGTTCGATCACGGGGCCGGCGGTGCATTCGAAGTAGCGGTTGAGCAGCGCAAGATAGCTGTCGCCGTCCATCGTATCCGAAAGCCGCGTCGAACCGCGCAGATCTGAATACCAGACAACCGCTGGAATGCGGTCGCCGTCTCCGCGCTTGATCTCTCCGGCCAGCACCTTCCAGGCGGCAGTTGGGCCGAGATAGGCGTTGGCCAGGTTCGCCATCACGCGCTTCTGGATCGCGGCATGAACGGCGATCGCCAGGATCTTCTGAATGTGCTTCAGCGCGGCGAGGTCGTCATCGGTGAACCCGCCTTCGCGTTTGGTCAACCAGCTGGTCATCATGCCAGTCGCCCCGCCCGAGAAATGCTCGACTTCGGCGATCTTGAAGTTGGTTCGTGTCAGCAGGTAGTCCGTGTACTCCTGTTCGACGAACGAGTGCAGGACATCGAAGTCCAGCATGGCGTTGTCGCCGACAAGGGCCCGGCGCATCGTCTCGAGGTTGTTCGTTTGCGCGTGGTAGAATGGGCTCTTCAACCAATGCTCGTTGCCCGCTGTGGAGTGGTAGTATTGCTCCAGCTCGGCGCCTCTCTCGGGATACCAGAATACCTGCTCGGCCCGGAACAGGGGATGGAGCACGGGCCAACTCAGCGCCGTCCGCTCAAGCGGAATGCCGACGGCGCGCAGCCGCTGGCAAAGCTTATCAAACAGGATCCGGACATCCGGGTCGATCAGCGCCTTGCTGAGCAACCAGTCCTCGATTTCCGCCGTCAGAGTCGCGTGAGACATCTGCCCGATATAAGAGCGGCTTAGCGCCAATCCAACCGGGAAACGAATTCAGGCGGCGAGCGTGTCCTGCGGCATGGGGCCGATTACCTCGGTCGAGTGGCACACGATATCGATTGGCAGAACTTGCACGCTTTTCGAGACCTTCGCGGCGATGTCCTTCGTCACGAGCGCATTGAAGGCCTGGCGAAGGCGCGGTTGGCGCTTGAGTAAGTTCTGGAGGGTTTCTCGGTCCCAGCGGATATAGCTGCCCCCGGCCGGCAGGTAAGCCGTTGCCGATGCAGCCTGATCGAGCACAAAGCCGATCTCTCCGACAAATGTGTGATCTGGCACGCTGAAGAACGTCCCGGATTTGTCGATTTCGATCCGTCCGTTCAGGACAAAATATAGATGTTCCGCCTGTTCGTCCTGCCGGGTCATCACGAGAGGTTCGGACGAGAAGACCATATCTCCGGCTCGCATCAACTGGCGGAACTGCCCGGGTTCAAGTGCGTCAAACTTTTCGTAGATCTCGCGTTCGGTTTTCGAGAAGCCCAGTGGAACGCGGCTGTAGATCAGCATGATCAAACCATACGCCGTGGCTATTCCGATCAGCACAGAGCCAAAAATCGCGTCCCACAGCGGGGTCGTCGTATGGAAGTAATAATAGAGGATGTAGAACGCCGTTCCGACCAGCACGAGCAGGCGCAGGATGATCTGATTACGGAATGCGAAACCCAGCACATAGGTCAGTGTTGCAGCATGGACGAGCAAGGATGTCTCGAAGATATAGTCAGTCATTGGCGGACCCCAAACCCGTCATTTCGCTCGGTTGAACCTGTGGGATTCGCCACACCGCGACTGTGACAAAAGTCTCACCGCGCGCTGACTTCCGAGAATAAAAATCTCATCGGTCCGATCCCGATCCTTGTCTATTCCGTGCGCGGGGCTGACAGGGGAGATACCTCGGGCTCTGTCGTTAAAATCTCAGCCATGCGGTCCGGGTAGTCCGTGATGATGCCATCCACGCCCAGATCGATCAGCCGACGCATGTCGTCGGGATCATTCACGGGTCCGACGTGCACATCGACATTGCGCGCTCTTGCGCTTGCCAGCATGGACGGCGTGACAATTGTAAGTTCTTGAGGCGGCTCCGAAACCTGCAGGGCGTGGTAGGGGAATGCATCTAACCCGGCGATTTCAATCAAGTTGAGCCCGAACGTCCGCGCGTCCTCGGACCGGGCGGTTGATGTCGCAACCTCCGGACACCGACTGCGGAAATCGTCTAGTGCAATCAGATCGAAAGCGCTGACGATGCTGCGGGGCTCTGCTTTGTTGTTGCGCAGCAGTTCGCAAAGCTGTGCTGTCACCGGTGGGTCAGTCTGTTTGATCTCAATTGCAAAACGGGCGTCCAGAAAGGTGCGCAAGATCTCGTCGACAGCCGGGATCTTCAGACCCTGACCGCGCCGAGGTTGACCAATCGGGTGATGCGGTTCGCGCAGGGTTGGCCAGTTGTAGCCAGCGTCGAGCGCTTCAAGCTCCGCGAATGTACGGTCCCTGACGAGGCCAGAGGCTTCGGTCGTCCGATCGAGCGTCTCATCATGGATGGCGACGAGAATCCCGTCGCGGGATGCATGAACATCGAACGCCAAAACGTTGGCGCCGGCATTCAAGGCCGCTCGGAACGCCTCCATCGTGTTGGCGGGACGCAACCCGTCGCCGCCTTTGTGCGCGATGATCAACGGTTGTCCGTCGGTCTTCGCCAGCGCGGGGTGGTCTGGAAGCGGCTTGATGCATCCGGCGACGAATGTTGCCGCCGAAAGCAACAGGAATCGGACCATCACGCCCCAGCAAACTGTGCTGACATCTCTTCGCGCGCGTCGTCCGTGATCTTGTTGAACATGTTGTCCGGGACCGTGAAGGCATGCCCTGGTTGAAGCGCCTCTATGGCGGAAGCAACGTCATCCGGCCACGCCGTGTCCTGGGGTAAGTTCAAAGCCTTGAGCATCGCCGAGGACGCATCCGGGATGAAAGGTTGCGACAGCACTGCGTAAAGACGGGTCAGGTTCAGAGCGCAGCGGATGATGCCGCCGGCGCGTGCCGGGTCGGTCTTGAAGATCGCCCAGGGCTCTTGCGCCTGCAAGTATTCATTCCCAGCCACCCAAATCGCACGCAACTCCGCGGCTGCCTTGCGAACCTCGAAGTCTTCCCAATGCTGTGCGTAGGTCGCGACACGACTCGTCAGATCTTTGATCAGCGCCTCTTCGGCCTCGCCATATGCACCCTCCGGGACCTGTTCTCCGAATTTCGACCGGCAGAATTTGGTCACGCGGCTGACGAAGTTGCCGAGCACGTCTGCGAGGTCCTTGTTCACGCCGGTCTGGAACCGCTCCCACGTGAAGTCGCTGTCTGACCCCTCTGGCGCGTTCGACAGGAGCCACCAACGCCAGTAGTCGGACGGCAGAATGTCCAAAGCCTGGTCCATGAAAACGCCACGCCCCTGGCTGGTCGAGAACTTGCCGCCCTCGTAGTTCAGCCAGTCAAAGCCCTTGATGAAGTCCACCAGCTTCCACGGCTCGGCGCCGTCATGGTTTGCACCCATCAGCGTGGTCGGGAATGACAGCGTGTGGAACGGTACGTTGTCCTTGCCCATCACCTGGACATAGCGGACGTTCGATGCGCCCAGATCCTCGCGCCACCAGCGTTGCCACGCCGCTTCATCCTGCTCGGTGGCGTCGGCCCATTCAGCCGTTGCCGCGATGTATTCGATGGGAGCGTCGAACCAGACATAGAAGACCTTGCCCTCCATACCCGGCCAGTCCTCAGCACCGCGTTTAACGGGAATGCCCCAGTCCAGGTCACGAGTGATGCCACGGTCCTGCAGCCCGTCACCGTCATGGAGCCATTTCTTCGCGATCGACGTCGAGAGAACGGGCCAATCGGTTTTGGTGTCGATCCACGCGTCCAGTCGCTCACGCATTGCCGACTGGCGCAGGTAGAGGTGCTTTGTCTCGCGCGGCTCCAGATCAGTCGATCCGGAAATTGTAGACCGCGGATTGATCAAATCGGTCGGGTCGAGTTGCTTGGTGCAGTTCTCGCATTGATCGCCGCGCGCACGATCGTAGCCGCAGTTTGGGCACGTGCCCTCGATGTAGCGATCTGGCAGGAAACGCCCGTCCGCGTGGGAATAGACCTGC
Organism: Pseudomonadota bacterium; assembly: GCA_038534135.1. Taxonomy (GTDB): domain Bacteria; phylum Pseudomonadota; class Alphaproteobacteria; order Rhodobacterales; family Rhodobacteraceae; genus Thermohalobaculum. Next base: position 13,033 of record JBCAXJ010000084.1, on the reverse strand, counting down.
TGCTCTGTGACCTCCTCGATCAGTCCGGCATCGGCCAGGCGACCTGCCATGTGCTGCGTCAGCGCGTGATTGCGAGAAGAGGAGGAGCGGCCAAAGAAGTCAAAAGACAACTTGAAGCCGTCCGCCAGATCCTTCTGCACCTGCCACAGGCGGGTGCAGTAGTTGGCAACGGGTTCGCCCGCGTTGGCGGCCGCCAGTTCGGCCGGAGTGCCATGTTCATCTGTTGCACAGATCAGCAGGACCTCATGCCCGCGCAGGCGCATGTATCGGGCGAACGCATCGGCTGGCAGCTGGCTTCCGACCAGATTGCCCAGGTGTTTGACACCATTGATGTACGGCAGAGCCGATGTGATCAGGATACGCGCCATGATGGCCTCCGGGGAATGGATGCGCCCTCTATAGGGAATAGCCTCATATGGTCAATCACGACGCTGGCGGGACCGACCCAAAAGGTCGGCCCAACTAAATCATGACAATCCGAAACCATGGGTTGAACCTCTCGCCACTGCACTGCACCATGCGGCTGACTCAACACGGCGAGGTTCATGGCCGTAAGCTCCGGCATCGATCCCCTACTGGTGGACGCGGCGACCTATCTGGCAGCGGCGGTCATTGCTGTGCCGGTTTTCAAGCGGCTCAAGCTTGGATCGGTCGTCGGATATCTAGTCGCCGGTGCAATCATCGGTCCGTCCGGCGTCGGTCTGATCGAGGAAGCTCAGTCGGCGCTGAGTTTCGCCGAGTTTGGCGTCGTGCTTTTACTGTTCGTGATCGGTTTGGAGTTGCAACCGGCGCGCCTCTGGCGATTGCGCACCGAGATCTTCGGTCTTGGCCTGCTGCAAGTGGCGATCACGATGCTGGTTCTGGCGGTGCTGTTGGGTGGCCTCGGACCGTTTCAGACAAATTCAGCCATCGCTATCGGTGGTGCACTGGCGTTGTCGTCGACGGCATTTGCGATCCAGATTCTGCGAGAACGGGGAGATCTGACGACACCATGGGGTGACCGGGCGTTCTCGATCCTGCTGTTCCAGGATCTCGCGATTGTGCCGTTGCTTGCGATGGTGTCACTGCTGTCCCCATGGGGCGGTGGAGGCGAGAGCTTCACGCTGTCCCAGATCGCGATCGGCGTCGGCGCGATTTGCGGCCTTATCGTCGTCGGGCACTATTTGCTACGACCGCTCTTCCACATTCTGGCAGCGACGAAATCGGACGAGATCTTCACGGCAGCGGCTTTGCTGGTGGTGATCGGGTCGGCAATATTGATGCAGGTCGCTGGCCTGTCGATGGCGTTGGGTGCTTTCCTGGCGGGCGTCCTTCTGGCGGAAAGCGAATTTCGACATCAACTGGAGTCCGATATCGAGCCATTTCGCGGCCTTTTGCTCGGGCTCTTGTTCATTGCGATCGGGGCGACTGTGTCGCTTCAGGCCGTCGCCGAGAATTGGGTCATCGTCGTTCTGGGCGCGCTCGGCCTCGTTGCGCTGAAATTTTCACTTCTGTTCGGGCTATGTCGATCATTCGGATCATCGAATGGCGATGCCATGAGGATCTCTGGTGTGCTCAGCCAGGGTGGAGAGTTCGGTTTCGTTTTGTTCACGGTCGCCATGGGTGTTGGCCTGATCACGCAGCGAGAGTCGAATCTTCTGACGGCGATCGTAACGGTGACGATGGCTTTGACACCGATCGTCATGCTGGTCGCCGACCGTATCCTGCAAAACCGCAAGGACGACATGAGCGAGATTGACCTTGCCGAACACGCGCAAGCAGCGCCGGTCATTGTCGTCGGTTTTGGCCGATTTGGTCAGGTTATCGCGCGCATTCTCAAGCTGCGCGGATATGGTGTGACGCTGATCGACAGTTCGCCCGAGCGCATTCGCATCGCACGGACGTTCGACAACAAGGTGTTCTTCGGCGATGTCTCGCGCGGCGATATTCTCAGGATTGCCGGTGCCGAACAGGCACGTGCGATCTTCCTTTGTGCCGATGATCACGGTTCGGTTGTTCAAGCGACACGGACGCTGCGCGAACGCTTTCCGCATGTTCTGATCTTTGCGCGCGCGCATGATCGCGTCGCGAAGGTCGAGCTTCGAAAGGCCGGAGCCGATGTCGTGATCCGCGAGATGTTTGAATCCAGCGTGGCCATGGCGCGCGAGGCACTGGATCGCTTCGGAGATGGCGAGATCGCCGAGGAGATTGTCGAGGAGTTCCGTCGGCGCGACGCCGAACTGCTCCGCCTCCAAAGTGAGTTCGGATCAGAAAAAGGATACGAGAAGATGCGTGAAGAGTTCGACCTTCAGAACGAGAAGGCCGCGTCCTGACCCGAGTGTTGTAAAACGAGACTGCCGCGTTCCGGATTATCGAGACTTTGCGACGCGGAACCCGACGTTCCCTTGGCGTCGATTTGCCGGGATCCCGACGCGATAGGCTGACCGAAGGTTCTCGAGCGGATCATCCCAGGATCCGCCGCGCAGGACCCGGCTCTTGCAGCTACCGCGTGTCCGGGCAGTCCCGTCATTTGGAGCGCCCCTGTGCGACCCGTTCCAGCAGTCTGCGGTCCATTCCCATAGATTGCCAATCATCTCGGTCACACCATACGCGTTGGCGGGCATAGCGCCCACCGCTGCTACTGTGGCAAAGCCGTCTTCACAGGACCTGTTGCGCCATCGGAAGCGTGAGTCTGCCGCAGCGCCATTCACGGCACCGCATACGTCCGCCGGCTTTCCCCAGAAGAATGACGTCTCCGATCCAGCCCGGGCGGCGAATTCGAACTCTGCCTCGGAGGCGAGGCGATACCCGCCACTCGTTTTCTCATTCAACCAATCGACATACTGCGTGGCATCCGTCCAGCTCACGCAAGCGACCGGGGAGTTGTCGGTCACGTCGTAACCGGGCGCGCGCCACGACGCCTTAGAGCTTTTCCGCATCTTCCCGGCGCTGGTCCAGACGAAACAGGCGCCGTTTGCTTGATATCCAGTCTCTTTCACGAAGGCCGCGAACTGGCCCACCGTGATCTCGCCCTTCGAAAGCTTGAACGGCGCAATGTCGACTTCGCGTTGGGGGCGCTCTGCGGCCTCACCAGAGCCGGGTGGCGATCCCATCAGGAAAGTCCCTCCGGTCAGTGCGATCATGGCGGGACAGACATCACAGTCCTTTCTTCCGGCAGTTGGACCGGTTGCTCCGTCGAATGGTTGCACGGCCTCTGGTCGATCCGCCTCGGACGGCACTTGAGGTTCGACACCGTCTTCCGGTGAGATCCGGGCAAGTTGCTCGGTCTCCGGCGAGGCCGGGCGCGGTATTGGAAGTCTAGGCGGTATCTCCTGCGCGGATGATAAGTCGAGCAACACTGTCCCGCTGGGACTTTCAGGGGGTGCGTCAACGGATTGGCCGATGGCCGGTGGCTCGCTGCGGATCTGACCCTGGATTGTTGGTTCAGATGCCTGGTTGCGGGTCACGGTGTCGGGCAGCAAACCGGCAAGTTGACCTCCGTCCAAAGCGGAGTGAACCGCATCGGATAGCGCGGACGGCGCGCTCGTCGATACCTGCGGCTCCTGATTGATCGCCAAAGGCGCAGGCTGGGTTTCATCGGCGGCCTCGCCCTGCAGCGCTGCGACACGGTTCTTTGCAAGCCAGGCGAAGACGCCATCGGGGAACTGATCCAGATAAGCGAGGTAGTCGCGCGGGTTCTGGCTGTCCTTGATTGACTCCCAGAATGTCAGGTCGAATTGAGAGCGGTCGGGGCTGAGGGCAGGTTCAGGTTCGGACGGGGCCGGGACATCCTCTGTCTTCAGATACACCTCGCCCAAAAGACTGGTCGTCACCCAGGGACGTTGCCGTTGCGATGTGGCGGCATAAACCTCGGAGCGCACGCGGGTCATCATTACGTTGATCTCGAGGCCAGGTGTTTCGATGTGCTTCAGCAGCGCCTCGGTGAAGGGACTGTTTTCTCCAATCCCATCGAAGGCAACCGCACCGGGATCGGTCGCAAAGCCGATCATCACGCCGCCGCCCGCCTCGATCGGTGCAAGACCCTGGCCGAGTGCGCGCACGGCTCTCGAGCGTCCCATGGACCTCGTCAGTGCTTGCTCAAACGGATTGTTCCGGCAGGCGTCCAAAAAGACCAGCTTGACCGCCGGGTGACGTTCCATTTGTCGAAGGATCAGATCGACGTCGATGGTCGCAAAGTCCAGATCCGACTCTGTGTTGAGACTGGCGTCCACCGGCAACAGGAAATTTTGACCATTCACCTGCACGCCGTGCCCGGCATAGTAGAACAGGGCGACATCGGCGCCCTCTAGCTTGTTGCTGAAATCCCGGACAGCATTTCGAAATCCGGACAGATCAAGGTCTGTTCCTTTGACCACATCAAAGCCGAGGCGCTCCAGAGCAGCCGAGATCTTGGTGGCATCCGAAACCGGATTGTCGAGTGCCCCGGCCGCTTCGTACGCCTCGTTCCCGATAACCAAGGCAACACGCCGTTCGGCGAAAGCTGTGGATATGGACAGGAGCCAGATCAAGATTGCGGCAGTCATCGACCGGGTGCAGCTCGGACAGTTCGTCAATATGAATTGAGTTGCGATCCTCATTGCAGAATGAAGTATCCGAGTGAGGATTTCAGATCTGCACCATGCACAGCTTTCTCGCGGCTAAGTCCCGCAAAAACCACCTCGGCCGTACCATCGAGCGATAGGTTGCCCAACGGACTGGCGCTGTCCAGCGCCAGCAGGATGTGGGGGCCGGGAACGCTCGCACGCAGCGCCGTCCTGATCTGACCACCTTGGCGCACCAGGGTTTTTGTAAGATCAATGACATAGCCGTTCGGATCAATCACCATAAGGGCGGTCGCGCGGTCCGGCCTGTCGGACAGTCGGATGCGCGTCGTCTCTCCGGGGGACATCGTCCGATCCGGATCGTCAATCGCGACCTCGGTGGCGCCACGCCCCGGATACAACCGTGCGAACGACAATGCCCTGCATTGCGGTGACGTGATCATCCGGCCGCCGACATTGGCCTCGATTCCCACAGACGATTTGAAGGCGCCGTCGAAGTCGTAGAACGGGGCGGTGTCGTCCGAAAACGCCTCGATATCGATCCGCTGTTCCGACACCAGCGAAGGCTGGGCCAGGAAACACTCGTCGCCAACGAAGTCCGTCAAGAAGTCACGAACTTGATGATCCAGAGAGCGTTCTGCCGATAGGCTGGACTGCCCGGCGGCTTGTGAGTTCAGCGCAACAACCGGAAGAAAGATTTGCTGTCTGCCGTGTTCCGAACCGCGCCGTTCGGCAATGATCTCAAATTCGAAGTCGCCCTGTTCCATCGGGGTCCCCGACAACAATCCGTTCCCGTTTCCACGATCAACAAAGCGCAATCCGTCGGGCAGTCGACCGGCGATCTTGAGACTGATTGCTTGCTGGCGCGCGGCGTTCAGATCGACCTTGGGTCGCCAGAAATAGCTCGTGCCCACGAAGCCATCATGCGCCCTCTGGGTTCCGCCGGGAAAGACCGGTAGGTTCAGTTCCGGCGCCTCCGGCTCGATCGCGGCCATGTCGAAGACTTCGGCGCCGTCCTCGGCAAGCACTGCGTTACAGACTCTCGGGAGATCATCCATTGTGAGAACGCGCTTGGCAGATCGGGTCCGTTCATTGCCCGTTGGTTGCTGGGCTTCCTCCCATCGTCTGCTCAGACCGATCGAGCGGGACTTCTGACCGCGCGGAAACCATTTGGACAATTCTGCACCGCAGCCGGTGCCCGAGGGAGGGGGGGCCTGGTCGCGGCATCCGGGCGAACCTCTGGGGCAGGCCAGCCGAACATGGAAATGTGCGTTGTGTCCATGCCAGGGCCGGACCTTGCGCAGCCAGGGCGCGTCAGAGAGACCGTTTCCAGCCCTCTCCTCCTGGCACATCGCGCGCTTGATGGCAGCATTGACGAAGATGCGCGCGACCGCGGGATCCTCAGCGGCTGTCCGGATCACCTCGTGATGCGACAGCGTCCAGAACTGGTTCATCGTGATGCCGTCCTTGGCGACCACCACATGACTGCCGATGCGTTCGCGATCCTTGCGGCTTAGCTTCTTGGTGCTTGGCATGCGCAGCCAGATATCGGCGTCTAGTCCGATCTGGTGAGAGCGATGTCCTGATCTCATCGGTCCGCCACGCGGCTGACCGATATCGCCCACATAGATCCGCGGCCAGCCGATCTGCTGCGCGTTGCGGGACAAGCGTTCGATGAACGAGATCATCTCGGGATGACCCCAGTTGCGGTTGCGGCTGAGCCGCATGGCCTGCCAACCGCTTGTGGTTTCGCGCAGCTTCATGCCGCCCGAGAGGCACCCGCGCGCATAGCTCCCGAAGGCTGCCGGCGCTGCCGCACTCGGAGCCTTGTGCGAGCCGAACAGCGCGTGCGCTGGTTCTGCTTGGGCAGAGGTTGCCAACAACGCGGCGACCGTGATCGCGATCCAATGCATTCGGGGTTTCTGGCTGTTTGTTTTTCAACGCGAATCTTAACCTACCGTCCCTTACCATGCTAGTATGTGCTGAACCTGCCGGTGGCGGTGTGAGATGACGTTTCATTGGAGCAAGTGACATGCGATTTTCCTACATCCTTTGTTTTCTGATGATGACCAGTGCTGCGCTCGCTCACGCGCAGCAGTCGAGCTACAGCTCCCAAGACATCGTGGATCACTTCCGGGCTCAGTCTGGCGCTGAGGAAGAGGGCCCGAAAACGCGCGGTGTCATAATCGGTGCCGCAGGCTTTGGGAACAGTGCCCAGTCTTCCACGGCGAGCAAGGTGCCGCCCGACCCCGGCGCCTACAACCTGATGGTAACGTTCGAACTCAATTCGGACCGGTTGACGCCGATCGCGCGCAGCAATCTCGCGCAGTTTGCAGAAGCTCTGCGCAGCGCCGAACTCGCCAAGTTGCGCTTTGCGGTCGATGGGCACACGGATTCGACGGGCTCAGACGCCTACAACCTGAAACTCAGCGCGCGCCGCGCCGATGCTGTCGTCCGGTATCTGACCAGCAACGGGATTGATCGAAGCCGGCTCGAGGCGCGGGGCTTTGGCGAGGCGCGCCCCGTCAACGCCGATCCGAAGCACCCGGGCAACCGCCGGGTCGAGACGCGCCTGATCAAATAGGCTTGCATTCCGGGGTTTGGCTCAATGCCGACCTCGGATCGGAGGTCAGCGCGATTCCGCACTGCGAAGAAATTTGTGCACCGCATTGACGCGGTGAAGAATCGCTGCGTAGGGTTTTTACCAACAAGACAAAAAAACGAGCAGGGGATGAGATCGCGGTGCCCGTATGGCAGCGCGTTGCGGGGGAGAAAGACCGTTGACCTGGTTCGTCATAATCGTTGCGCTCTTGCTTGCGGCGATCCTGCTGATCCTGTTCCTGAACCGCTACTATCGCAAGGCGACGCGCGAGGTAGCCCTTGTTCGGACGGGTCTGGGCGGTCAAGAGGTCGTGTTGGACGGTGGCTGTATTGCAGTTCCATTCCTCCACAAGGTCGCCGAGATCAACATGCGCACGACGAAGCTCGAGATTGAGCGGGTCGGGCCGAAATCCGTCATCACCAAGGACCGCCTGCGCGTCGATGTCGGCGCCGAATTCTATGTCCGGGTCGAGGCAACGGATGATGGTGTGGCCACCGCCGCCCAGGCATTGGCGGGTAAAACGTTCCGAGCATCGGAACTGGCTGACACGCTTGAGGGCAAGTTGGTCGATGCAGTGCTCTCGGTGGCTGCCGCATACACGATGGATACGCTGCAGGACGAGCGCGGGAAATATACCGCCGAGGTGGCAAAAGAACTTAAGGACGATCTGGCGCAGAACGGTTTGGTCCTTGAGAGTGTGTCGCTGACCCGGCTGGATCAAACGCCGTTCCAGGCTCTGGACGAGAATAACGCCTTCAATGCGCTCGGGATGCGGCGCCTGGCCGAGATCATTGCGACCAACAAGAAGGAACGCGCCGAGATCGAGGCCGACGCCGAGGTGTCCGTGCGGCAATCCGAATTGGAGGCGATCAAGCGCAAGCTGGTGATCAGCCAGGAGGAAGAGGAAGCCGTCATCGCGCAACAGCGCGAGATCGAGACCTCGCGCGCCAAAAGCCAGGCCGATATTGCCGAGGAACAAGCGACTTCGGAGAAACGGCGTGAAGCCGCCCGGATCGAACGGGAACGCGAGACGCGGCTGTCCGAGATCGAGAAAGATCGCGCGTTGCGCAAGCAGCAGTTGGATGCGGAGCTTGCCACCGAAAGCGCGCGCTCCGAGAACGTCGTGAAACTTGCTGCGAAGCGCATCGAACAAGCCGTCGCCGAAGCGGAAGCTCAGCGCGCGCGCACTCAGGAAGTTGAAGCCGAGGTGCAGGTTGAAACCGCGCGGCAGACTGCGGAGGCCGAGCGTGAGAAGGAGCTTTCGCTGATCCGTGCGCGAGAGCAAGCTGAAGTCGATGACACTCGGGTCGCGTCAGAGGCCGGAACGATCGTGTCGATGGCCGAGGCGCAAGCGAAGGCAACGCTGGAGGAGGCAGACGCCGCCAAGTCCGAACTGCTGGCGCGTGCCGAAGGCATGGCAGCGTTGATTTCCGCAGAGAACGCGCAGTCATCCGAGTTGATGAAACTGAAGCTCGATCAGGACCGGCTGCGCACGTTGCCCGGCGTGGTCGAGCGGCTCATGAAGCCAACCGAGAAGATCGAAACAATCCGGATCAACCAGATCTCGGGCCTGGGTCACGGATCGGGTGGAGGCTCGACCGACGGAGCCGACAAGTCTGCGATCAATCAGGCCGTTGACGGTGTGTTGAACATGGCGCTGCAACTGCCAGCCGTGAAGAAACTGGGCGAGGAAGTCGGCCTGAATATCGGCGGCGGCTTGGACGGCATCACGAAATCGCTGTCGGACGACCCCGACACTCCGGGTCCCGATGACACGGCACCGAACGCGGACACGTCACAGGATACGTGACGGTCAAAGAACGACTGACAGGAGAGAACCCATGGCGACCACACGCAGACGCTTTCTGGCCGGATCTTCGGCCCTCGCACTTGCAGCACCTGCTCTGACCGGACGCGCGCTGGCCGATGATATCAGCTTCGTCTCGATCCTAGATCAGTCCGGCGGTCTGGACATCTACGGCAAGCCGATGGTGGATGCCACGCGCATGGCGATTGATGAGATCAACAAGGCTGGCGGTCTCAACGGGTCGATGGTCGACCTGAAGATCTACGACCCGCAGTCGACCATCCAGTTCTACACCCAGTTCGCGACGCAGGCCGCCGCCGGCGACCGCGCGAACGTGGTTCACGCCGGGATCACCTCGGCTTCGCGCGAGGCGATCCGCCCGACGTTCTCACGGTTCCAGACGCTCTATTTCTACAACACCCTCTACGAAGGCGGCGTCTGCGACATGAATAACTTCTGCACCGGCTCGACGCCGGCTCAGACGGTTGAGAAGCTCGTGCCGTACACGATGAACAAGTGGGGTAAGAAGGTCTACATCATCGCGGCCGACTACAATTACGGTCAGATCACCGCGCAATGGGTTCAGAAATACGTCCGTGACAACGGCGGTGAGCCGGTTGCGACCGAGTTCTTCCCGCTGGATGTCACGAACTTCGGCCCGACCATCAAGAAGATCCAGCAGGCGCAGCCGGACATGGTGATGTCGGCCCTCGTCGGCGGGGCGCATGTCAGCTTCTACCGCCAGTACGCCGCTGCGGGGATGAACAAATCGATCCCGATCGCATCGACGACCTTCGGTGTCGGCAATGAGCACAAGCTGATCAGTGCCGAAGAAGGCGACGGCATGATCTGTGCCTATTCGTATTTCGAGGAGATCGACAGCCCGGCGAACGCCGATTTCGTGGCGCGCTTCAAGGCATTCGTTGGCGATGGAGCGCCCGGATTGAACGAACTGGCCGCCCGATCCTATGAAGGTGCGATGCTGTGGGCCGAAGCGGTCAAAGCCGCGGGCACGGCGGACCGGATGCCGGTGATCGAGGCGTTGCGCAGCGGACTCAGTTACGCTGGGCCATCGGGACCGGTGACGATCGAACCGAAGACGAACCACGCCTTGCAGAACGTTTATCTGGCCGAACTTAAGGACCAGAGCTTCAACATTCTCGAGACCTACGAAAGCCAGCCGCCGACCGACACACTTCTGGTGTGCGACCTGGTCGCCGATCCAAACCAGTCGACCTTCAAGTTCGAGAACGGTCTCGAAGCGGCCGGCATCAAGCTCTGAGCTGCAACAGGGGTGGGCGAGGCGCCCACCCTACGGGATACCCAATGGACCTCGTCATCGCCCTCGGCCTGCAGATCCTTTACGGGATCGCCAACCTCGCGCTGATCAGCCTGGGGCTGGCGATCATTTTTGGGATGATGCGGGTCATCAACCTGGCCCATGGCGAGTTTCTGATGCTCGGCGGTTACACGGTCGTTGTCGCCACCAATGCCGGAGTGAACATCTGGATCGCGATGCTGGTTTTGGCCCCGCTGGTGGTCGGCGTGATCGGAGTGATTGTCGAGCGTCTGTTGATCCGGTGGCTTTATGGACGAATGGTCGACACGCTTCTGGCGACCTGGGGGCTGTCGCTGCTGTTCATCGGGCTGGTGACAACGATCTTCGGCGCCTCGACTGCGACGACGATCTCGCCACCGCTCGGTGTGATCGAGATCGGGCAGTACTCTTCATCGGGCTATGAGCTGTTCCTGATTGTCGTGACCGTCGCATTGCTACTGGCCGTCTGGGCGACCCTGAAACTGACCAAACTGGGGCTCGTTGCCCGCGGCACGATGCAGAATGCCGAGATGGCCTCGGCGCTCGGCGTGTCGACCAACCAAACCTATATGATCACGTTCGGACTGGGTGCAGCGGTATCGGGCTTGGCTGGCGGGTTGCTGGCGCCGATTACCGGCGTTCTGCCCACCATCGGTGCAATCTACATTGCCAAGGCGTTCATCACCGTAATCTCAGGCGGTATGGCGATCCTTGCGGGTACCACGTCCGCGTCGATCCTGCTGGGTGGGGTGAACGGAATCACGGCGTTCCTGACCGGTCCGACCATGGGCGAGGTCGCGCTGCTGCTGGTCGCGATCATCCTGCTGCGCCTGATGCCGCGCGGTATCACGGGCACCTGGTTCAGGAAGAGCCTGTGAACGGAGACCGGGCGTTTCGCGGCACTCTGATCGTTGCCGTTCTGGGCGTGATCTTCACGCTGGCCGCGCCGTCGGTGTTCCAGCTGTTCACAATCATCAACCTGACGACGGCGATCGCGCTGGCGATGCTCGCGCTCAGCCTCGCGCTCGTCTGGGGTTATGGAGGCATCTTATGCTTCGGGCAGACCGCGTTCTTCGGCATCGGGGCATACGCATATACAATCGCAGCGATCAACTTCGGCGGATCGACCGGGGCGATCCTTGTCGCGATCCTTGTCGCCGCCGCTGCGGCTGCGATCCTGGGCTATGTGGTGTTCTTCGGTCGGGTTTCGGACGTCTATCTGGCCGTTATCACACTGACCGTCGCGCTGATCCTCTACAGTCTGATCCGCCGCACGTCTGGACCTGAATACAAAATCGGCAACGCGCTGTTGGGCGGGTTCAACGGCGTCACCTCACCACCGATCAACGTGCCCTGGGCACCCTATACAATGCTGTTCCCGGAGCATCTGTTCTACGTTGCCATGGTGGCATTGATCCTGGCGTACATCTTTTGCGGCTGGCTCGTGCGCACGCATTTTGGGCGAGTTTGCGTGTCGATCCGCGAGAATGAGCTGCGTGCCGAGTTGATCGGTTACGACACCCGGCTCTACAAGCTGGGCATCTTCACGATCGGCGCTGCGGTCGCCGGGCTCGCGGGAGTGCTGTTCTCGAACGGGATCGGACGGGTGACGCCGGATGTCTTCAACCTCTACAATGCCGCACTGACGATAATCTGGGTCATCGTGGGTGGACGCGGTACTCTGATCGGACCGATCCTGGGCGCGTTCGGACTGTTCTATCTGACATCCTCGCTGGGCTCGCAATCCGTCCTTAACAACAACCTCGTGCTCGGGGTTATTCTGATTGTCTTTGTGCTCGGCGTGCCGAGAGGTGTCGTCCCGACCGTCACAGATTGGCTGGACAGCCGACGAAGCCGCAAAGCGCTCCGTGCGAAAGAGCGCCGGCTGCGGCTGCGCCGATCGCGCGCAGGCAGTGCGGAGCCCGCGGAATGAGGCGCGGCGAGGTGGTGCTGGAGACGCGTGGTCTGTCGATGTACTTCGGCGGCGTGAAGGCGGTGGACAGGGTAGACTTCTCGCTCTGGGCCAACGAGTTGCGCTGTCTGATCGGGCCGAATGGGGCAGGCAAGTCGACGTTCTTCAAGTGCTTGACCGGCCAACTTATCCCAACGGCAGGTGACGTGGTCATCCGTGACGTCCATGTGGCCGGGCGAGAGCCGCACGAGGTTTCAGCTTTGGGCGTCGGCATCAAGACGCAGGTGCCGAACGTCTTCAACGGCCTGTCGGTCGAGGAAAACGTCTGGCTCGCTGCGCGGCGGTGGCATGGCAATGCGCGTGCGCGAGCCTTGACGGGAGAAACCCTGGAACGATTGCAGTTGACCGAGATCCGCACCGAGAGCGTCGATGCGCTGTCACATGGCCAGCGCCAATGGGTCGAGCTTGGCATGGTCGTCGCCGCAGAGCCCTGGCTGGTGCTGCTCGACGAACCAGCCGCAGGCATGACGCATGATGAGACGCACCGAACGGCGGAGCTGATCCGCGAGATCAACAAGACGGCGACACTCATCGTCGTCGAACACGACATGCAGTTCATCCGCATGATCTCGAATACCGTGACGCTGTTCCATGAAGGCCGGATCCTGATGGAAGACACGATGGAAGCAATCTCGGCCGATCCGAAAGCCCGTGAAGTCTATCTGGGGACGCGGGCATGAGTGCGCTTCTGGATGTTCGCGGTCTGACGTCGGGTTATGGCCGGGTGCCGGTGTTGCACGGGGTCGACTTCCATGTGGATGACGGAGAGATCGTCGGCATCCTGGGCCATAAC
>JBCAXJ010000083.1:0-17812 GCA_038534135.1 Pseudomonadota bacterium | reverse complement strand
ATTCACAGACATTGATTCAGAAGATCAGCCGATTGGGAATCCTCAAAATGAGTCAGACACCACACCGTTTGGTATAACCCATCGTTTCAATACGATGTTCGTCTTTCATGGCCCCGGGAAGCCTGCTTCCCGGGGAGACCGGTACGCGGTCACATGCAGACGCTACAAAGGCGTCCCAGATCAGTTCTTGGACTTATCGACCATCTTGCCTGCTTCAATCCAGGGCATCATCGCGCGCAGTTTGGCGCCGACTTCCTCGATCTGGTGCGCGTCGTTGTTGCGGCGGATCGCCTTGAACATCGGCAGGCCAGCCTTGAATTCGCGCATCCACTCCGAGACGAAGCGGCCGTCCTGGATGTCCTTCAGCACGGCTTTCATGCGGGCTTTGGTTTCTGCGCGCGGCAGGATCTGTGGACCAGAGTGATACTCGCCGAACTCCGCGGTGTTCGAGATCGAGTAGTTCATGTTCGCAATGCCGCCCTCGTAGATCAGGTCAACGATCAGCTTCACTTCGTGCAGGCATTCGAAATAAGCCATCTCGGGTTCATAACCGGCTTCCACCAGCGTCTCGAAACCCATGCGGATAAGCTCGACCAGGCCGCCACAGAGGACTGCTTGTTCGCCGAACAGATCGGTTTCGCACTCTTCCTTGAAGTCGGTCTCGATGATGCCTGAGCGCCCGCCACCGATGGCCGAACAATAACTCAGGCCAATCTCCAGCGCGCGGCCCGATGCATCGTTGTGTACGGCGACGAGGCACGGCACTCCGCCGCCCTTGACGAACTCGCCGCGCACCGTGTGGCCGGGACCTTTCGGCGCCATCATGATCACATCGACGCCAGCCTTCGCTTCGATCAGACCGAAATGCACATTCAGACCATGCGCAAAGGCAATTGCAGACCCCTCGCGCAGGTTGTCATGGATGTGCGCGTAATAGGTTTCAGCCTGCAACTCGTCCGGCATGGCCATCATGATCACGTCGGCCCAGGCTGCGGCATCGGCGATCGTCATGACCTGCAGGCCCTCGGCTTCGGCTTTCGCGGCCGACGGCGATCCCGGGCGCAGGGCCGCTGTCACATTCTTCACGCCACTGTCGCGCATGTTCAGCGCGTGCGCGTGACCTTGTGAGCCATAGCCGACGACGGCCACGTTCTTGTCTTTGATCATATTGATGTCGCAGTCGCGATCATAGTAGACGCGCATCTGGGGTCCCTCTCGATTGTTCTAGGTTGCTTTTCTGGTTGGCGGGCGGGTTAGGACACGGGCTCAGCCTTGTCCAGTGCCCTGGGCGCTTTGGTTGACGATCAGGCGCTCCCACAGTTTTCGTGTGCACACGTTGTGAGGTTTTGACGCCTCGGGCTCGACCACGAGCCCGGTGCGCAACATCTCGCCTGTGACCATCATCGCCATGAAGCTGGGAAGTTCTTTGGCCGTGATCCCGCGCCGTGCCTCCTCGGGACCGAAGATCGGGCGCTGAGCAGATGCCTCCGGGAAACTGAAACGACGGAGTTCCTGCGGATTGCACTTGCCGTCTTCCGGCGTGATGCGGAGTGCTGGATCATCTTCCGGGGAATTGTCACGGCTGCGGTCGATCGTGAACACAACCGAAACTGGTCCCGAAGCGGCATCCGGTTGCAGCGCCATATAGACATGCGGCACGTTCGCAGCGATGGGGATGCTCGGCCGCTCTCCCGGCAGCGGGAGTGTGGCTGCAAGCTCATCCTGAGCTGTGACCTGTGGCGTCTCGGCGACTTCTGCTGGCGCCTCTTCTGCGCGCACCTCCGCGGTATCAGCCTCGAGCGACGAACCTTCAATCTGCTGCTCGCAGCCCGCAAGCGCGAAGCCCGCGAGAATGATGACTGCCGCGCGCTTGATCACGCCATTTCCTCACCGCCACGGCTCATCGCGGCAATGCCGGTCCGGGTAAGCTCCACCAGTCCCAAAGGGATCATTAGGTTGGCGAACGCCTCGATCTGTTCGGATGTCTCCGCCAGCTCGAATATGAAGGATGTGGGCGTCACGTCGACCACGCGTGCGCCCATGATCTCGGACATCCGCAGGGCTTCGACCCGTCTTTCGCCCGTGGAGGCTATTTTGAACAAAGCAAGCTCGCGTTCGATATGTGGTGCCTTGGTCGTCAGATCGTGCACCGAGTGCACTGGCACCATACGTTCAAGCTGCGCATGGATCTGGTTGATGACGGCTGGGGTTCCAGTGGTCACGATGGTGATGCGTGAGCGGTGCCCCGTGTGGTCGATCTCGGCGACGGTCAGGCTCTCGATGTTGTACCCCCGCCCGGAGAACAGTCCGATAACCCGGGCCAACACACCGGCCTCGTTGTCGACGAGCACGACGAGCGTGTGACGCTCCTCGCCCTCGGCGATCGGATTGCGCAGGTTGTAGGCGCTCTTTCGGCTCGAGCCGGGTTTCAGGGTTAGCGAGTTCACTACGGTCTCCGTTTATCGTGACGGGTGCTTAGTCAGTCGGCTTCGTTGCTTCAAGACGGTTTGCGGATATTGTGACTGCGGTGTTCGCGCAGGTTGACTGTGCCGAGCAGAGGTGGTGGAGGGTTATGCGTACTGTCGGCAAAAAACCATGGCCCAGGCTTTATGTGTGTTTTGGCGTGCCGAAATCGGGATCTACGCTGGCCTACCAGATCAGTCGCGCTGCTGCTGTACGGGCGGGCTTCGACCAATCGCCGTTGACGACATTGACCAACGAAACTGCGGGTCCCAGTCACGCTGATGATCGGTTTGTCAGGATCCTCGCGTCTGTTGAGCGCGAGGAGCGCGAAATGTTTGTTTACAAGACCCATGCCGATCCGACGCCATCCCTTGTCGAGGCGGTGCGGTCTGGGACAGTTTGGGTGCAGGTACACACGCGCGATCCGCGCGATGTCGCACTCTCGATGCTGGATGCAGCGCACCGCGATGATGCTTGGGGCAAGACGCACAAGCAAGAGCCCCTTCAAGACATCGATGACGTAAAGGTCCGACTGAGGCGGTTGATCCGACGCCACTCCGCGTGGGCTGAACTCCCGGGCGCGCTCTGCTTGCACTATGAACATACCGCTTTTTCGACACTCGATGTGGCGCGCAAGATTGCCGGGCATATGGGGCTGCCAGCATCGCCGCTGCGCGATACGCTGAGTGCAAAACGCAGGTTTACGCAGCTCAACAAAGGGCGCTCGCAGCGTCACCTGAGAGAGATGAGCCCTGAGCAGACGGAAGCTTGGTATCGCGACTTTCGGGAGCATATCGATGCGTATTGCCCTGCTCCGAGCGGGAGCGTTTGGATCTCGCGGTTGGGAACGCAACTGGGTCAGGTGCTTCGTAAGTTCAGCTAGGTCGATGTGACGGGCGGCAGACCTAAGTGTCGGCCGCCCGCCAGCGTTGCGCAGATCGAACCTCGAGTCACACGAGGACCGCACCCGCATTGCCGATAGCCCCGTCGGTCGATGCCTCGCCCAACAGCATCTCGTTGTGTGCCTTGCCGGATGGGATCATCGGGAAGCAGTTAGCGTGCTTCTCGACCATGCAATCGACGATGACCGGTCCGTCATAGGTCAGCATCTCCTCGATACTGGCGTCCAGATCTGCCGGGTCGTCGATCTTTATCCCCTTGCAGCCGAAGGCCTCGGCCAGTTTCACGAAGTCAGGCAACGCCTCGGAGTAACTGTTCGAATAGCGCTCGCCGTGCAGCAGCTCCTGCCACTGTCGGACCATGCCCAAACGCTCGTTGTTCAGGATGAACTGCTTCACCGGAAGGCGGTACTGCACTGCCGTCGACATCTCCTGCATGACCATCATCCAGGACGCCTCGCCGGCCACGTTGATCACCAGGCTTTCGGGATGCGCTACCTGCACACCGATCGAGGCGGGCAGGCCGTACCCCATCGTGCCAAGCCCGCCCGAGGTCATCCAGCGGTTCGGATCTTCGAAACCAATGAACTGCGCAGCCCACATCTGGTGCTGTCCAACCTCGGTCGTGATGTAGCGGTCCTTGTCCTTGGTCAGCGCCTCAAGCCGCTCCAACGCGTATTGCGGTTTGATGAACCGGTCGGAGTTTACATAGCTGAGGCACTTCACAGCCTTCCATTGGTCGATCTGTTGCCGCCACCCGGTGATATCCCGCGTCTTCGAGCCGCGCGCGCGCCAGACGCTCAGGATCTCCTCCAGAACATTCGCAATGTCGCCAATGATCGGAACCTCGACATGGATGTTCTTGTTGATCGAGGACGGATCGATATCGATGTGGATCTTGCGCGAAGCCGGGCTGAACGCATCCGTGCGTCCGGTGATACGGTCGTCGAAGCGCGCCCCGATGCAGAACATGCCGTCACAGTCGTGCATGGCCATGTTGGCCTCGTACGTGCCGTGCATTCCCAGCATGCCCATCCAGTGCTCGCCGGATGCCGGATAGCAGCCCAGTCCCATCAGGGTCGAGGTGATCGGGAAGCCGGTCTCGGCCACCAACGCGCGCAGCAGTTCGGACGCGCGTGGGCCCGAGTTTATGACGCCGCCGCCCGAGTAAAGGATTGGCTTCTCTGAGGTTTCCAGGATTTCGACTGCGCGCAGAATCTGTTCGCTGTCGCCCTTGATCCGCGGCTGGTAGTGCCCGGTCTTGGCTTTCTCCGGCGGCGTGTACGTTCCATCGGCGAACTGGACGTCCTTGGGTATGTCGACCAGCACCGGTCCGGGGCGCCCTGTCGTGGCGACATGGAAGGCCTGATGCATGACATCCGCCAGTTCGTCAGTGTCCTTGACCAGCCAATTGTGCTTGGTGCAAGGCCTTGTAATGCCTACAGTATCTGCCTCCTGAAAGGCATCGTTGCCGATCATGAACGTCGGCACCTGACCGGACATGACGATGATCGGGATGCTGTCCATCAGGGCGTCGGCCAGGCCCGTAACGGCGTTTGTGGCGCCGGGGCCGGAGGTGACCAGAACGACGCCGGGCTTGCCGGTCGAGCGGGCATAGCCTTCGGCCATGTGGGTGGCACCCTGTTCGTGCCGGACCAGGATGTGGCGGATATCGTTCTGCTGGAAAATAGCGTCGTAGATCGGAAGCACAGCACCACCGGGATAGCCGAAGACCACCTCGACGCCCTGGTCCTTGAGCGCGCGGACGACCATCTCGGCTCCCGTCATGGTATTGGAATCTATGGCGTTTTCCGCCTCGATCGTAGCTGTGCCATCACCGGACATTGGTCTCTCCCTCTCTTCCGGTTCGCCCGCCGCCCCATGGCGACCGGGCATAAAAAAAGCCCCTTCCGGGGCCCACGCGCGCATCCAGTGTGATGATCTTCAGGCCATCACACCCCAGCGCGCAACGATTACGAGTACGACGTTCATGTCATCTCCGGTTTCGATGGTTTCCCATAGCGCTGCAATTTTGTTGCGTCAAGCGGGTATTTGGCGAAACGGAGTCACAAATTTTAGGCGCATTAACCAGACCTGTGCTGTCCCGCGAGGCGTACCGATTTGATACCGCAAAAGTAGTGCAAACGTATTCCTTTGATACCGCTTTGGTCACAACGCGGAGTCGACCCGAAAGGGTTAACCGCTTCCGCAGGCGATCAGTTTTCGTTAACCTCCCGCCATTGGTGTGTGGAGGTCGCATGGAACCGCTTGAGATCGTGTTTTCGTTCGTTGCGATTTCACTGGCTGCCTGGGGCGGATGGTGGGGATGGAGATCTTATCGTCTCGACAAGCAAGAAAGTGACGCGCGCATTGAGCGGGAGTTGGACGATGGCCTTCCCGCGCCGCTGGTCGCGGAACCCAAGAATTGGCCAAAGATCATTAAGCCCGGAATCGGACTCGACCGTAACGTTTTCGGACGTGAGAAAGATGCTGAGCGGCTGCGTGAGACCCTGACCCAAACAAGCGTCGTGGCGGTCACGCCGGGGACCTCGGGCGGGGCAGTGGTTAAAGGGCGCGGCGGGCTCGGCAAGACAACGCTCGCGAGATATTACATCGCGAAGTACCGGGCGAAGTATCATGGCATCTGGTGGTTGCGGGCGCAGACCACGCAGACCCTGGCCCAGGATCTGGCGGATCTGGCGGCGACTCTGGGCGTTGGCGATGCCGAGAGTCCGCCGGAGCAACGGGCTAAGGCGGTGCTGGTGCATTTGCAAACCCAGGCCGACCCGTGGCTGCTGGTTTGTGATAATGCCGAGCGGTTCTCGGATATTGAGGACTTCTTGCCCGAGGGCGAATCGGTCCACGTGTTGCTCACCAGCCGCGAGGGCGACTGGCCAAAGCTCTTCACCGAGCAAGCGGCAGTTGCCCTGAGTCCGAAGGATTCGGTCGCGCTGTTGCGGCAGGAATCCGAGCGTCCAGAGTTGCCGCCGGAGGCATACGAAGAACGCGACGACCGCGAGCAAAACCCGAACATTGGAAACGCGCCGGCGGACGCAAACGCCATGGTGAAGGCACTCGATTTTCTACCGTTGGCCATCGTGATGGCCGGGAGTTCGCTTAGGCGCACGCCGTCCGAGAGTTTCGATGGATATCGGGAGAAGCTGGCCGAGCGGATCAAGGATAAACCCAAGGGCGATGTCAGGTATCCAGATTCGGTGTTTGGCGCGGTTAAGCTGAGCCTGGACAAGCTGTCGGATGATGCCGCGCTTTTGATGAAAGTGTTCTGCTGGTTGTCGCCGGATGACCTTTGGCCCGGGCTGGTAACGGCGCTGGCTGATAAAGAAAGTATCGAAAATGAGGTTTGGAAGGAAATCCTCGCTCCAATTCCCGATGCACTTTGGGCTCTGGCGCGGGATGCGTCGCGGGTGGATCAGGCCGTTGCCGATCTGCGGGATCGGTCGTTGCTGGATTATGACGAGGACGATAGCTGGCACCTACACCGGCTGACGCAGGAGGTGCAGCGGAGTCTTCTCACCGACGTTTATATGGGCTCGGCAGTGGCCTCCGTTCCGGGGCCTCGCGGACAAGCGGAACGAGGTCCCGGATCAAGTCCGGGACCGAGCCAAGATGAAACTAAGAGTCGAAGGGAGTTCGCCGAAGCCTCTGCAGCGTTTGTGTTCGACGACCAGCCGGGCTGGAGCGCGGTTGCAGCGGCAATGGTCGCGGCGGGGTATCCGTTCGACAGCGACTTCCGTGAAAATTGGCCCATCTGTACCCGGCTAAACCCGCATGTTGCAGCATTGATGCGCGACCCGCCTGCGACGGCGGCGATGGACTACCTGCTGAATCAGGCGTCGATCTATCTGGATGTACAGCGGCAGGATGATCTAGCGCTGAGCTATTCGCAGAAGGCCCTCGAACTCAAGATCGCGCGGCTGGGTGAGGCAAACGAAATTCTCGGGACTGCCTACACCAACCTGTCTGGGCGATACTGGCGGCTTGGCCGGTTGAAAGAAGCCGAGCGGCACGCCGCGCGTGCCGTGGAGATCGCCGAGATCTTGGAGAATTGCGACGAAGCGCAATCTGCGATCTGGCTCTCTAACCATGGGCTAACAGCTGATGATCTATCGCGCACGCTTGAGGACACGGCGCGGGAAGAGACCCTGGCGCTGGCGCAGCAGCGTTATGATCAAGGACTGGAGCTCGATCAGCGCCTGCACGGTCGTGAGAGCGCCGAGGTCGCGACGAGCCTCACAAACCTCGCTGATCTGTGGGCGTGGCAGGGGCTTTGGACGAAGGCGCTTGAGGCGTTGGGCGAGGCGCTGTCAACGCGCCGTAAGGGGCTCGAAGCAGGGGATCCGCTGTTGGCGCAGGGTCTAAGCAATCTGGGCAGCTTTCTGCTGCAATCCGGGCGGGTGCGGGTGGAGGGCTCCGGCGAACGCGCACTGGATCTGCTCGAACAGGCGCTGGTGATTTATGAGGATGCGTTTGCTGATCTGCCACGGCATCCGGATCGGGTGCGTACGTCGGAGTGGCTTACGTCAGCGCATTGGAGTTTTGAGGCCCTGGGCGAGGACGGGGCCGATCTAGCGCGGGCGGAGGCCTTGTGCCGAGCATATGATCTCGATCCAAATGATCGGAAGCAGCTCGGTCTGGATTTTGCCGCGCGGGCGGTTGCTTGGCGGGAGCGGGGAGAGGAGCCGCTCGGTGATATGCAGATCCTCGATGCGCAGCGCGCGGCGGAGGTGTCCCAGAAGGATGGGCCAGGGGCCGATTCGACAGCATAAGGTCAGGCGCGGATGGGTTGGCGCCCGGCGGCACCGTATGATGGCAGACAAAAATGGGCCAGGGGCCCATCCTACGGTGTGACCGCGGACACGCATGGGCCAGGGGGCCATCCTACGACCGTGCGGCGCGACGACAATCCGCTGGCGCGCGCGCGCGGGGGCGGCTAGGTGTGGGCCATGTTCGAACCCGCCCATGTCTCCGTCGATTTTTCCGAGGATCAGCAGGCCGCCTGGGCGGTGGTGCTGGAGCGGTTGCAGGCCAATGGCGTGGACCTGGAGACGGGCGCGGTCGAGCCCCGGGACGAGGGTCCCGCGCGCACCGACGTGATCGCGATCACGGGCAAGGCGGGCTCGGGCAAGACGGTGCTGCTGGCCGAGATCGCGCACCGGCTGGAGGCGGCGGGGCTCGCGGTGATCCGGCCCGACTGGGAGCCTGCGCGCAAGGCCAACAAGCGCTCGTTCGCGGTGCTGGCGCCGACGAACAAGGCGGCCTCGGTCCTGCGCAACAAGGGCGTGCCGGCGACAACGATCCACCGGATCATCTACACGCCGCAATATGATCCGGAATACGAGAAGCTGGCCGAGTGGCTGGAGGGCGAGCGCAAGGAGCGGCCCGAGGTCGAGGGGCTGGCCGAGGATGCTCTGGACCGGGCGGCGGCGTTCTTCAAGGAGCAGCCGAGTGTGCCGGCGGCGTTCGCGGCGATCGGGCTGCGCGGAGCGGATTTCATCACGGGATGGAAGCGGCGGGATGCGCCGCTGGATATTGCCCTGGTTGATGAAGGGTCGATGCTGGATGAGGCGGCGCTGGACGATCTGAGCGAGATCTTCGGGCAGATCGTGCTGTTCGGGGATCCGGCACAGCTGGCGCCGGTGAACTCGAAGGGGCGGATGCTGTTCGACACGCTGCCCGAGGGGCGGGTGCGGCATCTGTCGCGGGTGCACCGGCAGGCGGCGGACAACCCGATCCTGGATCTGGCGCATCTGCTGGGGCAGGACGCGCTGGCGTTCGAGGATTTCGAGGAGGCCGTGCGCGAGGCGGCGGCGCGCGACGACCGGGTCGTGGTGGCGCAGCGCGCGGATGCGGATCTGATGAAGCAGAGCCCGATGCTGGTCTGGCGCAACAAGACGCGGATGCGGCTGATCAAGGCGTTCCGGGCGGCGCACAAGATCCCGGAGCAGGTGATGGTGCCGGGCGAGCCGCTGATCTGCGACGGGCTGGAGTTGCCGATGCGCCAGCGCAAGCAACGGATGGATCTGGAGGCGCGCGGGCTGATCAAGGGCGCGCAGGCGACGTATCTGGGGCCGGGGCGGAAGCCCGGGTTCGCGCGGGTGAACATTGCGGGGACCGAGGAGCCGGGGATCTCGGTCGCGTCGATCATCCAGATCGAGGGGCCGGATCAGGAGGAGCCGGTGGTGATCTCGGCGGCGCGGTCCGGGGCGCTGTTCCTGCACGGGGCGGCGTGCACGATCCACAAGGCGCAGGGGTCTCAGTGGCCGGATGTGCAGGTTTTTGCGCAGGATCTGTCGACGGCGGCGTGGTCGGGCAACGAGGAGGCGGGGATTCAGCTCTGGAAGCGGCTGGCCTATGTGGCGATCACGCGGGCCGAGGAGCGGCTGCACTGGGTGACGCGGTCGATGATCTCGAAGCCGGAGGATCCGTTGGGGGAGGGCGCCGAGACGCTGGTCTAGCTGGCGGGTTGCGGCGCGGAACCGGTGCCTGCCGGGAGTGCTCTACCGTGCGGGCGCAACCACGCCCGGCGGATCGCGTTCTGGCAAGGTTTCTCGAACCGGTAAAAGACCAGGACGGACGCGATGACGAGCCCCGTCATATAACCGAAGAACAGCGTTGGAGTGACGTCGACCAAGTGGCCGTTTTCCCAGGCGAGACCGATGATCACGATCTGGATGGGGAAGTGGAGCAGATAAATCCCGTAACTCAGATCGCCCGCTGGGGCGCAACGGCGTCCGAGCGTTGGCCACGCGCTTTGCACGAGGACCGGGACAACAACGCACAGTGGCGCGACGACGAACCAGAGCACGAGCTGCCCTTCGAAGCGGGGCAGCCAGGGCACGGCGGCGCACGTGCCAGCCAGGGTCAGGGTTGCAAGTGGCAGCAGAAACCGAAGGAAGACACGTCGCGAGAATCGTTGCCGCAGAGCGTTCCACACCAGGTAGATCAAACCGCCGGTGAAGAAGAAGAACAGCGCGTGGCCGAGCCGGTGGTTCACCTCGTGCACCAGACCGGCCAGCAGCATTGCGATGACAACGTGGTGGATCCCCGCACGACGCGCGGAGGCCATCAGGAAGAACACCCCGTAGGCGGCGACCTCGCCCGAGACCGTCCAGATCGGCCCGTTGAAGGATGAGGCTCCGCTCACGCCCCATTCGCTGGCGAGAAAAAGTTGGTAGATGAACTGCTCTTGAGTGTTCGGTCCGAAAACGATGTGGCCGCCCGAGGCATCTGCGAACCACCACTGGGCGCATGCCACGAAGATCAGCGTCGCGAAGTGCAGCGGATAAAGGCGCGAGAACCTGAAGACAAAGAAAGCCCAGGCCGAGGTCCGCGCCGTCTGGATGCTGTCCACGTAGAGCCAGAAGAAAATGAAGCCTGACATGCAGAAGAACACCTGAACGCTCGTCGCGCCGTAGTGGTAGATGGGCGACAGCACGGCGTAGAAGATCTGGTCACTGTGCGCAAAGCCGTCGGGGTACGTGCCGTCGGGCAAGAGATAGAAGTACTTGGTGTGGACGACGACGATGATCAGCGCCGCGGCGGCACGAATGATATCGAGCAAGTAGAAGCGTTCAGGCGTGCCGAGCATTTCACGAAGCTGCCGGTGCCTAGGTTAACAAACAATTAATCCAGTGATTGCTCAGCAGTGCGTTTTTTCGTCCTAGGGTAGACAGGCCAACACTCCGCCGATTGCGTCGAGAGGTTGATCGGGTATGAAGCAACGTGGCGGCTCGGCAGGTGAGGCCAGAGATGAAAAAGACTTTGATCTGGATCGGCGGCAGCGTCGCCGTCGCGGCCATCGGATGGTCGGCGCTATGGTTTCTTGGGCGATCGGAGCTGAGCAAGCAGATCGATCGCGAACTTGCCCGGGCCGAGGCGCAGGGTCAGACGGTCACTTGGGGAATCCGGGAGATTGGGGGCTTTCCAGATGGTTACGATCTTCGCCTGACGGACGTGGCGGTCACCGACCAGGAGAGCGGGATCCTTTTGCAGATCCCGGAAGTTCGATCACGTCTCGATGCAGCGTCGATCGAGCGGATCGAAGCCGATGTTCTGGGTGAGATCCGGATAACCGCACCAATTGCAGAAGAAACCAGGCAAACCGATCCGCGCCTGCCGCCAGTTGTAAACCTGCTGGGCGAGAACGACGGTCTGCGCCTTTCGGTCGAAATCATAGCAGGCGCCCGAAGGGACTTGCGGGTCACTGCAGAGCGATCTGTCTGGCGCGTCGATCAGGAAGACTTCCCGAATCGGATCGTGCTTGAGACCGATGGCGTCGAGAGCAGGCAGACGGACCGCGGATCGGACCGGGTCGCGAACATAGCACTCGACCGCTTGAAGCTGGAGGTCGACGGCGATGCCGATGGCGAGGCTGCGCGCGTGGAATACGCGGTCGAGGATTTGAGCATCACGACGACGACGACCGCCGCCACTTTGGATGAATTGCTCGCGATCGTCGCAGGTGGCGAGGGAAGTGCGGAGCTCGTCTATCAGTCCGGCCGGATCGATGCGCTGGCGGAAACGGGGGATCCAGCGGGTTCTGACCGCGACCGTTTCAGCTACACCGGGTTATCTGGAACCGGGATCATCACGGTGGCGGATGGTCGCCTGGAGGTGCGGACCGAAGGCCGCGAGAACGTCTGGACGGCTGATCCGGCCGGTAGTCCATCGATGCTACGCGGGTCGATTGAGGCTGAAGCCATACAGACATCCTACGCGATGCCGATTGCGGCACAATCCACGCCGGAGGCGGCGAATCTTAGGTTCTCGGCGATCAACGTCGCGGGGGATGAAGTCCTCTGGGCGCAGCTTGATCCCGCGCGCTTCCTGGACCGGGCGCCCTCGGAAATGATCATCGATATCGAGACCACCGCCCGGGTGACCGGGTCCTATGCCGAGGCCGCAGCCCAGGGGCGGCTGCCTGTCGAGTTCTCGAACATCATCGTCAACGAGGTTGCCGTGTCCGCCTTGGGTGGCGCGATACAAGCATCTGGCGACATAGAATTGCTGCAACCGTTGAACCTGCCGATGGGGTCGTTGAACGTCACCCTCACGAAGATAGCGAGCCTGATCGATGCGCTGCACCGCGCGCAGTTGATCGATGATGAGGTGCGCACCACTGCTGACGCGATGCTCGAGATCTACACGCTGCCCGGGGATGACGCTGAAACCCGCGTCACGCAGATGGGATTCGGAACCGAGGGACTGACGATCAACGGTCTTGCGATACCCTGAACTCTTGGGTTTTGGGCTGCAATTGGTGACGCGCCGGTTCCTGCGATCGGTGCCGCCAGAGCACGGGCGGGTGCCTTGAAACAAATGAAACAGATTGCAAGCCAGCTTGGAACAAGCCTGAAACAGGCGCGTTCCAGACTCTTCGCGTTCTTGACCAGACGGATTGAACGCGGCGCATCAGCCGATTTCTATTTGACCGGATGAACGGCGGGATGGTGCGCTGGTTGCAGTGAATCGATGAACAGAAAGGCGAAAGACATGACTGATAAGCAAATCCCCGAACATCTGGATGAGGATACGCTGGACAGCGTCGTGGTGGCCGGCGGCAAGTTCAAACTCAACATTGCGTACGGCACACTGAGTGCTCCGCGTTCGGAGCCCCGGCATCGCGAGGCCGAAGACTACGTTGCCCCTCTCGACAGTTAAGCGTTGGCGTGCCTGCCCGCCGATCCGTAACTGATGAAGTGAGCCTGATTTCTTTAGTGTTCGATCTTTGCGGATCGCCAATGCCTGTGAACACATGAAGATCAGAGCGCGATGAAAGGACGACCACCCGGGCTCTGCCCGGGTGTTTGACCGTCGCGCACAGACGAATTTGATCAATGCTCCATTGCGATTTTCGATTGTGTGCTGTCTCGTGGCGCGAACCGCCAAGCGTATCGATTCTTTCCTCTGGAGGTATGTCATGTCGCGCTCCGGGCAGTTGATTTCCAGGATCGCCTTTGTGGTGCTGTCTCTTGTGTTGAGCAGTTGCGCAATCCTGAGCGGCCCGCCAGGCCCTTTGACCGCAGACGCGCGTCTGAGTGCCCTGCCGACGGGGGGGCTACCGGTCGAGCACCCGGTCGAGATCCGCTGGAGCGAGCGCATGGTGCCGTTCATCACCGCCGAGACGGATGGAGACGCGGCGTTTGCCTTAGGCCTGGTGCATGCGCATCTGAGACTTGGGCAGATGGCGATCGCCCGGCAGATCACGCAGGGACGGATCAGCGAAATGGCCGGCCCGTTCACCACGGACATTGACGCTGCGTTGCGCGCCTTCGACTTCGGCCGGGCGGCGCCGCAGATGCTGGCGGCCATGCCGCCCGAGACTCGCGCGTGGATGGATCGCTATGTCGAGGGTATCAACTTCTATGCCGATCAAATCCCGGACGGTGCGTGGCCGCACGAATTCGCCGTTGGCGGGCTGGATTGGGAGCCGTGGCGCGCCGAGGATACGCTGACACTGGGACGGGCCTCGGGCATCGATATCAACTGGGGCGTCTGGATCAGTCTGCTGCAACTGGAAGATGTTGCCTTGCGGGATCGTGCGCTCAAACGTCTGGTCGGCCTCTCACTGGACGGGCGGGCTACGTTTGGAGACAGCGCGCGCAGTTTCGCGGGGCTTGAAGCGTTGGAGCAGGTGGTCGCGTTGGGCACTCAGGCGGGCAAATCCGGCTCGAACAGCTTCGTCCTGTCGCCAGAGCGCAGTGCCTCGGGTGCGGCTCTGATCGCCAATGATCCGCATTTGGGTTTCTTCATCCCGAACGTCTGGCTGATCGCCGGGCTGCGTTCGCCGTCCTACGAGGTCGTCGGCATGATGGTGCCTGGGACGCCGGTCTTCGGGTTCGGGCGTACGCCGCATCTGGCCTGGGGTGGCACGAACCTGCGCGCCACGACCTCGGAGCTGGTGGATGTGAGCGACCTGCCGCCGGAGGCGATCGAGACGGTCGATCACGAGATCGGCGTGCGGTATTGGTTCGACGAACGCTGGCAGACCCGGCGCACCGATTACGGGCCGATCATGTCCGGGATCAGCGCGCTTTTTGGTGACACGGCGGATTTCGCGATCAACTGGGTTGGCCACAGGGTCACGGACGAGACGACGGCACTGCTGGGGGCGATGCGGGCGCGCGATTTCACGGAGTTCCGCACGGCTATGAAGGACTTCGCGCTGCCGTCGCAGACGTTTCTGGTGGCAACGAAAGACGGTATGATCGCGAGCACGATTGCAACGGCGGTGCCCGCGCGGCCCGAGAATGATCCTTTGCGCGTAATCGCCTCGCCCGAGCGGACCGAGCGGCACTGGCAGCGTGTGGTCTCGGGCAATCAACTGCCCTTCGAGGTCAATCCGCCGGAGGGGTTCTTGGCGTCCGCCAACAATCGGCCAACGGCGGATGAGCGCGTGCCCTATGGCGGCACCTTCCCGCAGGATGAGCGGGTTCGCCGGATCGACGAGATCCTGCGGACGCGAACCGATTGGTCCGCCGAAGATCTGGCCGCCGTACAAATGGACACTGTTTCCCCGCTGACACGTGAGTTTATCGATGCGGTCCGCGCGCGCCTGGTTGCAGCGCGAGAGGCCGATCCAGCCGTGCGGCAGGCGGTGGATCTGATCCTGGACTGGGATGCTGACTACACGGTGGAGTCACGCGCGGCACCGGTGTTCGAGGCTTTTGCCGAGAGGTTCGTCCGTGCGGCTTACGACGCATTGGGCAGGGCGGAGGAGGCCGAGATCTATCTTCGGCTGAGCAGGGCACGGCGTCTGCTTCTGGATGATATCGGGGATCTGGATGACGCTGGATGGAGCGCGGCGCTGGCGGCATCACTCGCGGCGGCGTCGGAGGTCGCGGCGAAAGGCACGCGTTGGGGTGACATCCACCGCATCGCAGTCGGCCATATCCTGTCACGCATTCCCTATCTGGGGGATCGCTACCTTGAACGCACGGTCGCCGTGCCGGGTGCGAAAGAAACAATCTTCAAGACCTCGCATTCTCCGTCGGACGAACCGCACCGCGCCACGTTCGGGGCACAGGCGCGGCATGTTTCGGACATGGGCGACGCGGACGCGAACCACTTCGTCCTGTTCGGAGGACAGGACGGCTGGATCGGCTCTCCGGCGTTCTCGGATCAGGTGCCGCTTTGGCGGACGGGTGAGCTGGTGCAGGTTCCGATGACGCCGGATGCCATCCGGCAAATGCACAAGACGGTCACGGTGCTGCGGCCCTGACACTGCATCGCCCTGTAAGAGTCCAGAGACGCCATGCAATCGAATTGCTGA
The DNA here is from genome assembly GCA_038534135.1 of Pseudomonadota bacterium. Classification (GTDB taxonomy): domain Bacteria; phylum Pseudomonadota; class Alphaproteobacteria; order Rhodobacterales; family Rhodobacteraceae; genus Thermohalobaculum. Next base: position 2,158 of record JBCAXJ010000083.1, on the reverse strand, counting down.
CGATTCCTGAGAGCTTCGGATTGTTGGCCTGACTGTGGATCTACGACAGAATGTTTCTCCAGCCACCGTCGTGGCTGCGGTCGTCGGCATGTTGTTCCGAGACGCGCCGTCTGCTAAGCTATTGCCTTATGACGACAAAATCATTTGAACGGAGAGGTATAGACCATGGCGGCTCGTTCCAGAGGGAAGAAGAAAAGCAAGAGGGGTGGCAAACCTCAACCACTGGATCTTGGCGCGATTTTTGAAGGAAGGGAGTTACACAATTATGGTGCTGGGGAAGCGCCGGTCATTGTCGACACGGATGGTGAAACACTCTACGATTTCAAGACCGGCGACCCGGTACAGAGCAGCTATCCGCATCGGACCTTCGAGGATAGCGGGCGCCCCGAACATGTCACAAGTTCACGTGTCATACGGGCGCCAGCGGATGATGCTGACCCCTGGGTCATTCATCAACGCTTCCATCAGGACACTGATGGTACCTCGCATCCGGCGCATGACCGGTTCTTCGCGGTGAACCAGGAAACCGGCGTTGTACACACAGTCCGCGTGTCGTTCACCACCGACAAGAGTGTTGCCCACATAGGAAAGAAAGACGCTTTGCCGGCGCGTGATGACCCGATCGGCGCGGCAACCGAACTGGAGGAAGCCGGGAAGCTTGTGTTCGAGATTGGCGGTGTGAACGAGACACACCCGCCGATGAGTCCGCGCAGCGTTCGTCGCCAGGTCGGCGATGAGGGGTATCCTCGCAAGGACTCGACCTAGCGGCGGGGCATCGGTTGATCTTTTCGCGGTGGCGTGTGGTGTGTACAGCACTATTGATGGCCGAAGTTATTCGTCACGCCAACTGGACCGTGCTAACCGGTTGCTGCAGGGTGCAGTCTCGGTGGTACCGCCTCCCCGGCTCGAACGGGGGACCTCTGGATCCACAATTCTGCGGCCCAGAGCTAAACCATTGAAAAATATAGAACCAACTTCCCGTCGTTCTTCTCGTGTTCCCGTACTGTCCAGCCGTTCTAGTGCGGAAAAAGTGCGGAAGCGTCAATTCCCCTGCCTGGGAGCGGCACCGCTTCCCGGCATGGCGGTCTCTGGCGCTTCCGCTTCTGCTTCGCGAGCTGCTTCAAGCAGATCGCTATACGCAGTGCGCGGGCAATAGGGTTTGAAGCTCGCTGTACGGGACAATGCACGGAGCATTGCATCCGTCGGTTTTTCAGGAAGACGAGGCATCCGTCAGACAGCGAGAAAGATGAGTAGGGCGCAAACCAAGAAACCGCCGCCGACGGCCGAGCGCCACCGATTCTGCAACCGAGTATCCTGTTCGATCAGCTCGACCATGTCCTGCATCTGAAATCGCAGCGCGTTTAAGTTCATCTCAGCCCTCAGCATTCATGCGATTGGCTTCGTTGACTGCGTTGGCAAAGAGATTGCGCATGCATCATTCCAAAGCAGAACCATTGCGAGACCCATAACGAGAAGGTAGCTGATCGCTACGCCAGAGGCCCTATACCGCAAGATGGCGTCATCGACGCGCCGCAAGCTATAGAGAGAACGAATGTACCGATCTCGACGTTCTTCGGAAACGTCGTCATCACGCGCTCTCATTGCACTACTCGGAATGTCGGTCACGACAAAGATTAAGTAGCCGAGGTATACAACTGATGCAGATAATGTAACGAACACAAAAGTGATCAACAGCTTCAGGGTCACGCTGTCGCAATCAGCAAATGATTCAATCTTAGAAATAATAAGAACGAGCGGAGCTGCTGAAACCGCAAGCTGAAGCTTCAAGGAAGGCAAATTCTTGTTGGCGTACTCAATGGCATATTCCAATGATCCAACTTCCGGCTCCGCCATATCAAATCTCCAGTCTGTCGAGGTCATGCCAGCGCGTGATCCGCGGATGATCGTCCATGTCCCAATCACGAAACGCGGGTATGCCGTTGTACTTCACCCATCTGACAACCAGCAACCCGTCGTAGGTCGGCGCCTCCGCGACGTACTCCCGCCCGTCCTTCGGTGGCTCACCGTCGTGCCACGGCATCGATCAGCCCTCCTATTTGTTGAACGTCTGGCAGCCCCATGGCTGTCCTATGACCTCCGAGATTGTCCGGCACGTCCCGCAGGGTCTGTTGTTGAAACGGTGCGGGTCTTGGGCAAA
>JBCAXJ010000082.1:0-17944 GCA_038534135.1 Pseudomonadota bacterium | reverse complement strand
CACCGAGGCCGTCCACCGCATTGCAATGGGCAACCAACCCAACGCGGTCGGCGCCATCGGTGATCTGCGCCAGACCCCGTCCAGCGTTTCGGCGCATGGCCATCGGGGTCGAGCCGGTGTGAGACTCCTTGCCGGTCACCGTGAATTCGATCCAGCGCAGGCCCTGACCGTGGGTGACGACGCCGATGTCGACGTTCTCCGCTTCCAGGATTGGCCCCTGCTCGATGTGCAGCTCGAAGAACGCGTGCATCTCGCGCTCGCCAACGGTTTCCTCGCCCTTCCAGCCGATGCGCTCAAGCTCGTCGCCAAACGCCTTCCCGTCCGCGTCGGTCAGTGCATATGCCCAGTCCTGCGTGTGGATGCCCGCGAACACGCCCGAGGACAGCATCGGCGGCGCGTAGCGGGTGCCCTCCTCGTTCGTCCAGTTGGTGACGACGATCGGGTGCTTGGTCTTGATGCCGGTCTCGTTCAGCGTACGCAGAATTTCGAGCCCGCCAAGCACGCCCAACACACCGTCATACTTGCCGCCGGTGGGCTGCGTATCGAGGTGCGAGCCGACATAGACCGGCAACGCGTCCGGATCCGTACCGTCACGCCGCGCGAACATGTTTCCCATCTGGTCGAGGCCCATGGTGCAGCCCTCGGCCTCGCACCACTTCTGGAACAGCGCGCGACCCTCGGCGTCCTCGTCGGTCAGGGTCTGGCGATTGTTGCCCCCCGCGATGCCGGGGCCGATCTTGGCCATTTCCATCAGGCTGTCCCAGAGCCGGTCCGAATTGATGGTGAGGTTCTGTCCCGGTGCCGCCATCTCGCTTGCTCCCCCGCTCGCCTTCTTGACCGTCTGGTAAAATCAACGGTACCAAGCAGGTAAGCGGGGTCAAGCGGAATGTGCCGAGGTACGGGTGCAGGGAGACGTGTGAATTGTCCGAAACCAAGCGCACCCGCATTCAGACGGAAAATCGAAAGATCATTCTGCAAGCCGCGTTGGAGGTCTTCGCACGCGACGGATTTCGCGGCGCGACCGTGGACGAAATCGCGAAGACGGCGGGTATGTCGAAGCCCAACCTGCTGTATTATTTCCCGAAGAAGGACGACATTTACAGGAACCTGCTGGAAAGCCTGCTCGGCACATGGTTGGATCCGTTGCACGATCTGGATCCAAACGGCGATCCGGCGCGCGAGATCGCGGCGTATATCGAACGCAAGATCGAGCTGGCGCGGGACTACCCGACCGAGTCGCGCCTGTTTGCGAACGAGATGCTCCGCGGCGCGCCCATCCTGGACGACGTCCTCAGGGGCGAGTTGAAACCGCTTGTCGATCAGAAGGTCGCCGTGCTGCGCTCTTGGATGAAAACGGGGCGCATCGCCAAGGTTGATCCCTACCATCTGATCTTCGCGATCTGGGCCACCACGCAACACTATGCCGATTTCGATGCTCAGGTGCAGGCGGTGCTCGGAACGCAGAGCGAGGGTCGCTTCCATGACGCTGCGACATCACTCAAGCAGATCTTCCTGAACGGATTGAGACCGAGATAGCCGAAGATCTCGATGCACTGGATTGGGTTCCTCTGCAGTCCATCCTCTCGGGCGCCCCCCCCAAGCGTTGCGAACGGTGCAAGCGCGCGCAGACGAGATCAGACGAGCGCGCGGCGCAACAGGTTCAGTCCCATGATCCCAAAGATGATCAGCACGACGTTGCGGAAACGGTCAGCGTCGAGCCTTCTCCGGACAGCCTCGCCGATCTGAAATCCGGCAATTGCGGGCAGGGTCATGCCAAGAGAGACCAGCGCCAGCGGCCCGGTCAGCATCCCGTTCGACCAGAACCCGGCGATCAGCGGCAACGTGCCGGTAAAGATGATGACGCCAGAGGCGCGTACGAACTCATCCTTTCCGGTTTGACGCCCGATCAGGTAGGTCACCATCGGCGGCGCCCAGATCGCTGTCAGCCCGCCCAGCGTGCCCGCCGCCGTTCCGGCGATGAACTGCCCAGTCTTGTCGAAGCGAGCCGGAATGTACGGCGGCTTGAAGGTCAGGCTCATCACCGAAAACAGGACGATGACACAGCCCAGCACCAGCATGATCGTCTCGGTCGGGACCGCCGCCGTGACCTGTGTCGACATGAGCAGGATCATCGAGGCCAGCATGATCAGGAACAGCCAATAGCGCTTCAGCGCGCCGACAAGGCCACCCATGCGCCAGATCTGCCAAGCGTTCGACAGAAGCGACGGAAACACGATCAACGCGATCGCAACGCGCGGGTCGATCACCTGGCTCATCATACCGACCGAGGCGGTTGGAAGCCCGATCCCGATCAGACCCTTTATGATGCCCGCCAGCAGGAAGACCGCGACGGCCAGCCATAAAAGGTTCGCGTCAAACACCACGAGGGTCAGAGCTTCGGGGCAATCAGCATTTCCTTCATGTGGGATTGCAGGAGCGTTCGGTAAGACGTCGTGAACGCGGTCACCAAAGCGGGATCAACCATCCCCGGCGCGTGTCCGAAAGACTGCATCACGAAGACATTGAACCGGGTGCAGGCATGCATCATGGCGGCACTGATGCGAGCGGCCTTGTGGTGCTGAACCTCGGCGTTGGCGATATCCACGAATGCATCGCCCAGATCGTAGAACGCCTTGCGCTCGGCCTCCGTGAAGCTGTCGAACTCGTCAAGCACCTCGATCGCAAGCTTCGGGTCCATGCCCGGTTGCGGAGCCGCCCCGGTCGAGGACAGGGTCTCGGTCATATGCTCGCGCACTTCCTCGGCAAACCGGGAGACGAGGAATTCCGCGAATTCACTGCTGGTCTCAGTCGGGTCGCCGCCCTGAGCCTGCATCGCAAACGCATTGTAGCGCGCGCAAGCATAAAGGAATGCCGCCGCCACCTCGTCCCGGCTCTCCGTCTGTGCCAGGTCATTGGCTTTCGACAGAAAGCGGTTCGCCGTTGCGAAATAGGCAGGAAGCTCGGCTTCCGGGATCTCGTTGGGCGTGACGTCCGTTGGCATCCCGGATCAGAACGGGATCTCGTCGTCCATGTCACCGCCGCCCGGTCCCGAAGGGCCGCCAAGACTGCCGCCGCCGCTGGGTGGGCCGCCACGATCGAAGTCGCCGCCTCCGCCACCCATACCGCCGCCGCCCTGCGCGCCGTCACGGCCATCCAGGAACGTCATCTCGCCGCGATAGGGACGCAGCACAATCTCGGTCGTATAGCGGTCCTGGCCGCCCTGATCCTGCCATTTGCGGGTCTCGAGCTGGCCTTCCAGATAGACCTTCGAGCCCTTGCGCAAATACTGCTGCGCCAGCCGCACCAGGTTCTCGTTAAAGATTGCGACGCGGTGCCATTCGGTCTTTTCGCGGCGCTCTCCTGTGTTGCGGTCTTTCCAGTTCTCCGAAGTCGCCACGGACAAGTTGCAGACCTGCCCGCCGTTCTGGAAGCTGCGGACTTCCGGGTCGGCACCCAGATTGCCGATCAGGATCACCTTGTTGACGCTGCCTGCCATGTCGCTTCCTTCCGCACGCTTCGATTCTCGATTGGCTGGCGACGTTAATGGCACGGACGGTCGCAGGCCAGTGTGAAGGCAGCGCGCTTTCGAAGTTTCCAAGGATGCCGACCGCGCGCTGATATCCCGGACAGCGCACGGAGACAGAGCTGTGCCGGGTCAGCGGTTCTCTGCAATCACAGCTTCCAGTTCAGCCAGCGCCCGGTCGGCCATACCTGTCTCGCGATAAACGTCCCGCAGCTTGAAACGGACGATGTTTCGAACGGTTTGATTGTCCGGGTATTGATCCAGGATCTTCACGAGCGCCGGGACGGCGTTCGCCTGCTCGCCGCGATCCTCGTAGATCTCGACGATCCCTTCGACAGCGAAGAACACCGCAGCCTCCTTGCGATCGGCCAGTTTGATGAACTTCTCCGATATCTCGAGATAGCTATCGACGGTTTCGAGGAACGCGTCGTGATCCTCGTCGTCTTCGGCAAACGCCGGCGCGGCCATCGTGGTGGTGAACATCAGGGCAATGACGATCGCAATTCTCTTCATCTTGAGTCTCCTTCAGGTCTGAGTGATGATTTCGCGCAGTTTCAGAGTGGCCCGGTGCAGGTGGGCCTTCACGGTGCCCTCGCGGCAGCCGAGAATTTTGGCGGTTTCGGTGGTGTCGAACCCCTCCATCAGCCGCAGCAGCACGACTTCGCGTTGGCGTCCTGCCAGAGCACCAAGCGCGTGCGAGAGATCCTCGAGCGTCTCGAGCCGGGCGTGGTCCGAATGCGCGTCCGCGCGGTCGTGCAGTGCCGTCGCGGCATCGGCATCACCCCACATGCGACGCCGCTTCCGGCCCTGCTCGCGAGCCGTGTTGAGCGCAACCTGATAAAGCCAGGTCGTGAAGCGGGCCCGGCGTCTCGCCTTCACGCGCCCGGTTCGGATCTTGAGGAAGACCTCCTGCACGACGTCGTCGGCAGCCTGGTCTTCCCGGAGCAACCCCCAGGCGAGACGATACACGTAGTGGCGGTGGCGCTCGAAGAGCTGGCGCAGCGCCGCGTCATCTTGTGCCGCCACGGCGAGCAGGTCCCAGTCATCCGGCCCCCGGTCCATCGTCTCAGCCACTCGTTGCCAAGGGACGGCGTGGCAGGCGCAGTCTGACCGCCATGCGCGGGCGCTTGGCGGTCAACCGGGCCGGAGTCTTCGCCGAAGAAAACAGACTGACCGGCGCCGTGCTTGGCGGGGAGAAGGCAAGCCGCGAAGACTTCGGGTTGCTGACGGTTTGCAGGACGCCCAACGCGGCAACGGTTACGGTCAGAAGGACTGTGGCCACCAACGCAAGGCGACGATACGGCAAGCGCTTGGGCACCGAAGAAATCGTGCGCAGATCGTTCTCGTGGCGCAAACGCGCGTATTCCGCGCGTGTCCCTCCCAGCAGGTGCTCAAGCTCATCGATGTCATCGTCACGTGGTTGCATTGTCCGCCATCCGTTTGGTCATGAATGACACGAGCCAGACGTTCGGTTTACGCAGTTCGAAAAATTTTGCTGCGCTTGATCAACAACGACGTCCAAAGCCTTGATTCTGGCAAGCGCCCGCCAGACCCGCTAGCGTCACGACAACGTCGCGAGATGCAGGGGAATTGAGATGAACGGCAACAGGGCAGAAGTCGACGCCTTCGAATTGGGAGAATATCCCTACTCGGAACGGATGAAGCGCAAGGACTATGAAAAAACCCTGGAACAGCTTCAGATCGAGTTGCTGAAGGTCCAGCATTGGACCAAGGAGAGCGGACAGCGTTTCCTGCTGATCTTCGAGGGCCGCGACGCCGCTGGCAAAGGCGGTACGATCAAGCGGTTCACCGAACACCTCAATCCGCGTGGCGCGCGTGTCGTGGCGCTGGCGAAACCGTCGGATGTCGAACAGACGCAATGGTACTTTCAACGCTACGTGCAACATCTGCCCTCGGGCGGTGAGATCGTGTTCTTCGATCGCTCCTGGTACAATCGTGCAGGGGTCGAGCGGGTGATGGGCTTCTGCGAGCCCTCGGATTGGCGACGATTTTATCACGAGGCACCGCAATTCGAGGACATGATGGTCGAGAGCGGCGTGCGCCTGACCAAGTTCTGGCTGACGGTAACGCAGAAGGAACAGCTTCGGCGTTTCGAAGACCGGCGCCACGATCCGCTGAAACGCTGGAAACTCAGCCCGATAGACGAGGCGAGCCTGGACAAATGGGACGCGTACTCCGAGGCGCGCGAGGAGATGTTTGACCACACCGACACAGTGCGCGCGCCCTGGACGGTGGTGAAGACCGATGACAAGCGGCGTGCACGGATTGCCTGCGTCGCGCATTTTCTGCGGGATCTGGACTATCCAGACAAGGAGGCTGCCGCAATCCCGGCGGCGGATACATTGATCGTCGGTTCAGCCAACAACGCCCGCCGCAGCCTGTGAGAAAAGTCACCAAAATCGCGTGACGACAAGCACATACGGACATGCGCGAATCCTGCACAATGGTTCTCATCAGGCGACACCGCCGAGCGAGGAGAACCACGATGACCAACAGCGAGCACACACCCCCGAAAACCAATCCAGAGCTGATCCCGGCCAATCTGACGACCCCGCCGGACGGTTTCGAGCCCGAGCGCGACGGTGCCGCCACATGGCTCGCGATGCGGATGAAGCACGCGAACCCCGACGACGCGTGAGAACCATTGGTGCTTGACGCTCTGTCGCCGGTTGCTGTGCCGGCGCATTGCGCAGGCGCTTAAGGTCGGCGCTTCGTTGCGTCGACCCGTGTCTTCAAGGACAAACGCTTCAACTTCCCACTGATCAGGACTTTGTCCGCCGGATCGGTTGTCACGTCACCCCGGCTGCGTCCTTGCGCCGATGCTCGGGATGCAGTGCGGCACCCAGGATGTGATCTGAACTGTGAATGACGTGGCCCGCATGGCCGACGATGAGCGGATCAGGGGCCTCCGCAATCTCGGGGTCCTTGCCAGGATAATCCAGCGTCGACAGAAAATAGCGCATACAGTTTAATCGGGCGCGCTTCTTGTCATCTGACTTGATTACGGTCCAAGGCGCATCCGCGGTGTCGGTGTAGAAGAACATCGCCTCTTTGGCCTCGGTGTAATCGTCCCACATCCCGAGCGATGCGAGATCGATCGGCGACAGCTTCCACTGCTTCAGCGGATCGGTCTCGCGCGCTTTGAACCGACGGCGTTGCTCCGCCTGCGTGACAGAGAACCAGAACTTGAACAGCCTGATGCCAGAGCGCACCAGCATACGCTCGAACTCGGGCGTCTGGCGCATGAACTCGAGATAATCGTTCGGACCGCAGAACCCCATCACACGCTCGACGCCCGCGCGATTGTACCAGGAACGGTCAAACAGAACCATTTCCCCACTGGTGGGCAGATGTGCGACATAACGCTGGAAGAACCACTGACCGCGTTCTGTGTCGCTGGGTTTTTCCAGCGCGACCACGCGGGCCGACCGCGGGTTCAGATGCTCCATGAAACGCTTGATCGTGCCGCCCTTGCCAGCCGCATCGCGGCCTTCGAACAGCAGCACGAACTTCTCGCCGGTCTCCTTCGCCCAAAGCTGCACTTTCAGAAGCTCGGCCTGTAGCAGCGCCTTCTCCTTTTCATAGGCGACGCGCCCGATCCTGCGCCGGTAGGGATACTTACCGGTTTCGAATGCGTGCCGGATCTCGGCCGCATTCGGTGGTCGCCGCTCAGTTTCGATTGCTTTTTTTGGATCTGTCATAGGTTGCGCTGTGGGGCGGTCAATCTTCGTTGGGCTCAGGTCGTTCATAATGGCCTCCATCGTATGGAGACAGGCGATCACGATCTTATCCGTACTGCATTGTTCTGGATCAAATTCGGTCACTGAACCGTCTTTGCGTCCCGAGATCGCATGTCAGCGGACCGCTCAGCCATGCAGAGTTGAACCCGTTGCGGCGCGATACCCACAAACCTGTCCACAGGCAAAATGTCAGGAGACAGATGTTCGCGCTTTGTTTACAGTCTTGCGACTCGCATTCCGGGCGTGCCCGGCTATGTGAGAGGCGTTGAAGGACACAACCCATCGGAGGCGTCTTGGCCGAGTCGAAGTTCATCAAGGTCCGGGGCGCCCGGGAACACAACCTGAAATCCGTGGACGTCGACATTCCGCGCGACACGCTGACGGTGATCACCGGGTTGTCAGGATCGGGCAAATCCTCGTTGGCCTTCGACACGATCTACGCGGAAGGGCAGCGGCGCTATGTCGAGTCCCTCTCGGCTTATGCCCGCCAATTCCTGCAGATGATGCAGAAGCCGGATGTCGATCATATCGAGGGTCTGTCTCCCGCCATTTCGATCGAGCAGAAGACGACATCGAAAAACCCGCGCTCGACGGTCGGCACAGTGACCGAGATCTACGACTACCTGCGTCTGCTGTTCGCGCGCGCCGGAACGCCGTACTCTCCTGCCACGGGCCTGCCGATCGAAGCGCAGCAAGTCAGTGACATGGTCGACCGTGTCATGGCGCTGGAGGAGGGGTCGCGGCTGTTCCTGCTCGCGCCGATCATCCGGGACCGCAAGGGTGAATACAAGAAAGAGTTCGTCGAACTGCGCAAGCAAGGCTTCCAGCGCGTCAAGGTGAACGGAGAGTTCTACGACCTCGACGAGCCGCCCACGCTCGACAAGAAGTTCAGGCACAACATCGACGTGGTCGTCGACCGGATTGTCGTGAAGGAAGGGATCGAGACCCGGCTCGCGGACTCGTTCTCGACGGCGCTGGGTCTGGCGGACGGGATTGCCGTGATCGAGACAGCCCCGAAGGAGGGCGATCCCGAACGAACAGTCTTCTCGGAGAAATTCGCCTGCCCGGTCAGCGGCTTCACAATCGCCGAGATCGAACCGCGCCTGTTCAGCTTCAACGCGCCATTCGGAGCGTGCCCGGACTGCGACGGCTTGGGGTTCGAATTGTATTTCGATGAGCGCCTGGTGGTGCCGGACGAGACGCTGTCGCTGATGGACGGCGCTCTTGCACCCTGGTCGAAGGCAAAACAGCCGTCGCCCTATCAACGCCAGACGCTCGAGGCGCTAGGCACGCATTACAAGTTCACCCAGACCAAGCCATGGCACAAGCTGACCAAGAAAGCGCAGAAGGTCTTGCTGTACGGCTCAGGCGATGAAGAGATCAAGTTCCGCTACGACGATGGCGGACGGGTCTACACGGTGAAACGGCCCTTCGAGGGCGTCATCCCGAACATGGAGCGGCGCTACCGCGAGACGGACTCCAACTGGATTCGCGAAGAGTTCGAACGCTTCCAGGGCACCCGGTTCTGCGAGACCTGCGACGGGCACCGTCTGCGCGCCGAGGCGTTGGCGGTGCAGATCGGCAAGGCCCATATCGGCATGGTCACCGAGTTGTCGATCAAAGAGGCGCTCGATTGGGTCGAAGCGGTGCCGGATATGCTGACCAAGCAGAAAAACGAGATCGCGGGCGCAATCCTGAAGGAAATCCGCGAACGGCTCGGCTTCCTGGTCAATGTCGGACTGGATTACCTGACGCTGTCGCGAAATTCCGGCACGCTGTCGGGCGGCGAGAGCCAGCGCATTCGGTTGGCGAGCCAGATCGGTTCCGGCCTGACCGGCGTGTTGTACGTGTTGGACGAACCGTCGATCGGTCTGCACCAGCGCGACAATGACCGGCTGCTGACCTCGCTCAAGGGCCTGCGCGATCAGGGCAACACCGTCATCGTGGTCGAACACGACGAAGAGGCAATCCGCGAGGCCGACCATGTGATCGACATCGGCCTGGGCGCCGGCGTGCACGGCGGGTCGATCATCGCGTCGGGCACGCCTGCCGACATCGCCAACACCAAGGGATCCATCACCGGGCAATACATGACGGGCGAACGCGAGATCGCGGTTCCTGCACTGCGACGTCCCGGCAATGGCAAATCGATCGTGATCGAAGGTGCCACAGGCAATAACCTGCGAGATGTGACCGCCGAGATCCCGCTGGGCACCTTCTGCTGCATCACGGGTGTCTCCGGTGGCGGCAAGTCGACCCTGACGATCGAGACGCTTTACAAAACGGCGGCCCAGCGGCTGAACGGAGCACGTACACAACCGTCTCCGTCCCGCACGATCCGGGGCTTCGAACATCTCGACAAGGTGATCGACATCGACCAGTCACCGATCGGTCGGACACCCCGCTCGAACCCTGCGACATACACCGGCGCGTTCACACCGATCCGCGACTGGTTCGCTGGACTGCCAGAGGCCAAGGCGCGCGGCTACAAGCCGGGCCGGTTCAGCTTCAACGTCAAGGGCGGGCGGTGCGAGGCTTGCCAGGGCGACGGCGTCATCAAGATCGAAATGCACTTCCTGCCCGACGTCTATGTGACCTGCGAAACCTGCAAGGGCGCGCGCTACAACCGTGAAACGCTCGAGATCAAGTACCGCGGCAAGTCGATTGCCGAGGTGCTGGACATGACGGTCGAGGACGGCGTCAAGTTCTTCGAAGCGATCCCGATGATCCGCGAGAAGATGGTGACGCTGGAACGCGTGGGCCTCGGCTACATCAAGATCGGGCAGCAGGCGACGACATTGTCGGGCGGTGAGGCGCAGCGCGTCAAGCTGTCGAAGGAACTTTCCAAGCGGGCGACGGGACGGACGCTCTATATTCTGGATGAGCCGACGACAGGCCTGCACTTCGAAGACGTCAAGAAGCTGCTGGAAGTTCTGCAGGAACTGGTCGAGGCGGGCAATTCGATCGTGGTGATCGAACACAATCTCGACGTCATCAAAACCGCCGACTGGATCATCGATCTGGGGCCCGAAGGCGGCGATGGCGGCGGCCAGATCATGGCGACAGGCACCCCGGAGGATGTCGCCGAGATCCAAGGCAGCCACACCGGCCGATACCTCTTGCCGATGCTCAACAAGGCCAAGCGGATCGCTGCAGAATAGATCCGCTCGCGGTTCGCGCTTCAAGGCGGGCCCGGGTCTACGCAGCAGCCTTTGATGTCGGAACGCGTGCCGGACACCTCGGCACCTTCCGAAAAGTCCGCTCTAAAGCGCTTGTGCAGCACGACATGCGCAGTACCGAAACGGCTTTTCCGTGCAAGCCGAGAAACTTTTGAACCTTTCCCGTTCTGGCGCGACCAACCGGTATAACAACCGGTTCGCCCACGATGGTGAGCCCTGCCATCGGAAAGGTTCTAAGGATGCATGTTGCCGTTCACATCTGGCTCCCAAACAAGAAGCGAGTGGGCCATACCTCGTTGAGCCTAACTGCGTCGAAGGGGTTCACCCTGGAGTACCTGAGCTTCTGGCCTGCATCGTTCGATAAGGCTGCGCGTCCAACGGACATCGTCACCCGAAAGAAGCGTTACTCCGAATTTGTGGAGACCCTTGCGGCGGATCGCTCCAGCGAGAAGGGGCGCGACGACTGGAACATTCCGATCCCGCTTGACAACATCGATTTCATGGCTCTGACCAAGTTCATCGGGGAGATCAAGGAGCGCCATCCGAAGTATCACCTGACGAACTACAATTGCTCCAGCGTGGTGGCCGAAGCGCTGTTCCAGGCGTCTGGAATCAAGCCGAGCTTCAAGCCCAATGCGGCAGGCTATGGCAGACTTGCCAGTGCGTTCGGGCGCGGGATCTGGACGCCGATCAACGTTAAGAAATATGCGGACGAGCTATCCAAGCCACAAGCCGAGGCAGCCTAACCCACCCCTGATGCCCTAGTCGCCTTTGGCGCGAACGCGATCGGCCAGGATGGCCTTTGTTTGCGAATTCCAGCGGCTCGTGTACCATTCTCTGCATTTGGAAGCAGGGTCGCCCCATGACCGGCCTCTTTTTTGGACAGGCATGTTTCGGGGCGTCGGGGATTGGATATGCCCGAAGGGGATCAAAGAAGCGCGCTCGAGCGTGCGCGCGAGCTTGAAAAAAAGCACGACCTGAACGGCGCGGTCAGTCTGGCGCGCCGCGCGATATCGGACGACTACGCAACGCCGCTGCAAGCACCACGAGCGTTGCGTCTGCTCGCGGTGCGGCTGCTCGTAAAAATTGGCGCGCTCTCGGTCGCCCGCCGCCGGATCATCGATTACGGTTTCAACGGCGCCGAGGATCGCGAGATTCGGCAGATCGAGGCGGACATTCTGCGCGCCGAAGCCCTGTCTCTCCCGCCCTCGCGTCGCCTGGACGCGCTGAACGACGCGGTCTTTGCCTATCTCGAGCTGTTCACCACCGTCGGCGACCGCCGGGCCGGAATAAACGCGGCCTCTCTCAGCGCGCTGAAGGGCGACATGGAAACGGCGCGGCCGATCGCGAAGGCGCTGTTGCGCACGCTGCCGAGCATCGCCACCAGCCCGCACATCGCTTATCTGCGCAACATCAATGCCGCCCAGTCGCATCTGATCCTGGGTCAGGTCGACGAGGCCGCCAATTCGATCTCCGCTGCCTCGTCGATCTCCGAGATCGATGCGTTGACACGCGCACCGTCGCTGCGGCAGCTCCGCCAACTTATCCAGAAACTCGATGCCGACCCGTCAATCTGTGACCCGCTCGCGCCTGCTCCGGTCATGCACTATTGCGGGCACCTGATGGCGGATCCCGAGGCGCGGCGCGGCCGGCTGGACCAGGCCTGCGAATCTGAGCTGCGCAGTCTCGTGCGCGACCAGTTGAAACGCATTCGGCCATCCGCCGCCTTTGGGTCGCTTGCCTGTGGCGCAGACATCATCATCGCAGAGGAATGCATCCGCGCCAGCGTGCCGGTCCATGTAATTCTCCCGTTTCGGGAACGCGATTTCATCGATACGTCAGTCCTGTACGCGGGCTATGACTGGGTCATCCGGTACCACGCCTGCCGCGAAGCGGCGGCCTCGGTCTCGACCCTCTCAAACCAGCCGCACCTGAAGCGTGCCATCGATTTCAGCCTGACATCGCGCCAGGCCATGGGGCGCGCGATCCTGCATGCCAACATGATGGAGGGCGAAGCCGTCCAGCTCGCCGTCAGCGATCAGTCACTGGTTGCCGACACCTGGGGCACTGCGCGCGATATCGCCCACTGGGAAGAGACAGGCCGCGTTTCGTACAAGATCGATGCAGCACCGTTCATCCGAAACCGGGAGGTGTCGCGCGACAATGTCGGTCAGGACCGCGTCGAGGTCGCAGTGTTGTTCGCGGATGTCAAAGGGTTCTCCCAACTCGACGACTTCGCGGTCCCGGTCTTCGTTGATCGGGTGCTCGGCCGCATCGGCGACGTCTTGGGCACCGTCGGACATGTCGAGCTTGCAAACACCTGGGGCGATGGCATTTTTGTCGTCTTCAGCTCAGCTGCGGCGGCGGCTGAAGCCGCGCTGCGGATGCAGGAGGAGATGGTGCGCGTCAAACGCACGTTGAGCGAGGATTTCGAACACACCGGGCTGCGCATCGCACTGCACTACGGCCTGTGCTACAAGCATGATGACCCGATCCTGAAACGCCCCAACTACTTCGGCGAAGCGGTTTCCCGCACGGCGCGCATCGAGCCGGTGACACCGACCGGATCGGTCTATCTGACCGAGATGTTCGCGGCGATCCTCGCGATCGCTCCACAGGAAGACTACGATGTCGATTTCGTCGGCTCGACCGCAACCGCAAAGAACTTCGGCATCTTCGACCTCTATCGCTTGCGCAGGCGCCTGCCTGACGTCGCTGGCGACAAGACGGCATCGGCGGATCGTGCAGCCTGAAGGCGAATTCGTCGCAGATCACTCGACTTTCCGGATTGTTGACAGGGTGTCGCACCAGTGCCACCTTATGCAAACCGTTTGAGCGTTCGGGGCGACTTGCCCCTGGCATCCCCCGACCGCGAGCCGGAAGGGAGGTACTATGAAAGTTTCTGTGATCCTCAAAAAGAAGGGCTCGGGCGAAGTCGCCACGATTGCTCCGGATCGCCCGGTGTCAGACGCCGTGGGGCTACTGTCGGAACACCGGATCGGTGCATTGGTCGTCTCTGCCAATGGCCGAAGCGTCGATGGCATCCTGTCCGAACGCGATATCGTCGGGCGGCTCGGCGCCGAAGGTGCGTCGATGATGAGCCACAAGATCGAAGACCTGATGACCGCCAATGTCGAGACCTGCATTGCAGATGACACAGCGTTCGACCTGCTGGGCCGCATGACCGAGGGCCGGTTCCGTCACATGCCCGTCCTCGGGTCCGACGGCGCGATGATCGGGATTCTGTCGATCGGCGACGTGGTCAAGGCGCGGCTCGAGGAGATCGAATCCGAGAACGCCGCCATGGCCGACATGCTGAGCGGTGAAGTTTTCTAGCACGCTCCCGTTGCAGCACATTTCAGGACAGTGATCGCGAGCGGCCCGGTTTTTCCTTGACCCCGCTCGCGCAACAATGTTGCTTTCCCTCAACGAAACGGGGAGGCAGGCGTGAGAACTGGACTGTATCCGGGCACCTTTGATCCGGTGACCAACGGCCATACCGACGTCATCAGACGCGCTGCTAAGTTGGTCGATCATCTCATTGTCGGCGTTGCGATAAATCGTGACAAAGGCCCGCTGTTTTCGTTGGAAGAACGCGTCGAGATGATCAAGGCCGAGACGGCCGGGATCGCCGAGAACACCGGCACGGTGATCGAGCCCCGGCCCTTCGAGAACCTGCTGATGCACTTTGCCGAGGAGGTCGGTGCCTCGGTGATCATCCGAGGCCTGCGCGCGGTGTCGGATTTCGAGTATGAGTTTCAGATGGTTGGCATGAACCGCGCGCTGAATGACGAGATCGAGATGGTCTTCCTGATGGCCGAGGCCGAGCACCAGGCAATTGCCTCGAAGCTGGTCAAGGAGATCGCGCGGATGAGCGGCGATATCTCGAAGTTCGTTTCCACAGATGTCGAGACCGCATTGAAGGCGAAGTTCGGCAAAGCCTGATCGCGCGCTCCCCCCAAGGAATACCGAATTGATACCGCATTCGACGCGACGCGGAGGCGATCTGCGCCATTGCAGGCCGGAGACCGCCTACCGCGCCGCGCTGTCCCGGCCTTGAGCCGGGACCGCTCAGACGCTCGGCGCCGGGATCTAATCCAGTTCTCTCACATGAAGCTTCGACAACAACGCTCAGACGAACCCATAACGCGCGCCTCAATCTAAACCGGCTCTCGCACTCGCGGCCCGCTGACGACGCGTCTGCCCGGGGCAGGCAAATAACGGCTGGCAGTATCTGCAAACTCAGGCACCGAACATCGCGCTCGTCAGTCGTGGACGCGCGCTCACGCATATCTGGACCTATGAGTGGTCCAGCCCCCGACCCTACCTGCCATCAAGCGGAAAGGCGGCTTGCCGAGGGGGCCCAGCCGTGGGATGTGCCGCACGACATTCAATTGGGAGAGATGCCATGAAGATGACCACCGAAGAGGCGTTCGTCAAAACGCTGCAGATGCACGGGATCAAGCATGCGTTCGGGATCATCGGGTCGGCGATGATGCCGATCTCGGACCTGTTCCCGCAGGCGGGGATCACGTTCTGGGATTGCGCGCATGAAGGCTCGGCGGGGATGATGGCCGATGGCTACACCCGCGCGACCGGCGAGATGTCGATGATGATCGCGCAGAACGGCCCTGGCATCACCAACTTCGTGACGGCGGTGAAGACGGCCTATTGGAACCACACGCCGCTGCTGCTCGTGACACCGCAGGCGGCGAACAAGACGATCGGCCAGGGCGGTTTCCAGGAAGTCGAGCAGATGAAGCTGTTCGAGGACATGGTGGCGTATCAGGAGGAAGTCCGCGATCCGACGCGCATCTGCGAGGTGTTGAACCGGGTCATCCTGCAGGCCAAGCGCGCCTCGGCGCCTGCACAGATCAACATCCCGCGCGATTACTGGACGCAGGTCGTCGACATCGCCCTGCCCGCGATCGTCGAGTTCGAGCGCCCGCAGGGTGGGGATACAGCACTGGGTGACGCGGCGGCTCTGCTGTCCGAGGCCAAGTTCCCGGTGATCCTGAATGGCGCGGGCGTCGTGCTGGCCGACGGGATCGCGGCGACGGCGGCACTGGCCGAGCGGCTCGATGCGCCGGTCTGCGTCGGCTACCAGCACAACGACGCGTTCCCGGGCTCGCACCCGCTGTTCGCCGGGCCGCTGGGCTATAACGGCTCGAAGGCCGGGATGGAGTTGATCAAGAACGCCGATGTCGTGCTGTGCCTTGGCACGCGGCTGAACCCGTTCTCGACCCTGCCGGGCTATGGGATGGAGTACTGGCCAGCCGAGGCCAAGATCATCCAGGTCGACATCAATCCGGACCGGATCGGGCTGACCAAGACGGTGACGGTAGGGATCGTCGGCGACGCCAAGAAAGTGGCCGAGGGACTGCTGGCCCGGCTGTCGGGCACGGCGGGCGACGAAGGGCGCGCCGAGCGCAAGGCCATGATCGCGCAGACAAAATCGGCCTGGGCGCAGCAGCTGTCATCGATGGATCACGAGGATGACGATCCGGGCACGACGTGGAACGAGCGGGCACGGGCAGCGAAGCCGGACTGGATGTCGCCGCGCATGGCGTGGCGGGCGATTCAGCAGGCGCTTCCGAAGGACGCGATCATCTCGTCCGACATCGGGAACAACTGCGCCATCGGCAACGCATATCCGTCGTTCGAGGTCGGCCGGAAATACCTGGCGCCTGGCCTGTTCGGTCCGTGCGGCTACGGCCTGCCGGCGATTGTCGGCGCGAAGATCGGACAGCCGGACGTGCCGGTGGTCGGTTTCGCCGGCGACGGCGCTTTTGGTATTGCGGTCAATGAGTTGACGGCGATCGGGCGCGGCGAGTGGCCTCCGATCACCATGGTCGTCTTCCGCAACTACCAGTGGGGTGCTGAGAAGCGCAACTCGACGCTGTGGTTCGATGACAACTTCGTCGGGACCGAGCTGGACGAGCAGGTAAGTTATGCAGGAATTGCAAAGGCTTGCGGGCTGCAGGGCGTGGCGGCACGGACCATGGAGCAGCTGACGGCGGCGCTGGACCAGGCCATCGATGATCAGATGAAGAACGGCAAGACCACGCTGATCGAGGCCATGCTGAACCAGGAACTGGGCGAGCCGTTCCGCCGCGACGCGATGAAGAAGCCGGTCCAGGTTGCAGGCATCTCGGCGGCGGACATGGCCGAGGCTCAACCGGTCTGATTGACGCCGGAAATCGGGATTGGGGCGGGCCGTTGTGCCCGCCCTTTTTCGTTTCATCAGGTCTCGTCATTGTGGCGCGGGACGTGAGGAGGAATTCCGGTGATATCCGGGATGATTTTCTTCCGTTAATTGTTGGCTAATGCGATTTGAGCCGGATCCGTGGGTGGTTTTGGCCCGAGGTCGCTCGGCGCTATCCGACGGCCCCGGACCTGCGTCCGGGAGAGCGATGTGAGTGGATGTTACGGCGCGCGTTAACCAGGGCGTTACCATTCCGGTGTATTCAGATCACGAGCCGGAGTGCCTCGACCAACCTGTCGAACCAGAGTGGCCCGTTGGTCATGACGTGTTTCGCGAAGGTTCCGAGCACGGTTTCGTTTCCGAGGAACCAAGCAGGCAGGTCGTGGCTTGCTACGATGCCCGTTCCTGCAGTGCCTCCAATCTTCGTTGCCCGCCATAGATAACGGGACGCAGTGGCAATCAGGTTCCAGGTCCAGTCGCGGAGGGACTTTTCGGCTTTCTCGGCGGCGGGGCCCTCTCCGGCGGAAGCCACGATGTCGTCCTTGGCCGGTTCCACGGCGGCGGGGTCGACGACGTTCGGCGCGGCCTCGGCGGCTTCGACGACGGCGATTGCTTCTTCGCGGGTCTGAGCGGAGTCAGGGCCGCGGGTGTAGTCGCGGACGCGGGCTTCGACCTCGGCGGCGCCGGGATGGCCGAGGAACCAGACGCCATGGGTTTGCACGAGGTCCGTTAACGCAGCGGCGACTTCGGGCGGGAGTTCCTCCATCGGTCGGCCCTGCTCGACAGCGGCGAGATGGGCTTCAAGTGCCTGCCTCAGCGTGTTGGCGGCTGACCAGATCGTGCGCGCGCCGATATCGGCGGCAGAGCGGTGGATGAGCTGCGAGTAGCGTTCGGCGGAACTGGCCAGCGTCGGGAACTGGTTGCCGATCTTCTGGTTGTGCCCGGTCAGGATGGTGGCCTTGATCCGGCATTCGTCGTGCATGTCGGCCTGGTCCGGATCGGCGCTGGCATCCATGGCGGATTGCGTGAGCAGGATCGGGCCGGTGTCCTGTGCTTCGAAGGCCGGGCCGGTCTCGATCGGTTCGCTGGGTTCCGGCGGGGTGCGGGAGCGGAGATAGGCCTGGAGTTCGGCGACTTTTTCGCGGTCGCGGATGATAAAGGAGAATTTTTCCAGAGCGGGGTCGGCCGTGAGTGCGGGTGTTTCCCTGAAGATAATGGATTCCAGTCGTTCCTTGTCTTCAAGCGCGCGTAAGTCGGACACCTGCGTGTTCTTGAG
>JBCAXJ010000081.1:0-18375 GCA_038534135.1 Pseudomonadota bacterium | reverse complement strand
CGTCTGAAGCGCCCGCAGGACCGCTTCGTACATCCCGTCCCGAGAATGCGCAGCATCCGACGACAGCGCTTCGGACGCATTATCCCGAGCGCGCGGTCGCGGCGGTCGGGCATCGCGTCGTCCATGGAGGCCCGAAATATGCGACCCCCGTTGTCATCACGGACGAGATCAAGCGAGATCTGGAAGAGCTGATCCCTTTTGCGCCGCTTCATCAGCCGCACAATCTGGCGGGGATCGATGCTGCCTCGCACGCGTTTCCGGGCGCCTTGCAGTTCGCCTGTTTCGACACGGCGTTTCACCGGAATCACCCGTGGGTGAACGACACCTTCGCCCTGCCGCGCGAGTACTATGACAAGGGTGTGCGCCGGTACGGTTTCCACGGCCTGAGCTACGAGTACATCTCGGGCCGGATGGAGCAGATCGCACCGCATCTGCACGCGGGCCGGGTCGTCGTGGCGCATCTGGGCAACGGGGCATCGATGTGTGCCTTGCTGGGTGGCCGCTCGGTCGGCTCGACCATGGGTCTCAGTGCTTTGGACGGGTTGCCGATGGGAACTCGCTGCGGCCAGATCGATCCGGGCGTGCTGCTGTACCTGATGGATCAGGAGGGTATGGACGCGCGCCAGATCGCAGAGCTTTTATACCGCAAGTCGGGTCTTCTGGGCCTGTCGGGGATGTCGAGCGACATGCGCACGCTGCAGTCAGCCGGGACGCCCGAAGCAGAGCAGGCGCTGGACTATTATGTGTTCCGTATCCGGCGTGAGTTGGGCGCACTGACTGCGGTTCTGGGCGGACTGGACGCCGTCGTCTTCTGCGGTGGCATCGGAGAGAACTCGGCACCGATCCGGCTGCGGGTCTGCGAAGGGCTACATTGGCTGGGGCTCGAGATCGACCGGATGAAGAATGCCGACAATGCGACGGTGATCTCGACCGATCTCAGCCGGGTGCGAGTGCTGGTTGTGCCGACGAACGAGGAACTGGCGATTGCGCGGGCGGCGTCGGGGTTGCTCGCTGCGTGAGATCAGCGTTCGCTGGCGCCCTGGCGGCGGCGGTTCTTGTCGTTCAGCCAGTGGGCCACGGATCGCCCTTCACGTGCGCTGAGCCGTTCGGCCCGGGCGATTCGCATGACAAAGGCCGGTTCGTTCTCGCCCTTGCGCCGGTACTGGCCGTACTTGCGGATCTTTGCCTTGGTGGCCGGCGCGAGGCCCGGGCGCGGTGCGAGGCGATCCACCCGGTTGGCACGGGCTGCGACGGTGCTTGCGCGTTCCTGGGCGCGTTGTGCCTGGCGTTGGGCAAGGCGGGCATCGCGGACGGCGCGGTCGGTATCGATCTCGGCCTGACGGGCCCTGGTCCGGGTCTGGGCTTCGATTGTGCTGGTGCGGGCACGGCGCGTCGCCCGTTCCGCCTGACGTCTGGCGCGCTGAGCCTGGGCTTCGGCGCGTTCGGCCCGCAGGCGGGCGCGTTCCAGCTCGACCAGCCGCCGTTCTTCGCGGGCAAGACGTGCTTCGCGACGCGCTTGCCGGGTCAGGCGATGCACGGAGGCGCTTTGGTTGCGGGACCGTTCGACCTCGACTTGCCGCAGATAGGCATCGCGGGTGCGGCGTGTCGGGAACCTCAGGCCATCGGCGCGGAAGATCCGGTCATCTGGTGTCGGATAGCGCGTCTCGGCCCGCAGCCCGGACGATGACGTAACGGCGACGGGCGTGCAGGCGGCAGCGCCGAGAGCCAGCATCAAGATGGCCGGGACAACTCTGATCGAGCGCGCAAACATGACCTTACCTTACGTCGTTGGTGACGGAATTGGTACGCCGATACCGCTGATCTACGTCCCGGCACCCGCGCACGATGACGTGAACACGTCGCAAGATGCCGGATTCGGGGCGATTGGAATCGACATGGCATGTCGTTGGCGTGTGAGACGGTGCCGGGGTCGTCGGTATAGCCGGAAGAGACTGCGAAACCTCAACCGGAGTGGCTGCCATGAGTGTTTTCCCGATGGATCTGTCCCATGTGACCGGCGGTATCGAGACCGCGCGGGGACTGCCGAACGCATTCTACACCGATCCTACGGTCTTCGAGGTGGAGAAGAGCAAAGTCTGGGCCCGCAACTGGGTTGCCATGGCGTTCACGACGGATGTGCAGGAGAACGGATATGCCAAGCCGCTGACCTTCCTGGGGCAGCCGCTGATGCTGGTGCGCGACGCCGAGGGCACGCTGCGGGTGTTCCAGAATATCTGTCGGCACCGCGGCATGATCCTGGTCGCCGAGGAAGGCCCGATCAAGCGGGCGATCCGCTGCCCGTACCACGCCTGGAGCTACGAGATGTCGGGCGCGCTGCGCACGACCCCGCATGTCGGTGGGCCGGGAAACAACCGCCATGACTGCATCAATCGCGCCAGCCTCGGGCTGATCGAGGTGCGCAGCCATCAGTGGATGGGGATCGTCTTCGTGAACCTGGACGGCCAAGCGCCCGCGTTCGAAGAATACGCGGGCGATGTGCTCGACCGCTATGCCGAGTTCGAGAAGCCGCTGTATCGTTGCGGTGACGAGGGCACTTTCGAGATGTCGGTGCAGGGCAACTGGAAGCTTGCCATCGAGAACGGCGCTGAAAGCTATCACCTGCCCTGGGTTCATCCGGGATTGAACAGCTATTCGCGGCTGGAAGATCACTACCACATCGACACTGCCGGTCCGACCTGTGGACAGGGTACGACTGTCTATGACCCGGCGCTGAAGTTCCCGAAATTCGACGGATTGTCCGAGAAATGGGCCAAGGGTGCCGAGTACCCGATGCTGTTCCCGAACATCATGATGGGCTTTCAGAACGACCACACCTTCGCGTTTATCGTCATACCCGAAACGCAGGAGCGGTCCACTGAACGGGTTCAGCTTTTCTATGCCTCGGACGAGGTCTCGGGCGACGATTGGCGTGAGATGCGCGAGAGGAATGCAGTCCAGTGGCGCGGTGTCTTCGAAGAGGACATCTTTGTGGTCGAGGGCATGCAGAAGGGCCGTCACGCCAGCGGGTTCGACGGCGGCAAGTTCTCACCCGTGATGGACAACCCGACCCACGACTTCCACGCCTGGGTTGCGCGCCAGATGTCCGCATGACGGATCCGCGGGCGGCGCTGGACGCTGCCCTGCTGGACGCGCATCACCGTGGTGACCAACCTGCGCTGGTTCGTTTGTACGCACACGCCGCAGATCTGGCCGAGGCCGCGGGTGATCGAGAGGCCATGTGCTTCTACCTGACCCACGCGTACGTCTTTGCTCTGGAGAGCGGGTCGGAGGACGCGGACGCCCTCCATGCCCGATTGAAGGCCGAGGGGCGCGAGGAATAGCGCCCCTCGGCCGGTTTCAGGCAATCGCCGCCTGCGTAGCGACCATCAGGATCAGCAATCCATAGGTCACAAGCGCGCTTGGCCCGTTTGGCAGCTTGGGCGTCCGAAGTGGGCCGACCAGACGCGACAGGCGTGCTTCTTCCTCCTTCCGCATGGCGTTGTTACTGTAGTGAATCGCGGTGTCGTACCAGGGTCCCATCTGTGCATCCTCCGTGAGAGATCCGATGCCCAAAGGAATACCTGACCCCTCCTGACATCATGCTGTCAGGAGCGCATTGACCCTCCTGACACCGTGCTGTCAGGAGTGTTTGTCTACGGTGTTTCGTGAAGGGAGAATCGCCCATGCGCCGTGCCGACCGCCTGTTCGACATCGTCCAGTACCTGCGCCGCAACAAGCTGGTGCGCGCCAGCGATCTGGCCCGCGATCTCGAGGTGTCCGAGCGGACGATCTATCGCGATATCGCGGCACTGATCGCCTCGGGCGTGCCGATCGAAGGCGAGGCCGGGGTCGGTTACCTGATGCGAGAGGAGATCGATTTGCCGCCGCTGATGTTCAATGTCGAAGAGATCGAGGCGCTGGTGTTCGGCGCCCGGATTGTCGAGAGCTGGGCGGACCCTGCCTTGGCGAAATCGGCCGTCGCCGCCCTGCGCAAGATCGAAGCCGTTCTGCCCGAGAACCTGCAATCGGCGATGTCCGATGTGGCGATGGATGCCCCGGCTGGTCACTACGAGGAACCGATCTCGATCGATCGCACCACCTTGCGTGAGGCGATCCGGGGCCGCCGGAAGATCGACATCGAGTATTGCTCGAAAGCAGGTGACAGCAGCCAGCGCACGATCCGGCCCCTGCTGTTGTCGTTCTTCGGTGCCGTCTGGAACCTGACCGCATGGTGCGAACTGCGGGCGGATTTCCGGACGTTCCGGCTGGATCTGATTCAGGATGCAGCATACCGCGACGAAACATTTTTGGACGAGCCGGGAAAGTGTCTGGCCGATCTGATGTCGCGATCGCCGGAGATGCGTTGACGCTGTCAGGGCGCAATGGCACCTTTTTCCGAGGCTTCGGGGGGAGTACGCCGTGCAGGACCTGCTCGAGTTTCCGGTTGAAGATCCCGCTGATCTGGTTGTGCTGGCCACGAAGGCTGCACGTACGCCTGATGATGATGCCGCGCAGATTGCCTATGGTCTGGCGCTGTTCCGGGCCGGATGCAGCTATCAGGCGGCAAGGCTGCTCAGGCCGCGGCGAAAGCTCTGGAAGGGGACAGGTGATGAGGCCGACGCCAGGGCCGCTTTGGATGCGCAATCATGGTGGAACAAGACCTGGAAGGAGTTGGCGCAGAACTCGCAGCGCGGGAACTATGATCTGTGCCTGGAGATGTTGGGCGATCGGGCGCGGCTCTTCTGGGATTTTCCGCCATTGCTGGCGCACCTGACGAAATTCGCCATTGCGCGCGGCGAGTTTGATCTCGCGGAGAACATCGCGCGACGGATCTATCTTCTGTCACAGCGCGGGGTCGAGAAGATCAACATGGTCGCGTTCGAGTATGGTTCGCAGGAAGATCTGATCGAGATCCTGTGGCGGCGCGGCGATCCGCGGGGCGCTTTGGAGATACAACGCAATCTGACGCCCAATCCCGGCAATGCAATGGCCTACGAGATCAGACGCGCGCAGTTGCTCGTGGCAACGGGTCTTTCGGACGAGGCGATGTCCGAGGTCGCGTCGATCCTGCGAACAGCGCTGAAAGAGCGCACGGGATACAGCCGCGAGATGCGTATCGACTTTGTCGACAAGTCCGACGACCTCGATCCACTGCGCGCTCGCCCGGATTGGTCCAAGATGTACGAAGATCCGAGCGCCTGGCTGAAGGCACGCTGAACCGAGCGTGTCGTATTCCCGATAGAAACCCGACGATTTTGCGCCGACCTTGTTCCGGTTTTCTGGTTTGGTGAAGTTCGAAGGGAGATCGGATGATGCGCACTCAGGCCCGTGTGGTTGTGATCGGTGGCGGCGTGGTTGGCTGCTCGGTCCTCTATCATCTGACACGGCATGGGTGGACCGATATCTGCCTGATCGAGCGGTCCGAGCTGACGTCCGGGTCGACCTGGCACGCGGCGGGCGGCTTCCATACGCTGAACTCCGATACCAACATGGCGGCCCTTCAGGGTTACACGATCCGCCTGTACCGCGAGCTGGAACAGATCACCGGGCAAAGCTGCGGTCTGCACCATGTCGGCGGGGTGACCATCGCGACCGATCAGGACCGGCTGGACTACCTGGTCACCGAGCGCGCCAAGCACCGTTATATGGGCCTGGATACCGAGATCATCGGGCCGGAGGAGATCCAACGGCGCTCTCCCATCACCAATGTCGAGGGCGTGGTCGGTGGACTTTACGACCCGCTGGACGGGCACCTCGATCCCTCCGGGACGACCCACGCCTATGCCAAGGCAGCCCAGATGGCCGGCGCCGAGATTCTGTTGCGGACGCCTGTCACGGCGCTGACCCGGGTCGGCGATGAATGGGATGTCGTGACCGAGCAGGGGACGATCCGGGCCCAGCATGTGGTCAATGCGGCGGGCCTCTGGGCGCGCGAGGTCGGGGCCATGGCGGGCGTGCATCTGCCACTGCACCCGATGGAGCATCAGTATTTCGTGACCGACGACATCCCGGAGGTGCATGAGCGCGCCGAGGAACTGCCGCATGTGATGGACCCGGCGGGCGAGACCTATCTTCGGCAGGAAGGCCGGGGTCTGGTGATCGGTATCTACGAGCAGAAGGCCATTCCCTGGGCGGTCGACGGGACGCCGTGGGACTTTGGGCACGAGTTGCTGAATGACGATCTCGATCGGGTGTCCGAGCCTCTGGAAGCGGCGTTTCGGCGCTATCCGGTGCTGGGTCGCGCTGGGATCAAGCGCACGATCAACGGGCCGTTCACCTTCGCACCGGACGGCAACCCTCTGGTCGGGCCGATCCCCGGGATGCCCGGCATGTGGGCTGCCTGTGCGGTCATGGCCGGGTTCAGCCAGGGCGGCGGCGTCGGTAAGGCGCTGGCCGAGTGGATGGTCGAAGGCGAGACCGAGACAGACGTCTACGCCATGGACGTGGCGCGCTTCGGCGACTGGGCGAACAAGGGCTACACGCGTCTGAAGGTGACCGAGAACTACCAGCGACGGTTCTCGATCGGGTATCCGAACGAGGAACTTCCGGTTGCACGACCGCTGGAGACGACGCCTGCCTACGGTATCTGGGATCAACAGAACGCAGTGTTCGGCTCGGCCTACGGCATCGAGCACGTGAACTACTTCGCCTTGCCCGGCAAGCGGAGGTTCGAGGAGCCGACCTTCCGTCGATCGAACGCCTTCGACGCTGTGGCCGAAGAATGCAGGGCGGTGCGTGA
Source organism: Pseudomonadota bacterium (assembly GCA_038534135.1). GTDB lineage: Bacteria > Pseudomonadota > Alphaproteobacteria > Rhodobacterales > Rhodobacteraceae > Thermohalobaculum. Next base: position 11,636 of record JBCAXJ010000081.1, on the reverse strand, counting down.
GGCGGTTGGACTGAACGAAATCCACAACTTCGGGAAGTACATCATCTCGGGCCCGAATGCGGTGGACTGGCTGAATCGGATCATGGCGAACCGGGTGCCGGATATCGGGCGTATGGCGCTGACGCCAATGCTGTCGCCGCGCGGGCGGATCATCGGTGACTTCACCATGGCGCGGATCGGTGAGGACCGGGTGCAGTTGACGGCGTCGTATGCCGCGCAGCAGTACCATATGCGCTGGTTCCTGAAGCATCGCGAGGCCGGGGTCGAGATCGAGAATGTCTCGAAATCGCTGATCGGGTTCCAGATTGCCGGGCCGAACGCACGCGAGCTGCTGGGTCGCGTGACGGGTGCGGATGTCTCGAACGATGCGATCCGGTTCCTGTCCGTGCACGAGCTCTACGCAAGTCATGTGCCGGTGCGGGTTCAGCGGGTCAGCTATACCGGCGACCTGGGTTACGAGATCTATTGTGCCTCGGACCATCAGGTTGCGCTGTACAACGCGATCGCCATGGAGGCGACCGGTCTGGGCCTGCGCGGCTTCGGGATGCGGGCGATGATGAGCCTGCGGCTGGAGAAGTTCTTCGGATCATGGCTGCGCGAGTTCAAACCGGATTACACCCCGGCAGAGGTTGGTCTGGACCGGTTCATCAGCTGGAAGAAGAACGACTTCATTGGGCGGGACGTTGTGGTGGCAGAGCGCGACACGCCTCCGGCACGCAAGCTGGTCTCGATGCTGGTCGATGCCGATGGCGCCGACGCGCAGGGATGGGAACCGGTCTTTGACGATGGCGAGGTGATCGGCTTCGTCACCTCGGGCGGATATGCGCACTACTCACGGCAATCCGTCGCGATGGCCTTGATCCCGGCCGAGGACGCGCGTGACGGGAAGGAACTGACGGTCGAGATCCTTGGGCAGCAACGCCCGGCCGTCATCACGTCGACCCACCTGGTGGATCCTGACGGTGCGCGGATGCGTGGATGATGCAACAGCGTCTGATCGCCTGCCGACAGGCTTTCTAGCGCAGCGCCACGATATGGCTGGGGTCGGTCCAGGTGACCTTGAAACCTGCGGTTTTGAGAAGGGCTTCGATCTGGTTCGCAGCACCTGAAAAGCCCTGTGCTTCCAGCAGGCTGAAATGCACCTCGACGCCGATGCACCGGATCTTTGTGTCTTTCAGGCAGTCTCCGAAACCGCGCAAGACATGGAGCTCATGCCCTTCGACGTCGATCTTGATCACATCCGGAACAGAGTCCGGAGCGGCGCTGATGACCTCTTCGGCCCGAACCACGGTAATTTCGCTGTCCGAACTTTCACCATCCGTCGCAGTGATACGATTGCCGACACCGGATGCGCTGTTGTCCTGAACGAAACTGACTGTGCCTGACTGATCGCTGAGACCAACCTCGTACAACTTGATGTTGGGATGAGGCTGTATGGCCGGGCGCAGAATAGCGAGGTTCTTTGCACTGGGCTCAAAACAGTCAATCCTGCCCTGCGGTCCCGTGAGGTCAACGAATTTCAGGGTGTAGAGACCGTGATTTGCCCCGATGTCCCAGAGATGGTCGCCCGGGCGAACGTTGGCCGTCATCATGGTGTCATAGGCCTCTTCGTACTTGCGCCCGTAGACGAGGGCCGCAAGAATACTGGAGAGACCGGCACGCCTGAGGGCCTTTCGCGCGGCGACGAAAACGGCGTTGGTCATCAACGACATGATCAAACACTACCTTGCATTGTCTCGAGGTGTTCCCGCAGCGCCGTTACGATCCTGTATACGCGCTGCCGGAAATCGTCGGTCTGGACCATGCTCTCGAACCGCTGAAGGTTGGCGAGGCCGGTGTCGAGGTGATTGCCGGACAGCATCGACATCAGCACCGGGCCCTTCCCGTCAGCTTCGAGCAGGGCATAGTCGAGTGCAAGACTCCTCGCTGCGTCCTGATCGCAGGCGGCGTCGGCATGGTCCCGAATGGCGGTCGCGAGGTCCCGCGAGGTCGCCATGCTGTCCTGGATCTGCGCTGCGAGTCTTCCGACCGAATACAGAGCGAAAGATGAGTGTGCCCGGGGCAGATCGTTGCCATGCAGCGAGATTGCGCATTGCAGGTGGTGCAGCGGTCTCAGGTCGGCGGCATGTGGTTGCAGCCGATCCGCGTGGCCCGTCGCGCCGATGAACCGGACATGGCCGCTTTTGCGCGCAGACTGCAAAGCAGTCAGCACAGCCTCTCGCGCGTTCGCGTCCGCCAGCAGATCTTCTGTCGGATCGTGCAGCAACAGCAGATCGACGTAGTCGGTGCGCAGGGCACGCAGGCTGGACTGCAGTGATCTGGTGATCAGGTCGGGCGTGATCGTTTCCTTGCGGACCGGATTGCTGCGCGCCAGTTTCGCCCGCATGTTGGGCAGTCCGCTGAGGATCTTACGCGCTATCGGCTTGAGTGTGCGTTTGGCCAGCCCCATTTGCCGGGGCGCGATACCGACCTTCGTGCAGATGACATAGCTGTCGCGCGGCGTGCGCGTGAGGACCTCGCCCAGCGCGCTTTCGGCCTGGCCGTCGCCATAGGCCGGTGCGGTGTCGAACCAGTTGATGCCGTTGTCGATGGCTTGCTCGATCACCCGTTTTCCTTGCCGCAAGCTAACACGCGACCCGAGGGACGCGGTGCCGAGGCCAAGGCGCGCTGCCGAGAGGGGGAAATGCTCTTCCGCCATGCCGCGTTCCTAGTCTGCGTGGCTCAGATGGTCTGCCAAGCGCAACGCAAGAGCAACAGCGGCAAGGGTCGGATTGGCATCGCTGGACGTTGGAAATACCGACGAGCCGGCGACGTACAGGTTCTGCGTTCCGAACACGCGGCAATCGCGATCGACGACGCCCGCACCGGGTGTCTCGCTCATGCGTGTCGTGCCGATCTGGTGTGTCCCGGTCTCGTTATGGGCAAAGACGTGGTCAATCCGCTCCTTCGCCGGAACCCGGTAGTCGAGCTGACCGAATCCCGACGCGCGCAGCGTCTCGTCGAGAGCCTCGTGGGATCGGACCAACGATGCCGCGTCATCCTGGCTGATCCCGTAATGGACGGCGAGTTTCGGCATTCCGGCCGCGTCGCATGTGTCGGACAGCACCACCCTGTTGTCCGGGTTCGGCGATTGCTCGCTCACGCTGACAAGGTCATAGCGCCCGTTCGGGGAATAAAGATGGATCATCGGATAGCGGCGTTTCTGCCAGAACTTCTGAACAGCGAGATGCCCTGCGGTCCATGCGGTGCGATGCAGATCCAGAAGCACATTCCTGAGATGTCCGCCAATCCCTGAGGCGTTGGCAATCTGTCCATCGCGGATCGCGGCAGCGACGAGTTTTCGGCCGAGCGGGCTCTTCAGGATGAGGTACATGGTCGAGAGCACACCGGACCCGTGCCGCGCATCGGAAATCCTGGGGTTCGTGACGGTGAAGGATGTGTTCAGCAAGGCGCGCTCGGCCTTCTGCCCGTCGGACACACCAATGCGTTGTTGCAGCAGCGACGATTGAGAGCGGCGATAGTTGAACGCCCTGCCAGCAGACGGCCGCTGGAGAACCAGTTCCGCCATGCGAGAGCCGAAATGGCATTGGTAGTACCGCCCAAGCGCACCCTGGGAACCTTGCGCGAAACCCGGACAGTTTCGCTGGGAGTTGAGCATCAAGCGGGCGTTCTCGAGACCGCCGCAGGCGAGCACGTATCGATGGGCCGGGTTGATGCGGTGGTCCTGGCCGTCCTTCGCAACAACAAGGCCCGATACCTCGGATCCCGCGTCGTCGAGCATCAGCTGTTTGACGATGGTCTCGATGCACAAGGCGAGCGTGCCCGATGCCGCGATGCCATCCCAGTGTCTGTCCAGTCTGGGTTCGTCGGCAAAGCTTTGCCGCGTGAAGGCGATCCCGTCCGGATAATCCTTCGCTTCAGGCCACAAGCCCGCCAATTCGAACGAACGCGGGTCGCAGCCGATGAAGCTCAGTGCCCGCGCGTGATAACGCTCGACGTCCTGGAAGCGGATCGGCCATCCCGAATGGGGTACGTGCGCCCGCGCATCGAGATCGATGGCGTCGAACGGAACGCAGCGTCCACCCCAAAGCCTGGCGGTGCCGCCGAGAGACCTGGACACAACGCTTTCGACCGGTTTGTGATTTGAGGCGTTTGAAAGATCGGCGGCACTGAGGGCTGTGCGCTTCGCATCGGCCGATGTGCTGCCAGCTTCGATGCACAGAACCTTGTGGCCACTCTGGGTCAGGCTATGGCAGATCGCAGCGCCGACCGGTCCCGATCCGACCACGCAGACATCAAAGCTCTTGTCTTGAAGATCCCCGACCTCTACGCTTGCGTCCGTGACGTTACCCATCGGGAATTTCCAGAATTAGTCGCCTCGGCAGGGGCCCTAACACACTGGTTGATCTACCGATATGACAAAACCGCCGCAGATAAGGCGCCCCTGAATCGGCCGCAACGCAGTTCAAACGTCGTTGCCTGTCGGAAATCTGCAAGAACTTGGCGGGAAACGTGCGCGGGCGGCGAGATTTCTCTGCTTACCTTTTTTGCCAAACCGGGAGGTCGTGCAATGAATTCCACTGCAAGGGTCGTAGTCATCGGGGGCGGCGTTGTCGGCTGCTCGGTCCTGTATCACCTCGCGCGCGAGGGATGGACGGATGTCATGCTGTTGGAGCGGGACGAACTGACGTCCGGCTCGACCTGGCATGCCGCCGGAGGCTGCCATACGATCAACGGCGATCCGAACGTCGCCAAGCTGCAGAAATACACGATCGACCTCTATAAGGAGATCGAGGAACTGTCCGGGCAGGCGACCGGTTTCCACATGACCGGCGGTGTCATGCTGGCCTCGACGCCCGAGCGGTTCGACTGGCTGAAATCGACGGTCGCAAAGGGCCGGTATCTCGATATCGAGGCCGAGATCATCACGCCGGAAGAAGCGCATGCCGACATGCCTTTGTTGGATCCGTCGCAGTTCTGCGGGGCCGTGCGGACGGTCGTGGACGGTCACCTTGATCCGTCGGGCGTCACGCATGCCTATGCGAAATCGGCCAAGATCAAGGGTGCTGCGATCCACACGCACACGATGGTCAAGGACATCAACCGGCTGCCCTCGGGCGAATGGGAAGTCGTGACCGACAAGGGTATCGTGTTGGCCGAGCATGTCGTCAACGCAGGCGGCCTGTGGGCGCGCGAAGTTGGCAAGATGACCGGGTTGGAGCTGCCGATCCTGGCTATGGAGCACATGTATCTGATCACCGAGGACATGCCCGAGGTCGCCGAGATCAACGAGAAGACCGGCAAGGAGGTCGTCCATGCGGTCGACTTCGACGGCGAGTTGTACCTGCGGCAGGAACGCGGCGGGATGCTGATGGGCACCTACGAGAAAGCCTGTGTGCCGTGGTCCGAGCGTGAGACGCCGTGGGATTTCGGCCACGAACTGCTCCAGCCGGACATCGATCGGATCGCACCGTCGCTGGAGGTTGGGTTCGAGCACTTCCCGGCCTTCCAGAACGCAGGCATCAAGCAGATCATCAATGGGCCGTTCACCTTCGCGCCAGATGGCAACCCGTTGATCGGGCCGATCCGCCAGCTTCCGGGTATGTGGTCGGCTTGCGGTGTGATGGCAGGGTTCAGCCAGGGCGGCGGCGTTGGCCTCGCGCTGTCGAACTGGATGATCAATGGCGATCCGGGCTTCGATGTCTGGGCCATGGACATCGCGCGCTATGGCGATTGGACGACCAAGAACTACACGAACCACAAGGTGCAGGAGAATTACTCCCGCCGGTTCTCGATCAAGTTCCCGAACGAGGAACTGCAGGCCGCGCGTCCGTTCAAGACCACGCCGATCTACGACAAGCTTACAGGGATGGGCGCGCAGATGGGCGACTCCTGGGGGCTGGAGGCGCCGCTGTGGTTCTCGCCGGACGGGACAAAGGACGAGTTTTCGTGGCGCCGGTCCACTGACTTTGACCACGTGAAAGCTGAAGTGAAAGCCGTCCGCGAGAGCGTCGGCATCATGGAGATCTCTGGCTTCTCGAAGTTCCGCGTCTCCGGAGCGGGGGCGAAGGACTGGCTCGACAAGATCCTGGCATGCAAGGTGCCGAATCCGGGGCGGATGACGCTGGCGCCGATGCTGAAGGAAGACGGCAAGCTGATCGGTGACTTGTCACTGGGCTGCATCATGGAGGGGCTCTATTTCCTCGCGGGCTCGGGCATGGCCGAGAATTATTACATGCGGTGGTTCGAGAAGCATCTGCCCGATGACGGTTCGGTCATGCTGGAGAATGTCGGTCTGCGCGTCTGCGGGCTTTCGATTGCCGGGCCGAACGCGCGAAAGGTGCTGGAGAAGCTGACCTTCGACGATGTGTCGGCCAGCGGGTTCAAGTTCATGGCGGTCCGCGACATCGAGCTGGGGTATGCGCCCTGCCTGATCGGCCGGGTCAGTTTCACGGGTGATCTGGGCTACGAGATCTGGATGAAGCCGGAATACCAGCGATATGTTTTCGAGCGAATGCTGGAGGCCGGGGCTGAATTCAATATCAAACCCTTTGGTCTGCGGGCGTTGAACGCGATGCGGCTGGAGAAGAACTTCGGCGGCTGGGCGCGGGAATACCGTCCCTTGTACGGTCCGTTGGAAGCCGGGCTGGAGCGGTTCGTCGCCTACGAGAAGCCGGTCGAGTTCATCGGCAAGTCCAGCGCCCTGGCCGAGCGCGACAGCGGTGGAACCCTGCGGCTCAAGATGTTCCGCGTCGATGCCAAGGATGCCGACGTGATCGGGGACGAGCCGATCTGGCGCAATGGCGAAGTGATCGGCTGGGTGACATCGGGCGGGTATGCCCATGGGTCCGACACCTCGATGGCGATGGGTTACGTGCCGAAGGAGCACGCAAACGAAGAAGACGGCTGGGAGATCGAACTGCTGGGCGAGCGATTGACCGCCAACGTCCAGCACGCACCGATCTGGGACGCGAACGCAAGCCGGATGCGGGGATAGTTCGAACCCCGCGTATTCTATTGGTTGCGTGGACTGCATTGGCCAAGTGGACTGCGCCCTTCGATCAGATCCCGGTTCTGGCGCAGCCGGTCTTCCAGGAACTCCATGACCACCCGGATCCGCCGGGTGCGTCGCAGGTCGGAATGCGTCAGTTGGCGCATTCGGCACGTTCGGGAGTAATATGGGCGTGGTCGCGCTGTTGATCGGCAAGTTGCTCGGGACTGCGTGACGCCTGTGCGCCACCAAGATCAAAACTGCGGGCAGGTGGCCTGCCCGTAGTTTCCCGGCGATAGCAGGGTGTGCAGGCACTGCTTTTGCCGTAGGGTGAAGGCCTCGTCAGATCAGCATCTCCCGAAAGAACTGCCTTGAAGATTGAAGCCTCGAACCCGGAAGGCCACCCGGCGTCGCTGGTCCTGAACCGTCAGGCCAGCCGCTCGGTAATCTGGAAACCCGATCAGGATGCGATCCTGAACGATGCCGCGTTGGCCACTGCGCGCGACACCATCACGTCGTGGGCGGGGTATGCGCCGACGCCCCTGCACGATCTGAAGGGTCTCGCGGGCGAGATCGGTGTGGCAGCCATTCACTACAAGGACGAGGCCGGACGTTTCGGTCTGGGCAGCTTCAAGGCCTTGGGCGGGGCCTATGCCGTGGCGCGCTTGCTGGCAAAGCAGGTTGGCTGCCCGCTGTCCGAGATCGTCGATGGCAAGCATCCCAAAGCTGTGAGCCAGGTGACCGTTTGCTGTGCGACAGACGGAAATCACGGACGCTCGGTTGCATGGGGCGCTCAGCGCTTTGGTGCGCGATGCGTGATCTTCATCCACGCCACGGTTTCCGAGGGTCGCAAGACCGCCATCGAGGCATATGGCGCCGAGGTTCGCCGGTGCGACGGCAATTACGACGACAGCGTGCGCGAGGCGCAGGAGACCGCGACGCGCGAGGGTTGGTTCGTTGTCTCGGACACCTCGTATCCGGGCTATATGGAGATCCCGCGCGACGTGATGCAGGGCTACGAGGTGATGGCGTCAGAGGCGTTTGATCTGTTGCCCGAACCGCCCACGCACATCTTCCTGCAGACCGGCGTCGGCGGCATGGCCGCGGCAATCGTCGCCCTGGCCAAACGCCGCTGGGGCTCTGATCGTCCGATGATCGTGCTGACGGATCCGGATCAGTCGGCCTGCTGGGTCGACACTTACGTTGCAGGGGAACCGACTGCGGTTCACGGTGATCTGGACACCCTAATGGCTGGGTTGGCCTGCGGCGAGATCTCGGCCCTGGCCTGGGCGATCCTGCAGGATCACGGAGATGCGGCGATGGCCGTCAGTGACGCGTCGGCAATCGAGATGATGCGTCGGCTGGCCTGTCCACCTGCTCCGGATGCGCATATCGTGGCCGGAGAGTCGGCAGTGGCCGGTCTGGCGGGTCTGGCGGTCGCAATGCAATCGGACGAGATGCGGGCAGCTCTTGCGCTGGATGATGCGTCCCGCGTGCTGGTCTTTGGGACCGAAGGCGATACGGATCCCGAGCTTTATACGGAACTGGTGGGTGCGACCGGTGATGAAATCCGTGCCCGATAGTCCCGGGATGCGAACGAACCACGATTTGATGGAGCGGACATGAGCCACGACCTGACGAGCTTGGTCCTGGCACTCGGTATCTTCGCCGTCGGGTTTATCAGTGTGGGCCCCAATATTCTTGCAATCATCGGCACATCGATGCAGCGCGGTCGTGCTGATGGCACCGCGCTCGCGCTGGGTGTCGCGACCGGAACCGCGATCTGGGCGACGCTGACCGTCACGGGTCTGACCGCACTGATGACGGCCTATGCCGGTGCTGTCACAGTGCTGAAAGTGCTGGGCGCGCTCTATTTGCTGTGGCTCGCCTACAAGTCCTTCCGCTCGGCGGTGCGCAAGAATGTCGAAGTCGCGGCAGAGAGTGTTCGCGGTGGAAACCTCTATTTACGCGGGGTGACGGTTCAGATGACGAATCCCAAGGCGGCGTTGCAATGGATTGCCATTGTTGGCATCGGGCTCGGGTCTGAGGCACCGCTTTGGGTGGGTCTGACGTTGGTCGTTAGCGCCACTACGCTTTCCGTTCTTGCACATGTTGCCTATGCGGTTGCGTTCTCGACATCGCCTGTCATCAGCTTCTACCGACGCGCAAGGCGGTGGATCGAGGCCGGACTGGGTGTGTTCTTCGGATTTGCGGCATTCAAGATCGCAACCTTCCGAAACTGATCTGCCGCTGACTACCGGAAGGCGGGTTCGTCGAAGCCGCGAAGTTTTCGCGAATGCAGTTGATCCGGACCCTGTTCGCGGAGCAGGCGCATCGTCTCGAGCCCGACCATCAAGTGCTGATTGACCCGTTCGCGGTAGAACGCATTGGCCATTCCGCCGAGCTTCAATTCTCCGTGCACCGGTTTGTCCGAGACACATAACAGCGTGCCATAGGGGACCCGAAACCGGTAGCCATTTGCGGCGATGGTCGCGCTTTCCATGTCCAGTGCAATTGCGCGGCTCATGTTCAGCGCGCCGAACATCTCGGCAAAGCGCAGTTCCCAGTTCCGGTTGTCGGTCGTGAAGACAGTGCCGGTCCGAACCCTGCGTTTCATGTCGCGCCCGCGCAGGCCCGTGACCTGGGCCGTGGCCTCTTGAAGCGCGGTCTGGACCTCGGCGATAGGCGGGATCGGCACCCAGGTCGGAATGTCATCGTCAAGAACGTGATCGTTACGCACGTAGCCGTGCGCCAGAACATAGTCGCCCAGAAGCTGCGAGCGTCGCAGCCCGGCGCAGTGCCCCAGCATCAGCCAGCAATGCGGACGCAGCACGGCCAGGTGATCGGTCATCGTCTTGGCGTTTGACGGCCCGACACCGATGTTGACCATGGTGATGCCGTCGCCATCCGGGCGCTTCAGATGATAGGCAGGCATCTGCGGCAGCGGGCTCTGGCCTGCGCCCTCGGGCTCCCGGTCCAGGCGATGCACTAGGTTCCCTGGCTCGACAAATTCGGAGTACTCTCCGCTGGCGAGTTGTTCGATCCCCCAGTCGACGAACGCATCGACATAGCGCTGATAGTTGGTCAGCAGGACAAACCGCTGGAAGTGCGGCTCGGACGTGCCGGTGTAGTGCCGCAACCGTGCCAACGAATAGTCGACCCGAGACGCGGTGAAGAGTGCAAGAGGCTTGGAGACGCCCCCGGGATGAGGCACCTCGCCCCCGGCTATATGGTCATCAGTGTCCCAGAGATCCGGCATCGCGAACAAATCGTGCAGCGACCGGATCGAGCCTTCGTCCAGGTTCACGACACTGCTTTCCAGCACAAAGGGCAAAGGGATCTGCCGTGTGCCCTCGCCCACCACGATCGGTTGGCCGTGGCGCCGGATCACCAGCGCAAGCTGCTCGCGGTAATAGTCGGCGAACAGATCCGGTCGCGTCAGCGTGGTCGTGTACTGCCCTGGCTCCAGCAGCACACCAAAGGAGGGGCGCGCATCGACATTAAGATCGCGGTGTCCTGCCGAAACCGAAACCTCCGGGTATGGCGCGTGATCCGGCTCGGCGGGCGGATTGCCGGATTGAAGGGCTGCGAAGGCCGCGCGGATCCGGTTTGCTGACGTGTCGTAGATCTCGGTCAGACGTGCGACTGCTGCATCCGGATCGGTGAAGGATTGTGGCTCGAACTGATGGTTGGGCATATCGCCTCCGTGGCGCTTTGCATTGGCCTACGCGACCCCCGCCCGCTTTTCAATCAGCGGTGGTCGTCGTAAGGCTGCCGCATGATTCCCGAGCATCTCCGATGACCGAGCGTGCGCGCGCCGCCGCGCTGACCGCTGCATATTACGCAGTGATCTTCGCAGCGCTGGGGGCGCATCTGCCGTACTGGCCGGTCTGGTTGGAGCACTGGGGCCTGACAACTGCCGAAATCGGCTGGTATCTGGGTGCTGCGACCGTCGCGCGCGTGGTCGGGACAACGGTGATCCCTTCGCTTGCCGACCATTATGCGGTGCGGCGATGGACGATCGTTGTCTCGGCCCTTGCGACGGCGCTGGCGCATCTGGCCCATCTGATCGCCGAGACGCCGCCAGAGTTGCTTGCGGTGACACTGATCGCCGCGGTGGTGATGGCGCCCTCGATTCCGACGGGGGAGGCGTTGGGCCTGCGCGCCGCGACCCGGTACGGTTTTGCCTACGCACCGGTGCGCGCCGCCGGATCCGTGGGTTTTCTGATCGCCAACATCTCTGTCGGAGCAATGATCGGATCGGAAGGCCCAGATCTGGTACTTTGGATCATCGTGATCGGGTTTACTGCAGTCAGTGTCCTTGGGGCCGTTCATCCGGGAGGTGGCGCTCCGCCCGGTGCGGGATCCGATCGGGCGAGCCCGCGCGAAGCATTGCGCGTGTTCCTGATCCCGGCATTCGTCGTGTTCGCGCTGGCCACCGTGTTCGGTCAAGCCAGTCATATCGTTTACTATGTCTACTCCGTCCTGGATTGGCGCGGACAAGGCATCTCGGACTCCGTGATCGGCTGGCTCTGGGCGACTGGCGTGATCGCCGAAACCGTCCTGATGCTGGGTCCGGGGCGCCGCTGGGTTACTCGGCTGGGTGCGCCCCATGCGCTCGCCTTGGGCGGTCTGGCGGCGCTGG